>NZ_JAGRRB010000001.1:0-571261 GCF_018223925.1 Klebsiella sp. 10
GCTGGCAGGCGGCGGGGCGGTGGCGGGCACGGTGTTATGGAACAAGTATCAGCAGAAAATGCGCGCGCAGAATACGTCCGCCCAGGCGCCTGAGACGGCAGCGGCGCCGACGGATGTCGATCCGCGCAGCGTCCGGCTGATCACGGCCCTGGTATTTGCCGCGAAAAGCGACGGTCATATTGATGACCACGAGCGGGCGAATATTGAAACTCAGCTGCGGGCGGCCAATATTGACGTTCAGGCCCGGGTGCTAATTGACCAGGCGCTGGCCCAGCCGCTGGATCCGCAGCGTCTCGCCGAGGGCATCATCGACCCGCAGGAGGCGCTGGAGATCTACTACGTCAGCTGCGCGGTGATTGATATCGACCATTTTATGGAGCGTAGCTACCTTAATGCGCTGGGAGACGCCCTGGCGCTGCCGAAAGATGTCCGGGCCGATATAGAACAGGATATCCAGTCACAAAAACAAGCGCTAAGCGTCTAAATCATCACGTTTCGCTTGCATCGCTCGCGTCTTTTGCCACCCTTATAGACACGTCATCATTCAGGCGCCACCCTGCGGCCTGAATGCTCTTGTGTCACGATAAAGCAGCAGAAGAATAACATGCCACCTAAAGCTAAACGGATCCCTCACGCCATGACCTTGCATGGCGATACACGCATCGATAATTATTACTGGCTGCGCGACGATGAGCGCGCGCGACCTGACGTGCTGGAGTATCTGCACGCGGAGAACGCTTACGGCAAGCAAGTGATGGATTCGCAGCTCAGCCTGCAGGAGCGTCTGCTGAAGGAGATTATCGACCGCATTCCGCAGCGGGAAGTCTCTGCCCCCTACAGTAAAAACGGCTTTCGCTACCGTCAGGTGTATGAGCCGGGCTGCGAATACGCTATCTACCAGCGGCAGTCGGTGCTGAAAGAAGAGTGGGATGAGTGGGAGATCCTGCTCGATGCCAACCAGCGGGCGGCGAAGAGCGAGTTCTACACCCTGGGCGGACTGGGCATTGCGCCCAACAACCAGCTAATGGCGGTGGCGGAAGATTACCTTTCCCGCCGCCAGTACGGCCTGCGCTTTTGCGACCTCAGCAACGGCGAGTGGTACCCGGAAATCCTCGAAAATGTCACCTCCGGCTTTGCCTGGAGCAACGATTCACGCTTTGTTTGGTATGTGCGTAAACATCCCACCACGCTGCTCCCTTATCAGGTCTGGCGCCACACCGTCGGGACACCGGCGCAGAGCGACGCGCTGGTCTACGAGGAAAAAGATGAGACCTTCTACGTCAGCGTGCATAAAACCACCTCCCAGCAGTTCGTGGTAATTTATCTCTCCAGCGCCACCACCAGCGAAGTGCTGCTGCTCAACGCCGAACTGCCAGACGCCGAGCCGGTCTGCTTTCTGCCACGGCGTAAAGATCATGAATACAGTCTTGATCACTATCAGCACGCTTTCTATCTTCGTTCCAACCGGGAGGGGAAGAATTTCGGCCTCTACCGTACCGTACTGCGTGATGAAGAACAGTGGACCACGCTGATCCCGCCGCGTCACGACGTGATGCTCGAAGGATTTACCCTGTTTACCGACTGGCTGGTTGTGGAAGAGCGTCAGCGTGGCCTGACCAGTCTGCGGCAAATTAACCGCAAGACCCGGGAGGTGGTGGGGATCGCTTTTGACGATCCGGCCTATGTCACCTGGCTTGCCTATAATCCGGAGCCCGAAACGTCGCGACTGCGCTACGGCTATTCCTCCATGACTACGCCGGATACGCTGTTTGAACTGGATATGGATACCGGCGAACGAAGAGTGATCAAACAGCAGGAGGTAAAGGGGCTGGATACGAGCTGCTACCAGAGCGAACACCTGTGGGTGACCGCCCGCGATGGCGTCGAAGTCCCGGTCTCTCTGGTCTACCATCGCGAACATTTTCGCAAAGGGAGCAACCCGCTGCTGGTCTATGGCTATGGCTCATATGGCGAGAGTATCGATGCCGATTTCAGCGCCAGCCGGCTGAGCCTGCTCAACCGCGGCTTTGTCTACGCCATCGCCCACGTCCGCGGCGGCGGCGAGCTGGGTCAGCAATGGTATGAAGACGGTAAATTCCTGTGTAAGAAAAATACCTTCAACGACTATCTGGACGTCTGTGACGCGCTGCTTGCCCAGGGGTACGGCGATCCGCGGCTCTGCTACGGCATGGGGGGCAGCGCCGGCGGAATGCTGATGGGCGTGGCCGTGAATGAACGGCCAGAGCTGTTCCATGGCGTGATAGCCCAGGTGCCGTTCGTCGATGTGGTGACCACCATGCTGGATGAAACTATTCCGCTGACCACCGGTGAATTTGAAGAGTGGGGAAATCCGCAGGATGAAACCTATTATCATTATATGAAAAGCTACAGTCCCTATGACGGCGTGAGGGCGCAGGCGTATCCCCACATGCTGGTGACTACCGGTCTGCATGATTCCCAGGTGCAATACTGGGAGCCGGCTAAATGGGTGGCGAAACTGCGGGAACTGAAAACCGACGATAACCTGCTGCTGCTCTGCACCGATATGGATTCCGGACACGGCGGAAAATCCGGGCGCTTTAAAAGCTATGAAGGGGTGGCGCTGGAGTACGCCTTTTTCATCGCCCTGGCGCAGGGGACACTGCCGGGAAAAGCGGCAGTGTAGGCGCTATTCCCCGAGGTAATGCCTGAGCGTCAGGCGCAGTTCGGGGCTCATGCGGTCGAGATTGTTGAATAACCAGCGCAGATAGCCTGGATCGTTTTCAGCAATCTCGGCGACGGCCTTACCCCGGTATTTGCCGAAGGTAAAAGTAGTCAGCAGCGCCGGCCGACCGGTGATATCGGCCATTTCGTCAGGGGTCCAGCCGGAAACATTGATGATATCCAGCAGCAGCGCGGCGGTGATATAGCAGTCATACAGCGCCCGGTGGTGATGCAGTCCCGGCGGCGTAGTCACGTTCAGCTTACGTGACTTATATAACCCCATATTGCTGTATTTGATTCCCGGCCACAGGCGTCGGGCCAGCTTCATCGTACAGATCCACTCGCCGTGCATCTCCGGCAACACCCGGCGATCGAAGCTGGCGTTATGCGCGACGTACCACGGGCTGCCATGATAGTGAGGAATAATCTCCTCAATCCACGGCTTATCGGCGACCATCTCTTCCGTGATCCGGTGGATAGCCATCGCCTGCGGGCTGATGGGCCGATCGGGACGCACCAGATGGCTCATGGGATTGGTAATTTGCCCGTCGACTATATCGACCGAGGCGATTTCAACGATGCCCCCCTGCAGGCCGCAGGTTTCGGTATCAATGACGCGCAGCATGGCTCGCTCCAGAGCAAAACAATAAGCGTAATGGAATTGGCCGGGCTTGCCAACCGACGGGGAGGAGGCGAGCGCGCATTATTTCTGTTTCGGCTCCCACGGTAGTCGCGAAAGGGAGACGGAGGCCAGCCGATGGGCGATCAGTCGTTCACGGAACCAGTCGCGCAGATGTGCGGGCTGTTCACGCTCGACTAAATCAGCGACCACCGGCATATTGTACCGTTCCTTAAAAGCAACGCCGGCGGCGGCGAGATCGACATTGACTTTATCCATCTCATCTTGCGAAATTTTGGCCAGATTTCTTTCCATCATCCACTCCACTCTGCTTATAAATCCGGTCAGGGCCAGATGCCTGGCTCGACTCTGGCATTATACAGGGTTATTCTCTGTGCTACAGACATAACAAAAGGGAATGACGAATATGCGACTTCTTGCTGGACGCGCGTTGCGCCTCTCCGTTGCGCTTGCCGGGATGTTAACCGCGGCGGGCGCCTTCGCCCACGCTCACCTGCAGCAGCAGATCCCGACCGCCGGGGCGCAGCTTTCAGCTTCCCCACAGACGTTGACGCTCAGTTTTTCCGAAGGTATTGAACCCGCATTCAGCGGCGTGACCGTCACCGGTCCGCAGCAGCATGCGGTGGCTACCGGAAAACTGACCCGCAGCGCCGATAATCCGGCCGAGGTCACGTTACCTTTGGCGGAAGCCTTGCCGCCGGGAGAGTACACCGTGGCATGGCATGTGGTCTCG
The DNA here is from genome assembly GCF_018223925.1 of Klebsiella sp. 10. Lineage (NCBI taxonomy): Bacteria > Pseudomonadati > Pseudomonadota > Gammaproteobacteria > Enterobacterales > Enterobacteriaceae > Klebsiella > Klebsiella sp. 10. The sequence goes on from NZ_JAGRRB010000001.1 coordinate 4,077, forward strand.
GTGGATGGTCATAAAACCAAAGGGCAATATACCTTTAGCGTGAAGTAAGCGATGCTGACCGGGCTCTATATTACCCTGCGCTTTGGGCACTTTATCTCCCTGATGCTGGCTTTTGGCTGCGTGCTGTATGGCGCCTGGTGGGCGCCGGTACCGCTGAGACGCGTGCTGATGCTGCGCTTTTATCCACTACTGCGCCCGCTGCTGCTGATCGGCGCGATCTCTACGCTGGCGCTGTATCTCCTGCAGGGAGGAATGATGGGCGAGGGCTGGACGGATGTCTGGCGACCCGCCGTGTGGCAGGCGGTGGCCGGGACCCGCTTTGGTGGAGTGTGGATCTGGCAGATCCTACTGGCGTGGATCGCACTCGCGGTAGTGTGGATCCGTCCCCGTCACGGCGCCCGCCAGCTGGTGGCCCTGCTGGCGGCACAGCTGCTGCTTTCCGCCGGGGTAGGGCACGCCGCTATGCACGATGGTCTCACCGGCGTACTGCAGCGGACAAACCACGCTGTGCATCTCTTCTGCGTCGCCAGCTGGTTCGGCGGTCTGTTGCCCTTTATCTATTGCCTGCGCCTGGCGCAGGGGCGCTGGCGGCCGGCCGCGGTCTATACCATGGCGCGCTTTTCACGTTACGGGCATCTGGCCGTCGCCGGCACGATTGCCAGCGGAGCGCTCAATGCGCTGTTGATCCAGGGAGGATTGATTGGCGCATCGCCGTGGGGACGCATGTTGTTGATCAAATGTGCGCTGGTCGCCGGGATGGTGGTAATTGCGTTAGTGAACAGGTATGTTCTGGTACCGCGCATGTCGGCAAGCGGTTCGCGGGCGGAAAGCCTGATCCTGCGAACCACGCAGGCTGAAATAGGACTCGGCGCGCTGGCGCTGCTGGCCGTCAGTCTGTTTGCCACCTGGGAACCTTATTGAATTAACTGGCAAAATCATGAAAAAAATTGTTCTGACCATGTTGTTACTGGCAAGCTCCGGGGCTGCTCTGGCAGCGCCACAAATTATCACCGTGAGCCGTTTTGAGGTGGGGAAGGAGAGCTGGGCGTTCAACCGGGAAGAGGTTATGTTGACCTGTCGACCGGGTAACGCGCTTTACGCCATCAACCCGAGCACGCTGGTCCAGTATCCGCTCAATGAGGTGGCTGAGCAGCAGGTCAAAGCCGGCAAAACCACCGCGCAGCCGATCTCAGTGATCCAGATCGACGATCCGCAGCATCCGGGACAAAAAATGAGCCTCGCGCCCTTTATCGAGCGAGCGCAGAAGCTCTGCTAAACTTTCTCGCTATCCTGCTGTAATAACATTAAAAAAACCGCCCTTGCCGGACAACGGCAGTGGCGGTTTTTTCGCTGGCAGAGGCCCCCTTTCCAGGAATTATGCAGCCACTTTGGCCGCGGACTGGAAAAGCTGACGCGTTAAACTATTCTTATAGTGCAAGGCGACTTAGCCTGCATTAATGCCAACTTTTAGCGCACGGCTCTCTCCCAAGAGCCATTTCCCTGGACCGAATACAGGAATCGTATTCGGTCTCTTTTTATCTTTATCTGTCTTCTTTCCCAAGAGCCAGCGACATCCTGTCAGTCAAACACCCGCTGGCCTCTGGATGTCCCGTTATAGCACACCGTTTTTAGCATACACAATTCATTTACACATAAATCGCATCCTGTGGAAGGGGAGGTGGCAACGGTGGAACCGTAAACGAGGGCGGAGAAAAGAAAAAACCTGCACCTAAACAGGCCCGGCGTGCAGGTTAACTGGCGGGCCAACATCGGAAGCCTGCTAGTATACATATTTGTATGATAAATAAAATAAGCAAAATCTAAACGATTTGGCAATTCATGCGATTACACCTCGCCGGCTGACGAGGTGGCATAAATAATAAGCACGAGCACTTTTGCGGGCGGAAAATATTATTGCGGAACGCTGAATGTAGGGTATATCTGACTTTCCAGATAGCAGAGCAATAGCCAAATTTCATCGCTGAAAATAAACCATATGCTCCCGAGCAGAATGACCGCCAGAATAATCAGCAGAAAAATTTCGGTTTTACTCATTATGCAAGCGACTATCCGGTGGCCTTCGGGGACCCTGATAGTAGCGAAATATTGACATAATAAGCAAACGCCATGTTGTAATTCGGCTTCACCTACAGCGCAATTTAGTCACCGGCATGCCGCTGCGTCAATATTGCCACCTGCTCCGTCAGCTGATCCAGCAGCTGGAATCGCCGCCGATATTCAGCCCGTTTTTTACTGGCGATACTCTCCAGCGATTTTCTTTCCAGACATAGCGGTAGCCGCCAGCGCCAGGGGCTTTCCGGGTGGCCGTCGATAGACTGCCAGAACTCGTCGTAGCTGGCGTGGAAATGGCGGCCTTTGCTCAGGCGATAGCGCAGGGCGCGGAACACGTGACCGTTATCGCTGACGCCGTAAATAGCCGCGATTTGGCTGCGCGCGGCCAGTTGCCAGATAAACTCCAGCAGCAGGCGCTTCGGAAACAGGCCGTAGCAGGCGCGAGTCGCCTGCTTAATCACCTCATGAGAAACGTGACGTCGCGGCCCCTGCAGACCGCCGATAACCAGCTGCCAGGCATCGTGATCACGGGTTACGCTGAAGGTGGCGCTGGCCAGCAGGGTGTGGTCGCTGTCGCGCAGCCACAGAGTGGTTTCACCCTCACGTTCGGCTTTGCCTGCCGAGGAGGCATAAAGAGTAAACCGGCGGTCCTCTTTTCCGTTTAACGTCAGCAGCGGGACCTCAGACACCGCGGTCATAGCGTGCGCCAGCCGCGATCCGCGTAGGGTGTCGATATAGCGATAATGGTTGATTACCGCCACCGCCCGCTGCCAGGCGTTGAGATCGCGGGTCAGATATTGACGGTGTACTTTGCCCGGCAGCGTAGCCTGCGCGGCCAGCAGCTGATTAAAATCATCCCGAGCGCTGAGCGCTTCCAGCATCGCTCTGGTGGCGTTATAAAATAAGGCCGTGCGCAGCAAAAACTTAAAGCGGTAATTTTTTTGCCGCCAGATGGGGGCAGGTGTCAATCTGCCCATCACCAGATCGGCAATAAGATGCGAGCGCGGCGCTAGCACGCCGGATGAATGCAGGCTATTGTCTGTCACGATAAACACCTCGTTGTGATTTCCCCCTATTTTAAAGCGAGCCACTGACAAGCTTAATCCTCTGGCGGACTATATTTGCCGTCTGTTTAAAATTGATTGAGGTGTAAATTAAATTCCGTGGACCTTTGCTGGAATTACCTATAATTACCGCTGAGAGGTAATTATATGTATCAACGTATTAACGGCAGCGACTGGCGTAATATCTGGCTGATGGGCGATCTGCATGGCTGCTTTGCGCTGCTGATGAATCGCCTGCGTCAGCTGCGTTTTGATCCCTGGGCCGATCTGCTGATCTCGGTGGGCGATCTGATCGATCGCGGGCCGCAGAGCGCCGATTGTCTTGGCCTGTTGCGCTGTCGCTGGTTCAGGACCGTTCGGGGGAATCATGAGCAGATGGCGCTGGAGGCGCTGGAGAGCGGAGATATGCGGCTCTGGCAGATGAACGGTGGCGACTGGTACGTCAAGGGCGATGCGCGGCAGCGGGCCGACGTCGATCGGCTGCTGGCGCACTGTCGGCGGCTACCGTTGATTATTGAAGTGGAATGCGGGAAAGCGCGGCATGTGATCGCCCACGCCGATTACCCGGCGCCGGTCTATCGCTGGCAGCAGCCGGTGGATCCCCAACGGGTACTATGGAGCCGCCATCGTCTGAGTGAACACCTGGCGGGGCGCCATGGCGCTATTGCCGGCGCAGACCATTTCTGGTTTGGCCATACGCCGCTTCAGGCGCGTTATGACCACGATAATCAACACTATATTGATACGGGCGCTGTGTTTGGTGGGACGCTGACGCTGGTGGCGCTGCAGTCGGCAGGCTAAAAGTCGCTGTATTCGCTGGCGGGTTGCCAGAAGCCATCAATAAAATCTTCTATCGGGTAGCAGCCACCGTGGCGGATCCGCTGATCCTCCATCGCCACTAAGCACTGCGTTTCCTCGCGGTAGACGTCAACCACAATGTCCTCGCAGCCGCCATCCAGATAGCAAATAAACAACACTAAGGCAAACATCCTGGCCTCATGCTCGGGTTCACATATTATTTAGTGTAGGGGATGACGGCGAGACGGGGAAATAAATAACCCGTCTCAGGCGACGGGTTCATTGGTGTCAGGCAAGGCGCATGACCCAGGCATCGGACTGGCGGTCGTAATGTTTACGGTAGAGAACGGAATGTTCGCCATTGAGAATCGCGGGCACGCTGGTGTCGGCATCCCAGGCGTCAAGCTGCATACATAAGTCTGGATCGGATTTGCAGGGTATGCTTAACGTTCGCTCACCCTGATGCTCACCGTGCAGTTCGGCATCGTCTATTTCGAACGCGCCGATGCGGACATTGGTTTTACTCATCGCTTCACCCCATTTTTCAGCTGAGTTGTGGTACGACCAGTTATGGCCGTTATTTTTCAGCGTAGTCAATGGGGCGAAAAGCGCCAGTCAAAAAGTGCGCATTTTTTGCGCGGCCTCACACCTTGCCGGCAAAAAGTTTTCCATCGCGCACCAGTTCGCGCGGATAGCTGTTCTTCAGTCGGGAGCCGACGCGCTTCGCCAGGCCCAGCGGGACGCCCTGGAAGGTCACAATGGTTTCATCCTGCCCAGGCGCGGTTTGCGGATAGACGTCGCGCCCGCGATACCATTCCTCCGCTTCCTCCTGCGACAGCTCGAAGGCCCGCTGCGGCGCGGCAAAGGCGATAACCGCCTCATGCTGCCAGCGGTACCCCTTATTGTGCAGCTCCGCCAGGCGCACGCCGATGCGAGAAAAGCGCACCTTGCCGAACAGGGGCTCCAAAGCCAGCGGAAACAGCCACAGCTCTTTATCCCGCTGCCACAGCGTATGGCCTGCGTCCCACTCCAGGCCAACAGCCCTGGCGGCGGCAGTTACCGCGGCGGCCTCCCGGTCCTTCAGCGGCGTAAACGGGAATTTACCGACCTTATAGCCTGGCGCCGGGAGCGGATCGATCGCCGCAGTTTTGCGCAACCTCGCGACAAAGAAGCCTTCGCAATCGTAAATTTGCGGAAAAACGTGCAGAAAACCTTCCGCGGTTAAGGCGTCGGCTGCGCCGGGAAACAACTCTCCCAGCGGCAGGATCTCAACCGCCTGCGGATAGCGGGACAGCAGCCACTCAATGACCGATTGATTTTCTTCACGATTCAGGGTGCAGGTGGAATACACCAGCGTCCCGCCAGGGCGCAGAGCATGGAAGGCGCTGTCGATAAGCTCGCGCTGAGTGGCGGCGATGTCGAGGTTGCTCTCCGGCGACCAGTTTTTCAGCGCGTCGGCGTCTTTACGTACAACCCCTTCGCCGGAGCAGGGGGCGTCAAGCAGGATGGCATCGAAGGTTTCGGGCAAGGCCGCGCCAAAAACCCGGCCGTCGAAGTGGGTCAGAGCGACGTTGCTGATGCCGCAGCGGCTGATGTTGGCATGCAGCACCTTCACCCGGCTGGCGGAGAATTCATTGGCGAGAATGCCGCCCGCGTTGCCCATTCGGGCTGCAATTTGGGTGGTTTTCGATCCCGGGGCGGCGGCAACGTCCATCACCCGTTCGGGCTGCCGGTTATCGGCGAACAGGGCGGCGACCGGCAGCATCGAACTGGCTTCCTGAATATAGAACAGCCCGCTGAGATGTTCGGCGGTACTGCCCAGCGGCAGCGCGTCGTCATCCTCTCGCTCGATCCAGAATCCCTCTGCGCACCAGGGCACCGGCGCGAGCTGCCAGCCGTAGGGGGCAACCAGAGAGAGGAAATCATCGACGCTAATCTTCAGCGTATTGACGCGAATACTGCGGCGTAGCGGGCGCTGACAGGCGGCGATAAAGTCGTCGAAAGAGAGATGCGCTGGCATCGCCGCGCGCATTTGAGCGAGAAACGCTTCAGGGAAATAGACAGTATTTTCAGCCACGGGCAGCGCACCACAGAAAAAAAGGGTGCGCAGTTTAGCACAAACGCCCCGGCGCGTGACACCGGGGCGTGCGGTTTACCCTCTCCCCGCGCCCGGCGTTGCCCGGGGCGGGAGAAGGGGGCATTACTGCGGCAGAGCGGTGCCCCACTCCCGCCACTCTTTCGGCTCGCTCTCCTGCAGCAGGAAGTGCTTGCCATCCTGGGCCTTCGGCGCCAGCGGCGTGCCCGGCGGCGTGGCAAAGGCGATCCCGCCGCGGATAAACTGATTGAAGGTACCGGTTTTCACCACCCCGCCAATCAGGCCGAAGTCGAGGCTGTAACCCGAGGCCAGCCAGAACACCGAGTTATTACGTACCAGGTACTGGTAGCGCTTACTGATGCGCAGCTTAACCATCACCCGGTCAGACATCGACCCCAGCGACAGTCCGGTAACCGTCCCGACTTCCAGTCCGCGGAACAGGACCGGCGTACCGATGCCAAGCGACCCCGCCTCCGGCGCTTCCACCACGATGTTCAGGCCGTCGATATAACGCGAATCGCTGATCGTCGTATCCTGGATCTCAAAATCGCGTCGTGCCGGGCCGCGGCCGGGCTCAACGTTGATGTAGGCCTGGAACAGGGTGTCGAGATGTTCCACGCCCGCGGCGGAGATTTGCGGAGTGATCACCGAGAAGCGGGTCCCGGCGCGGGCGAAGGTGCCGACGTATTCCGGATAGAGCACCGCTTTCGCCTGCACTTCGTTTTTGGCGGTGATTAGCTCCAGCGACTGGATTTGACCGATGTCGATGCCGAGATAACGAATCGGCATCCCGGCCGCCATCTTCCCGGCGTCGTACGCGTGCAGGGTGATTTGGCCGCCCACGGCGCGCGCCGCCGTTTCAGATGCATAAAGGATACGTTTGTTATTCAGCCGTGCTCCGGCGCTGCTGCCATTGAGGTTATCGAAACTGATCGCCCCTTTGATCGCGCGCGCCAGCGGCGAGGCCTGCACGGTGAGTCCGTTACCGTCAAGCTTGACCTTCGCACCGCCTTCCGCCCAGAAGACGCTGTTGTTGGTCAGCAGGTAGCGGTACTCCGGCTTGATATGCAGATCGATATCGAATGCATCCTTGCGCGGTTTGACGGCGATGATCTCGCCGACGGCGAATTTACGATACAGCACCACCGAGCCGGCCTGAACGTCAGGCAGCGTCTCAGCAGACAGGCTCAGGGTAGTAGTCGGCACTTCGCTCAGGCTATTTTCCTGCGCCTTTTCAAGGTTAGCGTACAGCGGATAGCTGCTTTGCATTTTGCCTTTTTCGCCGGGGATCACCCTGATCCCGCCGTTCACCCATTCGCTGGCGCTGGCGCCCAGCACCTGCACGCCGTCGAGCCCCACTTTGACGTCCAGACGACTGTTAACCACAAATTTGCTGTCGCCGTGAATTAGATCGCGGTATTCAGGGTCAATGGCAACCTGAAAGGTTACCCCTTTGGCCGTCAGTTTACGCTCCAGCACCTGGCCGACTTTTACTCCGTGCAGCACCAGCGGCTGACCGCCGTCGATGCCGTAGCTCTCCGGCGCCGAGAGAGTAACGGTGGCGACGTTGGGCTCATCCAGCAGCGCTTTATCCGCCGGCATTACCGAGAAGTGATTGCGTGGCTCGCCTTCGCCGGGCACCAGCTCAAAGGTATTGCCGGTGAGCAGGGTGCTAATGCTGGGGTTATCGAGGGAGAGCTTCGGCTTCTTCATCTGAATCAGCGTTTTCTCCCGCAGCAGCGTCACCACGCTCGGGTCGACGGTCATCTCGCCAGTAACTTTGCCGCCGGGGTTTAGATTCAGTTTGCTTAACTGGCCCACCTCCAGCCCCTGATACATGAGCGGCGTCGAGCCCGCTTTCAGTCCATCGCCATCAGGCAGATCGAGGGTCACTACCACGCCGCGCTGGCTATGCGCCAGATCTTCATACAGGTGATATTCATCGTTTTGCGAGGCGACATGCGAATCGGCGGGGGAGTCAAAGGCGATGGCGCCGTTCACCAGCGCGGACAGGTTCTCCAGTTGCACTTTGGCCCCGCTCAGGCCGACGTCGGCCTTGACGCCTGAGACGTTCCAGAAGCGGCTGCCTTTTTTCACCAGATTGGTAAACCGGCGCTCAATTAGCACATCGATGGTCACCCCCTGATTATTGGCATTCAGGGAATAGTCATACACCCGCCCGACCGGGATTTTTCGGAAGTAGACCAGCGAGCCGCTGTTCAGAGAGCCAAGATCCGGCGCCTGCAGGTGGATCATTAGCTCGCCGTTGTTGATGCGGTATTTAGGTTGGGTGTCGAGGGCGACAAAGTGATCTTCGGGTTCACCCTTGCCCGGCATCATGCCGATGTAGTTCCCGCCCACCAGCGCATCGAGGCCCGATACGCCGGCCAGAGAGGCTTTCGGCGTGACCAGCCAGAACTGGGTCTCTTTGCGCAGCGCATCTTTCATATCGCGTTTGATGCTGGCCGAAACCTCAATCTTACTCAGATCTTTACTGAGGCTAATATCCTGGACGGTGCCGACTTCAACCCCCTGATAGCGGATCGGCGTCCGTCCCGGCACGATGCCGTTCGCGGACTGGAAATCAATCGTAATCGTCGATCCGCGATCGTCAAAGCTGGTCCAGATTAGCCAGGCGGCAATCAGCAACGCGATGACCGGCAGCAGCCAGAATGGCGAAATACGGCGTTTGGTTTTTATTCTGGCTTCAGTCTGCGAAGCGGGCGTTTCCTGACTCATGTGCGTCCCAAAGTAAGCGGCTGTCCAGCCATTCAACTGCAAGAATAGTTAAAATTACCGCGCCGCCAAAGTAAACCGCAGCCGGCCCCATGGTGAAGGCGAGGAGCTGATCGCGATTTATTAGCGACATGGTGAGTGAGATAACAAACAGATCCAGCATCGACCAACGGCCAATCCAGGTGATTAGCCGCAGCAGCAGGATGCGGGTGCGCAATCCCTGCTCGCACTTGAATTGTATGCTGAGCAGCAGGGTAAATAACACTATAACTTTGGTGAATGGCACCAAAATACTGGCGATAAACACGACCCCGGCAATGGCGATATTGCTGCTGGCCAGGGAGATGATCCCCGAGAGGATCGTGTCGTCCTGGCGCGCGCCGTTGACGTAGATGATGGAGATTGGCAACAGGTTGGCCGGAAAGAGGAAAACCAGCGAGGCAATCAGCGCCGCCCAGCTGCGCTGCAGGCTCTGCGGTCGGCGATGATGCAGCGGCGTGTGGCAGCGTCGGCAGCGGCCGCGCGCGTCGCGATAGCCGGTGTAATGGCAGCCGGTGCACACCTGCAGATTATTATCGGCGCGGGTCGCCGGACGCTCGGGATAGAAACGCTCCCATAGCTCTTCGACGTTCATATGAATAAGCGTCAGGATGCTCAACAACGTCAGGGAGATAAACGCCACCAGACCGATGCCCGGCTGCAGGAAGGCGTAATCCTGCACCTTGATGGAGGCGACGCCGATGCCCACCAGATAGATATCCAGCATCACCCACTCTTTAAGCTTGCCGAGCATCAGCAGCACCGGCCGCAGGTTCATCCCCAGCACATTGCCCAGCCAGAGATAGCTGATGGAGACCACCAGCAGCACCGGGGCGACCACCGCGCAAAACAGCACCATGGCGGCGGTAATCGGATCGCCCTGCGCGGTCATCTGCCAGATCCCCTGCAGGACGTTGGCGTCGATGCGTACGCCCAACAGATGCAGGCGCAGCAGAGGCTCCGACCAGGCGAAAGGCATGAGCAACAGCATCGCGAGGGCCATGCTGCCCAGGCGGGTCAGCGACCAGTCGCGGCCATCGCGCACCTTCGCGTTACAGCGCGGACACCAGGCGCTTTGGTTGCGTTTGAGCACCGGTAAGCGGAAGAGCATGTCACACTGCGTACAGCGCTGATAATGCGCATAGGGAAGCGGCGTGCTGACAGTATGCACGACCATCTTTTTCGCAGGTTTGAGGGTGGGTGTTTTTATCGGCATTTATTACGTACAGGAATGAATGTATCTCACTATCTTAACCTATGAATGAATTCATCTTGAGCCCAAGCGCATTTAATGCTTATTTTAGTAGGCTGTACGTATCAGGCAGTAAGACAACAAAGTGAAGATATAATGAGCAAAACAGAATTTTACGCGGATCTGAACCGCGATTTCCAGGCATTAATGGCAGGTGAAACCAGTTTTCTGGCGATGATCGCCAATACCAGCGCGCTGCTGTTCGAGCGGCTGAGCGAGGTCAACTGGGCCGGTTTCTACCTTCTGGAAGGCGATACCCTGGTGTTGGGACCGTTCCAGGGCAAACTGGCCTGCGTGCGGATCCCGGTCGGGCGAGGCGTATGCGGCGCGGCGGTGGCGCAGGCTCAGGTCCAGCGCGTCGAGGACGTCCACGCCTTTGACGGCCACATTGCCTGCGATGCCGCCAGTAATTCGGAAATTGTCTTCCCTCTGCGCGTGAATGGCCAGATTATCGGCGTGCTGGATATCGATAGTCCGGCTTACGGGCGCTTCACCGCTGAAGATGAGCAGGGGTTGCGCACGCTGGTCGAGCATCTGGAAAAACTCATTGCGGCCACGGATTATCAAAAAATCTTTACCCGTGTCGTGGGATAATCAACGGATAACGTAGCATTTAGCGAGGACGTCATTATAATGTCGCCTGTTCATGCCTGCGGCTTGTTGGCTACGTCCGTTGTAATCAGGAAATTTCATGGAAAATCAACCTAAGTTGAATAGCAGTAAAGAAGTTATCGCCTTTCTGGCCGAACGTTTCCCGCAGTGCTTTAGCGCTGAAGGTGAAGCGCGCCCCCTGAAAATCGGAATTTTTCAGGATCTCGTTGAGCGAGTGGGTGGTGAGATGAATCTCAGCAAGACCCAGCTTCGCGCTGCATTACGTCTCTACACGTCCAGCTGGCGTTATCTGTACGGCGTAAAAGCCGGCGCTATTCGCGTTGACCTGGATGGCAATCCGTGCGGCGAACTGGAAGAGCAGCACATTGCCCATGCGCGTCAGCAGCTGGAAGAAGCGAAAGCTCGCGTTCAGGCGCAGCGCGCAGCCCAGCAGGCGAAAAAACGCGAAGCCGCTGCGGCCGCAGGCCAGCAGGATGAAGGCGTTCGCCGCGAGCGTAAACCGCGTCCTCAGCAGCCGCGTCGTAAAGAAGGCGCTGAACAGCGTAAACCGCGTCCTGTTGCGGCCAAAGCCCCGCGTGAAGAGCGTCTTACTCCGGTATCGGATGTTTCCGTTCTGACCGTCGGCCAGGCGCTGAAGGTAAAAGCAGGCAATAACGCCATGGACGCCACCGTTCTGGAAATCACCAAAGATGGCGTTCGTGTACAGCTGACTTCTGGTATGTCAATGATTGTACGCGCAGAACACCTGGTGTTCTGAAACGGAGGCCGGGCCAGGCATGAACACATTTTTTAAAATCACCGCGCTTGCGGGCCTGCTGGCAATAGCAGGCCATGCATTCGCTGTTGATGACATAACCCGCGCAGATCAAATCCCCGTGCTGAAAGAAGAGCCGCAGCACGCGACGGTAAGCGAGCGCGTGACGTCGCGCTTTACCCGCTCTCATTACCGTCAGTTTGATCTCGACAACGCCTTCTCGGCAAAGATTTTTGACCGTTACCTGAACCTGCTGGACTACAGCCACAATGTGCTGCTGGCCAGCGATGTGGCGAAGTTTGCGGCTAAAAAAGACCAAATTGGCGATGAGCTGCGCAGCGGGAAACTGGACGTCTTTTACGACCTCTACAACCTGGGGCAGCAGCGCCGCTTCGAGCGCTATCAGTATGCGCTGAAGGTGCTTGAACGTCCGATGGACTTTACCGGCAATGATAATTTCAACCTTGACCGCTCCAAAGCGCCGTGGCCAAAAGACGAGGCCGAGCTGAACAAGCTGTGGGACGCTAAGGTTAAGTTTGACCAGTTAAGCCTGAAGCTGGCGGGTAAAGACGATAAAGAGATCCGCGACACCTTAACCCGTCGCTATAAGTTTGCTATCCGTCGCCTGGCGCAAACCAACAGCGAAGATGTCTTCTCGCTGGCGATGACCGCCTTCGCTCGCGAAATCGATCCGCACACAAATTATCTGTCGCCGCGTAATACCGAGCAGTTCAACACCGAAATGAGCCTCTCACTCGAGGGGATCGGCGCCGTGCTGCAGATGGATGATGACTATACCGTCATTAATTCGCTGGTGGCGGGCGGTCCAGCCGCGAAAAGCAAAGCGATCAGCGTCGGCGATCGCATCGTTGGCGTTGGCCAGACCGGGAAGTCGATGGTTGATGTCATCGGCTGGCGTCTGGATGACGTCGTGGCGCTGATTAAAGGGCCGAAGGGCAGCAAGGTTCGTCTTGAAATCCTGCCGGCCGGTAAAGGAGCCAAGACGCGTATTGTAACGCTGACCCGCGAGCGCATTCGTCTGGAAGACCGTGCGGTGAAGATGTCGGTGAAAACCGTCGGGAAAGAAAAAGTCGGCGTGCTGGATATTCCAGGCTTTTACGTTGGCCTGACCGATGACGTGAAAGTGCAGCTGCAGAAGCTGGAAAAACAGAACGTCAGCAGCATCATCATTGACCTGCGCAGCAACGGCGGCGGAGCGCTGACAGAGGCGGTATCGCTTTCGGGTCTGTTTATTCCGTCCGGTCCGGTGGTGCAGGTGCGGGATAATAATGGCAAAGTGCGCGAAGACAGCGACAACGATGGCGTGGTTTATTACAAAGGGCCGCTGGTGGTGCTGGTTGACCGCTTTAGCGCCTCGGCGTCTGAGATCTTCGCCGCAGCGATGCAGGACTATGGCCGCGCGCTGATCGTTGGCGAACCGACCTTCGGTAAAGGGACGGTACAGCAGTATCGCTCGTTGAATCGTATTTACGATCAAATGCTGCGTCCGGAGTGGCCGGCGTTGGGTTCCGTCCAGTACACCATCCAGAAGTTCTATCGTATTAACGGCGGCAGTACGCAGCGCAAAGGCGTGACGCCGGATATCATGATGCCAACCGGCAATGAAGATCGCGAAACCGGCGAGCAGTATGAAGACAACGCGCTGCCGTGGGATAGCATCAACGCGGCCACCTATGTGAAGTCCGGGGATCTGATCCCGTTTGGACCGGAGCTGCTCAAGCGCCACGACGAGCGTATTGCGCAGGATCCTGAATTCCAGTACATCATGAAGGATATTGCCCGTTATAACGCGATGAAGGACAAACGTAACATCGTCTCTCTGAACTACGCCCAGCGTGAGAAAGAGAACGAAGAAGATGATGCGATTCGTCTGGCGCGGATTAACGATCGCCTGAAACGCGAAGGCAAGCCGCCGTTGAAAAAACTGGACGATCTGCCGAAGGATTACCAGGAGCCGGATCCATATCTTGATGAAACGGTCCATATCGCGGTAGACCTGGCGCATCTGGAAAAAGCGCGCCCGGCGGTGGAACCGCCGGCCAGCAAATAAGTTGCTAACGGGCACCCTGAGAGGTGCCCGTTTTTTTTGTGCGCGTTGTCATCGCCATTCAGCTCATCTAACAAAATGTCAACCTGCGCTGCCGCTGTCAGCAAGATGCTACAAAATGTAAAGTTGTGTTTTTATCGTGACTTAGCGGGGGCTGATGGTTGAAAATTGCAGCCTGACCCATACGATGTGGGTAATCGCATAGTGCGTTTTGTTAAATTGAGGTAAAAAGAAAATTATGATGCGAATCGCGCTTTTCCTGCTGACGAACCTGGCAGTGATGGTCGTGTTCGGGCTGGTGTTAAGCCTCACGGGGATCCAATCCAGCAGCATGACCGGTCTTCTGATTATGGCCCTGCTGTTCGGCTTCGGTGGTTCTATCGTTTCGCTGATGATGTCGAAGTGGATGGCGCTGAAGTCAGTGGGTGGGGAAGTGATCGAGCAGCCGCGCAACGAAACGGAACGCTGGCTGATGAATACCGTTGCGCAGCAGGCGCAGCAGGTAGGTATTGCCATGCCGCAGGTAGCTATCTATCACGCGCCTGACATTAACGCCTTCGCCACCGGCGCGCGTCGTGACGCCTCGCTGGTCGCCGTCAGCACCGGGCTGTTGCAAAACATGAGCCGTGATGAAGCGGAAGCGGTCATTGCCCATGAAATCAGCCACATCGCCAATGGCGATATGGTTACCATGACCCTGATCCAGGGGGTGGTGAACACCTTCGTTATCTTTATCTCCCGCGTTATCGCGCAGATTGCGGCCGGTTTCCTCGGCGGCAACAGGGAAGATGAAGGGGAGAGCAGCAATGGCAACCCGCTGATCTACTTCGCCGTCGCCACGGTGCTTGAGCTGGTGTTTGGTATTCTGGCCAGCATAATCACCATGTGGTTCTCGCGTTACCGTGAGTTCCATGCTGACGCCGGCTCGGCGCGTCTGGTAGGCCGCGAGAAGATGATTGCAGCCCTGCAGCGTCTGAAAACCAGCTATGAGCCGCAGGAAGCCAGCAGCATGATGGCGTTCTGCATTAACGGTAAAGCGAAATCCATGAGCGAACTGTTTATGACTCACCCGCCGCTGGATAAGCGTATTGAAGCCCTGCGTAGCGGTGAATATCTGAAATAATCCATCTTCTGACGCTGAAAACGAAAATCCGCAGCCCGCAAGCTGCGGATTTTTTTTACCGTCCGTCAGGCTGCGCGCGGCTGAGTGACCCGCAGACCGCTAATTAGCGCGGCGACGATAGCCAGGGTGCCGGCCAGCAGCAGGGCGGTGTGGGTGCCGTTGTTACCGAGCAAATTGAATAGCAGTGCCACCAGCGCCGCGCCGGTGCTCTGTCCGAGCAGGCGAGCGGTGCCCAGCATGCCGCTGGCGCCGCCGCTACGATGGCTCGGAGCCGAGGCGACGATGGTATGGTTGTTCGGCGACTGAAACAGCCCGAAGCCGGCGCCGCACAGCGCCATGCGCCAGATGATATCCAGATCGGAGGGCGACGAGGGCAGCAGCGCAAGGCCGAACAGGCCGCAGGCCATAATCAGCAGGCCGATAGCCCCCAGCAGCCCGGCATGACATTTCTCGATCAAATAGCCGGCCAGCGGCGCCATCACCATGGTCGCTAACGGCCACGGCGTTAGCAGCAGACCAGTCTCCACTTCGCTGCGCCCCATCATCGACTGCAGAAAAAAGGGCAGGGAGACCATCGCCAGCATTTGCGCGCAGAAGGAGCAGATGGAAGTGCAGATAGAGAGAGAGAAGAGTGGGATACGCAGCAGGTCGACCGGCAGCAGGGGGACGGGCATCGTGAGCTGGCGGCGAACGAAGAAGAACCCCACCACCAGCATAGCGGCGACCTCCGCCAGCACCAGCTGAGTGGACTGCCCCTGGGCGAAACCGCTCAGGGCGGTGATTAGCAGCCCGAAGGTAAGGGCGTTCATAATGGCGCTCGGCAGATCGAAGCGGATGATTTTGCTGCGCGCGCTGTTGGGCGGCAGAAAGCGCATGGCCAGAACAAAGGCGACGATGCCGAGAGGCACGTTAATTAAAAACAGCCATTGCCATGAGGCGAGGGAGAGGATCGCTGCGGCGATAGTCGGGCCGGCCGCCGAAGAGACGGCAACGACAAAGGAGTTAATGCCCATGCCGCGACCAAGAAAGCGCTGCGGATAAATCAGACGGATCAGCGCGGTGTTGACGCTCATCAGCGCGGCGCCGCCCAATCCCTGCGCGACGCGAGCGAAGGTTAGCATTTCGAGGCTACGCGACAGCGCGCAGGCCAGCGAGGTAAAGATAAACACCACCAGGCCTATCTTATAGATACGCCGATAGCCGACCATGTCGCCGAGGAAGGAGAGCGGCAGCAGGGCGATGACAATGGCGATTTGGTAGGCGTTAACGATCCAGATTGAAGCCGCCGGTGAGGCGTTGAGATCGCTGGCGATAGTCGGCAGCGCGACGTTGGCGATAGCCCCGTCGAGCACGGCCATGGTCAGCCCAAGCACGATGGTCAGAATGGCGCCATAGCGTTGCGGCAACGGCACGCCATCAGAAGAATTTTTATCCATGGTGAATATGAGTCTTAAATGAAACGGTTTTTTGAATGATGAGTTTAGCATTGATTAATTCGCAGTATGTCGCAGATTTGTAACGAAGTGGCAGAAGAATGATTGCGGCTCAGAGGCGGCGAATTTATAATAAAAACCGGTTCTAATTTTTATAAAACAGTTACGACGAGGTGATAAATGGCAGGTGCAGATTTGGATAAACAGCCAGATTCTGTCTCTTCGGTATTGAAGGTTTTCGGCATCCTACAGGCGCTGGGTGAAGAGCGTGAAATTGGCATTACCGAACTGTCCCAGCGCGTCATGATGTCGAAAAGCACCGTTTATCGCTTTTTACAGACCATGAAATCACTGGGCTATGTGGCACAGGAAGGAGAGTCTGAGAAATACTCTCTCACCCTCAAGCTGTTCGAACTGGGCGCGCGCGCGCTGCAGAACGTCGACCTGGTGCGCAGCGCCGATATTCAGATGCGCGAACTTTCGCGACTGACGAAAGAGACCATCCATCTTGGGGCGCTGGATGAAGACAGTATCGTCTACATCCATAAAATTGACTCGATGTATAACCTGCGGATGTACTCGCGTATTGGCCGCCGCAACCCGCTGTACAGTACCGCGATTGGCAAGGTGCTGCTGGCATGGCGCGATCGCAGCGAAGTGGAGCAGATCCTCGACGGCGTGGAGTATAAGCGCAGCACCGAGCGGACCATTACCAGCACCGAGGAGTTGCTAAAAGTGCTGGATGGCGTTCGCGAGCAGGGCTATGGCGAGGATAATGAGGAACAGGAAGAGGGGCTGCGCTGCATTGGCGTGCCGGTGTTTGACCGTTTCGGCGTGGTCATCGCCGGGCTAAGCATCTCTTTCCCAACGCTACGTTTCTCTGAAGAACGCTTGCATGAATACGTGGCGATGCTCCACCAGGCGGCGCGTAAGATTTCTGAACAAATGGGATACAACGACTATCCGTTCTGAGGCGGCGGATAACGGGGTTGGCGACCGCGGCGCTACGTCGCGATCGCCGGTTCGATGTTAGCCGTTATCAACCACGGTTGTGCTTTTACGCAGCAGAGGGCAACTGCTGACGCCGATCACTCCGCTGTCGGAATGAACATAAAGTGCGGTGCTGACTCCGCGGGCGGTGAGGTATTGGCACTTAAGACCCAGACCGCCGACGTTTTCCTCACTGTGGAATAACACCCCATAACCGCTCAATAATACGCCAATCCATAAGATAGCCACCAAGATAATAGTACGAATGATTAATCGCATTGATGCCTCATTATTTGTATGATCCCTGGCTTGATTTTGACACGAACACGTTTTGAAACAAGTCGATGATTCCTAAACTTACCTTTCGTAATACAGTTAGCCGCGGTTTAAGAAGGCCGTGCTATCCTGGCGACATTGCGTACTGATGCGGAGAGTGGAGTGAAAAAATTACGGTGGGTTTTACTGATAGTCATCATAGCAGGCTGCCTGTTGCTGTGGACTCAGATGCTTAACGTAATGTGCGACCAGGATGTTCAGTTTTTCAGCGGCATTTGCACTATTAATAAATTTATTCCGTGGTAAGACATTTTTCTGCCGACTGATTTCCTTCTGCGCCGCGGGTGGTAGAATGAACGCCTTCTCTTTGAGGTGGTGAAATGAGTGAGTTACTAAATCCTGGGATTTTAAATCTGGCATCGCTGGCTGTGTCCGTGGCGCTGCTGCTTGTCGGTCTGTTGTTATGGTTCTTCGTCAACCGCGCCAGTTCGCGGGCGAATGAGCAGATAGAGCTGCTGCAAGCGCTGCTGGATCAGCAAAAGCGGCAGAATGCGCTGTTACGTCGCCTGTGCGAAGCTAATGCGCCAGAGAAAGAGGATGTGGCTGAGCCGACCGTCGCCGGCAAGGCGAAAGGGGAGGATGAGTTTATCCGCCTGGTAGCTGAACGTTAAGGCGCCCGACAGGTGTGCATCATAAGATGCGCACCTGCATGATAGCGGGCGGTAATATCTTATTCTTATTCCATTATTCCTTTCTTAGTGCAATATCCTCTTTATTACACGCTGTAAATAAAGTCATTCTCGCCGCGTTTATTGTTGGGTAACGTGACACTGTCATCTTTTTTTCATTATTAAGGTGCAGAATTAGCACTATTTTTAGCGTGACGACTAACAGGTTTTATTATCACTACACTGGCACGGCTTAGCGATTTTTAGTCTGGAGTTATAACGAATTATGCGCATCAATATTCACCGTTGCCCACCAGACGCTTACATCACAGCAGTTCGTGTACGGACATACCTGGACGAAGCGAAGTTGTTGAGCTATGGTAAAAAAGTTGCAGTAATGAGGCAGCGAATGGGCGATATTGGCTTATGCTGTAGCGCCTTGCCAGGGGCGGCAAAGACGCATAAATGTGCAGGCGATCAAATGATTACCTTATAATTTGTGCGAACGATCGAGACACGTTTAAAAATGGCTTGCCATTATTTACGTAGTGTGTGATAACACGTTTCGGGTTAAACGAGGTACAGTTCTGTTTATGTGTGGCATTTTCAGTAAAGAAGTCCTGAGTAAACACGTTGTCGTTGAATACCGCTTCTCTGCCGAACCTTAAATTAGTGCCTCATGCAGTTATGTGTCAGTTTTATCTAGGTAAACGCCAGCAGGCGAAGAAAACAGTCTAAGGAATTTTGCAAATGGCAAAGATTAAAGGTCAAGTTAAGTGGTTCAACGAGTCTAAAGGTTTTGGTTTCATTACTCCGGCTGATGGCAGCAAAGACGTGTTCGTACACTTCTCCGCTATCCAGGGTAACGGCTTCAAAACTCTGGCTGAAGGCCAGAACGTTGAGTTCGAAATTCAGGACGGCCAGAAAGGTCCGGCTGCAGTTAACGTAACTGCTATCTGATACAAGACCACTCTTCTTGTATAAAAGCCTCGCCTGCGCGGGGCTTTTGCATTTTTATTGCAAAGCATGTCATTTTTCCCCCTCCCGTCGCGTCTTGTTGCAAATACTCATCTTTATTAGCATTGTGTAGCAGTCTGTTTTGCTAATTTTCTGTTAAATCAGTTGGTTGCAAAACAATGCCGGAGCTATGGTGCTAAAGAAAAAAACGAAGTCCGCCGCCAGTTTCACCCCGATTCGCTTCGGGTTACTGTGTGTGGCCATTCTCGGTTGTCTGGGGCTGCTGCTGGTCCGCGTGGGCTGGCTACAAATTATCTCCCCCGATAACCTGGTAAAACAAGAAGATATGCGCTCCCTGCGCGAAGAACCCGTAGCGGTTGAGCGGGGGATGATCAGCGACCGGGAAGGACGGCCGCTGGCGGTGAGCGTTCCGGTCAGTGCTATCTGGATCGACCCGCAGACCACTATGGAGAAGGGCGGTGTGGGCTATGGGCCCCGCTGGCAGGCGATGGCCGAAGCGCTGCACCTCAACCTCGGAGAGCTGGCCCAGCGGGTACAGAGTCATCCCCACGCTCGCTTTCTCTATCTGGCGCGTCAGATCAATCCCGAGCAGGCTGAGTGGATTGATAAACTGCATCTGCCGGGCGTCTACCTGCGCGATGAATCGCGACGGTTCTACCCGGCGGGCCACGTGGCTGCCAATCTGCTGGGCTTTACCAATGTTGATAATCAGGGCATCGAAGGGGTGGAGAAAAGCTTTAACGCCCAGTTGACCGGTAAACCCGGGCGACGTCTGGTGCGTAAAGATAAACATGGCAATGTCATTGAGAACATTACCGAAGTGCCGCCGGTTCCGGCGCATAATCTGCAGCTGAGTATTGATGAACGCCTGCAGACGGTGACGGAAGACGCCCTCGACAACGCCGTCCGCTGGAACAAAGCAGAGTCCGGGGCGGCGGTATTGATCAAAATTGATACCGGCGAGATCCTGGCGATGGCCAGCTATCCGGACTTCAATCCGAACAATCGCGATAGCGCGACGCTGGATGATTTTCGCAACCGGGCCATCAGCGACACCTTCGAGCCCGGGTCGACGGTCAAACCGCTGGTGATCATGACTGCGCTACAGCAGGGGATTGTCCAGCCAGACAGCGTGGTGGATACCCATCCGTTCGTCCTCGATGGCCATCGTATTCGCGATGTGGGCTATTATCCGGAGCTGAGCCTGACCGGGATCCTGCAGAAATCCAGCGATACCGGCGTGTCCCATCTCTCGCTCGCCATGCCGGTGCAGCATCTGATCGATACCTATAAAGCTTTCGGCTTTGGCGAACCGACGGGGCTGGGGTTGACCGGCGAAAGCGCCGGGCTGATGCCGCATCGCCGCTACTGGGGGCAACTGGATCGCGCCACCTTCGCCTTCGGCTATGGTTTGATGGTCACCCCGCTCCAGCTCGCCCACGTCTACGCCACCATCGGCGGCTTCGGCATTGCGCGACCACTGTCGATTACCCGCATCGATCCGCCGGTGATGGGCACGCGGGTGATGCCGGAGAGTATTGTGCATAGCGTGGAACATATGATGGAGAGCGTGGCGCTCCCGGGCGGGGGCGGTACCAAAGCGGCGGTACGCGACTACCGGGTGGCGGTAAAAACCGGCACGGCGAAGAAAATTGGCCCGGACGGCAAATATATCGATAAGTATGTGGCCTATACCGCCGGCGTGGCGCCCGCCAGTCGACCACAGTTCGCGCTGGTGGTGGTGATGAACGATCCGAGCAATGGTTCCTATTACGGCGGCGCTGTGTCCGCGCCGGTCTTCAGCCAGATCATGGGCGATGTCCTGCGGCTGGAGAACGTCATGCCGGACGGCATGCCGCAAGGGGCGGAGAATCTGATCGTAATGCACGATAGCCACCCACAGGGGCCGGCGCTGTAACAGTGGTCTGCAGGGGCGAATAGCGCTACACTTTCGCCCTTTCAGCAACACCGGAGCCGTCATGTCATACAGTTGCCCCCTTTGTCACGCGCCGCTCAGCCGTAGCGACAACCACTATTCCTGCCCGCAGCGGCACCAGTTCGATCTGGCGAAAGAGGGGTACGTCAATCTGCTACCGGTGCAGTTCAAGCGGTCGCGCGATCCCGGCGATAGCGCCGAAATGATGCAGGCCCGGCGGGCGTTCCTCGACGCCGGACATTATCAGCCGCTACGGGATGCTATCGCTGAGCGGCTGCGACATTACGCCCCTACGGATTTACTGGATATCGGCTGTGGCGAGGGGTATTACACCCACGCGTTTGCCGCCATCGCCAGCCGCAGCTGGGGGCTGGACGTGTCGAAGCCGGCGATCCGCGCGGCGGCAAAACGCTACCCGCAGGTGAATTTTTGCGTGGCCTCCAGCCAGCGCCTGCCATTTTCCGACGCTAGCTTCGACGCGGTAGTGCGCATTTACGCGCCCTGCAACGCCGAAGAGCTGGCGCGGGTGGTGCGTCCCGGTGGTTGGGTGATCACCGCCACGCCGGGTCCCCGTCACCTACTGGAGCTGAAAGGGCTGATTTACGATGAAGTTCGCCTGCATGAGCTGAAGACGGAAGCGATGCCGGGGTTCCGCCTGGAGGCTCAGCAGCAGCTGGCTTACCCGATGATCCTGACGGGAAGTGAAGCGCAGGCCCTGCTGCAGATGACGCCGTTCGCATGGCGGGCTAAAGCCGAAGTGCACGCCGCGCTGCGTCAGCAGCCGACCTTTGGTTGCCAGACCGATTTTATGATCCACTGCTGGCAGCGCGAAGCGTAAAGCTTAACCGGCGAAATGGCTCCAGAGGATTTCGCTGCCGATGCCAATCAGCACGATACCGCCGAGAATTTCGGCTCGTTTGCCAAGCAGCGGGCCGATAAAGCGACCGACCATCATCCCCAGCGTCGACATGATAAAGGTGGCGCAGCCGATCGCCAGCGCGGTGGTCACAATGCTGACCTGCAGGAAGGCCAGACCGACGCCGACGGCCATCGCGTCAAGGCTGGTGGCGAAGGCGGTGGTGACCAGAAGCCAGAAACCATGTCGGTGAGGCGCCTCGCACGCCTCGTCGCTGTCGCCGCGAAAACCTTCGACGATCATTCGCCCGCCGAGAAACACCAGTAAAATAAAGGCAATCCAGTGATTCCACTCGAGGATAAACTGGCTGGCCAGCATGCCAAGCCCCCAGCCGACCAGCGGTGTCAGGGTTTCAATGGCGCCAAAAATCAGCCCGGTGCGTACTGCCTCTGAAAATTTGGGTTTATGCAGGGTGGCGCCTTTGCCGATGGAGGCTGCGAAGGCGTCCATGGACATGCCGAAAGCGAGAAGAATGGTAGCGGATAAATTCATGTGCGTGTCCTGACCGGGGATAATCCATATGACACATCGCTGCCCCCAGTAAACATACGCGGAGCCGCTCAATGGCTGAGCAATACGTACAGCAGTGATGTATCTATGGTCTCGCCTGATTGAATCTCTTCAACCCGTACGTGCCACGTTTTGCAACGAGTATGTTGACACGTACATTTCCTGGCGGGCAGGAAATCGGCTACTCCCCAACGACGGGCGCAACCTTAACATATTTTTAGAATATAAAACAATAACAGAGGAGGGCTATTTTAATAACCAAATGATAACGATTTTCATTTAAATTTATAAGTGAAAAAATAGTTAATAAAAAAGATAAGGTTAGGCGGGAAATATAGCCGTGGCTATAATATTTCTCCGCTGCTAACGGGAATAATATAGCGCTGGCTATATTTTTAAGTCATTGAGTTGTAATGAGAAGTTTGTATATCTTCTCCAGATCGTCGATATTTCGTACGCGTATCAGCAGCCGCCGTTGCTCTAATTGCATCACCAGCACACCGTCCTCGGATAAATTCATCTCTTTAATCCGCTGATATTCTATCCACACGTTGGCGAAGAAAAAGCCGCGCGGTTTAAAAATGATTTTCGGCGTACGGATCCAGAATAAATAGAGCCCCATCAGCGCCAGCACAGATAATAGCCAGGTGGTGATCGCCGTGCCGTGCTGGGTGATGTTGTTATAGATCAGAATGGCGGTGAGGCCGACAAAGATCATGCCGTCAACGCGACTGCGGCGAAGCAGGGGGATGGCCAGCAGTACCGGGCCGTTTCGCCTCGGCATAATAAACTGGTCATATATCGCGTAGGCCAGTAGCGCAAGGATAAACAGGATGATCACCAGGTCCGTGAAGGTCATTGCTTTGCGTTTCTCCTGATAAAAAAAAGCCGGGGGCAAGCCCCCGGCGTACAGCCTGGAAATTACAGACCCAGCAGGCCGACCGCGTAGCCGGCGATACCGATGACGAAGAAGCCAACGATGATCCACAGCGGGTTAACTTTCTTACGCAGCAGCCACATACAGGCGAAGGTCAACAGCAGCGGCACCAGACCCGGCATCAGCTGATCAAGGATAGTCTGCACCGTGGTGACGTGAACCTGTCCGTCAGAGCCGGTGATTTTTGACACCACCATCGGAATGTTCACATGCGTCCACTTGTTAACCAGCGCCCCCATGACAAACAGGCCGAGGATTGACGCCCCCTCAGTCAGTTTCTGCAGGAAGCCGCCGCCCATATCTTTAACGATATCCACGCCTTTGCGATAACCATAGGCGACGCCGTAGTAACGGGTCAGCAGACGCACCGCGTTGAACAGGATAAAGAACAGCAGAGGACCGAGCAGGCTACCGCTCATCGCGATCCCGGCGCCTAAGGCTGCAAACACCGGACGCACGGTACCCCAGAAGATCGGGTCGCCAACGCCGGCCAGCGGTCCCATCAGACCGACTTTGATGCCGTTGATAGCGCCATCGTCAATCTCTGCGCCATTGGCGCGCTGCTCTTCCATCGCCAGCGTTACGCCCAGTACCGGAGCGGCAACGTAAGGGTGGGTGTTGAAAAACTCAAGGTGACGCTTAATCGCCTGCTTACGCGCATCGTTGTTCTCCGGGTACAGACGACGAATCGCCGGAACCATAGAGAAGCAGAACCCCAGCGCCTGCATACGTTCGAAGTTCCATGAACCCTGGAACAGGTTAGAACGAATGAACACGCCACGAATATCACTCTGTGTGAGTTTTTTCTCGGTGGTATTTTTAGTCATATCAACCATTTCGCTCACCTGTTAGTCCAGTTCGTTATCGAGATCGTTGTTACCAGCCGCCTGAGCCGGCGCACCGGCGACGCGGTTATATTTCGGGCTCAGCTGGATGTAGAGGATTGCCATGACCGCACCAATCACGCCCAGGGCCACCAGGTTGAAGTTGGTGAAGGCGGCGGTGACGAAGCCGAGGTAGAAGAACGGCATCAGATAGCCTGCGCGCATCATGTTGATGACCATTGCATAACCGACAACCACGATCATACCGCCGGCGATGTTCAGACCGCTGGTGACCACTTCCGGGATAGCATTCAGCAGGCCCTGAACTTCGCTGGTGCCGACGGAAATCGCCACGATAACGGCCGGGATAGCGATACGCATCGCCTGCAGGAACAGGGACGAGACGTGCAGCCACGACAGGGCGGTCAGGTTGCCATTCTCTGCCGCTTTATCCGCCGCGTGCTGGAAGGCCACGGTGATGGTGCGCACGATGATGGTCAGCACCTGGCCTGCCGCCGCCAGCGGGATAGCCAGCGCGATACCGGCGCCGATGCTCTGATGGCCGGCAATAACCAGGACGGTGGAAATAATGGACGCCAGCGCGGCATCAGGGGCTACCGCCGCACCGATGTTCATCCAGCCCAGGGCTATCATCTCCAGCGTACCGCCGATGATAATACCGGTTTTCATATCGCCGAGAACGGCGCCGATCAGCGTACAGGCGATCAGGGGACGGTGGAACTGAAATTCATCAAGTACCGACTCCATACCCGCAATACACGCGACGATGAACACCAGCACAATCTGAAGAAGGGTAATCTCCATTGTACTTCTCCTGTTGATTAAGTCTTAAAGTGAAAACTGGGGCGCGATCCGCCGGGTTATTTATCAACCTTAGCGATCAGATCCATCATTTTCAGTTTCGGGTCGGTGGACACTTTACGTGCCTCCAGCTCGATACCGCGGGCGTTCAGCTTTTTAAACGCCTCAATATCTTTGGCATCGACTGAAATCGCGTTGTTAACCTGGGTTTTACCCTGGCGGAACGCCATACCGCCGATGTTGACGCTGGTGATTTTCACGCCGCCCTCGACGATACGTTCAACGTCGGTCGGGTTAGTAAACAGCAGCATAACGCGCTGTCCGGCATACTTGGGGTTGTTGTAGACGCGGATCATTTTGGCCACATCCACCACGTGAGCGGTGACGCCCGGCGGCGCAACCTGGGTCAGCAGAGTTTTACGTACGGTATCCGCGGCCACTTCATCACTGACAACGATGATGCGGGTAACGTTGGTCTCTTTGGTCCAGCGGGTGGCGACCTGACCATGGATCAGACGGTCGTCTATACGCGCAAGGCCAATTACCATGTAGTCGTTCGGGCCCATGGGTTTGGCCGGTGCGGCGGCTTTTGGCGCTGCGGCAGGCGCGGGCGCAGGGGCCGCTTTTTCCACCGGTTTGGCTTTAAGCGCTTTCACGCCTTCGCTGCCGGTTTCAACCGCTAAGGCGACCAGTTCATCAAAGGAAGGATCGTCGTCGCGGGCCATGAAGGTTTCCACCAGCATCGGGATATTGACGCCGGCGATAACTTCGTAATGCTCTTTATCGACGACAATGCGGCTAGCAGCGTTGAAAGGGCTGCCTCCCCATGTATCGACGAGAAACAGCACGCCTTTACTGGTATCCAGTTTTGCCAACTGGGCGTTGTATTTCTCGATCAACGTTTCGGCATTTTCACCCGGAACGAAATCGATCCAGCCAACGTTTTCCTGCTCGCCCAACAGCATTTCTGCTGTTTTCAGCAGCTGTTCTGCAGCCCAACCATGTGTGCCTATTACAATAGCAATCGTCACTTGCTACCTCCTTTATTATCGTGAATGCATCATCTGCTTTGATACATCCTGAATCACTCTTGAGGACAAAATCGATTCAGTTAGGGTGTAAGATAGAAAATAGTTACTACCGCGAATTATTTTAGACAGTGAAAAAATAATTAATGTGATGAAGATCCGTTAATCACGTATCGTCTGCGAATAATTTTGCAGCGCAAAAAATAGCCTTAGTTATTGCAAATTCAGGTAAATTATTTCCAATTTCGATCTATATTTTGCTATGTTTAACTTCCGTTTAATTACTCAGGAGTATAGGGCATAGCCCGCAGTATGGACCGTCATCGACGTCTTTTCACTTTCTGGCATCTGATTGCCACCTCTACGTATCCCGCATTTCTTTCAGCACCTGGTGTCGCGCCCCTGCATGGCATGGCGATGACTGACCTTGCCGCAAACCGGAGTCGTACATGGAATTGTTAATGGATCCCTCAATCTGGGCCGGCCTGTTGACGCTTATCGTTCTGGAAATTGTGCTCGGTATCGACAACCTGGTGTTTATTGCCATCCTGGCGGACAAACTGCCGCCGAAGCAGCGCGATAAAGCGCGTCTGATCGGCCTGTCACTGGCGCTGGTGATGCGCCTGGGGCTGCTGTCGGTCATCTCCTGGATGGTAACGCTGACGAAACCACTGATTACCATCGCCGATTTCTCCTTTTCCGGGCGCGATCTCATCATGCTGCTCGGCGGGATCTTCTTGTTGTTTAAGGCGACAACCGAGCTGCATGAACGGCTGGAAAACCGCCAGCACGATGCCGGTCACGGTAAAGGCTATGCCAGTTTCTGGGTAGTAGTATTGCAGATAGTGGTGCTGGATGCCGTCTTCTCCCTGGACGCCGTGATCACGGCGGTCGGGATGGTTAACCATCTGCCGGTGATGATGGCGGCGGTGGTGATCGCGATGATCTTGATGCTGCTGGCCTCCAAGCCGTTGACGCGCTTTGTCAACCAGCACCCGACGGTGGTCGTGCTCTGTCTGAGCTTCCTGTTGATGATTGGCCTTAGCCTGGTGGCTGAAGGGTTTGGCTTCCATATTCCAAAAGGGTATCTGTACGCGGCGATCGGTTTCTCGATCATTATCGAGTTCTTTAACCAGGTGGCGCGCCGTAACTTTGTTCGCCACCAGTCGACGCTGCCGCTGCGCGCTCGGACCGCGGATGCCATCCTGCGCCTGATGGGCGGCCGCAAACAGGCCTCCGTCAGCCATGACGCAGACAGTCCAGCCGCGGTGCCCGTTCCTGAGGGCGCCTTTGCGGAAGAAGAGCGCTACATGATTAACGGCGTGCTGACCCTGGCCCAGCGCTCCCTGCGCAGCATCATGACCCCGCGCGGAGAAATCAGCTGGGTCGACGCTGAGCAGAGTGAAGATGAAATTCGTCGTCAGCTGCTGTCGTCGCCGCACAGCCTCTTCCCGGTCTGCCGCGGAGAGCTGGATGAAATCATTGGTATCGTGCGGGCGAAAGAGATGCTGGTGGCCCTGGAGTCGGGGGAAAACGTCGCGGCGCTGGCTTCTGCCTCCCCGGCAATTGTCGTTCCGGAAACGCTGGACCCGATCAATCTGCTCGGGGTCCTGCGTCGGGCGCGCGGCAGCTTCGTCATCGTAACTAATGAATTTGGCGTGGTGCAGGGGCTGGTCACGCCGCTGGACGTCCTTGAAGCCATCGCCGGTGAATTCCCGGACGCTGATGAGACGCCAGAGATTGTCATCGATGGCGATGGCTGGCTTATTAAGGGGTCGACCGACCTGCATGCGCTGCAGCAGGCGCTGGGGCTGGATCCACTGATCAATGACGATGAGGATATTGCCACCGTTGCCGGGCTGGTGATCTCCGCCAATGGTCATATCCCGCGCATTGGCGACGTCGTGTCGCTTCCGCCGCTGCATTTTACCGTAGTGGAAGCGAATGATTACCGGGTCGATCTGGTGCGCGCGGTGGTCACTCGCCCGCCGAGCGACGAAGAAGAGTAATCGCCAGGCTCGCCGGCCGCTGCGGCCGGCGAGTTATTCTGTCGTCTCGCTCTCACCCTCACTCTCACTCTCCTCCCTGCTGGCCAGCCACGCCGGGAACGCCTCCACCGGCATCGGCCGCGCATAATAAAACCCCTGCAGCACATCGACGCCGTGGCTACGCAGGTAGTTTTCCTGCTCCAGCGTCTCCACCCCTTCGGCAACGGTAACAATATGCAGGCGGTTGGCGAGGGCGATAATAATATCTGTCACCGTCGCGTTCACGCTATCTATGCCGACCGAGCTGGTGAACGAGCGGTCGATCTTCAAAACATCCGGGCGCAGCTTTTCCAGCCATGAGAGCGAAGTATTGCCGGTACCAAAATCATCGATCGCCAGCTGTACGCCCTTAAAGTGCAGATGTTCGGCCATATGCTGGTCGCCATCCTGCAGGACATCGCGTTCGGTTAGCTCGACCACCAGCTGCTGCACCGGATCCACGCTGAACCAGTAATTGTGCAGGTCGCGCAGCAGGAGTCCGTTAGCGAAATGGCGCGCGGCGACATTGATCGCGATGTGAAAATGGCGGTCGCGAGGAAAAGCGTCCAGGCGGCGAGCGGTTTCGGCAATCACATAGCGGGTGAGAGGGATGATCAGATTATTGCCTTCGGCGATGGGGATAAATACCTCCGGCGAAATCGTCCCACGGCGGGGATTATTCCAGCGCAGCAGGATCTCCACCCCGCAGCAGCGGCCGCTGCGCGCATCCTGCAGCGGCTGGCACCAGAGGGCAAACTCCCGGGCCGAAATGCCAAGGCTTATTTCCCGCGAGAAACTCATTCTGCCGGCGGTGGCCAGCCAGGCGATGCCGGTCATTAGCAGGCTAAAAATCAGCGCCAGCGGCAGCTCGCCGGGCAGCTCCTCAAGCGCAATCGCCGAGGCGCCAGGGCCGTTAATATTGACAGTAAACGGAAACTCCGTAGAGCGCTGGCGATAAATCACCGTGCCCTGCGGGACATGCGCTTTTTCGAGAAGCCCATGGCGGCTGCTAAAATAACGATCGCCAACCTGCAGGCTGACGTCGCTGATCAGGGCCGATTTTTCATTAAGAATTAAGGTTCCCAGCAGCTCAATATTCACCACCAGCATCACGCCGTCCAGGCCGCTCTCCGCGGCTGGATACCATTGGATCAGTACCGGCGAGCCTTTGAGCAAGGAGCTGTCGTTCGAGAAGAGCAGCAGAGGGCGGGGCGCAGGAAGCGCGGGCTGCAGGCGATGTAAGTCTGCCTGTCGCGGGCCAAAAATACTGGAACAGTAAACGATACCTGACGTGACGAGGGCGACGGAACGAATGGTTTGCAACGAGGCCGCCATTTTGCGCAGCGTCAGATGGATATCAGGGCAGGGTTTGCCCACCAGAGGGAGCAGGGTGGCTCGCTGCGCGCTTAGCGGGCGCAAGATGTCATTGAGCGCTGCCACCCGTTGGCTGGCGGCCGTGCGAATATAATCTTCATTTACGCTGCGCTGCGAAATAAATCGGATGGCTAATGTGGCGCCCAGGGTCGCCAGGGCTACCAGCAGGCAGACAATAATGCGTTTGTGACGATAGGCCGTAATGACTTTTTGTGCAGTCTGCATGTGCGACACCCTGTCGACAGGACGAGTGGTTAAGCGTGGCTTATTTTATAGAGCAAGTGTAGTGGCAGAATATCGCCAGGTATAGAAAAAAGAAAATGCGCCGTTGAAGGCGCATCAGGGAGATTTCAGTCACCAGGGTTAACCCCCTGCGCGCTTTGCAGGCGCAGAGGGGCACGAAAAGTTTAGTCACACTGAACTTTAATCGCCAGGCCGCCGCGCGAGGTTTCGCGGTACTTGGCGTTCATGTCTTTACCGGTTTCATACATGGTCTCGATCACCTTATCGAGCGAGACGCGCGGTTCGCTGGTGCGGCGCATCGCCATTCGCGCGGCGTTGATCGCCTTGACGGAAGCGATGGCGTTACGTTCAATGCATGGCACCTGCACCTGGCCGGCGACCGGATCACAGGTCAGGCCGAGGTTGTGTTCCATGCCGATCTCCGCTGCCACGCAAACCTGTTCCGGGCTGGCGCCGAGCAGTTCAGCCAGGCCCGCCGCCGCCATCGAGCAGGCGACGCCCACCTCGCCCTGACAGCCGACTTCCGCGCCGGAAATGGACGCATTCATCTTATACAGCGCGCCGATCGCCCCGCAGGCCATAAAGTAGCGAATATAGATCTCCGGGCTGACGGACTCGATAAAGTGATCGTAATAGGCGAGTACCGCCGGAACGATGCCGCAGGCGCCGTTGGTCGGCGCGGTTACCACGCGACCGCCGGCGGCGTTCTCTTCATTGACCGCCAGCGCGAACATATTGACCCAGTCAACAACGTTCATTGGATCGCTGGAGAGCTTATCGCTGGCCACCAGCAGACGACGCAGCGCCGAGGCGCGACGCGGTACGCGCAGCGGGCCAGGCAGCACGCCCTCGGTGTTCATCCCGCGGTCGATACAGGCGCGCATGGTCTGCCAGACGTTGGCGAAATAATCCTCGATCTCTTTTTTGCTGTGCAGAGCCAACTCGTTCTGCATCACCATCCCGGAGAGCGACAGGCCAGTCTCTTTGCAGTAGGCCAGCATTTCCTGCGCCGATTTAAATGGGTAGGGCACCTGCAGTTCGTTGGCGTTTTCCTTGCCGAAGTGCTCTTCATCGACAATAAAGCCGCCGCCGATCGAGTAGTAGGTCTTGCAGTAGATCTCTTTCTCGCCGGCCCAGGCGTGAATGGTCATGCCGTTTTCGTGCAGCGGCAGGTTGTCGCTGCGAAAACGCATGCCGTCATCCGCCGGGAAGTCGACCTCATGCTGGCCGTTGGCCAGCAGCAGACGACCGCGCGCTTCGACGTCACGGATAAAAGCCGGGATCGCGTCAATATCGACCGTATCGGGCTGATTGCCCGCCAGTCCCATGATAATGGCGATGTCCGTATGGTGGCCTTTGCCGGTTAATGACAGTGAACCGTAGACGTCAACCGCCACACGAGTCACTGCATTAAGCAATCCTTTTTCGACCAGGTCATCGACGAACTGTTTTCCGGCCTTCATCGGGCCAACAGTGTGGGAAGATGAGGGACCAATCCCCACCTTGAACATGTCGAATAGACTAATCACGATAATACTCCTGACAGGGTTACCGCGGGTGCGGTAACGATGTAATAACTGCGCATAGTGTAAGAGGGAAGCGCCCTGTCAGTTCAACTATTCACATGAATTAAACTAATGGCTAACCGCGATTTTACTAATAATGAGAGCGCCCTCTCATTATCAGTATAGCTAAGGACGTGCGCCAATTTGCAGCGCCAGCTCGCGAATGATCCCGGCGGTCATTCCCCAGACAAAATAATGCTGGTACCAGGAGAGCCAGACGCGGTGGTCGTTGCCCCGGCGGTGGATATCGAGCGGATGGTAGCGCCCAAGGCGCAGGGCTTCGGCGAGCGGCATTTCAAATACCGCGGAGACTTCGTCCTGGCTGGCGTGATAGTGCAGATCCGGGGGAATAATGCCCACCACCGGCGTCACCTGAAAGCCGGTGACGCTGTCCACCGGCGGCAGGACGCCGATCACCTCGACCGCCTCCGGCGGGATCGCCACCTCTTCCTGAGCTTCGCGCAGGGCGGCGGCGATAAGCGTCGCGTCGGTATTATCTACTGCGCCGCCGGGAAAGGCGACCTGGCCGGCGTGCTTGCGCAGCAGCGGCGAACGCTGGGTCAGCAGCAGGCCGGGCTGCGGCCGGCGCACGATCGGCACCAGCACCGCCGCCTGCCGCTGATTGAGCGCATGGCGCGAAGGCTGCGGGCGCAGAAGCTGAAAGCGGGACAGAAAATCATCCAGATTAAGGGCGCGATCCGCCATGGTCTAGTTCTCCAGTTGCTGCAGGATACGATTAACTTTATCAAAAGTTTCCTGATATTCCGCCGCTTCCTCGCTATCCGCCACAATTCCGCCGCCGGCGGAGCAGTACAGCTGTCCCTGCCATGCCGTCAGGGTGCGAATGGTGATGCTGGTATCCATATTGCCGCAATAGCTCAGGTAGCCAATGCTCCCACACCAGGCGTTGCGACGCTGGGGCTCCAGTTCATCGATAATCTCCATCGCCCGCACTTTCGGCGCGCCGGTGATCGAGCCGCCGGGAAAGGCGGCGCGCAGCAGGTCGCTGGCGTGCAGCGTCATTGGCAGGCGGGCGGTGATGGTGCTGACCAGATGATGGACCGCCGGGAACGGCTCCACCACGAACAGCTCGGGGACCCGGACGCTGCCCGGGACGGCGACGCGGCCGATGTCGTTGCGCATCAGGTCAACAATCATTAAATTCTCGGCGCGATCTTTCGGCGAATTCGCCAGCTTCTCAGCCTGCTGCGCATCTTCCGGCGGTGAATCGAGCCGCGGTAGGGTGCCTTTTATCGGCCGCGTCTGGATCTCCCCCTGGCGCAGCTGGATAAAGCGCTCCGGCGACAGGCTTAAAATCGCCCCTTCATCGAGGCGAATAAAGGCGCTAAAGGGGGCGCGGTTGACGGCGTTCAGCTGGCGGAAGGCCTGCCATTCATCACCGACGTAGCTGGCCTGAAAACGCTGGGCGAGGTTGACCTGATAGCAGTCGCCGCTGTGCAGATAGGCCTGTACCTGGCGAAATTTTTCGCCGTACTGCTGGCGGCTCATATTTGACTGCCAGGCAGAGGTCAGGGCGAAGGTTTCACCCGGCGTCGGCGTTTGCGCCTCCAGCCACTGTAGACGCTGCTGCGGGTCGTCATAGCTGAGCAGCGATATCTGTTGGCGCTGGTGGTCGACGATAAGCGCCCAGTCATAGATCCCCACCGCCATATCCGCCAGCGCGATATCGGCCTGCGCGTGCGAAGGGAGACGCTCAAAGCGACGGCCCAGGTCGTAACCGAATAATCCCAGCGCGCCGCCGAGAAACGGCAGATCGTCATGGGGTTGCGGCGTGAACGGCTGACGATCCAACTGCTGCTGCAGGAGCTGCAGCGGATCTTCCGCTGAGACAACAACGGTTTCGCCGTCGTCGACCCACGTCTGTTCATCGCGCGTCAGTAGCGTGGCGCGCGGGGCAGCCACCAGAATATCAAAGCGGTTATGCGGATGGTCGGCAAAGCTGGAATGCAGCAGCATCGCCCAGGGCAGGGCGCTTAACGGCGCAAAATAGTGTTCGGCCGCATCCGGGCGCCAGGGCAGGGTAATAATCGCGGGGGACAACATCTTTCTCGATCCTGAACGTTGCCGCCCCTCTGGCGTAGTCGGGGACGGCGTGAAATAATTACGCCCCACAATGTAGCAGGAGTAAAAGATGTTTGCAGGTTTACCTTCGCTGAGCCACGAGCAACAGCAAAAAGCGGTCGAACGTATCCATGAGCTAATGGCTCAGGGGATAAGCAGCGGCCAGGCGATTGCCCTGGTGGCGGAAGAGCTGCGCGCAACGCATACCGGCGAGCAGATCGTCGCGCGCTTTGAAGATGAGGATGAGGACGAGTAATTACACCGCGGCGATAATTTTGATCTCAACTTTATACTGCGGGTTCATCAGCGTCGCTTCCACCGTGCAGCGCACCGGGGCGTGACCAGCCACCACCCACGCGTCCCAGGCTTTATTCATCGCCGCAAAGTCGCTTTTATCGGCGAGGAAGATGGTGGCGTCAAGAATACGCGACTTGTCGCTGCCCTGTTTTTCCAGCACCGCGTCAATCTGCGCCAGGGTATTGGCGGTCTGCTCGAAAGCGTCGGCATCGAGATTTGCCGGCACGCCGGTGTAGTACAGGGTCTGGTTGTGGATCACCACGTCTGACCAACGGGCTTCGGCATCAATACGCGTAATTGTCATTGCTTTTTCCTCTTTAAGCATTCCATTCGGCTGCGGCAAGACTGCCATAATGTGCCGCTCGCGTCACTACCCGGACTGGCGAAACGCCGTCCTCCCTGACATAATCACTGTCCAAATAACCAGGGGGCAATGTGATCGACGATTTTGCAGCAGACGGCCAGCTAGCCAAAGCCATACCGGGATTTAAACCGCGCGAGCCGCAGCGCCAGATGGCGGTGGCGGTCAGCGAAGCGATTGAGGCCTCCCGGCCGCTGGTGGTGGAAGCGGGGACCGGAACCGGTAAAACCTACGCTTACCTGGCGCCTGCGCTGCGGGCGAAAAAAAAGGTGATTATCTCCACCGGCTCGAAAGCGCTGCAGGATCAGCTTTACAGCCGCGATCTGCCCACCGTCGCCAAAGCGCTCAAATTCACCGGGAAACTGGCGCTGCTCAAAGGGCGCTCCAACTACCTGTGTCTCGAACGTCTTGAGCAGCAGGCGCTGGCGGGCGGCGATCTGCCGGTGCAAACCCTCAGCGATGTGATCCTCCTGCGCTCCTGGTCGAATCAAACCCAGGATGGCGATATCAGCACCTGCGCCAGCGTCGCGGAAGACTCTCAGGCCTGGCCGCTGGTCACCAGCACCAACGATAACTGTCTCGGTAGCGACTGCCCACTGTATAAAGATTGCTTCGTGGTGAAGGCGCGTAAAAAAGCGATGGACGCCGACGTGGTGGTGGTCAACCATCACCTGTTTCTGGCCGATATGGTGGTCAAAGAGAGCGGCTTTGCCGAGCTGATCCCCGAGGCGGAAGTGATGATCTTCGATGAAGCCCATCAGCTGCCGGATATCGCCAGTCAGTACTTTGGCCAGTCGCTCTCCAGCCGCCAGCTGCTGGACCTGGCGAAAGACATCACCATTGCCTACCGCACCGAACTGAAAGACACTCAGCAGCTGCAAAAATGCGCCGACCGCCTGGCGCAAAGCGCGCAGGATTTCCGCCTGCAGCTGGGAGACCCGGGCTACCGCGGCAATCTGCGCGAGCTGCTGGCGGACAGCCACATTCAGCGAGCGCTGCTGCTGCTCGATGACGCGCTCGAGCTATGCTATGACGTCGCCAAACTTTCGCTGGGTCGCTCGGCGCTGCTCGACGCCGCTTTTGAGCGCGCCACCCTCTATCGCGGGCGCCTGAAGCGGTTGAAAGAGATCAACCAGCCGGGCTACAGCTACTGGTATGAGTGTACCTCGCGCCACTTTACTCTCGCGCTGACGCCGCTGACCGTGGCCGAGAAGTTTAAAGAGGTGATGGCGCAGAAGTCGGGGAGCTGGATCTTTACCTCGGCGACGCTGTCGGTGAACGACGATCTGCATCACTTTACCGCCCGGCTGGGGATCGACGAGGCGCAGACTCTGCTGCTGCCGAGTCCCTTTGACTATCAGCACCAGGCGCTGCTCTGCGTGCCGCGCAACCTACCCCTGCCGAACCAGCCCGGCGCGGCGCGCCACCTGGCGGCGATGCTCAAGCCGCTGATCGAGGCCAACGACGGTCGCTGCTTTATGCTGTGCACCTCGCACGCCATGATGCGCGATCTGGCGGAGCAGTTCCGCGCCACCATGACGCTACCGGTGCTGCTGCAGGGCGAGACCAGTAAAGGCCAGCTGCTGCAGCAGTTCGTCAGCGCCGGCAACGCGCTGCTGGTGGCTACCAGCAGCTTCTGGGAGGGAGTCGATGTGCGCGGCGACGCGCTGTCGCTGGTGATTATCGATAAGCTACCGTTCACCTCGCCGGACGATCCGCTGCTAAAAGCGCGGATGGAAGATTGCCGGCTGCGCGGCGGCGATCCCTTCGATGAAGTGCAGCTCCCGGATGCGGTGATCACCCTCAAGCAGGGGGTGGGTCGCCTGATCCGCGATATCGACGACCGCGGGGTGCTGGTGATCTGCGACAACCGGCTGGTGATGCGCCCCTACGGCGCGGTGTTCCTGGCCAGTCTGCCGCCGGCGCCGCGAACCCGCGATATCCGTCGGGCGGTGCGCTTTCTCGCCGTACCGCCGGCAAGGTAATCCGCACTA
Source organism: Klebsiella sp. 10 (assembly GCF_018223925.1). Lineage (NCBI taxonomy): Bacteria > Pseudomonadati > Pseudomonadota > Gammaproteobacteria > Enterobacterales > Enterobacteriaceae > Klebsiella > Klebsiella sp. 10. Next base: position 39,952 of record NZ_JAGRRB010000001.1, read on the forward strand.
AAATGTGTTAAGCTGCGCGCCATTTTGTTAATTAGCGGTTCCCAATAGACTTCGGGCGGCATGGCGGCGGGTTGGCCGTTTGCCGGAAATCAGGCTGCCTGAAGGCCTGAACTATGTAACGAGAGCGTGACCACCCATGCGAATTTTGGCTATCGATACCGCCACAGAGGCCTGCTCCGCGGCTCTGTGGAATGATGGCACCCTTAGTGCTCATTTCGAAATTTGTCCCCGCGAACATACCCAACGTATCCTGCCGCTGGTGCAGGAGGTCCTCACCGAGAGCGGCACCACGCTGAGCGAGCTGGACGCGCTGGCCTTTGGTCGCGGTCCGGGCAGCTTTACCGGCGTGCGCATCGGCATCGGTATCGCCCAGGGGCTGGCGCTGGGCGCCGAACTGCCAATGATTGGCGTTTCCACGCTGGCCACCATGGCGCAGGGCGCCTGGCGCAAAACCGGCGCCACCCGTGTGCTGGCGGCCATTGATGCGCGTATGGGCGAAGTCTACTGGGCCGAGTACCAGCGCGACGAGCAGGGCGTCTGGCATGGCGAAGAGACGGAAGCGGTGCTCAAACCGGACGCGGTAGCCGAACGACTGGCACAGCTTTCCGGCGAATGGGCCACCGTCGGCACCGGCTGGCAGGCGTGGCCGGATCTGGCGAAAGCGAGCGGACTGACCTTAAGCAGCGGCGAAATTGAATTGCCGGCGGCGGAGGATATGCTGCCGTTAGCCTGTTACCTGCTGGCGGCGGGGAAAACCGTGGCCGTGGAGAAAGCGGAGCCGGTTTATTTGCGAAACGAGGTGGCGTGGAAGAAACTTCCAGGCCGCGAGTGAATCTCAGTAACAAGAAGACTGAGAAAAGGAGTCGCATCATGGCGGGTCAAAAACAGGGCGTTCGCTGGCTGCTGGCCGCAGCGGTTGCCGTTGCGCTAAGCGGCTGCGTATCGGTGCCGGATGCCATCAAAGGCACCAGCCCGACGCCGCAGCAGGATTTGGTGCGGGTGATGAACGCCCCGCAGCTGTACGTTGGCCAGGAAGCGCGCTTTGGCGGTAAGGTGGTCAATGTGCAAAACCAGCAGGGGAAAACCCGCTTAGAAATCGCCACCGTACCGCTGGACAGCGGCGCGCGGCCAGTGCTGGGCGAGCCGTCCCGCGGAAGGATTTTTGCTGACGTCAATGGCTTCCTCGATCCGGTGGATTTCCGCGGTCAACTAGTGACCGTGGTCGGACCGATCGCCGGGGTGGTTGACGGCAAGGTGGGCAGCACGCCGTATAAATTTATGCTGATGAACGCCACCGGCTACAAGCGCTGGAACGTAGTGCAGCAGGTGGTGATGCCTCCGCAACCTATCGACCCGTGGATGCTGGGTCCGCGCCCCTGGAGCTACGGCTATGGCGGCTGGGGCTGGTACAATCCCGGCCCTGCTGAGGTGAGAAACGTTGTAACCGAATGATTTTGTTGTTTATGTTAGTTCAAAGAAACAGCGGCCGGTCCGCTGTTTCTTTGTTTTCAGTCGAATAAGAAAAAAAATAGTGACGCGCTTCGCAACCTGCTCATTGCCTAATTAATAAACTGGTACGCTGAGTTAATATAATGTTAACAAAATGTATTATCCAGGGGCTGTGATGACGACGAATAACTATTTCAGAGGTGATGCAGTGAAAAAGGTTTGGCTAAACCGTTATCCCGCAGATGTTCCGGCGGAGATAAATCCTGACCGCTATCAATCCCTGGTTGAACTGTTTGAACATGCCACCACCCGTTACGCCGACCAACCGGCGTTTATCAATATGGGTGAAGTGATGACCTACCGTAAGCTGGAGGAGCGTAGTCGCGCCTTCGCCGCTTATCTTCAGGAGGGGTTGGGGTTACAGAAGGGCGATCGCGTGGCCCTGATGATGCCTAACCTGCTGCAGTATCCGGTGGCTCTGTTTGGCATCCTGCGCGCCGGGATGATCGTGGTTAACGTCAACCCCTTATATACCCCGCGCGAACTGGAGCATCAGCTCAACGACAGCGGCGCGGCGGCGATCGTCATAGTCTCCAACTTTGCCCATACCCTGGAAAAAGTGGTGGCGAAAACTCAGGTCCAGCATGTGATCCTGACGCGCATGGGCGACCAGCTTTCCACCGCCAAAGGCACGCTGGTGAACTTTGTGGTCAAGTACATTAAGCGCCTGGTGCCGAAGTACCATCTGCCGGACGCCATCTCGTTTCGCAGCGCGTTGCAGCACGGCTATCGCATGCAGTACGTCAAGCCGGAGATCGTTGCGGAAGATCTGGCGTTTCTGCAGTACACCGGGGGCACCACCGGCGTGGCCAAAGGTGCGATGCTCACCCACCGCAATATGCTGGCTAACCTCGAGCAGGTCAATGCCACCTACGGCCCGCTGCTGCATCGCGGCAAAGAGTTCGTGGTGACCGCGCTGCCGCTGTATCACATTTTCGCCCTGACCATGAACTGCCTGCTGTTTATCGAACTGGGCGGGCAAAATTTGCTGATCACCAACCCACGCGATATCCCCGGGCTGGTGAAGGAGCTGGCGAAGTATCCTTTTACCGCCATGACCGGGGTCAACACCCTGTTCAACGCCTTGCTGAACAACAAAGAGTTCCAGCAGCTTGATTTCTCCTCGCTGCATTTGTCCGCCGGCGGTGGGATGCCGGTGCAGCAGGCGGTGGCCGAGCGCTGGGTAAAACTGACCGGGCAATATCTGCTGGAGGGCTACGGCCTGACAGAGTGTTCCCCGCTGGTCAGCGTTAACCCGCACGATATTGACTACCACAGCGGCAGCATTGGCCTGCCGGTGCCTTCCACCGAAGCCAAACTGGTGGATGATGATGATAACGAAGTGGCGCCGGGTCAGCCGGGCGAGCTCTGTATTAAAGGGCCGCAGGTGATGCTGGGCTACTGGCAGCGTCCTGACGCGACGGATGAGATTATCAAAGACGGCTGGCTGCACACCGGGGATATCGCGGTGATGGATGAAGAGGGGTTCCTGCGCATCGTCGATCGCAAAAAAGATATGATCCTGGTGTCGGGTTTTAACGTCTATCCGAACGAAATCGAAGATGTGGTCATGCAGCATAGCGGGGTGCTGGAAGTGGCGGCCATCGGCGTGCCGTCCGGCAGCAGCGGCGAAGCGGTGAAGATTTTCGTAGTCAAGAAAGATGCTGCGTTAACCGAAGAGGCGCTGATTACGTTCTGCCGCCGCCATCTCACCGGCTACAAAGTGCCGAAGCTGGTGGAATTCCGTGACGAACTGCCGAAATCCAATGTCGGGAAAATTTTGCGGCGAGAACTGCGTGACGAAGCGCGCGCTAAAGTGGACAATAAAGGCTAAGTAACGAATGAGTCGCCTGACGCCGGCTACGCCGGCGTTTTTTATGGGCGCAAGTTAAGAGAGTATGCTTTGAACTATCAGATGATCACCACCGACGATGGCCTGCGCGCTGTCTGCGAAGCGGCAAGCACGGCCTCCGCCGTCGCTCTGGATACGGAATTTGTCCGCACCCGCACCTATTACCCGCAGCTGGGCCTGCTGCAGCTGTTCGACGGCCAGCAGGTCTCTCTGATCGATCCCTTGACGATTAACGACTGGGCGCCGATGCGCGACCTGCTGCTCAACCAGGATGTGACTAAATACCTGCATGCCGGCAGCGAAGATTTAGAAGTCTTCCTTAATGCATTTAACCTGATGCCGCAGCCGCTGATTGACACCCAGATCCTGGCGGCCTTCTGCGGCCGCCCAATGTCCTGGGGCTTCGCCTCGATGGTGGAAGAGTATTCCGGGGTAGCGCTGGATAAAAGCGAATCCCGCACCGACTGGCTGGCGCGCCCGCTGACTGAGCGTCAGTGTGAATATGCCGCGGCCGACGTCTGGTATCTGCTGCCGATCGCCAGCCAGTTAATGGCGGAGACCGATCGCGCTGGCTGGCTGCCGGCGGCGCTCGACGAGTGCCGCGTGATGCAGCAGCGTCGTCAGGAGGTGGTCGACCCGGCCGAGGCCTGGCGCGATATCGGCAACGCCTGGCAGCTGCGTACCCGCCAGCTGGGTTGTCTGCAGCTGTTGGCGGAGTGGCGCCTGCGCAAAGCGCGCGAGCGCGACCTGGCGGTAAACTTTGTGGTGCGGGAAGAGCATCTGTGGAGCGTGGCGCGCTATATGCCCACCAGCCTGGGCGAGCTCGACAGCCTCGGGTTGTCCGGTAGCGAAATTCGCTTCCACGGCAAAACGCTGATTAGCCTGGTCGAAAAAGCGCAGGCGCTGCCGGAGTCGGCCCTGCCAGCGCCGCTGCAGAACCTGATCGACATGCCGGGCTACCGCAAAGTCTTTAAAGATATTAAAGCGCTGGTGCAGGAAGTGAGCACGGAGAAGGGCGTAAGCGCGGAGCTGCTGGCGTCGCGTCGGCAGATCAACCAGCTGCTGAACTGGCACTGGCAGCTGAAAACGCAAGCCGGTGAACCTGAGCTGATTTCCGGTTGGCGCGGGGAGCTGATGGCCGAGCGGCTGAAGAGGCTGTTAAACGACTTTCCGCGCTAGTTCGCGGCCAGGTTCAGAGCATTAAAAAACCGGCGGCGCGTGGCGTAGCCGGTTTTTTTTCGCGATAGCGCGACAGGTCAGGATTTCGACTCTTCCGTTTCGGGTAGGGTCACGTTCAGCTCAAGAATGGATATATCCCCGTCCCGCTGCTCCAGCTGCACGCTGACCATCTCCGGGTCGATCTGTACGTATTTACAGATCACTTCCAGGATATCTTTGCGTAACTGCGGCAGGTAATGCGGCTCCGCGTCTCCGCGGCGGCGCTCGGCGACGATGATTTGCAGGCGTTCTTTCGCAATATTAGCCGTGTTCTTTTTTCGCGAGAGAAAAAAGTCGAGTAAAGCCATAATTTATCCTCCGAACAGGCGTTTGAGGAATCCTTTCTTCTCTTCTTCAATGAAGCGGAAAGGGCGTTCTTCTCCGAGCAGACGTTCAACGGTATCGGCATAGGCTTTGCCTGCGTCCGAGGCGGCATCGAGGATCACCGGCTCACCCTGGTTGGATGCGCGCAGGACTGACTGGTCTTCCGGGATCACGCCTACCAGGTTGATGCGCAGAATTTCCAGCACGTCTTCCATGCTCAGCATATCGCCTTTATTAACGCGGCCTGGATTGTAGCGGGTCAGCAGCAGATGCTCTTTGATTGGCTCTTCGCCATTTTCCGCGCGGCGGGATTTAGAGGCGAGAATGCCAAGGATACGGTCGGAGTCGCGAACGGAGGAGACTTCCGGGTTAGTGGTGATGATGGCTTCATCAGCAAAGTAAAGCGCCATCAGCGCACCGGTTTCAATGCCTGCCGGGGAATCACAGACGATGAAATCGAATTCCATTTTCTTCAGTTCTTCGAGAACCTTGTCGACGCCTTCGCGAGTCAGAGCGTCTTTATCCCGGGTCTGGGAAGCCGGGAGAATGTAGAGATTTTCCGTGCGCTTATCTTTAATCAGCGCCTGGTTCAGTGTGGCATCGCCCTGAATGACGTTGACGAAATCATAAACGACGCGACGTTCGCAGCCCATAATCAGGTCGAGGTTACGCAGGCCGATGTCGAAGTCGATAACGACGGTTTTCTTTCCCTTCTGGGCCAAACCTGTAGCGATGGCCGCGCTGGAGGTGGTCTTGCCAACGCCCCCTTTACCCGAAGTCACAACAATAATGCGTGCCATAGAAATTCCTTGTTAAAAAGGGATTAATTTAACGGTTGAATTGCCAAAGCGCTTTCACCTAAACGCAGGCGCGCCGCTTTGCCATAAAATTCGGCCGGGATGTTATCGCTCAGCCAATATTCCCCGGCGATGGAGACCAGCTCCGCCGCAAGGTGGGTACAAAATATCTGGGCGTCTCTGTCGCCACCGGCGCCTGCCAGCGCGCGTCCTCGCATCATGCCATATACATGGATATTTCCGTCAGCGATAAGTTCCGCACCGGCACTCACATGATTTGTAACAATAAGATCACAGTGTGGCGCATAAATGCGCTGACCGGAACGTACCGGCTGATCAATCAAACGCGTTTTTGTGATCTGACTAGCAACTGGCGGCGGCGGGGTGGGTTCGGACGGTGCCGGACGAGAGGCTTTTTCTTTCCCTTCGGTTAATAACGGGATGCCGGCGCGGTCGATTTCGGTTTTCAGGCGCGGAATTTTGCATCCGCTAACGCCCATAATACGTAAACCGGTCGCGGCGATAGCCTCGTTGATGGCGCGCCATTCTACCTCCTCCTCAATGCTGGCGATATTCACCACCACCGGAGCATGACGTAAAAAGGCGGGAGCCTGGGCGATTTTGTCTTCTAACGCCTGACGAATAACCTCGGGATTTGCATCGTGCAAATGAACGACAGATAACGTGAAGCTACTGCCTTTAAGTTCGATTGGCGTATTTGACATCCTGGCCTTACTCAATTTGCTGTTTATCAACCGCCGAAGTGCGGTGATATTCCGAAGACTAAAAGGCATGTTATAGTCACTCATATATTGAGGCAAGTGACCACGGGTCTAATTCCGAGTAAAACTATGTTTTGTGTGATCTATCGAAGTACTAAACGTGAACAAACCTATTTATACGTCGAAAAAAAGGACGATTTCTCGCGCGTTCCTGACGAGCTAATGAGCAGCTTTGGCACGCCGCAAATGGCGATGCTGCTGCCGCTGGATGGGCGCAAAAAACTGGTTAACGCCGATCTGGAAAAAGTGAAACAGGCGTTAAGCGAACAGGGCTATTACCTGCAACTGCCTCCGCCGTCTGAAAATCTACTAAAGAAACACCTGGCGGAACAGGGGAAACAATCCGATTAACCCACGAGGGAAAATAATGTACCAACATCATAACTGGCAGGGTGCGCTTCTGGATTATCCAGTAAGCAAAGTAGTGTGCGTCGGCAGTAATTATGCGAAACACATCAAGGAAATGGGCAGTGCGACGCCGGAAGAGCCGGTGCTGTTTATTAAACCTGAGACTGCGCTGTGCGATCTTCGTCAGCCGTTGGTGCTTCCTGAGGGGCTGGGCTCGGTGCATCACGAAGTCGAGCTGGCGGTGCTTATCGGCAGCACGCTGCGTCAGGCGACGGAAGAGCATGTGCTGAAAGGGATTGCCGGCTATGGCGTCGCGCTGGATCTCACGCTGCGCGACCTGCAGGCGAAAATGAAAAAAGCGGGACAACCCTGGGAGAAGGCCAAAGGCTTCGATAACGCCTGTCCGATCTCCGGCTTTATCCCGGCCGCTGAGTTCCACGGCGACCCGCAGAATACGTCGTTAAGCCTGAAGATTAATGGCGAAGTGCGCCAGCAGGGCACCACTGCCGACATGATCCATAGGATTGTGCCGCTGATCGCCTATATGTCGCGCTTCTTTACCCTCAAAGCCGGGGATGTGATCCTCACCGGCACCCCGGAAGGCGTGGGGCCGCTGCACAGCGGTGACGAGCTGGAGGTCGGCTTCAACGACCTGGCGCTCACTACCCGCGTGCTGTAAGCGCTATTTGCCGCCTTTTGGGGCGGCAAAACTTGCATCGGCGTGCCAGACTGGTTATAAGGTGCACCCTTAACTGGCAACGACGGACACTCCGATGAGCGAACAACCTTTCTGGCAACAAAAAACACTGGATGACATGAGCGACGCGGAGTGGGAATCGCTGTGTGACGGCTGCGGCCAGTGCTGCCTGCACAAGCTGATGGATGAAGACACTGACGAGATCTACTTCACCAACGTCGCCTGTCGTCAGCTCAATATCAAAACCTGCCAGTGTCGTAACTACGCGCGTCGCTTTGAGTATGAGCCGGACTGCATCAAGCTTACCCGCGAAAATCTGCCGACCTTTGAATGGCTGCCGCCGACCTGTGCCTATCGCCTGCTGGCGGAAGGCAAGCCTCTGCCGGCCTGGCACCCGCTGCTGACTGGCTCAAAAGCGGCGATGCACGGCGAACGCATCTCCGTTCGCCATATTGCAGTGCCTGAGTCCACGGTGGTCGACTGGCAGGATCATATCCTCAATCTGCCTGACAGGGCGCGCTAAGCGCCGTCACGCTTTCTTCGCGTGGAACAGCCCGTTTTCACCGTCGGTTTCTTCCGCCACCCAGAAGTGAATATTGAAGCGGGCGTCGTCACTGAGTTCGACGCGGTGCCAGTACTGCGGCGGACTGGTAGCAAACTGCCCGGCATGAATCACGACTTTTTTCTCCGGCTCCGTCGCCTGTTCATTGGCAAAACCGTAATAGGTGACCGTGCCCTCCATGACGCACAGCTGGCCGAAGACGCCAGCCGCGGTGTTGTGGTGGCTCAGCAGGGCGGCAGGGACATTCTCTTTGGTAAAGAATGGGGTGGAGCGTTTAACTTTCCAGTCTGCGGGGATCAGTAAAGATGACATGTGAGCTCCTGTGGGGTTTTAAAAGATGTATTTAATATGCGCCTTTTGGCAGCTGTGGTCAACCATAGACATGAAACGATTCAGTGATGCGCAGGAGGCATAAAAAAACGCCCCGCAGGGCGTTTCATTGTGGGCTGTACTCGCCGCGGCTTAACGACCAAACAGATCGCGTTTTTTCGCTTTGAAAGGCTGAGCAACGATCACCAGAATAGCGACCAGCAGATAGGCGGCGAAAATCCCCACCAGCCATTGCGGCATCTCCAGCGACAGGAACTGCCACTGACGTACTGAACAGTCTCCGGACGCAACGAAAACCTGCGGCAGCCATTTATCCAGCGGCAGCCAGGTTGGGAAGCGGGCGGCGAAATCGCAGGTCTGGAACGGTGAAGGGTGCAGCTGGATCATCGTATGCTCCCACGCCAGCTGTAGTCCGCGTATCGCGCTGTACAACCAGATTGCCATGGCGACATAGCGCAGCGGCGTTTTGGGGGCGATAGCGCCCACCAGTCCCGCGCCCATGATGCCGAACAGCGCGCAGCGTTCGTAAATACACATGACACACGGCTGCAGCAGCATCACGTGCTGGAACCACAGCGCGACAAGTTCGAGAATAAAAGCGGTCAACGCCATCAGGAGCCAGGCACCGCGTCCTCTTGAGCACTGGTTTAAATATTGCAACATAATCATTTCCCTGGAAGATGCTAAATCATGGCAGTGTAAACGAAAACCGAACCGACGCCAGAGGCGCGGCGGAAAATATTCCGTAACGGGTTATTGATGCGCCCGGGCGAACCCGGGCAAAAACTGACTCAGGGCAAGGTGGGCGTCACCAGCCAGCCGTGCGCCAGCAGCCAGTCGGTGACTGGCATCAGGGTGAACTCGACGCATAACAGGCCGACCAGCGTCAGTACGATGGTGTAGGGCAGCGCCATCCACACCATACGGCCATAGGAGAGCCTAATAAGCGGCGCCAGGGCGGAAGTCAGCAGGAAGAGAAACGCCGCCTGGCCGTTCGGGGTAGCCACCGAGGGCAGGTTGGTGCCGGTGTTGATCGCTACCGCCAGCATCTCAAACTGGGGCAGGCTGATGGCGCCATGTTCGAGCGCCGCTTTCGCTTCGTTGATGTAGACCGTGCCGACAAACACGTTATCCGAAATGGACGACAGCAGGCCGTTGAACAGATAAAACAGCGACAGCTGCGCGTGCGGCGAGGCCTGCAGGACAAACTCGATCACCGGCGTGAACAGCTGCTGATCGATGATAACCGCGACGATGGAGAAGAAGACCGTCAGCAGCGCGGTAAAGGGCAGCGCCTCGGTGAACGCCTTGCCAATGGCGTGCTCATCGGTAACGCCGGTAAAGGTGGTGGCGAGGATGATCACCGACAGGCCAATCAGGCCGACCTCAGCCAGGTGAAAAGCCAGGGCCACGATCAGCCAAACGCCAATGAGCGCCTGGGCAATCAGCCGCAGTCGCTCCTGACGGCTGCGCTGGGCGCGGCTGCGATCGTCAAACTCCTGCAGCACCTTGCGCACCGTCGGCGGTAGCGGTTCGCCGTAGCCAAACAGGCGATACTTTTCGACCAGCAGACAGGTTAACAGACCGCAGACCATCACCGGCAGGGTCACGGGCGCCATGCGAAGAAAGAACTCGCCAAAATGCCAGCCCGCGGCTTTGGCGATAATCAGGTTTTGCGGCTCGCCGACCATGGTCATGACGCCGCCGAGCGCGGTCCCGACGCCGGCGTGCATCATCAGGCTGCGCAGAAAGCCGCGGAACTGCTCCAGCACCTCACGGTAGTGCTGCTCGATATGGCTGTCATCGAGCAGGTCGCTATCGTCCGGGCGCGCCGAGGCGACGCGGTGATAGATGCCGTAGAACCCGACGGCGACGCTGATCACTACCGCCACCACCGTCAGCGCATCGAGAAAGGCCGAGAGGAAGGCGGCCGCCAGGCAGAAGGCCAGCGATAGCAGCATTTTGCTGCGGATCCCCAGCAGCAGGCGCGTAAACACGAACAGCAAAAGCTGTTTCATAAAGTAGATACCCGCCACCATGAACATCAGCAGGAGCAGCACCTCCAGATTGCCGGCGATCTCTTCCCGGACGTGCGCCGGGCTGGTCATGCCGATCAGCAGCGCCTCGATAGCCAGCAGACCACCCGGCAGCAGCGGATAGCACTTCAGCGCCATGGCGAGGGTAAAGATAAACTCGACCACCAGCAGCCAGCCGGCGACAAACGGCGCCACGGCGAACACCAGCGGATTTACGATTAAGAAAATGATTAATGCCAGCTTGTACCAGTCCGGCGACTGGCCAAGAAAATTGCGCCACAGCGCGCGGCCATAAGAAATTTCCACGACAGAATCCTTCCCCGTCAATGAGTGCATGGTTTTGTGCATAACGATTGGCAAGAGTACCAGTTGAGCAAAATGAGAAGCAACTTTCTTCGCGCCGCGCTGGCGGTTTGTGAAGATAAGGAAAAGCGCAAAGTAAAAGCGGAAAATGAAACGGCGATCCCTTTTTAATTCACTTGCCATGCTATCTGCGCTATAGCGGCTCTGGTATGATGAGTGCAATTGTAACGCTGTGTAATGGAAATCTTACTATGGTCATTAAGGCGCAGAGCCCTGCGGGTTTCGCGGAAGAGTACATCATTGAGAGTATCTGGAATAACCGCTTCCCTCCCGGATCGATTCTCCCCGCTGAACGCGAGCTTTCTGAGCTGATCGGTGTCACCCGCACAACCCTGCGCGAAGTATTGCAGCGTCTGGCCCGTGACGGCTGGCTGACCATTCAGCATGGTAAGCCCACTAAAGTGAATAACTTTTGGGAAACCTCCGGCCTGAATATCCTCGAAACGCTGGCGCGCCTCGATCACGACAGCGTGCCGCAGCTGATTGATAATCTGCTCTCCGTGCGCACCAACATTTCCACGATTTTTATCCGCACCGCGTTTCGCCAGCATCCGGATAAAGCGCTGGCGGTCCTGGACAGCGCCCGGGAGGTGGAGGATCACGCCGACGCCTTCGCCGAGCTTGATTATAATATTTTCCGTGGTCTGGCGTTTGCCTCCGGCAACCCGATCTACGGTCTGATCCTCAACGGCATGAAGGGGTTGTATACCCGCATCGGCCGCCACTATTTCTCCAGCCCGGAAGCGCGCAGCCTGGCGCTCGGTTTCTATCATCAGCTGGCGAAAGTGTGTGAGGCTGGCCTGCATGACCAGGTTTACGAGCTGGTTCGTCGCTACGGCCATGACAGCGGCGAGATCTGGCACCGGATGCAGAAATCGCTGCCCGGTGATTTAGCCATGAATATGCGTTAAGCGGGCTTTTCGCGATCGATAAACAGAACAAGGGGGCCAATGGCCCCCTTTGTTATTTTACTCGCCCCGCAATGCTATAGCGCGTTCGGCCGCGCCGGGCAGCGGTCCAACAGCTCAATGCTGCCGTCGGCGTTCTGCTGCTCCAGCAGCACATCGAACCCCCACAGACGATGCACATGCTTCAGCACTTCGCGCCGGCCTTTGTCCAGCGGGACGCGGTTGTGCGGCACATAGCGCAAGGTCAGCGATCGGTCGCCGCGCAGGTCAACGTTCCACACCTGGATGTTCGGCTCAAGATTGCTGAGGTTATACTGCGCGGAGAGCTTATTGCGGATCTCGCGATAACCCTCTTCGTTGTGAATCGCCGAGATCTCCAGATAATTGTTGTGATCGTCGTCGAGCACGGTAAAGAAGCGGAAATCGCGCATGATCTTCGGCGACAGGAACTGACTGATAAAGCTTTCATCCTTAAAGTCGCGCATGGCGAAATGCAGCGTTTCCAGCCAGTCAGAACCGGCGATATCGGGGAACCAGTACTTATCCTCTTCCGTGGGCGACTGACAGATGCGCTTGATGTCCTGGAACATGGCGAAGCCCAGCGCGTAGGGGTTAATCCCGCTGTACCACGGACTGTTGTACGGCGGCTGGAACACCACGTTGGTATGGCTGTGGAGAAACTCCAGCATAAAGCGCTCAGTCACTTTCCCTTCATCGTAGAGATGGTTGAGGATGGTGTAGTGCCAGAAGGTGGCCCACCCCTCGTTCATCACCTGGGTCTGTTTCTGCGGGTAGAAATACTGGCTGACTTTACGCACGATGCGCAGGATCTCGCGCTGCCACGGTTCGAGCAGCGGGGCGTTCTTCTCCATAAAGTACAGCAGGTTCTCCTGCGGTTCGGAAGGGTAGCGACGAGCGGATTCAATCGCTTTTTCTTCCTCGCGCTTCGGCAGGGTGCGCCACAGCATATTCACCTGGCTTTGCAGATACTCTTCCCGGCTTTTCTGCCGCGCTTTCTCCTCCTGCAGAGAGATTTTTTGCGGACGTTTATAGCGGTCGACGCCGTAGTTCATCAGCGCGTGGCAGGAGTCGAGCAGTTTCTCTACTTCGTCGACGCCATAGCGCTCTTCGCACTCGGTGATGTACTTACGGGCAAAGATCAGATAGTCGATGATCGAGCTGGCGTCGGTCCAGCTGCGAAACAGATAGTTATTTTTAAAAAACGAGTTATGCCCGTAGCAGGCATGGGCCATCACCAGCGCCTGCATGGTGATGGTGTTTTCCTCCATCAGGTAGGCGATACAGGGGTTGGAGTTGATGACTATCTCATACGCCAGACCCTGCTGACCGTGCTTATAGGCCTGCTCGGTCTCAATAAATTTTTTGCCAAACGACCAGTGCGGATAGTTGATGGGCATGCCGACGCTGGAGTAGGCGTCCATCATCTGCTCGGAAGTAATGACTTCGATCTGGTGCGGGTAGGTGTCAAGACGATAGAGCTTGGCGACCCGGTCCACTTCGGCCAGGTAGGTTTCCAGTAACTCGAACGTCCAGTCGGGTCCATCGCTTAAACGGGTGGTGTCCCTGTTCATGGAGTCAATCGTAGCCATTAGCGCGCCCTCGTTGTTGTTGGTTTTCTCTGAACGGAAAACCTCTAAACAAGCATAGAACACGGTGCAGCAAACTGTGCTGTACGCCAATCGCTTTTCTTCGCGATTTCCCCATCTCAAAGCCGTTTTTTTGCCTTGTTTGCAGAATTTAATGCTGGGTAAAAATAAAGCGCAGCATGAGATCGTAAATCTCACAGCGCAGGGCTGGTGCGGTTTGCTGTGAGTTAATTCACCATAAATAAAGCGTATGTTGAATAATATTTTCAACTGAGTTATCAATTTGTAATTAGATGATTGTTCTTTAACTGTTACGGAGTCGCTATGCGTGTCGTCATACTGGGAAGTGGGGTGGTTGGGGTAGCCAGCGCGTGGTATTTGAGTCAGGCGGGTCATGACGTGACGGTCATCGACCGTCAGCCCGGTCCGGCAGAGGAGACCAGCGCGGCCAACGCCGGGCAGATTTCTCCCGGCTATGCGGCGCCCTGGGCGGCGCCGGGGGTGCCGCTGAAGGCGATCAAATGGATGTTTCAGCGCCATGCGCCGCTGGCGATCGGTCTTGACGGCACCTCGTTCCAGTTGAAGTGGATGTGGCAGATGCTGCGCAACTGCGACACCCGCCACTATATGGAGAACAAAGGCCGTATGGTGCGCCTGGCGGAGTACAGCCGCGACTGCCTGAAGGCGCTGCGCGACACCACCGGCATTCAGTATGAAGGGCGCCAGGGCGGGACGCTGCAGCTGTTCCGTACCGCCAAACAGTATGAAAATGCCACCCGCGACATCGCGGTGCTGGAGGACGCCGGCGTGCCGTATCAGCTGCTGGAAGCGAAGCGGTTGGCGGAGGTGGAGCCGGCGCTGGCGGAGGTAAGCCACAAACTGACCGGCGGCCTGCGTCTGCCAAATGATGAAACCGGCGACTGCCAGCTGTTTACCACCCGTTTGGCGGCGATGGCGGAACAGGCCGGCGTGACCTTCCGCTTCAACACCGCAGTGGATGCGCTGCTGCACGAGGGCGATCGCATTGCCGGGGTGAAATGCGGCGATGAGATTATCAAGGGCGACGCCTATGTGATGGCCTTCGGCTCCTACTCGACGGCGATGCTTAAAGGGCTGGTGGATATACCGGTCTACCCGCTGAAAGGCTACTCATTGACTATTCCGATCGCTCAGGAGGACGGCGCGCCGGTTTCAACTATCCTTGATGAGACTTACAAAATCGCCATCACCCGCTTCGATCAGCGCATTCGGGTCGGCGGCATGGCGGAGATCGTCGGTTTTAACAAAGCGCTGCTGCAGCCGCGTCGCGAAACCCTGGAGATGGTGGTGCGCGATCTGTTCCCGCGCGGCGGCCACGTGGAGCAGGCGACGTTCTGGGCGGGCCTGCGGCCGATGACGCCGGACGGCACGCCGGTGGTCGGCCGCACAGCGTATAAAAATCTGTGGCTCAACACCGGCCACGGCACGCTTGGCTGGACCATGGCCTGCGGCTCCGGGCAGCTTATCAGCGATCTGATCTCCGGCCGCACGCCGGCGATCCCTTACGACGATCTGGCGGTTGCCCGCTACAGCCCCGGTTTTACCCCGGCGCGCCCGCAGCACCTGCACGGCGCACACAACTAAGGAGCTTGCATGACCCGTCCGGTAGTGGCCAGCATCGACCTGCTGGCCTTGCGGCAGAATTTACAGATAGTGCGTCGCGCGGCCCCCGGGTCGCGCCTGTGGGCGGTGGTCAAGGCCAACGCCTACGGCCACGGCGTGGCGCGCGTATGGAGTGCGTTAAGCGCGGCGGATGGTTTCGCCTTGCTCAACCTGGAAGAGGCGATCCTGCTGCGCGAGCAGGGCTGGAAAGGCCCGATCCTGCTGCTGGAGGGCTTCTTCCATGCCGATGAGCTGGCGGTGCTGGATCAATATCGTTTAACCACCAGCGTCCACAGCAACTGGCAGATTAAGGCCCTGCAACAGGCGAAGCTGCGCGCGCCGCTGGATATCTATCTCAAGGTGAACAGCGGCATGAACCGGCTGGGCTTTATGCCTGAGCGGGTCCACACCGTCTGGCAGCAGCTGCGGGCGATAAGCAACGTCGGCGAGATGACGCTGATGTCGCACTTCGCGGAGGCTGAGAACCCGCAGGGAATTGTCGAGCCGATGCGCCGTATCGAACAGGCGGCGGAGGGGCTGGATTGCCCGCGCTCGCTGGCCAACTCGGCGGCGACCCTCTGGCATCCGGAAGCGCATTTTGACTGGGTTCGTCCAGGCATCGTGCTGTATGGCGCGTCGCCTTCCGGGCAGTGGCAGGACATCGCCAACACCGGGCTGAAGCCGGTGATGACGCTGCGCAGCGAGATTATCGGCGTGCAGAACCTGCGCCCCGGCGAGGCGATTGGCTATGGCGGCCTGTACCGCACCACCCAGGAGCAGCGGATCGGCATCGTCGCCTGCGGCTATGCCGATGGCTATCCGCGGGTGGCGCCGAGCGGCACGCCGGTGCTGGTGGATGGCGTACGCACCACCACCGTTGGACGCGTATCGATGGATATGCTGGCGGTCGATTTAACGCCTTGTCCGCAGGCCGGGATCGGCGCGCCGGTCGAACTGTGGGGCAAAGAGATTAAAATCGACGACGTGGCGGCCAGCAGCGGCACCGTCGGCTATGAGCTGATGTGCGCCCTGGCGCCGCGGGTGCCAGTTGTGACCCTGTAACCTATTCCGGGGCGGATCACTCCGCCTCGTCTTCCGCGACCCGCACCCCAACCTTCAGCACGTGATCGTTCTCTTTTTCAGCTACCGTCCACACCATCCCGGCGAACTCCACCTGGTCGCCCACCACCGGCGCCGCGCCCAGCAGCTGCTGCACCACTTCCCCGAGCGACTGCTGATGCTCGCGGAACTCCTCACCGCCGTCGAGACCGTAGATTTGCGCCACATCGGCGAAGCGGGCCTCAGCATCAAGAATGAAGTCGCCGAAAAAGCGCTGATCGAGCGCCACCGGCGGCGACTGGCTGAACATTTTGCCCAGCGCCGGCAGGTCGTGCTCCCGACCAATAACGCACAGGATATCGCCTTCCCGCAGGCGGGTGCTGCCGGTGGGGTGCAGCAGGACATTGTTGCGAAACAGCGCGGCAATCCGCGTCTCCGGTGGCATGTGCAAGTCGCGCAGCGCCGCGCCGATGCACCACTTATCGGCCCCCAGCTGGTAGACAAACTGCTCCCACGGGTTTTCCGGGTGAATATCCAGCCCGACGCGGGAGATGGGCCAGCTGATGGGCGGAACCACCACTTTGGCTTTTTTCGCCGCCCACGACAGCGAAGTGCCCTGCAGCAGCAGCGACACCAGCACCACGAAGAAGGCGACATTGAAGAACAGGCGGGCGTTGTCCAGGCCGGCCATCATCGGGAACACCGCGAGAATAATGGGCACCGCGCCGCGCAGGCCAACCCAGCTGATAAACACCCGTTCGCGCAGGTTAAAGCCGCGAAACGGCAGCAGGCCGGCAAACACCGACAGGGGCCGGGCAATGAATATCATCCACATCGACAGCAGCAGCGCCGGGATAGCGATCGGCAGCAGGTCGGAGGGCGTCACCAGCAGGCCCAGCACCAGGAACATGGCGATCTGCGCCAGCCACGCCAGGCCGTCGAAGTTCTGCAGGATGCCGTGCCGGTTGCGGATCGGCCGGTTGCCCAGCAGAAAGCCGCAGAGATAGACGGCGAGGATACCGCTGCCGTCGAGGGAGGTGGTGACGGCAAAAATCATGATCCCGCCGCTCAGCGCCAGCAGCGGATAGAGGCCGGCGGGCAGCACGATGCGGTTAATCATCTGCAGCAGCAGGTAGCCGCCGCCGAGGCCGATGGCGATCCCGAGGCCGAACTGCTGAATGATATGCACGGCGAACATCCAGCTGAGGCCGGTTTGGTGCTGCTGGATCATTTCGATCAGGGTGATGGTCAGGAAGACCGCCATCGGGTCGTTACTGCCTGACTCTATCTCCAGCGTCGAGCCGACGCGCTCGTTGAGCCCCTTGCCGCCGAGCAGCGAGAAGACCGCCGCGGCGTCGGTGGAGCCGACAATGGCGCCGATCAGCAGGCCTTCGATCAGATCCAGCTTGAACAACCAGGCCGCCATCATCCCGGTCAGCGCCGAGGTGATTAGCACCCCAACCGTCGCCAGCGACAGCGCGGGCCACAGCGCGACGCGAAAGGAGCTGGCCTGGGTGCGCATCCCGCCATCCAGCAGGATCACCGCCAGCGCCAGGTTACTCACCATATAGGCGAAGGGGTAGTTGTCGAAGGGGATGCCGCCGATGCCGTCAATGCCTGCCAGCATCCCGATGGCCAGAAAGATGACCAGAATCGGGATGCCAAGGCGCGAAGAAAAGGAGCTCAATAAGATACTGCAGGTTACTAAAACAGAACCCAGAATAAACAGACTAATGACCGCAGCGGCGTCCAATGTTCACGTACTCCCTGACTGGCGTGAAAAAATGGCTAAAAGTGACACTATTTTAACAATTCGCAGGGGATCCGCCTATGCGTTCGGGAAATTTATTCTGTCAGCACCGGATGGCCGCCGATCGTCAGGGTGGTGGCCGTCGCCTGATTCACCAGGCGCGCGCGGGCGCCCAGCGGCAGGGTCACCGTGCGCTGCTCGTGGCCAAACTCCAGTCCGCTAATCAGCGGCAGGGATAGCTGCTGGCGCAGATAATCAAAGACCTGCGGCAAATCGTATCCCGCGTCATAGTCGTTCGGCGCGCTGCCGGTGAAGCTGCCGAAGATCACCGCTTTCTGCGCCGCCAGCACGCCGCTGTGCAACAGCTGAAGCAGCATGCGCTCGACGCGGAACGGGTGCTCGTTGATATCCTCCACCACCAGGATGCCGTCGCGGATCGCCGGCAGCCACGGCGTGCCGATAAGCGAGGTCAGCATCGCCAGATTTCCCCCCCACAGGGTGCCTTCCACCCGGCAGTTCGGCCCTTCGCCCGGCCATTCGAGGGTGAATTCCGGCTGGCGTAGCGCCTGCCAGAAATGGTGCTCGGTAAACGGGTCGAGTGTCTCCGCGCCGAAGTTGCCGGCGAGCATTGGCCCGCTGAAGGTGATGACGTTGCCCATGGCCAGCAGGCCCGACTGGATAGCGGTGAAATCGCTGTGGCCGCAAATCAGCAGCGGGTCGCGCTGCTGGCGGGCAACCAGCCCCTGCCAGTCGATATGCGGCAGCAGGCGACTGGCGCCGTAGCCGCCGCGCACGGCGAGGACGATCCGGTTGCGGCCGGGCAACTGGGCCAGCTGGTTAATATCGGCCAGCCGTTCATGTTCAGTCCCGGCGAAACGCTGCTGCCGGCGGGGAATGACCTGCTGGTGGGCCACCTCGTGTCCGGCCTGCTGCAGACGCTCGACGCCGCGGGCTGCCGCCTGCTGGTTGATGCAATAACCGGATGGCGCGACCAGATAAAACTGAGACATGATAATTCCTTGCTATGAATGAAAGGGTTATGATGCCGCCTGGAATGGCGATTGTCATCTCCAGGTGGCTAACTTCAGTCCGCACCCGTCATCCTTCAGGTTGTCGGCAGGCGGGAGACGTACCGCGGCCGTCGTTCTGTAGCATGATGGCGTTTGGGTAGATAAGGATAGATGTGTGAAATTGAGATGGTTGCTTATTTTAGTCGTTTTTCTGGCCGGTTGTAGTTCGAAACATGATTACACTAACCCGCCGTGGAACCCCGAGGTCCCGGTGAAGCGGGCGATGCAGTGGATGCCGATCAGTGAAAAAGCCGGCGCCGCCTGGGGCGTGGATCCGCAGCTGATCACGGCGATCATCGCCATCGAGTCGGGTGGTAATCCTGCAGTGGTGAGTAAATCCGGCGCCGTCGGGCTGATGCAGCTCAAGCCGTCGACCTCCGGACGCGATGTCTATCGGCGGATGGGGTGGCGCAGCGAGCCGTCGGTCAGTGAGCTGAAAAACCCGGAACGTAATATCTCGATGGGGGCCGCCTATCTGAGCATTCTGGAGAACGGTCCGCTGGCGGGGATCAAAGACCCGCAGGTGATGCGCTATGCGGTGGTGGTCTCCTATGCCAACGGCGCTGGCGCGCTGCTGCGTACCTTCTCCTCGAACCGCCAGGACGCCATCGAGGAGATTAACGATCTCGACGCCGATGAGTTCTTCGAACATGTGGTGAAAAAACACCCGGCACCGCAGGCGCCGCGCTATATCTGGAAACTCCAGAAAGCGCTGGACGCCATGTAATCCCTCGTTTGGCCTCCGGTAGTCTCCCGGAGGCCACGTCCTCAGAAATCGTAGCCCACGGTGGCTATAACGCTGCGCTCTGCTCCCCAGTAACAGTTGCCGGTGCCATAGCAGCCGGAAATATACTCGCGGTCGCCGATATTGTTGGCGTTAACCTGCACATAAGCGCCTTTCAGCGTTGGCGACCAGACGCCGAGGTCGGCCCGCATCATGGCGTCCATCAGCGTGACCGACGGCAGCCGCGCGGTGTTGGCATCATCCGCCCACTGTTTACCGATGTAGCGGACGCCGGCGCCAACGGAGATCCCCGCCGGGAACTGATAGCGCGCCCAGAAGGAGGCCATCTGATCCGGGGTCAGCTGCGGCGTGTTATTGTCGGTCCCGTCTTTGGTGTCCTGGAAACGCAGACGATTCCAGGTATACGAGGCGATAGTACTCAGCTGCGGGGTGATCTGGTGGTGCGCTTCCAGCTCAACGCCCTGGGAATGGACCTTACCCGCCGGAATATAGGTGGCGGTGGCGATGTTCGGGTCGCGAGTGGCGACATCCTTTTGCGTCAGGTCGTAAATCGCGATGCTATAGAGATCGCTGCTGCCCGGCGGCTGGAACTTCAGGCCGGCTTCAACCTGTTCGGCGGTGGTCGGTTTCAACGGTTTGCCGTCCGCGCCCGGCAGCATCGCCGGGGTGATTGCCTGGCTGTAGCTCAGGTAGGGCGACAGACCGTTGTCCAGGGCGTACAACAGCGAGGCGCGGCCGCTGATATGGTCGTCTGAACGGCGGTTTGAGGTCCCCTGGGTATCGCTGACCTGCTGGGAAACGATGCGGTCGTAGCGGGCGGAAACATCCACATGCCAGCGGTTCCAGACCATCTCATCCTGCAGATACAGCCCGGTCTGGTAATAGCGGCGATTATTGTCGTCGCTGTAGGTAACGGTATGTCCGGTCTGCGCGGTATAGCCGCTAAACGGGTTAAGGGGCGCCGCGCCGCCGGCGCCGGTCCACAGGTCGTTACGGAAGCGATGATATTCGGCGCCGAGGATCAGGGTGTGCGCCAGGTCGCCTGTATTGAAATCGGCGCGCAGGCGGTTATCGGTTGACCAGCCGTCCAGCGAACCGCGCGAACCGCTGTAGCCGCGGGCCAGCATGTCGCTGTCATCTATCCAGCCGACCTGGTAAACCTGATCGAGGGAGACGTTGGTATGGGTGTAGCTCCCGGCGGAATAGACCGACCAGACGTCGGTGAACTGGTGGTCAAACTCATAGCTGTAGATCTGCTGGCGGCGCTGATAGCCATCTCCCGGATCGCCTTCGTTGGTGCTGGGGGAGAGCTTACGGCCATTGTGCGCGTAGCGGGTGCCGTCCAGCGGCAAAGAGCCGTGGTAGCCGCCGGAAGGATCTTTTTGCAGATAGGCGCGCAGCAGCAGCGAGGTGTCGCTGTCCGGCTGCCACAGCAGGGAAGGCGAAATCGCGTAGCGCTCTTCGCGGGTATGGTCATACTGCGTATCGCTGCTGCGGGTCATCCCGATCAGCCGCCATGCCCACTGGTCATTGATGGCGTCGGTGTAATCGAAGGCCGCGCCTTTGGTATTTTGCGTGCCGCCGGTCAGGCGGATGTGGCCCTGCTGACTGAACTGCGGACGTTTGGAAGTCAGGTTGACCACGCCGCCCGGCACGCTCTGCCCGTAGAGCGCGGAGGAGGGGCCGCGGATCACATCCACGCGTTCGATAAACCACGGGTCGATTTGCAGTACGTTATGGCTGCCGCCGTCGCTCATCAGGCGCATGCCGTCGAGGAACAGGTTATCGACGTCGCCGCCGTGGTAGCCGCGCAGGGAGATGGCGTCGAACCGGGTGGCGCCGCCGCCGAAGCTGGAGTAGACCCCCGGGGTATATTCCAGCGCCTGGCTGATGGTATTCGCCCCCTGATCCGCCATCTGCTGGCGGGTGACCACCGACACCGACTGGGCGGTAGTGATTAACGGCTGGTCGGTTTTCGTCGCCCCGAGCGAGGTGCTGGCGCTGTAGCCCTCCGTCGGCGCGCTGGCGGACGCCGGCGGGGTGGCAGTGACCACCACCGTCTCTTCGGCTTGCGCGGTGAAGGGGAGTGTGACCGCAAGGGCATACAGCAGCCCCGGGCGTTTTCGAGAAATAGCCACGTTCATAAGATCATCCTGAACCAACGCGGTCTGGTACTCCTGTACGCCGCCGCGTGAAAAACGAATCTGTCATTATTCGTTAAAAAGTAATGCGAATTATTATTGTTTGTATTTGTGCGATCAAGCGAAAAGGTGACCTGTTCAACGCGAGGGGGTGGGGATGTGTTTCCCGCGAGCCGCAGAATGGGTCTGCGCGGGACGGTAGTGACCAGGGAGACCGCTCCCCCCTACCGATTTTGGTAGGGGGCGGCGAAGCGTCAGGAGCCGGTCTTTTGCGGTTCCGCAGGGGCGGGGTCGTTAGCCGCGGGCGCCGCAACAGGTTTGTCCTGCGGTGAAGGGGTTGTCGCCGGACGGGTAGCGGGCAGCGCATCGCAGGGTTTCTCCTGCGGGCAGATCAGATCCAGCATCTTCAGGGTGACACCGTTGGTCCAGCCAAAGCCGTCCTGCAGCGGATATTCCCCGCCGCCGCCGCCGGTGCCGGTCGAGCTCACGTCATACTTCTCCACCAGCTTTTGCTTACTGTCATAGGTATGCTGCACGTTGGTCAGGAAGCGCCAGGTGACCTCCATGGCGATCTTCTGCTGACCATAGTTTTGCAGCCCCTCGACCGCCACCCACTGCAGCGGCGCCCAGCCGTTGGGGGCGTCCCACTGCTGGCCGCTGTTGACGGTGGTGGTGGTCAGCCCGCCGGGTTTAAGCAGGCGCGACTCGGCGGCGGCGGCCACTTTCGTCGCCCGCTCGCGTGACGCGGCATTGACGTACAGCGGGAACAGCGCCGCCGCGGTCAGCTGATTGCGCACCTTGTGGCTTTTCAGATCGTAGTCGGCGTACCATCCCTCTTTATCATTCCACAGGTATTTCTCGATGGCCTGCTGGCGGGCGTTAGCCAGCGCATCGTACTGCGTAGCGCCAGCGCTGTCCCCGGATGCCTTGCTGGCGCGGGCGAGGGTTTTCTCCAGATGGAACATCAGGGCATTGAGATCGACCGGGACAATCGAGGTGGTGCGAATGGTGGCGAGCTGCTGCGGATTGTCCATCCAGCGGGAGCTGAAATCCCAGCCGGAGGCGGCGGCGGAGCGCAGGTCGCGATAGATCTCGGTTGCCGGACGATTCGGGTTGCTTTTGGCGGTTTTGACGTCGTCAAGCCAGGACTCGGGACGCGGGGTGTCGTTATCGTCCCAGTAGCGGTTGAGCAGCGCGCCGTCCGCCATCCGCACCGCCCGTTTGTCGGCGCTGCCGGGAGCCAGCGCGTCCGCTCCGGCCATCCAGTAGCGATACTCTTTCTCCAGCTGCGGCTGGTAGGTTTTCAGCACCTGGTCGCCATCGTGCGTCGCCAGCAGGCTCACCATAAAGGAGAAGAAGGGGGGCTGCGAACGGCTGAGATAATAGGTGCGGTTGCCGTTGGGGATATGGCCCCAGGCGTCAATTTCCGCGGCGAAGTTGGCGACCATATCCTCGACTTTATCCCAGTGACCGCTTTCGGCAAGACCCAGCATCGTGAAATAGCTGTCCCAGTAATAGACTTCGCGGAAACGTCCTCCGGGCACCACGTAGGGCTTAGGCAGCGGCAGCAGCGAGTCCCATTTTTCCACCTCGACGGTGCTGCGGGTCAGGACCGGCCACAGGCCATCGATATGTTGACGCAGAGTTTGCCCTTTGGGCGGCACATAGGTGTCGTTCTCTTTCGGCAGCGTGAAGTTCAGTTCGACGAAGTGGCGCAGGTCGAAGCTGGCCTGGTTTTTTTGCATCCGGTAATCGGCAAGGATCATCAGCGGATCGCTGTTAGGGATAGCGTCGGCGAAGGTTTTCTGATCGGCAAACAGCTTCGCGCTCTGGACATCATTGAACAGCGGGCCCAGCAGAATATCCGGCGAGGGGGGCGGCGCGGTTTTGCCGTCTTCCGCCTGAGCGTTCAGGCTCATCAGGGCGATCAGAGCGCCGCCGATCGCCAGGCGCAGGGAACAGGGCAAAGCAGCGGGACGACGTGCATCAGTACTCGTCATGGGGAGTTCTCCTTATCATTATCGACTGCGGGCCACGACGTTTGGCCATCCAAAAACCTTAGACGAATATCTGCCGCTGCGCGTGTCAGGGGTAACATTTTGCGTGAAAACAGAGGATTTACCTGCCAGGTCTCCTGAGACCGCCGCGGGCTGGGCCGCCTGGCTGAGGGCGCTGGCGTCCACGATGGCGCAAAAAACGTCGCCCTGCCTCACGACGGTGCAGCCGCCGCCGGGCGCGGGCGGCTGTTTTGGTGATTTTTTGCACAACCAGACGGCGGGGCTGAACCGATTTGCACAACGCCGCGGCGGCAGAGGACCTGGCATAATTAATGCTTATCTCTTATCGGGATTACCACAAAGTGAGTACAACCGGAGGAGACGGCCATGATAAAAATAACGCTTCCTGACGGGCATTATTATGACGAGATGCTGACCGCGCAGGGTGAACAGCGGCCGCACTATAATGCCTGGTGGCAATGGTTTCGCAACACCGATCAATTCTCTATCCGGCAGAAAAAAGCGCAAGCGGAACTGCTTTTTCACCGTATCGGCATCACCTTTAACGTTTACGGCGAGGATGAGGGGACCGAGCGGCTGATCCCGTTTGATAGCGTGCCGCGGATCATACCTGCCGGGGAGTGGCAGCGCATTGACCGCGGCATACGCCAGCGGGTGAAAGCGCTGAACGCCTTCCTCTATGACATCTATCATGAGCAGAATATCCTGCGCGCGGGGCTGATCCCGGCCGAGCAGGTGCTGGCCAACGAGCAGTATCAGCCGTGCATGCAGGGCATCAACCTGCCAAACAATACCTATGCCCATATCACCGGCGTCGATATGGTGCGCAATAACGACGGTCAGTACTACGTGCTGGAGGATAATCTGCGCACGCCGTCCGGCGTCTCCTACATGCTCGAAAACCGTAAGATGATGATGCGCCTCTATCCGGAGATGTTCGAGCAGCATCATATTGCGCCGGTGGAGCGCTACCCGAGCTACCTCCTGCAGACCCTGCGCGAAAGCTCGCTGGTGGATGATCCCTGCGTCGTGGTGATGACCCCGGGTCGCTTCAACAGCGCCTACTTCGAGCACAGCTTCCTGGCGCAGCAGATGGGGGTCGAGCTGGTGGAGAGCGCCGACCTGTTTATTAAAAACGGCGCGGTGTATATGCGCACCACCGAGGGGCCGCGGCGGGTGGATGTGATTTATCGCCGCATCGACGACGCCTGGCTCGACCCGCTGGCCTTCCGCGCCGATTCGATGCTCGGCGTCCCGGGGCTGCTGTCCGTCTATCGCGCCGGCGGCGTAGTGCTGGCCAACGCCATCGGCACCGGGGTGGCTGACGACAAATCGATCTATCCGTACGTCCCGGCGATGATCCGCTTTTACCTCGGCGAACAGCCGATCCTCAGCAATATCCCCACCTGGCAGTGCCGGAAAGCGGAGGACCTGCGCTACGTGCTGAGCAATCTCGAGCTGATGGTGGTCAAGGAGGTCCATGGCGCCGGGGGCTACGGCATGCTGGTCGGCCCGCGTTCCACCAAAGAGGAGCGGGAGGCCTTCCGCCAGCGCCTGCTGGCCAATCCGGCCAACTATATCGCCCAGGACACCCTCGCGCTGTCGACCTGCCCCACCTTCGTTGATGAAGGGCTGTCGCCGCGGCATATCGATTTACGGCCCTACGTGCTGTCCGGGCAGGAGATGCGGCTGGTGCCCGGCGGCCTGACCCGCGTGGCGCTGACCGAAGGGTCGCTGGTGGTCAACTCGTCGCAGGGCGGCGGAACCAAGGATACCTGGGTGATGGAGGATGACGCATCATGCTAAGTCGTACGGCGAGTGAACTGTTCTGGATGGCCCGCTATCTCGAGCGGGCGGAGAGCTACGCCCGGGTGCTGGACGTGACCTGGAAATTATCAATGATCCCCCGCCACAGCCAGCAGTCGCGGGATCTGGCGCTACCGCTGAATTTGTCGATGACCCACGAGTTGTTTCAGGCGCGCCATGCCCGCTTTACCATGAGCAATCTGCTCAACTTTTTTGCCCTTGATGGCAACAACCCCTGCAGTATTTACAGCTGCGTGGAGATGGCGTGGAACAACGCGCACGCGGTGCGCGGCAGTCTGTCGGCCGAAGTGTGGGAGAGCATCAATGCCACCCGCATTGAACTGCGGACCCTCCGCCAGCAAGGGCTGGGCGAGCTGGGGAGCGACGGCTTTTTTGAGTGGGTGAAAGAGCGGGTGCATCTGTTTCGCGGAGCGGTGATAGGCACGCTGCTGCGCAACGACGCCCTGAGCTTTATCGGTATCGGCACCCTGATTGAGCGCGCCTTCGCCACCACCCAGCTGCTGCTGATTAAGGATCAACAGCTGACCAACGATCCGGACCCGGTGCGGGAATACTACCGGCTGGATACCCTGCTCAATGCGGTCAGCGCCCGCGAAGCCTACAACAGCCTCTACCGCCAGCCGGTCAGTCGCGAAACGGTGATGGAGCTGCTGATCCTGCGCAACGATATTCCGCGTTCGCTGCGCGCCAGCATTGCCGATCTGGTGGGCGAGCTGGAGAAGATCGCCAACGACCGCTCCTATCAACCGCTGCGCCTCGCCCATCAGCTTAACGTTGATCTGCGCTTCAGCACCCGTGACGACCTGGCGCAGGCGGACCTGCAGACCACCCTTAACGGGCTGCTGGCGAGAATTAACGCGCTGTCCGACAGCATCAGACAAACCTATCTGGAGGCCTTATGAAACTGGTCATCGATCATCTCACCCGCTATGGCTACGATGAAGAAGTGAAGTTTTCCACCCAGTATCTGCGCCTGACGCCGCGCAGTACCGCCCGGCAGACGATCACCGCCTGGACGCTGACCCTGCCGGACGGCGCGGCGGTGACCACTACCGACGGCTGGGGCAATGTGCTACATGTGCTGACGCTGGATAACCCGCACAAGGAGATCACCATCCGCGCCAGCGGGATTGTCGATATCGCCGACGAAGGGGAGGAGACGCGTGATGAAGAGGCCGAGCTGCTGTCGCCGCTGGTTTTTCTGCGCTGTACGCCGCTAACCCGCGCCGATAGGGCGATCCGTGAGTTTGCCCAGCGCCTCTATCGTCCCGATGCGGCGGAAGAGAGTCTGAATCAACTGATGGCGGATCTGCTGTTAAGAATGCCATACTCCCCCGGCGCGACCCAGGTGCAGGACTCCGCCGCCGACGCCTTCGCCCGCGCGAAGGGGGTGTGCCAGGATCATACCCATGTTTTTCTCGCCTGCTGCCGCGCGCTGGAGATCCCGGCGCGCTACGTCAGCGGCTATGTCTACAGCGATAACGCCCAGCATGTGGCGATGCATGCCTGGGCGGAAGTCTGGCTCGACGGCCGCTGGCTGTCGTTTGATATCACCAATAATACCCGTCGCCTGAATCAGCATTTACGGCTGGCGACCGGGCTGGATTATCTCGACGCCTGCCCGGTACGGGGCACCCGGCTGGGCGGCGGCGGGGAGATTATGTTAACTAACGCTGAAGTGCGCGAACACAGCCAGCAGGCGCAGCAGCAATAATACGGGAATAACCGCAATGACCTACTGTGTGGCCATGTGCCTGGCGGATGGACTGGTGTTTGCTTCCGACTCCCGCACCAATGCGGGCGTCGACCATATTGCCACTTTTAAAAAGCTGCACGTTTTCCATCAGGAGGGGGAACGGGTGCTGGTGCTGCAATCCGCCGGCAATCTGGCCACCACCCAGAGCGTGATAAGCCTGCTCAGCGCGCGCATCCGTACCCAGCAGGAGCCGAATCTGATGCAGGTCACTTCCCTCTACGACGCCGCGATGCTGATCGGTAAAACGCTGCTGGAGGTGATCCAGCGCGACAGCAGCAACCAGCAGACCTGCAGTAACACCAACTTCAACTGCAACCTGCTGCTTGGCGGCCAGATCGCCGGCGAAACCCATCGTCTGTTCCATATTTATCCGGAGGGCAATTTTATTGAAGCCACCCGCGACACGCCTTATTTCCAGATTGGCGAAAGCAAATACGGCAAACCGATCATCGATCGGGTGCTGACCATCGACACGCCGCTGGAGCAGGCGATGTGCTGCGCGTTGATCTCCATTGACTCGACGCTGCGCAGTAATCTGTCCGTCGGCCTGCCGCTGGATACGCTGCTCTACCGCAGCGGCAGCTTCAGCAGTGCCGGGCAGCATCGCATCACCGACAGCGATCCCTACTTCAACCGCATTCGCAAGGCGTGGTCCGAAGGGCTGTTGCACACCTTCCAGACTCTGCCGACCTGGACGCCAGCGGAGCGGGAAGAGGAGTAGTCGCTGTGACGCTCCGCCGGTATCGTCGGCGCGAAGGCGGGTAAGGCGCTGGAGTCCTTAAGTATCCTCGACCTGGCGGTAAAGTATCAGTGGTGTTGAGACCGACTACAGCGAGTTTCAGCAACAGCGGTAAAAAAATTAACGACAGGCAGCACGGATCGTAGGCCGGGCAAGGCGCAGCCGCCGCCCGGCACAAAAGCGACGCCGCTGTTCTTGTCCGGCCTGGGAAAGGGGCTTTCGGGCTGTACTAAGTATTTTCCTGCGTTGTATCTGAGTACGTTGCACGTCTGGCGAGGTTCTCTGCATTTAATTGTGGTGCGAAGGCCAACAGGAGGTCAGCCCGCGAACGAAACGTGATATACAACCGAAACGCAGGTTCGGTGAAACGTAATAAGAAATATGTGATACCAGGATAATTAAAGCATTCATGCCATACCGTATTCTGTTGTAACTGAGGAGAATATGTTGCAGGAGGCAGTATGAATAATGAAAATACGTATGGCTACGTATATATACTGGTATCAGATAAAACACCGTATATTAAAATTGGTGGCACGGATTATTTGCCAGAGAAGCGGTGTAAGGAGATTAATACCCAGCCACCCTATTGTTTATATGCCCCATGGCGGGTAGCAGACTACCGTAGCGTACCTGACTGGCATAATGTCGAAACCTGGCTGCACTATCTTTTTCGCGATTCTCGCGTGCGGACTATTGCAAATCAGAAAGAGCTATTTAATGTCACGCCTGAACTGGCTGCCCATCATCTTGCCAGCCTTGATCAACAACCGTTGACGACTAAACCTAAAATCGACCGACTTTTTCATCACCAGGGGTTGAGAGATTACCTGGTAAAACTATTCGCTATCGCCGGTTGTGAGAAATGGCGACATAAAGAAGGGGTTTGGGTGTTTAGTCTATTCCCAGGGGCGCATAGCGGATGGTCCCGGTATTTTACGCTTAGTATCCATAGCCACGAAGTCGCTTTTTCAACGCGGTCCCGCGATTGTCAAATTCATATGTTATTAGCAGATGAGCTTATCATGGACTATCCCGATATTGTTCAGTGGGTAACGGACCATAAAGGAGGGTTTGAAAAACCAATTTATAAAACAGCCTTATCGCACGCGCAGCAAATCTGGTTTGAGGGTGAGTTTGAAGTGGGTCTTCAGTTACTCTCGTTCCCTGAAGTCCAGCAGGCTGTTGCCACCTACTGGGACCGCGCATTAACAAAATACGATTATAGTCTTCAGGCGAAGTATCATAACCGGATGGCAGTTGAGGAGATCTTCAAACAGTTACAAGTACAACGGCAGCGAGAATCGAGCGCAATGTAAACACCGCCAACCTGTTGCGCCATGGACGGTATTCTCTTTGTCCTGCTGAACACAAACGCGCTTTTTGGCAAAGCTAAGTCAATTAAATACTTTGTTATTTAACGTGTTATCTCACATCTTCGGTGGGAATGAGGCAACACGGCAAGGTATCGGAAGTGACGGAAAAGAAGACGGCTGTCTATGTGGATGACCAACAGCGCATCCTGATCCGCCAGCTGGCGCGCGGCTGGCTGTGGCGCAGCGAGCTGCCGACCTGGCTGCTGATTGTGACGGTTTACGGCGGCTGGTTTGCCTGCGTGGCGGGCTGGCGGACGCTGGGACTGTTTCCGGCCACGCTGCTGTTGATCTGGTTTACCGCCTGGTATATGTCCTTACAGCATGAGCTGATCCATGGGCATCCCACCCGGCTGGCATGGTTTAACCAGCTGTTGGGGACGCTGCCGCTGGCGGTCTGGTATCCCTATGGCGTCTACCGCGACAGCCACCTGGCGCACCATCGCAACCATCTGCTGACGCACCCTGAGGATGACCCCGAATCGTACTACGTAACGGCGGAAAGCTGGCAGCGCTTCTCAGCCTGGCAGCGCCGCCTTATCCACCTGCGCAACACCTTCTGGGGGCGTCTGCTGCTGGCGCCGATGATGGATATTATTCACACCCTGAACAGCGCGCTGTGGGCTTTCCGCGAGGGCGACCGCCGCGCTATCGCCATGTGGAGTCTGCATCTGTTGCTGCTGACGGGCCTGCTGACCTGGATGGCGGCGCAGGGTTTTTCTCCGCTGTGGTTTGTGCTGGCGGTGAGCTACCCGGCGCTGGCCCTGACCAAAGTACGCTCTTTTCTCGAACACCGCGCCGCGGATGACCCGCTGGCCCGCTCGGTGATCAACGAGGCCGGGCTCCCCTGGCGGGTGCTGTTCCTCAATCTCAACTACCATGCGGTGCATCATGATCTGCCAGGGGTCCCCTGGTACGCTTTGCGTCAACTGTATCTGCATCGCCAGGCGGCGTATCTGCAGCGTAATCAGGGGTTCCTGGTGCGCGGGTACGGCGAGTGGCGACGCCATTTTAGCCGCCGGGCGGTGGCGGTGAACGCCCATCCGGGCTTTGGCGAGCAGGCGCAGGCGGGAGGAGAACATGGCTGAACGCATGACCTTTCCGATGTATGCCATCCACCGTCAACAGACCCAGGCCCTGTGGCAGGCGGTGCAGTCGCTGCTGGACGAACGCGGCGTGATGGTGGCGGGGGACCCTCCGGCGGCTGACCCCGGGGATCTGCTGGCTCACTGGCGCCAGCCGACGCTGTTGCTGAGCCAGACCTGTGGCTACCCGCTGGTGACCCAATTGCCGGAGGTGCAGACGGTGGGCTGCTTCCACTACGCTGCGCCCGGTTGCGAAGGGCGCCGCTATCGCAGCCTGCTGGTGGTCCGCGAAGCGGATAGTCACCGGATGCTGGGGGACTTTTTTGGCCGTCGGGCGGTGTGCAATGCCGAGCACTCGCAGTCCGGCTACAACGTACTGCGTAAAATGGTCGCGCCGCTCTCCCGGGAGGGGCGTTTTTTTTCAGCGGTGATGTTCAGCGGCAGCCATCGGCAGTCGCTGCGTGAGCTGCAGCAGGAAAACGCCGATATCGCCGCCATCGACTGCGTGACCTACGCGCTGCTGCAGCGCCATCAGCCGCAGGCTCTGGCTGGCCTGGTGGCGATCGGCTGGAGCCCGGCCGCGCCAGGGCTGCCGCTGATCACCGCCGGCGCCACCCCGGCGGCGACGCTGAATAGCCTGCGCGAGGCGCTCCAGCAGCTGGTAAGCGATGATCGCTATCGTTCCCTGTGCGACGCCTTGCTGATCTGCGGCTATAGCGATATGTCGCGGGAGGCCTATGCGCCGCTGCTGGCGTGGCGGGATGAGGCCGCGGCGCTGGGGGTCAGCCAGCTATAGGCGAAATGCCTGGGCCAGCGATCTGCGCCGGGGCGGGCTATAGCGGCTGGTCCCACGGCTGGGCGCTGAGATCCATTCGCAGATAGGAAGAGAGCAGGTCGACAGCCAGCTGGTCGCTCATCAGCTGCTCGTTAAGCTGCTGGCGCAGCCGCGGGATCATCTCTTCACGATAGGCCGGGTCGTTGTTTTATGGATTTGTGATCGGCAACACAAATGACTCTCCAATGGCCGTCGTAAAAGATAAATTACCAGGGTTGATTTTAATCAAAGTATGACCAACTGCGCTATGGCGGAAAAAAGATCGCTGCCTATCGCGACCCAAAAGAAAAATTGTGAATTTAATGTTTCTTTGGTGTAAATAATGACCGTGCATTTTCCCCAACCGCCGGGGATAAAATGTGATGCCCGACCGGCTTGTCGTTAAATAATGGCGTTTATTACGTCTGCTTTTTATTCTTTACAGCATTAATTTAATTTTCGGCTTTCTTCTCACCCTGATAGCGCGGGTCGAATAACGTACAAAAGGCGTATTTTTTATCGCCATTTCGCCGTCGATGTTATCGCCATCAATTATTTTTATCCCCGCATTCGGCCACGGCAAAAGGCGCGCAAATAGCGTTCATGATGCTTTTAATATATTGATTTTACTTTACTTATTCTGGCTCGTGGATCCTGCTTATCCGCCGCGGCGGAGCCTTTGTGAGAGCTCTCACATAACCCGGCAATTGCGATTTGTTACACTTTCCGCCGTCAACAAAGGAATGAAAGTGAGACGTGATGAATACTTTTTCTCTGCCTAAAACACAGCATCTGGTAGTTTTCCAGGAAGTGATCCGCAGCGGGTCAATCGGGGCCGGAGCAAAAGCGTTAGGACTCACTCAGCCGGCGGTCAGTAAAATTATTGGCGACATGGAGAGTTATTTTGGCAGCGAATTAATCGTCCGGCGAAATACCGGCGTCTCGCTCACCGAGGCCGGGCAGGTATTTCTCAACTGGTCAGAAGCGATCACCCGTGAAATGAAAAATATGGTCAATGAAATGAATGCTCTGACCAACAGCGCGGTGGTGGATGTCTCCTTTGGTTTCCCTTCGCTGGTCGGGTTTACCTTTATGTCGGAGATGGTGCATCAGTTTAAAATGACTTTCCCCAAGGCGCGGGTCTCGATGTATGAGGCGCAGCTCTCCGCCTTTTTGCCGGCAATCCGCGACGGGCGCCTCGACTTCGCCATCGGGACGCTGAGCGATGAGATGAAACTGCAGGACCTGCACGTCGAGCCGCTGTTTGAGTCTGAGTTTGTGCTGGTGGCGAACCGGGCGCGGATCGGCAACGGCACCGTCCGCCTGGCCTCGCTCCAGCACGAGCAGTGGGTGCTGCCGGAGACCAATATGGGCTACTACAGCGAACTGCTGACCACCCTGCAGCGCAGCGGTATCCGCCGTGAAAATATCGTTAATACCGATTCGGTGGTGACGATCTATAACCTGGTGCTCAATGCCGATTTTCTGACGGTGATCCCCTGCGACATGACCACGCCGTTTGGCTCGAGCCAGTTTGTCACCATCCCCATTAAAGAGGCCTTGCCGGTGGCGCGCTATGCGGCGGTATGGTCGAAAAATTACCGGTTAAAAACCGCCGCGGCGTCGCTGGTGGAGATGGCGAAACACTATTCCTCGGGGCAGGGCAACCGCCACTGGCAGCCATTACAAATTATTGCGTAACTGAAAGTCGTTAAATAATCCAACACACGTCCTCGCTGTTATCAGCAGGATGACGCCCGGTCATTGACTTTATATTAAGATACAGAGGCCATAATGCATATTACCTACGATCTTCCGGTATCTATTGACGATATTCTCGAAGCGAAACAACGCCTCGCGGGAAAAATATATAAAACAGGCATGCCCCGTTCGAATTATTTTAGCGAGCGCTGCCAGGGCGAAATATTTCTTAAATTCGAAAATATGCAGCGCACGGGTTCATTTAAAATTCGCGGCGCCTTTAATAAACTGTGCGGTTTAACCGCGGCGGAAAAACGCAAAGGGGTGGTGGCCTGCTCAGCGGGCAACCACGCCCAGGGCGTCTCGCTCTCCTGCGCCATGCTCGGCATCGACGGGAAAGTGGTGATGCCGAAAGGGGCGCCGAAATCGAAAGTTGCCGCCACCTGTGATTATTCGGCGGAAGTGGTGCTACATGGCGATAATTTTAACGATACCCTCGCCAAAGCCAGCGATATTGTTGAACTTGAGGGCCGCATTTTTATTCCCCCCTATGACGACCCGCAGGTTATCGCCGGGCAGGGGACGATTGGACTCGAAATATTAGAAGATCTGTATGACGTGGATAATGTCATCGTGCCCATTGGCGGCGGCGGCTTAATTGCCGGTATCGCGATTGCGATTAAATCCATTAACCCGACAATCCGCATTATCGGCGTGCAGTCGGAGAATGTTCACGGTATGGCCGCCTCCTGGTATGCCGGGGAAATCACCAGCCATCGCCACGCCGGCACCTTAGCCGATGGTTGCGACGTCGCCCGCCCGGGGAAACTGACCTATGAAATCGCCCGCCAGCTGGTGGATGACATCGTCCTGGTGAGTGAGGATGACATTCGCCAGAGCATGGTCGCCTTAATTCAGCGCAATAAAGTGATCACCGAAGGGGCCGGGGCGTTAGCCTGCGCCGCGTTATTAAGCGGCAAACTCGACAGCTATATCCAGAACCGCAAAACGGTCAGCCTGATTTCCGGGGGCAATATCGATCTCTCCCGGGTATCGCAAATTACCGGTTTTGTGGACGCTTAATTCAATACATAAGTGAGGACAGGATATGAGTACGACTGAGAGCATTGCATCCAGCCAGACAAGCCTTTCGTCCTGGCGTAAATCTGACACCACCTGGACCCTGGGCCTGTTTGGCACCGCTATCGGCGCCGGGGTGCTGTTTTTCCCGATCCGCGCCGGCTTCGGCGGGCTGATCCCGATCCTGGTGATGCTGGTGCTGGCCTATCCCATCGCCTTTTATTGCCATCGGGCCCTGGCCCGGCTATGCCTGTCGGGGGCTAACCCCTCCGGCAATATCACCGAAACGGTGGAAGAGCATTTTGGCAAAACCGGCGGGGTGGTGATCACCTTTCTGTACTTCTTCGCCATCTGCCCGCTGCTGTGGATTTATGGCGTCACGATCACCAATACCTTTATGACTTTCTGGGAGAACCAGCTGCAGATGCCGGCTCTCAACCGCGGGGTGGTGGCGCTGCTCCTGCTGCTGCTGATGGCGTTTGTCATCTGGTTTGGTAAAGACCTGATGGTCAAGGTGATGAGCTATCTGGTGTGGCCGTTTATCGCCAGCCTGGTGGTGATCTCCCTGTCCCTGATCCCCTACTGGAATAGCGCAGTGATTGACCAGGTCAACCTCAGCGATATCGCCTTAACCGGTCACGACGGCATTCTGGTGACGGTATGGCTGGGCATCTCCATCATGGTGTTCTCCTTCAACTTCTCGCCGATCGTCTCCTCGTTTGTGGTCTCCAAACGCGAAGAGTATGAAGCGCAGTTTGGCCGCGAGTATACCGAACGCAAATGCTCACAGATCATCTCCCGGGCCAGCATGCTGATGGTGGCGGTGGTGATGTTCTTCGCCTTCAGCTGCCTGTTTACCCTCTCACCGCAGAACATGGCGGACGCCAAGGCGCAGAATATCCCGGTGCTCTCCTATCTGGCGAACCACTTTGCCTCGATGTCGGGCACCAAATCCACCTTTGCCACCCTGCTGGAGTATGGCGCGTCGATCATCGCCCTGGTGGCCATCTTCAAATCGTTTTTCGGCCACTATCTCGGCACGCTCGAGGGGCTGAACGGTCTGATCCTGCGCTTCGGCTATAAAGGGGATAAAACCCGGGTCTCCAGCGGCAAGCTCAATACCCTGAGCATGGTGTTCATCATGGGATCGACCTGGGTGGTGGCGTATGCCAACCCCAATATCCTCGACCTGATTGAGGCCATGGGCGCGCCGATTATCGCCTCGCTGCTGTGCCTGCTGCCGATGTACGCCATTCGTAAAGCGCCTTCGCTGGCCAAATACCGTGGCCGTCTCGACAACCTCTTTGTGACCGCTATCGGTCTGCTGACCATCCTCAACATTGCTTACAAACTGTTCTAATCCGGCTCAGGCCACGCGGAGTACAACATGACTGAATTTCCGGTAGTACTGGTGATTAACTGCGGCTCGTCGTCGATCAAATTTTCCGTCCTGGACGCCGCAAGCTGCGACTGCCTGCTCAACGGCGTGGCCGAGGGCATCAACGCGGAACGGGCGTCTCTCTCGCTCAACGGCGGCGAGTCGGTGGCGCTGGCGCAGCGCGGCTACGAAGGCGCCCTGCAGGCGATTGCCGGAGCATTAGCCCAACGCGACCTCATCGACAGCGTGGCCCTGATTGGCCACCGCGTCGCCCACGGCGGCGACCTGTTCACCGAGTCGGTCATTATTAGCGAGGAGGTTATCAATAACATTCGCCAGGTATCGTCCCTGGCCCCGCTGCATAACTACGCCAGTCTCAGCGGCATCGCCTCGGCGCAGCGGCTGTTCCCGGAGGTGATGCAGGTGGCGGTCTTTGATACCAGCTTTCACCAGACCCTGGCCCCGGAAGCTTTTCTCTATGGTCTGCCGTGGGAGTATTACCAGAATCTCGGGGTACGCCGCTACGGTTTCCACGGCACCTCGCACCGCTATGTGTCCCAGCGCGCCCTGGCGCTGCTCGGGTTGCCGGAGCAGGAGAGCGGCCTGGTGATCGCCCACCTGGGCAATGGCGCCTCGATCTGCGCGGTGCGTAACGGCCGCAGCGTGGACACCTCGATGGGGATGACGCCGCTGGAGGGGCTGATGATGGGCACCCGCAGCGGTGATGTCGACTTCGGCGCCATGGCGTGGATTGCCGCGGAAACCCGGCAGACCCTCAGCGACCTGGAGCGGGTGGCCAACACCGCCTCCGGCCTGCTGGGGATCTCCGGTCTTTCCTCCGACCTGCGGGTGCTGGAGCAGGCGTGGCATGAGGGCCATGCCCGCGCCCGCCTGGCGATTAAAACCTTTGTCCATCGTATCGCCCGCCATATTGCCGGCCACGCCGCGGCGCTGCAGCGTCTCGACGGCATTATTTTCACCGGCGGGATTGGCGAGAACTCGGTGCTGATCCGTCGACTGGTGAGCGAGCGGCTGGCGGTCTTTGGCCTTGCGATGGACGCCGCCCGCAATCAGCAGCCCAATTCGGCCGGCGAGCGCCTGATCTCCGCCGACGGCAGCCGGGTGCGCTGCGCGGTTATTCCTACCAATGAAGAGCGCATGATTGCCCTCGATGCGATCCGCTTAGGCCGGATCCACACCGCGGCGGCGCTGGCCTGACTTTTTATTCTGTAGAGAGACGATGTTCATGAAAGTAGATATCGATACCCAGGATGTACGATACGCCGACGCCTGGCTGGGCTTTCGCGGTACGGCGTGGCAAACGCAGATCGACGTTCGCGACTTTATTCAGCATAACTACACCCCTTACGAGGGCGATGAGTCTTTCCTCGCCGACGCGACGCCAGCGACCACCGCCCTCTGGGAGCAGGTGATGGCCGGGATCCGCGTCGAGAACGCCACCCATGCGCCGGTGGATTTCGACACCAATGTCGCCACCTCCATCACCGCCCACGCGGCGGGCTATATCAACCAGCCGCTGGAAAAGATCGTCGGCCTGCAAACGGACCAGCCGCTGAAGCGCGCCCTGCATCCTTTTGGCGGCATCAAGATGATCAAAAGCGCCTTCGAGGCCTATGGTCGCGAAATGGATCCTGACTTTGAGTATCAGTTTACGGCGCTGCGTAAGACCCACAATCAGGGCGTTTTTGACGTCTATTCCCCGGATATGCTGCGCTGCCGCAAATCCGGGGTGCTGACCGGGCTACCGGACGGCTATGGCCGCGGACGGATCATCGGCGATTACCGCCGCGTGGCGCTGTACGGCATTCGCTACCTGGTCCGCGAACGTGAGCTGCAGTTTGCCGACCTGCAGCCGGCCCTTGAGCGCGGCGAGGCGCTGGAGGCCACCCTGCGCCTGCGCGAAGAGCTGGCCGAACAGCGGCGCGCGCTGCTGCAGATGCAGGAGATGGCGGCCCGCTACGGCTGCGATATCGCCCACCCGGCGCGCACTGCCCGGGAGGCGGTGCAGTGGCTCTACTTCGCCTACCTGGCGGCGGTGAAGTCGCAGAACGGCGGCGCCATGTCGCTGGGGCGCACGGCCACCTTCCTCGACATCTATATCGAACGCGATCTGCGCGCCGGTTTATTAAATGAGGTGCAGGCCCAGGAGCTCATTGACCACTTCATCATGAAGATCCGCATGGTGCGTTTCCTGCGCACCCCGGAATTTGATTCGCTGTTCTCCGGGGATCCCATCTGGGCGACGGAGGTGCTGGGCGGCATGGGGCTGGATGGTCGCACCCTGGTCAGCAAAACCACCTTCCGCTATCTGCATACTCTGCATACCATGGGCCCGGCGCCGGAGCCGAACCTGACCGTGCTCTGGTCGCAAGCGCTGCCGGCGGCGTTTAAAAAATATGCCGCCCGGGTCTCTATCGCCACCTCGTCGCTGCAGTATGAGAACGACGATCTGATGCGCAGCGATTTTCACAGCGACGACTACGCCATCGCCTGCTGCGTCAGCCCGATGGTGATCGGCAAGCAGATGCAGTTCTTCGGCGCCCGCGCCAATCTCGCCAAAACGCTGCTCTACGCGATTAACGGCGGGGTGGATGAGAAACTGAAGATTCAGGTGGGGCCGAAAACCGCACCGTTGCGCGATGAGGTGCTGGACTACGACACCGTGATGGCCAGCCTCGACCACTTTATGGACTGGCTGGCGGTGCAGTACATCAGCGCGCTGAACATCATCCATTGCATGCATGATAAGTACAGCTACGAGGCGGCGCTGATGGCCCTGCACGACCGCGACGTCTACCGCACGATGGCCTGCGGCATCGCCGGCCTGTCGGTAGCGGCGGATTCGTTGTCGGCGATAAAGTACGCCCGGGTGAAGCCGGTGCGCGATCACCACGGG
Source organism: Klebsiella sp. 10 (assembly GCF_018223925.1). Lineage (NCBI taxonomy): Bacteria > Pseudomonadati > Pseudomonadota > Gammaproteobacteria > Enterobacterales > Enterobacteriaceae > Klebsiella > Klebsiella sp. 10. The sequence continues at coordinate 78,379 of NZ_JAGRRB010000001.1, forward strand.
CTGGCGGTGGACTTTGTCATTGAAGGCGACTATCCGCAGTACGGCAACAACGACGATCGGGTCGATGCCATCGCCTGCGACCTGGTGGAGCGCTTTATGCGCAAAATTCAGGCGCTCCCCACCTGGCGTCAGGCGGTGCCGACCCAGTCGATCCTGACCATCACCTCCAACGTGGTATACGGCCAGAAAACCGGCAACACCCCGGACGGACGTCGGGCGGGGACGCCGTTCGCTCCGGGGGCCAATCCGATGCATGGCCGCGACCGGAAAGGGGCGGTGGCGTCGCTGACCTCGGTGGCGAAACTGCCGTTTACCTACGCCAAAGATGGCATCTCGTATACCTTCTCCATCGTGCCGGCGGCGCTCGGCAAAGCCCCGTCAGCGCAGGAAAACAACCTGGTGGGCCTGCTGGACGGCTACTTCCACCACGAGGAGACGGTGGAGGGGGGACAGCATCTCAACGTCAATGTGCTGAACCGGGAAAAGCTGCTCGATGCGATAGAACACCCGGAGCAGTATCCGAATCTGACGATCCGCGTCTCCGGCTATGCGGTCCGCTTTAACGCGCTGACCCGCGAACAGCAGCAGGATGTGATCTCCCGAACGTTCACCAGTCAACTCTGAGCGGCCACCGGGTCACAGGAGAGCCTTTAACGGGCTCTCCTGTTATCATCTTCACATTACCGCAACAAAATAATCACCACTGTTGATCATATTCGCATTTTTGCACCACGCTGGCGCGCAGCGACCGCTAACTGCATCTATGTTTAGCTCACGGGCCGGTACGGATACCGCGTTGTCCGGCTCGCCACGTGATGGCAACCGATCTCCTGACCTGAAAGGGAATGCGCCCTTGCCGATGCGGCACGGGTTGCCGTCGCGTGCGTACCGACCGGGGCGACTGTTCTCCGGTGTTCCACTCCTTCCTGGCGGGATTTTTGCTTCTTCCACCCTGGCCGTCCTGGCGCTGCGCCAACGTCGGCACCACACGGTAAGTGATATTTTCTGCGTCATTTCATGACGCCAGGCTTTACATCGCTGAGGAATATCCGAATGTCTTTGAAACTGAAAACAATGACGCTTCATGTTGTGATAGCAGGTTGTATGAGCATGGCCTTTTACGCCCAGGCAGACTTGAAGATCGGCGTCGCCGGCCCCTTTACCGGACCCAACGCCACCTACGGCGCCCAGTACTGGAAAGGGGCCTCGCAGGCGGTGGCTGATATCAATGCCGCCGGCGGCATCAAAGGCGAAAAGATTGTGCTGGTGCAGGGGGATGACGCGTGCGAACCGAAGCAGGCGGTGGCGGTGGCCAACCGGCTGGTGGATGAAGCGAAAGTCTCCGCCGTGGTGGGGCACTTTTGCTCTTCCTCAACGATGCCGGCCTCCGAGGTATATGACGAAGCCGGGATCCTGACCATTACCCCCGGCTCGACCAACCCGCAGATCACCGAGCGCGGCATGAAAGATCTCTTCCGCATGTGTGGTCGTGACGATCAGCAGGGGGCGATCGCCGCCAACTATATGCTGGACGTGCTGAAGGCGAAGAAAATCGCCGTCATCCACGATAAAGACACCTATGGTCAGGGGCTGGCCGATGCCACCCGCGCGGCGCTGGCGAAGCGGGGTACCAAAGAAGTGTTGTACGAAGGCCTTTCCCGCGGTGAAAAAGACTTTAACGCCCTGGTGACCAAGATCGGCGCCCTCAAGCCGGACGTGGTCTACTTTGGCGGCTGCCATCCGGAAGCGGGCCCGCTGGTGCGCCAGATGCGCGAGCAGGGGGTGCAGGCCAAATTCTTCTCCGGCGACTGTATCGTCACCGAGGAGCTGGTCACGGCCGCCGGCGGGCCGCAGTTCACCAACGGCGTGCTGATGACCTTTGGTCAGGATCCGCGCACCCTCCCGGACGGCAAAGCGGTGATCGAGAAGTTCCGCGCCAGCGGCTTTGAGCCGGAAGGTTATACCCTCTACGCCTACGCCTCTATTCAGGCTATCGCCGCGGCCTGGAACGCCGTCGGTACCGATAACGCCAAAGCCAGCGACTGGCTGAAGAGCCACGACGTCGAGACGGTGATGGGCAAGAAAGCCTGGGATGGCAAAGGCGACCTCAAGGTGTCCGACTACGTGGTCTATCAGTGGGACGACAAGGGCAAATATCACCAGCTCTGATCGGCCACGACCTGAGGACGCTCTGTCCTTTTGACTTGCGAATTGTCACATGACGGCGGTTGACCGGGAACGGAACCCGGCGGCCGTCTGCCTGGCGGCTGGAGGGGCTATGACGGCGTTTTTTCTGCAACAACTGATCAATGGGCTGACGCTGGGCGCAGTGTACGGCTTAATCGCCATCGGCTACACCATGGTGTATGGGATCATCGGCATGATCAACTTCGCCCACGGCGAGGTGTATATGGTCTCCGCCTACCTGTGCGCCATCGGCCTGGCGCTGCTCTCTTTCTTCGGGATCCACTCCTTCCCGCTGCTGATTTTCGCCACCCTGGTGTTCACCATCGTGGTCACCGGCGTATACGGCTGGGCGATCGAGCGCATCGCCTACCGGCCGCTGCGCAACTCGACGCGGCTGGCACCGCTGATCTCGGCTATCGGGATGTCGCTGATCCTGCAGAACTATGTCCAGCTGAGCCAGGGGCCGAACCAGCAGGGGATCCCGACGCTGCTTAGCGGCGCGTTGCGCATGACGGTGGGCGATGGGGTGGTGCAGATCACCTGGACCAAGGTGTTTATTCTCGTCGCGGCGCTGGTGGGGATGCTTATCCTGACCTGGATTATTCAGTATACCCGGCTGGGGCGCATCTGCCGCGCCACCCAGCAGGACCGGCGCATGGCGGCGATCCTTGGCATCAATACCGACCGGGTGATCTCCCTGGTGTTTGTCATCGGCGCGGCGATGGCCGGTCTGGCCGGCGTGCTGGTGACCATGAACTACGGCACCTTCGACTTCTATATCGGATTTATTATCGGCATCAAAGCCTTCACCGCCGCGGTGCTGGGCGGGATCGGCTCGCTGCCTGGCGCGATGCTGGGTGGTCTGCTGCTTGGGGTGGCCGAAGCCCAGTTCGCCGGGCTGGTGAATTCGGATTACAAAGATGTCTTTTCCTTTGCGCTGCTGGTGGCGATCCTGATTTTTCGCCCGCAGGGGCTGCTGGGACGTCCGCTGGTGGCCAAGGTCTAAGGAGGCTTTATGGGTGAAATTACGCGCCAGCCTGCGCGGGCTATCCAAAACGCGCTGATCGACAGCGTACTGGCCGGCCTTTGCGCGTTAATTGTCTTTGGCCCGATCGTCGGCGTGGTGCTCAAAGGGTATGGTTTTACCCTCGCGCCTGCGCGGGTGGCGATTCTGGTGGCGGTGGTGATGGCCGGCAGGCTGGCGCTCAGTCTGCTGCTGCAGAGCCACAGGGGAAAAGCCTTTATTGCCCGCTTTGAGGGGGCGGATGACGGGGTGTACGTCCGGCCGCCGGGCTACCGCTCGCGGCTGCGCTGGATAATACCGCTGCTGGTGGGGCTGGCCATTGTCTTTCCGTTTCTCGCCACAAAATATCTGCTGACCGTGGCCATTCTTGGGCTGATCTACGTTCTGCTTGGCCTGGGGTTGAATATTGTGGTGGGCCTCGCGGGTCTGCTCGATCTGGGCTATGTGGCGTTTTACGCCATCGGCGCCTACGGCCTGGCGCTGGGCTACCAGTACCTGGGCCTCGGCTTCTGGGCGATGCTGCCGCTGGGGGCGGTGATGGCGGCCCTCGCCGGGGCGTTGCTGGGCTTTCCGGTGCTGCGTATGCATGGCGACTATCTGGCCATCGTCACCCTCGGCTTTGGCGAAATTATCCGCCTGGTGCTCAACAACTGGGTGAGCTTCACCGGCGGCCCTAACGGCGTACCGGTGCCATCCCCCACGCTGTTTGGCCTCGAGTTTACCCGCCGGGCCAAGGATGGCGGCATCCCCATCCATGAGTTTTTCCACGTCAGCTACAACCCCAACCTGAAATTCATCTTTCTCTACGCCGTGCTGTGCCTGGTGGTGATGCTGGTGCTGCTGGTGAAGCATCGCCTGACGCGGATGCCCATCGGCCGCGCCTGGGAGGCGCTGCGAGAGGATGAGATCGCCTGTCGGGCGATGGGGCTCAATCACGTGCTGGTGAAGCTCTCGGCGTTTATGCTCGGCGCGTCGACGGCCGGGATCGCCGGGGTGTTCTTCGCCAGCTATCAGGGGTTTGTTAACCCGACGTCGTTCACCTTTTTTGAGTCGGCGCTGATCCTGGCGATTGTGGTGCTCGGGGGAATGGGCTCCACCCTGGGAGTGGTACTGGCGGCGTTTGTTCTGACGGTCACCCCGGAGCTGCTGCGCGGTTTTGACGAATATCGGGTGCTGCTGTTCGGCGTGCTGATGGTGATGATGATGATCTGGCGGCCGCGCGGCCTGGTGCGCACCAGCCGCAGCGGGGTTGCGTTGCGAAAAGGAGTCGCGCCATGACCGACAGCATCTTACGCGTTGAGCATCTGATGATGCATTTCGGCGGCATCAAAGCGCTGAATGATGTCAATCTGGAGGTGGAGCGGGGGTCGATCACCGCCCTGATCGGCCCCAACGGCGCGGGCAAGACCACGGTGTTTAACTGCCTGACCGGTTTTTATCGGGCGACGGGGGGTAGTATCGTGCTGCGGGCGCGGGAAAAGGTCACCGATGTCATTCAGGTGCTGGGGCAGAAGCTTCACCCGGACGATTTTCTCCGCCCGGCGCAGCTGGGGAGGCGGATCTATTACAAGATGTTCGGTGGCACCCATCTGGTGAACCGCGCTGGCATGGCGCGCACCTTCCAGAATATACGTTTATTCCGCGAGATGTCGGTGATCGAGAACCTGCTGGTGGCCCAGCATACCCAGGTCAACCGCCATCTGCTGGCCGGGATCCTCAATACCCGTGGGTATCGGCAGGCGGAGAATCAGGCGCTGGATCGCGCTTTTTACTGGCTGGAGGTGGTGGAGATGGTGGACTGCGCCAACCGTCTGGCGGGGACCCTCTCCTACGGACAGCAGCGGCGGTTGGAGATCGCCCGCGCCATGTGCACCCGTCCGGAGATGATCTGTCTGGACGAGCCGGCCGCCGGCCTCAACCCGGTGGAAACCCAGGCGCTGAGCCGGATTATTCGCTTTCTGCGCCAGCAGCACGGCATCACGGTGCTACTGATCGAGCATGATATGGGGATGGTGATGGAGATTTCGGATCATATCATCGTCCTCGATCACGGGGACGTCATCGCCCGCGGCGCGCCGCAGGCGATCCAGGCCAACGCCAGCGTGATTGCCGCCTATCTAGGCGCTGAGGAAGAGGAGACGCGCCGATGAGCCAGCCTTTGCTTGCCTTTAATGAGGTGGATGTCTTCTACGGGCCGATCCAGGCCCTGAAGCAGGTCTCCCTCACCGTCAACGAGGGGGAGACGGTGGCGCTGATCGGCGCCAACGGCGCCGGTAAATCAACGCTGCTGATGTCGGTCTTCGGCCAGCCGCGCATTGCCGGCGGGGAGATTTTCTATCGCGGGGAGGCGATCAGCCGGAAGTCGACCCACTTTATCGCCAGCAACGGCATCGCCCAGGCCCCGGAAGGGCGGCGCATCTTTCCCGATATGACCGTCGAGGAGAATCTGCTAATGGGGACCATTGCCATTGGCAACCGCTATCAGGCCGAGGACAAGGCGCGAATGTACCAGCTGTTCCCCCGGCTGGAAGAGCGGCGGGGACAGCGGGCGATGACCCTCTCCGGCGGCGAGCAGCAGATGCTGGCCATCGCCCGGGCGCTGATGAGCCGACCGCGCCTGCTGCTGCTGGATGAGCCGAGCCTGGGGCTGGCGCCGCTGGTGGTGAAGCAGATTTTTCAGATCCTGCGCGAGCTGACGGCTCAAGGGATGACGTTGTTTCTGGTGGAGCAGAATGCCCGCCATGCCCTCAATCTGTCGGACCGCGCCTACGTGATGGTGAACGGCCAGATCCGCCTGAGCGGTAGCGGCCAGACGCTGCTCAACGACCCGGAGGTGCGTAAGGCATATCTGGGGATCAGCGGCTGAGGGGGTTATTCCCGCGGTTCGTTACGGGTTTTAATGTGCTGCCAGAAACGTTCGGCGGCCTGGTTAAGCCGCGAGCCGGAGCGGTAGAGCCAGGCGCCGATCGGCAGCGACAGGCTCTCATCGAGGATCGTCAGCCGGCCTTCGTCCAGCTCGCGCTGAATGGAGTACTGCGGCAGCCAGCCCACGCCGTCGCCATTGAGGATCATGCGCTTGAGCAGCTCGCTCATGGAAGAGACAAAGGTGAGAGAGAAGGTGATCTCCGGCGTGCGGTCGATCACTTGGTTCACCTGGCGCCCCATATAGCTGTCGTTGGCGTATTTCATCAGCGGCAGCACGCCGCGATGTAAATGAAACAGCGGGCGGCCATGTTCGTCGCAGGGGGAGACCAGGTGCAGGTAAGAATCAAAAATTTTATGATTAATAAACGGATAGTTCATTAATTCTTCATTATAGAAGGAGAGGATAAAATCGCTTTTTCCCTCTTTCAGGTTAAATACGGCGTCGTTGACGTTAATCGATTCAACATGAAAAGTCTTATTTTTACGGTCGGTGTAACCGGCGATGATCTCCGGCAGTAATAACACCGACAGCGAAGGGGCGGCGTCGATTCTTATTTTCTGGGTAGTGTTATTTAAGCCTTTAATACGGCTGATCTGAAAATCCATGTCATCGAGCATATTTCGCGCATAGCCGACAAAAATTTTCCCGCGGTTGGTCAGCTGCAGAGGGTTGGCGCTACGATCGAAGATGCTGAATCCGAGGGAAGCCTCCAGCGACTGGATGCGTCGACTGAACGAAGACTGAGAGATGTTGCGGGCTTTGGCCGCCAGGGTAAAGCTGCGCGACTCCTCAAGGGCAATCACATCATACAGCCATTTTACTTCCAGATTTGCCAACACCGATCCAGTCCTCAAAAACGCAATAAAGGCTATGCAATTTTAGCATAGCGCATAGAAACTATGCAATTAACATAATTATCGACAGGTGTTAACATTTTTTGGAAAGTTGAGATTTATGAATGCATATCGGCGACCCTACATGAGCACGATATGAAATCGCGACTCACGGTTATTTATTGCTTTATTTCATTGTCCAGGACTTATCTTATTAAATAGCCGGCGACGATGACGAAAGCAATGAATAACCCAGGCCTCTTACCTTAAATAGTTTGTCAGGAGTTCCATGTCACAACAAATTGAATCAGTAAAAATGGCTCTGCAGGAGCTGGGGATTAATGCAAGCGGCGAATTCTTTTACAACCCTGATTACGATTTGCTTATTGCACATGAAACCTCTCCTGAGCTGACCGGCGCGGCCCGCGGCGTGATGACCGACTCTGGCGCTGTGGCTGTTGATACCGGGATCTTCACCGGCCGTTCGCCGCGCGATAAATACATCGTCCGCGACGAACAGACTCGCGACACCGTCTGGTGGGCAGACTCCGGCCTCGGCCGTAATGACAATAAGCCGTTATCGCCAGACGTGTGGCGCAGCCTGAAAAGCCTGGTCGCGGGCCAGCTGAGCGGCAAAAAACTGTACGTCATCGACGCCTGGTGCGGCGCCAGCCCGGACACCCGTCTTGGCGTACGCTTCGTCACCGAGGTGGCGTGGCAGGCCCACTTTGTCAAAAACATGTTTATCGTGCCAAGCGCCGACGAGCTGGCCAGCTTTACGCCAGACTTCGTGGTGCTCAACGGCGCGGGCTGCACCAATGCCAACTGGCAGGCGCAGGGGATGAACTCCGAGAACTTTGTCGCCTTTAATCTCAGCGAGCGTATTCAGCTCATCGGCGGTACCTGGTACGGCGGCGAAATGAAGAAAGGGCTGTTCTCGGTCATGAACTACCTGCTGCCGCAGAAAGGCATCGCGTCGATGCACTGCTCGGCCAACCGTGGCGAAGCAGGGGACGTGGCGCTGTTCTTCGGCCTCTCCGGGACCGGGAAAACCACCCTGTCGACCGATCCGCATCGTCAGCTGATCGGCGATGATGAGCACGGCTGGGACGATGACGGCGTGTTTAACTTCGAAGGCGGCTGCTACGCCAAGACCATCAATCTCGATCCGCAGGCGGAGCCGGAGATTTATGGCGCCATCCGCCGCAATGCGCTGCTGGAAAACGTGGTAGTGCGCGCTGACGGCAGCGTGGATTATGCCGACGGCAGCAAAACCGAAAACACCCGCGTCTCCTATCCGCTGTCGCATATCGACAATATCGTCAAGCCGGTGTCCCGCGCGGGCCATCCGTCGAAGGTGATTTTCCTTGCCGCCGATGCGTTTGGCGTCCTGCCGCCGGTCTCCCGTCTGACCACCGAGCAGATGCAGTACCATTTCCTGTCGGGTTTCACCTCGAAGCTGGCGGGCACCGAGCGCGGCATTACCCAGCCGACGCCGACCTTCTCCGCCTGCTATGGCGCGGCGTTCCTGCTGCTTCACCCGACCCAGTACGCCAGCGTCCTGGCGGCGAAGATGGCGGAATCCGGTGCCGAAGCCTGGCTGGTCAACACCGGCTGGAACGGCGAAGGCAAACGCCTGTCGCTGCGCGATACCCGCAGCATCATTAGCGCGATCCTCAACGGCACTACCGGCCCGCTGCGCGAGGAGACCATCCCGGTGTTCGGTCTTGCGATCCCGCAGAGCATTCCAGGGGTAGACAGCGCGGTGCTGGATCCGCGTAATGGCTGGAGTTCAGCGGATAAATGGCAGGAGAAGGCCGAGAGCCTGGCTCAGCTGTTTATGGATAACTTCAAGCAGTACAGCGATACCGAAGCGGGTGCGCGTCTGGCGCTGGCCGGTCCGCAGCTGCAGAAGAGCGCGGTCGAAGCCTGATCCGCGGCCAGCAGGTCGACGCCTGGCGCCGACCTGCTGGCGAGCCGCTTTACTCCGCAAAGGCCCGCAGCGCATCGCCAGTGAGGCGATAACGCACCCACTCATCCTGCGGCTGCGCGCCAATGCTCAGATAGAAATCAATCGCCGGCTGGTTCCAGTCGAGCACGCTCCACTCCAGACGCCCGCACTGACGTTGTACAGCATATTGCGCGATGGTTTTCAGCAGCGCTTTTCCGGCGCCGATCCCGCGATAGTCGGGGGTGACGTACAGATCCTCCATATAGATACCATTGCGTCCAAGCCAGGTTGAGTAGCTGGTGAAGAACACCGCGTAGCCCACCGCTTTGCCCGCCACCTCGCAGATCAGCGCTTCGGTTTTGCTGCCGCTGGCAAACAGTGTCTCTCTGATCTCCTCTGGCGTCGTCACTACCTCTTCGGGGGCTTTCTCGTAGACCGCGAGTTCATAAATCATGTCGTAGATAGCGGTGGCGTCGTCCGGGGTGGCCTGGCGGATTGTGATGCTCATGGGGTGTCCTGTATCCATAGTTAAAAGAGAGCAAAATTGCTGACCCTGAGGATAAGCGGTATTGTGAAAAGAATTAAGTGCAATGAAATCAGCAAACGATGAATATTATGCATCCTGTCCTGCGCCGGATTGACCTCAACCTGTTGCCGGTCTTTGACGCGGTCTATCGCTCCCGCTCGGTACGCCTGGCGGCGGAAGAGCTGGCGATGAGCACCTCGGCGCTGAGCCATGCGCTTTCCCGGCTGCGCAGCGCCCTCAACGATCCGCTGTTCTACCGCGAAGGCCACCGGATGTGCCCCAGCGTCTATGCCAGCCAGCTGGCGCCCTCTATCGCTTCGGCGCTGAAGTTTCTCAACCAGGAGCTGACGCCGCCGGCGGCGTTTGTGCCGGCCGCCAGCACCGACTGCATGCAGATTGCGATCACCGATTTCACCGCGTTCTGCGTCTTTCCGACGCTGATGCATCATCTGCAGCGTGAGGCGCCCGGGCTGCGGTTTGAGCTCCGTTATCTGCCCCACAGCCCGGCGCTGACCGAGCTGCTGGCGGGCGAGGTCGACCTGGCCCTCGGGTTCAATACCCCTGACGAGCCAGCCCATCCCGATCTTGAGGAGATTAACTGGCTGCGGGACGAATATGTGGTCATCAGCCAGGCCAACCGGACGGCGCTGACCCTGGACGCCTACCTTGCGGCCCGTCATCTGGTGGTGACCCCGTGGAATGAGCGGCAGGGGGTGCTGGACTGTGAGCTGGAGCGACAGGGCTATTCGCGGCAGGTGGCGATGAAAACCCCCTCGATGCTGAGCGCGCCCTTTATTATTGAGCAGAGCGACCTGTTGATGGCGCTGCCCCGGCGGGCGGCGGAGACGATGGCCCGCGCCGCCCGGCTGACCATTTTCCCGCTGCCGTTTCCGGTTCCGCCGTTTGACGTCAAGATTTACGCCCACCAACGCAGCGGGAAACGCGAGGCTACCCGCTGGCTTATCTCCCTGTTGCAGACGCTGGTGGGGGAGTCCACCGCTTCCTGACGCGCTTTCCAGCCGGCAGCGTATATCGTTACCCCAGGCCAGGTTTTATGCCGTCAACCCACGGCGACATATCCTGGCCCCGGTCACAAAACGGAAAACTGACTTTTTCGCCGTCACCCGCGGCGTGGTTAGGACGGTGTGTGTTAAATGATTGTATGTAAAAGTAATGTTAATTAGTTAAATGTTATTCATGCGTAAAATGCATTAGTGGATGCGTTTATTACGCTTATTTCGTTCCCGGTTCTGTTTCAGTCTTCAGCGACAGGCGCGCGACAACGCGTGGATAACAAACTGGAGACCTGCATGCATTCAACAACCTCACAGATGAGTACCCGTGACCGGATCGGCGCCATTCTGCGCGTCACGTCCGGTAACTTTCTCGAACAGTTCGACTTTTTCCTGTTCGGGTTTTATGCCACCTACATCGCCCATACCTTTTTTCCGGCGAGCAGTGAATTCGCCTCGCTGATGATGACCTTCGCGGTCTTTGGCGCCGGCTTTTTGATGCGCCCCATCGGCGCTATCGTACTTGGCGCCTATATCGACAAGGTGGGGCGGCGCAAGGGGCTGATCGTCACCCTGTCGATCATGGCCACCGGCACCTTCCTGATCGTGCTGATCCCCTCTTATCAGACCATTGGCCTGTGGGCGCCGCTGCTGGTGCTGATCGGCCGTCTGCTGCAGGGCTTTTCCGCCGGCGCCGAGCTGGGCGGGGTGTCGGTCTATCTGGCCGAGATCGCCACCTCGGGCCGCAAAGGCTTTTACACCAGCTGGCAGTCGGGCAGTCAGCAGGTTGCCATCATGGTGGCAGCCGCGATGGGCTTTGCCCTCAACGCGGTACTGGAGCCGAGCGCTATCAGCGACTGGGGCTGGCGTATTCCGTTCCTTTTCGGCTGCCTGATTGTTCCGTTCATTTTTATCCTGCGCCGTAAGCTGGAGGAGACCCAGGAGTTTACTGCCCGCCGCCATCATCTGGCGATGCGCCAGGTATTCGCCACCCTGCTGGCGAACTGGCAGGTGGTTATCGCCGGGATGATGATGGTGGCGATGACCACCACCGCGTTCTACCTGATCACCGTCTATGCCCCGACCTTTGGTAAAAAGGTGCTGATGCTCAGCGCCTCTGACAGCCTGCTGGTCACGCTGCTGGTGGCGATTTCCAACTTCTTCTGGCTGCCGGTGGGCGGGGCGCTGTCCGACCGCTTTGGCCGCCGATCGGTGCTGATCGCCATGACCCTGCTGGCGCTGGCTACCGCCTGGCCTGCGCTGACCATGCTGGCGAACGCCCCGAGCTTTTTGATGATGCTGAGCGTGCTGCTGTGGCTGTCGTTTATCTACGGCATGTACAACGGGGCGATGATCCCGGCGCTGACCGAAATTATGCCCGCCGAAGTGCGCGTGGCAGGTTTCTCGCTGGCCTACAGCCTGGCGACCGCGGTGTTTGGCGGCTTCACGCCGGTGATTTCCACGGCGCTGATTGAGTATACCGGTGATAAAGCGTCTCCCGGCTACTGGATGAGCTTTGCCGCCATCTGCGGTCTGCTGGCCACTTGCTACCTCTATCGCCGTAGCGCCGTTGCGCTGCAGACGGCACGTTAATCAGGGAGAAGATGATGCGTAAAACGACAGGAACCCTGCTAGCCACGCTGCTGCTGGCCGCCACCGGCGGCAGCGCGTTGTCCGCTGAGGTCACCGTGATGATCTCCGGCGGCTTCAAAGCGGCGCTGGAAAAGCTGGCCCCGGCGTGGGAAAAACAAACCGGCAACCACCTCGTGGTGATCCCTGGCCCGTCGATGGGAAAAACGCCGCAGGCGATCCCTAACCGTCTGGCGCGCGGCGAACACGCGGACGTGGTGATCATGGTCGGGGACGCGCTGACCAGCCTCGAGAAAGCGGGCCGTACGCAACCGGATTCGCGCCGGGAGCTGGCCGACTCGCCGATCGGCGTGGTGGTGAAGGCGGGGGCGCCGCTGCCGGCTATCCACAACGCAGACCAGCTGCGGGCGGCGCCATCGGTCGCGTACTCCGACAGCGCCAGCGGACGCTATGTCAGCTCGACGCTGTTCCACACCCTGGGCATTGATGACGCGATGCAGAGTAAAGCGCAGATGGTGGAGCGCATTCCGGTGGCCTCGGAAGTGGCCAAGGGACGGTATGCGATCGGTTTTCAGCAGGTGAGCGAACTGCTGCCGGTGCCCGGCGTAACCTTCGTCGGCGAACTGCCGGATAACCTGCAGTACATCACCCGCTTTGCCGGGGCGGTGACCATCAGCGCCGACCACCCGCAGGAAGGCAAGGCGCTGCTGACGTATCTGGCGTCACCGGCGGCGCAGGAGACCATCCACGCCACCGGTATGCGAAGCGTAGCCGCCGCCGCGCCGGTCAGCCAGAAGGATACTGTTCAATAATCAGCTTCTCCAGCTCTGCCGCCACGTAGGACTGAATACGGCCGCTGAGGCGGATCAGGCCTACCGTACGCGTGACCACCGGGTCGGTGAGCGGCACAGCGCGGAGAACGGAATGCTCCCCGGCGGGCATCGACATCGCGGGCACGGCGGCAATGCCGATGCCCGCTTCCACCATCCCCAGCATCGTGGTGACGTGGCGGGTTTCGCAGATACTTGGCCGCGCCGGCGTCAGATGCGCCAGCTCCCGGTCAAGCAGCGTCCGGTTGCCGGAGACCCGATCCAGGCCAATATAATCCTGTTCAAAATACGCCTGCCAGCTTAGGTGCGTCTTGCGCGCCAGCGGATGATCGTGCCGACAGGCGGCCACATAGCGGTCGTCGGCAAGAGGGGTGAATTCGATACTGGCTGGCAGGTTTTTGGCAAAGCAGAGGCCAAAGTCAGCCTGTCCGCTGCTGACCGCCTCGATCACATTCCCGACGCTGCTGTCAATCAACCGGATGCGCACCTGGGGATAACGCGCCTGAAAGCTGCGGATTATTTCCGGCATAAAGTAGTAGGCGGCGGAAGGCACTGTCGCCACCGTCACCAGCCCGGTGCGCGCCTTGCTGACCTGGCTGATATCCGCCAGCACCGTCTCGACATGGGCCAGCAGCTGCTCCGAACGTTCGGCAAAATTTTGTCCATACAGCGTGAGGGTCACCCGCCGGGTGGTGCGATCGAACAGCCGGTTGCCCAGCGCCGTCTCCAGCTTTTCGATGCGTCGGCTAAGGGCCGACTGCGACAGGCAGATGGATTCGGCCGCCAGCCGAAAACTGCCATATTCCATCAGGGCGCGAAAGGCGTAGAGATCGTTGAAGTCAAAATTTACGGGCATGGTGGCATCCTTATCGGCTCTCTGGCGCCATCGCCCCGTCCGGCGAGGGGCGATGGCGGGTAGCATATCGGGCAGGACTTCGGGCGCGCGGGAAACCGCGCGCCAGGGCTTACACCTTAAGCAGTTTTACCGTGGCATCGATATCGATTTCGTCTTCCGAAAAGATCAGGGTTGTCCCCTGAAAGGTGGTGATCGCCAGCTTTTTCACCGAGCGCATCTCTCCCGGCTGCACCGTGGCTTTTGGCCGGATGCTGTTCATCAGCAGCCCGACCGACAGCACGGCGTTTTCTTTATCGACGCGGGTCTCGACCGGCTCTTCTTCCCGGTACACCACATAGGATTTGATGGAGGTCAGCTTCAACCGCTCGCCGGCAATATAGATATATTTGCTTTCCGGAATGACCTTCACCGCGTAGGCCGACAGCCCTTTATTGTTGGTGGTAGGTTCGAAAGTCACCGCCGCGTCTTTCTTGATAAGATCAGGATTGGCGACCTTAATCACGTGAAAATAACGATTTTCGCCGTTTTCATCTTTGATAAATCCAAAACCTTTATCTTTAAACCACGTTGTGATTGTTCCGTTCATCGCCATTACCGTATTACTCGTTGGTTAACACAAATTTTGCAGCGCGCAGTGTAAAGCACATTGCCTGTACAGGCCATGCCTTTGCGATAAGTGTGGGTGATAAATGACGCCGCCGCGAGGGCGGATTGTGCGCCAGCATCGTGCCGCTGGGCAAAATGGGGTACTATCGCCAGCCACTCCTTCTTCGGGCCGCCTGATGTCCACCATTATCGATACCTTTGTCGCGCCGCCGTGTCGCGAACAGATCACCCTCTTGTATCAGGACGAACACCTGGTGCTGATCAATAAGCCCGCCGGGCTGCTGAGCCTGTCGGGCAAAGATCCGCGCAACCTCGACTCCGTGCATCACCGGCTGGTACAGCGCTTTCCGGGCTGCACCCTGGTGCACCGCCTGGACTTCGGCACCTCCGGCCTGATGGTGATCGCCCGCAACAAGGGCATTAACGCCTTGCTGTGCCAGCAGTTCAGCCAGCGCACGGTGGACAAGGTCTATACGGCGCTGTTGTGCGGCCATCTGGCGGAAGATGAGGGGATAGTGGAGGCGGCAATCGCCAAAGATCCGGCCCGTTTCCCGCGCATGGCGCTCTGCGCCCGCCACGGCAAACCGGCGCGTTCGCGCTATCGGGTCATAGACCGCCTGTATCAGGCGCGAGAAGGCGAGAGGGCGCTGGCGTTAACCCGGGTGACGCTCACTCCGGAGACCGGACGGACCCATCAGCTGCGTATTCACTGCCAGCTGCTGGGCTATCCGATCCTTGGCTGCGATCTGTACGGTGGCCGGGAGCTGCCCGGCACGGAACAGGCTCCGCGGCTGATGCTGCACGCCAGCGAACTGCGCTTTGTCCACCCCGTCAGCCATGAGCCGATGCATATCCAGCAGGCGAGCCCGTTTTGATCGCCCGCGGCGGGAAAGCCCGGGGTTACCACATCAGATCGTCGGGCACCTTAAAGTCGGCGTACGGATCGTCTTCATCCTGCTCATCCTGACTCAGGGCGCTGTGCAACACGATGCTGCTGGCGTCGCGCTGGGCAATTTTCTCAGCCACCACCGCCGGAATAATCGCATATTCACCTTCGGGCTTGTTATCCACCGCCAGGCGGGCAATCGCCAGACGGCCGTTAATCAGCTGGGTCTGGGTGGGCTTGTCGACCATGATTTTTTTGATCAGATTATTATCGGTAAAGTTAAAGCCGATATCGCCCCGGGCGACCGTAATGCGGTTCATCTCGATCAGCTGCTTGACCTGAGCTTTATACTCTTTCGCCAGCACCGCCTGCTTTTGCTGCTCGCTAAGCTGTTTATCACGTTCCAGCTGGGCTTTTTTATTTTCTTCCACCGCTTCCCGGGCCTCACGGGCCTGAACGCGGGATTTTTTCGCCGTCCTCTGGACTTTAGCCATTTTTTTGCTGCTGACCAGCCCGGCTTTGAGCATCTGCTCTTGTAAGGTGAGTTTTGTCATCTGCGTGTCTGAAACTGAGGAAACATCTGGCAAGTATACCTGCATTGGCAGAAACGACGCCAGACTCGCGATCGCGCTGGGCTGCTGTACCATGCCGCGCAGCGCGGCGGGGGATTACCCCCGGGGCTGAAGCTGATAAATCCAGGCGCTGATCTGCTGTCCATCGTCGGTGGTCACTTCCACCGGCACCCGATCGTACCCTTCCTCAAAGTCGTCCAGCATGGGCCAGTGCGCCGCCAGCCGATCGGACAGGAACAGATAGCCGTTGACCCGTGGGCCGTGAGCGTCGAGGACGATCCCCGGGAAATCGGCGGCTGCGCCCCAGCCGCGCGCGTAAAAGGTGCCGGTGACGTAGCCGGGACGCCACTCGCCCCCGATCGCCTCCAGAATATGCGCATTGCTGCGACCGGGACAGAGCGTCCCATAGACAAATAGTGGTTTCATTTTCTCTCTCTCGTTCGCCCTGATACCCGCCCACAGCGGAGCGGGAAACCAAAATACGGGGTAATGCAGCGCCTGGCAATGGCCGGGTGGGGGCGGGGCACTCCTCCGGGCATCTGGCAGTTGCCGGGGAGACTCTGGACTCATTGCTACTGAGGGTATATCGATTGCGGTGATATTTTTATTATTATTTATATTTAAGGTAAATATAAATATTCCTGACGGAGGGATTAATTCGCTAATTAATATTCAACAGGAAAATAATAAAAGGGTCGCTTATGGAATATTCCTTCTACATGTGATGACCGAGAGCAATAAAGCTACCTTGGGTTGAATTCAGATATTATTTAGGGCCAGGCGTTACCTCCCCCTGACTCTTTCGCTTTATGATAAACATCCCTTGACCAAAAAATACCATCTGACTTCGAAACTCTCGCGGGCAGGGGAGATATTTCCTTTCCCTGAAGCGGCAGGTAATAAATCCAGCCGAACACACGGCGGATGAGGGATATCCGTCCGGGCATTTGGTCCTGTCTGCAGACCAATGAAAGCGAAAGGCACAGGAGGTGCAATGAAGATTTTCCGCCCATTATGGCGCGACGGGGCTTTTCTGGTCCCGCAGCAGTTTCAGCAACAGGCCCGCTGGGACGCGCACGTCGCCGATACGGTCTCCCGCATGGCGCTCGCCCACCCGTGGGGGGTATTGCGCGCGGAGTTTGACGCGAGCGCGCTCACCCTTTCCCGGCTCAACGCTACCCGGCTGATCGTGCGTTTCGCCGACGGAACGCTGATTGACACCGAGCTGGCGGATATTTTGCCACCGGTCCGCGATGTATCGGACGTGATGCAGGACAGCGTGGAGGTTCTGCTCGCTCTGCCGCTGCTCAGCGCCAGCGGCGGCAATCTTGATGACGGCCAGGAGAGCGCCCGCCCGCGCCGCTGGCGCGCCGAGCAGGTGACCGTCCAGGAGCTGGCCGGCCATGAACGCAGCGAGCTGGCCGTTCTGCGGCACGCGCTAACGCTGCGTCTCTCCACCGAGGAAAATGCAGCCTTCCTCACCTGCCCGGTAGCGCGTCTGGTGCGCGACGCCCAGGGGCAGTGGATCGTTGACCCGGAATTCATCCCGCCGCTGCTGTCGCTGGCGGCAAGCCCGACGCTGGTTAGCGAGCTGGGTGAGCTGTTACATCGCCTGCAGGCCCGACGCAGACGCCTGATGGCCATGCGCCGTGAAAGCAATGCGCGGATGGCTGATTTTGCCGTGGCGGATGTCTCCTTGTTCTGGCTGCTCAATGCGCTGAACAGCGCTGAACCGGTGCTCAGCGAGCTGCATCAGTACCCTTCGCGCCATCCGGAGCTGCTCTATCGCGAACTGGCCAGGCTGGCCGGCAGTCTGCTGACTTTCTCCCTTGAACATCATCTGGAAGCAATCCCCCGCTACCGGCATGCCTCGCCAGAGCAGGTATTCCCACCGCTGTTTGCCCTGCTGGATACGCTGCTCGAAGTCAGCCTGCCCTCAAGGGTGATCGCCATCGTTCTGGAGCAGGGCGCCGACCGGGAGATCTGGCGGGGCAGGCTGCACGATGCGCGGCTGCGCGAGGGGGCGGATTTTTATCTGTCGGTGCGCTCTTCACTCCCCCCTCACCAGCTACAGAGCCGCTTTCCGCAGCTCTGTAAGGCGGGTAGCCATGATGATGTCGCCGAGGTCGTCAATATTGCCCTCAGCGGCATCGCGATCAAACCGCTGAGCCATGTGCCGGCGGCCATTCCGCTACGTCTGGAAAACCAATATTTCGCTCTGGATCTTTCCACCGATGCCGCCCGCGCGATGCTGGAGGCTGGCAACTGCACCTTCTATACCCCGGAATCGCTTGGCGACGTGAAACTTGAACTCTTTGCGGTACTGCGCTCATGAATACCTCTGAAAGCGATCTGATCAACATAACTTTTTACCCGGGCTGGCTGATGGTCAGCCAGTTACGCTGCGGCCAGCCGGTGACGGATGGCGAGGCGCTCTATCGCCAGGCCTGTCGATGGGTGACCGAGGCGCGCGAGGCGCTGACGGCGGGGGGAGTCAGTGAAGCCAGCGCTGAGCAGATGCTCTATGCCTACTGCGCGCTGCTCGATGAGAGCGTCCTCAACCGCGCCAGTCAGGATGATGGCTACCGCAGGTGGCGCAAGGATCCGCTGCAGGCGCGCTTTTTCAGCACTCTCAACGCCGGGGAAGAGCTCTGGGAACGGATCCGCCAGCTGCTGCGAGAGCCCACGGCGGATGCGGCAGTGCTGACCTGCTTCTTTCGTACTTTGCAACTGGGGTTTGTCGGACAGTACCGCGCCGAGGATGACGAACGGCGTGAGGACGTGGCGCAAGCGCTTGGCGCGCGGGTCCCGCCGTTCAGCCTGACCCAGGAGGCGCCGGTGGTGGTTCGTGCCTCCCGGCTGCGCAGCGGACGGCGGATGTACTGGTGCGGCTGGGCGGCTGGCATTGTGGCGCTGGCGGCGCTGTGGTTGACCTGCTCCGCCATGCTGTCACAGATGGTGGCGCAGATAGCAGGGCAGGGATAAGAGATGCGTGATAACGCCCGTCGTCTGCTTACGATACTGACCGTCATCCTGGCCCTGTGGCTAGTGCTGGGCTTCTGGCCGCTGTCCATCGGCAACCAGGTGATCTTCAGTCTGTGCATCCTGCTGGCGGGCGGCGCGGCGCTCTGGCGTCAGCGTCGCCGGGCAGTCAGCCGTCAGCGATCGGAAATCGTCCTGCCACCCGAGGATTTTCAGGGGGCAGTGGTTCTGGTCTGCGGGGATACCGACGGTCTGTTTCCCGGGCGTTCGGCGCACGGCGAAACCCGTCACGGCTGGTATCTACGGGGAGACAGCGCGGAGCAATTGCCGCGGCTGGCGCAGTACCTGGCGGCGGCGCGTCCGGCGCTGGTATCGCAGGTTTCCGTGCTGCTGGCGGTGGTACCGGAGCACCACCCCTCCGGGGAGCATCTGGCGCAGTCGCTGCGCGACTGGCGGCGGAGTATCGTTCAGTGCCGAACCTGGCTAAACGGTCTGCCGCCGGTGTGGAGCGTGTTCTGGGTGACGCCGCCAGGCGGCCAGGCCGTGGAAAGCCGCTGGTTTACCGTCACGCCGGAGAGGCCTGGTCTCCAGGTGCAGCAGAAGGGACAAGCGCCCCAGGCGGTTGCCGAGTGGCAGCGGGAGGGCAGCCCTGCCTCACGCCTGCATCAGACGCTGTGGCTGGAGAGCATTCTGACCTTGGCCGAAAACGCTCTTTTCCGGCCATTCCGCGCCCGGCAGGCGGAACTTCCTCCGCTGAACCTGTGTGCCGCGGGCATCTGCCTGACACCGGTAGCGGCGGTGGCGAACAACCTCTGGCAACAGCAAATCGCCGCGATCACCACGCTCTCCCCGGGCAACGACGCGGCGCCAGGTCCTCACCCGCTGCCGGATCTTCTTCTGTCGTCACTGCCGCACCGCCACGGGGTCAGCCGCCGGATGCGCGATGCCGGTCTTGCCGCTGGGGTGGGCTTCCTCTTTCTGGCGCTGGCGATGCTGGCTTCCTTTATCAACAACCAGCGCCTGGTGCGTAGCGTCGGCGATCATCTGGCGGTGTACCACCGCCTCAGCGGCACGCCGCCGACGCCGAAGCTGCAGGCGCAGCAGCGTCTGCGTGCCGACAGCCGCCTGCTGGATGACTGGTTGCGCCGGGGGGAGCCGCTGCGTTATCGGCTGGGGCTTTATCAGGGGGGGCGGCTGATCCCCTTCGTTGAAGCCGCTATCAATTACTGGGCGCCGCCCCCGCCGCCGCGTCCGGTCATTAAGCAGGTTGTGCAGGGGCCGCAGACGATCCGCCTCGATAGCATGGCGCTGTTCGATACCGGCAAATCGGCGCTGAAACCGGGTTCGACAAAGCTGCTGGTGAACTCGCTGCTGGGCATTAAGGCGAAACCCGGCTGGCTGATCGTGGTGGCAGGCCATACCGACAGCATCGGCAACGATAAATCCAATCAACAACTCTCCCTGAAGCGTGCCGAGGCGGTCCGCGACTGGATGCGCGATACCGGCGATGTGCCGGAGAGCTGTTTTGCGGTGCAGGGCTACGGCGCAAGTCGTCCTGTCGCCAGCAACGAGACGCCAGAGGGGCGGGCGCAAAATCGCCGGGTGGAGATCAGTCTGGTCCCGCAGAAGGACGCCTGTCTGACGCCGGGCACGGCCAATACCTCAGGAGCAGAGACTAACGGATTAAAAAGCGAAACCGAGTAATCAGCGACCCCGATCGCGGAGGTTGAACAACAATCTGCCTGCCTGACCTTGTGCGCTACGGGTCCCTGATAAACAGGAAACAGCGATGGGCGGTAGCGTGCCTGCAGCCAGTCAAACTTGTCGGCAAAGCGCGGCCTCTGCGGGGATGAAGCGCAGGAAAGGGGATGGATAAAGGAGATCATTATGGATAGCGCTAAGGACAGTGGCAGAGAAATGCTGGCGGCGATAAACGTTGAAGGCTCCGGTTTCTGGCTGCTTTTTTTATTTCTCAGTCTGTGAATATAAATATCCCTGGGGTTACCTTTTAGTTACGAAACTCCTGGTGGGGTATCTGATATATCGATATGCACATAAATATATTTATGATGAATGAGATGATTATCATTAAACAAAATTAAACAGGGCGTCCTGTGAATTGATTTTTGATAGTCATTACAGCGGAGTAAAACAGGAATATAATGGATACCTCTTCAATAATTACCGGCACCACCCTTAACCGTTACCAGCTGGGTATTCCTTCATGTACCGCATCGCTGGATGTGGAAGAATTCAGTGGGGCAGAAAAACTGAGTGAACTTTATTATTACACTATTACGTTTACCAGCGCAGAGAAAAATATTGATGCCGCACAGCTCCTGAGCAAACCCGCCATGCTGACGATGGGCGGCGGCGCACTGCAGCAGCTGGCGGACTGCAAACGCGTCCATGGTGTGATTACCACCTTCCGGCGCGTCAATCGTTCTGAAGATCAGTCGACCTATCAGATAACCCTCCAGCCGTTTCTCTCCCTGCTAGATAAACAGTTTCGCAGCCATCGTTTTTTCGTCAACAAATCGGTACCGGAGGTGGTGGAGCAGGTATTGCAGGAACATCACCTGCATGACTGGGAGTATGAGTTTAATCTCAAGCAACACTATCCACGGCGCGAGCAAATTAATCAGTATCAGGAGAGCGACCTGGCGTTTATCCAGCGCCTGCTGGCAGAGGTGGGGATATTTTATTTCTTCACCCTGCAGGAAGAGGCCCAGAGCGAAGTGGTCCATTTCGCCGACGCGCAGCGGGCGCTGATGTTCGATAAAACACTTCCTGTAAACAGCCCGTCCGGGATGAGCGACAGCGGTACGGAATCGATATGGGGTCTGAGCATCACCCACAATGTCGTAGAGGCGAACGTCACTACCCGGGATTATAACCCCCGCGATGCGCAGAGCGTTCTCCAGTCGGCAACAGCGGATATGACCCGGGGAAATGGTGAAGGCCTCACTTACGGTGAGGTATACCACTATAAGCTTCGCCACCGGGAGCGTGGCGATAAAATCGACCCGCAGACGGAGACCGCCAACTTTTATGCCCGCCTCGACCATGAGCGTTTTCTGGCTCACCAGACGCTTATTACCGCGAGCAGTACTGCAGCCTGGCTGGCGCCGGCCCAGGTGCTGAACGTTACCGACAGTCTGCCGTCGACCCTGCCTGCGCCCGTACAGGATCCGCTGTTAATCACCGGCACCGGTTTTACCGCCAGCCGCCGGGAGGCGCTGCGGGTGTCCCTGCTTGCGGTGCCCTACAGCGAAACATTGTGCTGGCGTCCGCCGCTGCTGCCGCGCCCGAAGGTGACTGGCACCATGACGGCGCGGGTGACCAGCGCGAAGGCGAATGATATCTATGCCTGGCAAGATGCGTCCGGCCTGTACCGGGTGAAATTTGACGCTGACAGAGACGAGAAAGGGCAGGGTCAGGAAAGCATGCCGGTGCGTCTCGCCAAACCCTACGGCGGCGACGTGTACGGCTTTCACTTCCCGCTGATCCAGGGCACGGAGGTGGCGATTGCTTTCCACGAAGGCGATCCCGACCGGCCGTATATTGCGCATGCGCTGCATGACTCGCGGCATGTCGATCCTGTGACGGAGAAAAACAGCACCCGCAATGTGATTCGTACTCCGGCCAATAATAAGCTGCGAATGGAGGACAAGCGCGGCGAGGAGCATATCAAGCTCAGCACCGAGTACGGCGGCAAGACGCAGCTGAACCTGGGGCATAACGTGAATGCGCAGAGGGAGTTGCGGGGCGAGGGTGCGGAACTGCGTACGGATAAATGGGTGAGCATCCGGGGCGGTGCGGGGGTGTTTATCAGTGCGGATAAACAGCCTTCGGCAGGCGACAGGATGCTGGCAATGGAGGAGGCGATTGCGCAGCTTGAAAATGCCCTGGGTATTGCGAAAAGCCTGGCGTCGGCAGCGGAATCGGCTCAGGCCCTGCCATCGGATACCGGCAACCAGCAGACGCTGAACGATGCGCTGAAAGAGCTGGCGCAGCCGGGGATAGTGCTGAATGCGCCGCAGGGCGTGAGCATCAGCAGTCCGCAGGCGGTACGGTTGTCTTCGGGTAGCGCCAGCGTGGGGATTGTGTCACAGCAGAATACGGACATCAGTGCGCTGAAACGTTTTACGGTGGCGGCGGGAGAAGCCGTCAGCCTGCTGGCGCGAAAGGCGGGGATGAAGCTGTTTGCGGCGAAGGGAAAGATTGAAATCCAGGCGCAGGATGATGCGCTGGAGGCGACGGCGAAAAAGGATATCACCGTGACCAGCGTGGAAGGGCGAGTGGAAATCACGGCGGCGGAGGAACTGGTGGTGAACTGTGCGGGAGCGTATATCAGGCTAAGTGGTGGCAATATCGAGCTGGGCTGCCCTGGGAATATTCTGCTGAAATCGGCCAATGTGCAGAAAATGGGTAAGGCGGATTTTCGGGTGCCTCCGCTGGAATTGCCTAAAGGGTTCGAAGAGCGTTTTACTGTCAAAGATCAGAAGACCGGTGCCATTGTGCCATTTGCCCGTTACCGCATCACCACTGAAAAAGGCCCGGTATTCGAAGGCCGGGCAGATGCTGAGGGGAAAACGGCCAGCGTTTATACCGCATTGCCTGAGTCAATAAAAATAGAGCTACTGTGAGCCATGGACAGGAGAAAGCCGGGATGACACAAATACTGGGAACCGGAGAGGGAAAAACATCATCAGCCGCAAAAGAGCCGGTTGTTGAGCGTAAACCCGCACAGGTATTTTTTGAATCAATGGCGCTGGCTGCCTCAATGAGTGGTTATTATGCAGGGCCAACAGCCACAACGCTGGGAAATTCGCTTTCATTGGGGGCGGGGACTGCGGCAGGTGCCGGAGAAGGCGTCGCGGGCGCACGGGTGCTCGCTGCGCCTAATCCTCTCACCGTTGCTCTGCTGGCTATCTTCTATTCTCCGTCACTGAATGAAGGTGAGACGGAAACGCTACAAAATATACGTGGCGACCAGCTCTATCAGAATCTGATCCATGGCCAGATGATGGTGGGCGCTTTTACCCGTGTAAACTCAACGGTCATTCAGGGGGATTATGTCCCGGAATATGAACTCCGGGAAATAGCCCGACAAAACGGCACAGTGCGCACGAGGGTACGCTTTCGTATTGAAGAAGATCCTGAGTCAGGGGAACTGGTTTCCCGCAGCTATGAGGTGGGGGAAAAAAGCGGGCTGGATCGGGTCCGGGTGCGGTTTGCAAAACAGCTGGATAAAGAGACATGGGGTTTTGAAGATCCTTCAATTAAAGGCACATTTGTCTGGTCCCGGTCTGCCGGGCAGGGAAAATTTGAGTGGGGTTCCAGCCAGACGACTGTTCATGACGGGAGCGCTGGCGGCTATACCACACCGCCTACACCCATTCCGGAACCGCGGAGCATCTGGGGGTTGCCTAACCCGGCCCCGGAATCGTTACCGCCCGTACCGGGAACGCCGATCCCGGAGGAACAGGAACCAAATATTGAAACATTGCCCATCGAAGACCGGGATTTCGATGACTTTATTATTGTTGACCCGATGGGGGTTATCCCGGCAATCTATGTGTATTTTAAGAAGGCTCCTGCCGGATTTCTAGAAACCGGTTATTATAACGACTTTGATGGGAGGTCAAGAGAAGGAATGTACGAGGTTGACCATTTACCATCAAAAGCGGCGGTTAGAGAATATTTGATTAATAAATATCCTGAAGCAGAAAAGGATGATATAAAAAAATTACTTGGTAAGGTTGCAGTCGTTTCTATCCCTATAGATGTACATCGTGACTGTAGTGAAACCTTCAGAGGGCGTAATAATAGTAGGATAGAAACAGAAAATGGTGAGACAATATCTAAAAAAGAACTTGATGCTCGTGATTTAGAATTTGCCGTTGACTCGAATTGGAATGCTAATGCTAAGTGTCTTAAAGAAAGATATGGCATAAGTGATGAGAAAATTGAAGAAGTTAGAGCAAAATTGCATGACTTAAACAGAAAAGTGGGGTTGTACTAAATGAAAATTGATGTTGAAACACTTATAAAACACTTAGGAAAACCGTACCAGGAGATTTTTGAGAAAGGATTGATTCCTTATAAAACAAAACCCCATGGTCCTATTGATGAAGATGAAGCTGACCTGGATATGAGACGTGAAGGAATGCTTTTGGTCTTTGTTAATGATTCAGAAAAGAAACTTAAAGAAGTCACACTAAGATTAGAAGATGAGGGTAAGACAGATTGGTTATTTCCTAACCCTATGCCGTTTGGTCTGAAACCGGTGATGACCCAGCAGTGGGCTCGTGAGAATTTAGGCTTGCCGATGGTTCATGTTGAGGCAAAGATTGTTATGACTATTTATATGGGGGTTAAAGAAATTTACGCTTTACCAATGCCCAACCAGCATATTGCAGCAGCGCTCACATATGATAAAGATTTTTTTGTAAAAAAAATCACTTTTTATTCTTTGGAGCGAGCCAAAGAGATACAGGTCGCGTTACAGAAAAAGCGACTTGGTGGTAAATGAATATTGATATCGAAACACTTGTGAAGCAATTGGGTAAAGATTATCAGGAAATTTATGATAGTGGGCTAATTAAATATAAGACAAAACCAACTGCCACAGTGGGCTATGATACAGCTACATTAGATACGAAACGAGAAGGATTATTTTTATCTTTCGAGAATGATAAAAATAAAACCTTCAAAGGAATTACATTAACATTAGAAGATGATGACATAACAGACTGGGTCTTTCCGAATTCAATGCCTTTTAATCTTGAACCTGTAATGACTCAAAACTGGATGCGTGAGCGTTTTGGGTTCCCAATGATTTATGGCGAGCCATAAAACTATGGGGAGTTACAGTCGTGGTATCAGTGAGGTATACCCACTGTTACCACCTAATCAGAACATTGCTGTTTTATTTGTTTATGACGCCGACCTTTTTGTTGTTAGTGTGACTTTTTATTCTTTGGCGCATGCAGAAGCAATTCAGGCTGCGTCAGAGCGAAATAGATTAATGAATAAATAAGCGTTAATGTTTTACTGCTTGTAAATGATGATTTTTTACAGAGCTAATTCATATTCCCTGATCTCTGTACTGTTCCCGCAATGTTGACCACATTCTTAAGAAGAGCTGCTCCCCTAATGTGATCATAAGACCGATGAAATTGTTCTTTTTGCCCGTTACCGCATCACCACTGAAAAAGGCCAGGTATTCGAAGGCCGGGCAGATGCTGATGGGAAAACGGCCAGCGTTTATACCGCATTGCCTGAATCAATAAAAATAGAGCTACTGTGAGCCATGGACAGGAGAAAGCAGGGATGACACAAATACTGGGAACCGGAGAGGGAAAAACATCATCAGCCGCAAAAGAGCCGGTTGTTGAACGTAAACCCGCACAGGTATTTTTTGAATCAATGGCGCTGGCTGCCTCAATGAGTGGTTATTATGCAGGGCCAACAGCCACAACGCTGGGAAATTCGCTTTCATTAGGGGCGGGGACTGCGGCAGGTGTCGGAGAAGGCGTCGCGGGCGCACGGGCGCTGGCTGCGCCTAATCCCCTCACCGTTGCTCTGCTGGCTATCTTCTATTCTCCGTCACTGAATGAAGGTGAGACGGAAATGCTACAAGATATACGTGGCGACCAGCTCTATCAGAATCTGATCCATGGCCAGATGATGGTGGGCGCTTTTACCCGCGTAAACTCAACGGTCATTCAGGGGGATTATGTCCCGGAATATGAACTCCGGGAAATAGCCCGACAAAATGGCACAGTGCGCACGAGGGTGCGCTTTCGTATTGAAGAAGATCCTGAGTCAGGGGAACTGGTTTCCCGCAGCTATGAGGTGGGGGAAAAAAGCGGGCTGGATCGGGTCCGGGTGCGGTTTGCAAAACAGCTGGATAAAGAGACATGGGGCTTTGAAGAGCCTTCAATTAAAGGAACATTTGTCTGGTCCCGGTCTGCCGGGCAGGGAAAATTTGAGTGGGGAGCCAGCCAGACGACTGTCCATGACGGGAGCGCTGGCGGCTCTACCACACCGCCTACACCCATTCCGGAACCGCGGAGCGTCTGGGGATTGCCTAACCCGGCCCCGGAATCGTTACCGCCCGTACCGGGAACGCCGATCCCGGAGGAACAGGGACCAAATATTGAAACATTGCCCATCGAAGACCGGGATTTCAATGACTTTATTATTGTTGACCCGATGGGGGTTGTCCCGGCAATCTATGTGTATTTTAAGAAAGCCCCTGTGGAAGAGTATGAGGTTGACTATTATGAAAATTTTGAAGGCCGTTCAAGGCAGGGAAAATATCAAGTCGATCATATTCCATCTAGAGATGCGGTTCGTGTATATTTAGAGGATTTATATCCTGATGAGGGAAGTAAATATATAGATAAGATGGTTGATAAGGTTGCTTCAGTTGCTATTCCAATAGCTGTTCATCAAAAATGTAGTGAAACCTATGGCGGGCGTAATAATCGTAAGGTAGAGACAGAAAGCGGCGAGATGATAACTAAAAAAGAGCTAGATGCTCGTGACTTAGAAGCTGCCGTCAATGCCAACTGGGATGCGAATGCTGAATGCCTTAAGAATGAATATGGTATGAGTAACGAGAAAATCGAAGAGATCAGAGCAAAACTACATAAGTTAAACCGAAATGTGGGGTTATATTAAATGAATGTTAATGTCGAAACACTGATAAAGCAATTAGGAAAGCCATACCAAGAAATTTACAATAAAGGTTTGATTAATTATAAAACAAAACCTTATGGCTCGGTTAGTGATAATACTGCCAGGCTGGATATGAAGCATGAGGGTATATATTTAGCATTTGTTAATGATCTTGAAAAAAAAATGAAAGAAGTAACATTAACGTTAGAGAATGAAAGCAAGAGTGACTGGTTGTTTCCTAATCCGATGCCTTTTGGTCTGGAGCCTGTGATGACGCAGCCGTGGGTACGGGCGCGTTTTGGGTTGCCGATGATTTATGTTGATGCGAAAGTGGTTATGACGCTCTATAGAGGAGTAAAGGAGTTTTATCCGCTATTAGCTCCTGATCAAAATATAGTTGCGTCATTTAGCTATAATAAAGATTTTTTTGTTGAAAGTGTGACTTTTTATCCGCTGGAGCGAGCCAAAGAAATTCAGGTTGCGCTGGAGAAAAAGCGACTTGGTCGCAAATGAATATTGATGTCGAAACACTTGTGAAGCAATTAGGTAAACCTTATCAGGATATTTATGATCAAGGTTTAATGCCCTACAAAACAAAACCAACGGGTACTATTAGTGATGATATTTCCAGGTTGAATATGAGGCGAGAAGGAATATTTTTATCTTTTATCAATAACCAAGAAAAAAATCTTGAAGAAGTGACTTTGCGGTTAGAAGATGAAAATAAAATGGATTGGTTATTTCCTAATCCGCTGCCATTTGGTCTTGAACCAGTAATGACCCAGAAATGGGTAAGGGCCAAACTTGGTCATCCAATGATTTACACTGATGCGCAGATAATCATGACTATTTATGTTGGTGTGAAGGAATTTTATACTTTGCCTGTCCCTCATCAATATATCGTTGCTGCATTTACCTATAACAAAGATTTTTTTGTACAAAAAGTCACATTTTACTCAATTGAGCGAGCCAAAGAAATACAAGCCGCGTTAGAGATAAAAAGGTTGGGTGGGTAATTGTTCTGCAATGGTTCGCTCATAGCTGGACCATTTCCTTGCGCAATGAAGATAGTACTAGCAGGATACAAGGACGTGTGGTGTATTTATCAAATGAGTATTGATGTCGAAACACTTGTGAAACAATTAGGTAAACCTTATCAGGATATTTATGAGCAAGGGTTAGTCCCCTACGAAACAAAACCAAGTGTTACGGTTAGTGATGATATTTATAGATTAGATATGAAACGTGAGGGAATATATCTAGCGTTTATTAATGATCTGGAAAAAAACTTAAAGAAGTGACGCTGACATTCGAGGATGAAAGTAAAACCAACTGGCTATTTCCTAATCCATCAGTATATTGACATTAGCGCACTGGCTCAACTGATGCGCTTCAGTCATGGAGCGGGAGCATCAGCGGAATATAATCCGTCAGAAAAAAAACTGGAGGGAAAAATTGAAGGTCATGCCAGTTTTGCACTGGGGGAGGCGAAGGCCGAAACGGCCCTGTACCTGCCGGACAGGTTAGGTGTCAGCCTTTTATTTCCGGCGAAAAAAGTGACGCCACAGACACCGGATGGTGTCTGTAATATGGGAGCGCTGCGTTTTGCCATGAAACTGGTATTGTCAGGTAGCGTTGGTGCCAGTGCTGCAATTGAATTAGGGGTGACAGCAGACTGGAGTGGAGAAATGTGAAAGGGCTATGGCATTAAAGGCCGTCCTGCAACCCTGACTGCTCCACCGTTGCCAGGACAGCAGCAGGTGAATTTAAAGACCTCAACAATACCTGAAGCACAGGGGGGAGGTGAAATTGGTGTTTTTGTTGGTGCTCAGGCGGGAGGTAATATCAGTGGTGCCATTGAGTGGTTTGACCCGCATCCTGATGATACGCCAGTAGCTATAGGTGTTGAGAAAGATAACAAACCCCTTGTCAATAAAGAGAAGAAGTTTGCCGCGATAGCCAAACTGGAAGCGGGGATGACGGTGCAGGCAGGCGCTGGGGGAAGTGGGGTTTTTTATATCACCTATATTCAGGGACGTTTTCGTATTTACTGTAAAGCGGCTTTATGTTGGGGAGTGGGAGCCAAAGGGGAAGTCGGTTTTGAAGTTGATGGCAGCAGCTTTGCGGCTTTTATGAAGAGCTTTATGTATATGCAGAGGAATGTGGATTATCAGAAGCTTGAGCAGATGATGGCAGGGGATGCCTTTCGATCTTTATGTGCAATTCCTATTATTATGGCGGCGCAAGGGATACAGGTGGGTGAGGCCATGCTTAAGAATATGGTCGTAATATTGCAACAAATTAGAGCAGATCTTAAGGATGAAAACAAACGCGTTAATTTGATGGACAGTATTTTGTCTAATCCTGATCAGCTTAAATATACCCCTCCGGAAACAAAAGGGGCAGTGATTGCCACATTAATTGATCAGAACTGGGTGGACTGGCTTGACCCTCGCAATCAGAATAATGATTCTTTTTCCGTTAACAGCTGGAAGCTCGGTCCTCTAAAGAGGCGAAAACAAGCGGTGTTTATGGCGCTGAAGTGGATACAAAGTCAGGCAGATTATAACAATGTCATGCAGCATTTGACGTTGTCGCCAGGGGAGAAGAAAGGTAATAAAGAACTAAATGAAAAAGATGTGATTAACTTTTTAGGTATCGGGGAACAAAAATTGTTTTTTTACACCAATTATGGCGAAAAGCTCACCTTACTGCATAATAACCTCCCGGTTTTTGTTGACCCGGATGAGCCATTTAAACCCATACCTGACATCCTGATGTCAGAATATCTTGCCATGGTTGACGAGCAGCATCCAACTAATACAATGATTGCTTGATTAAATTACTGAGGCATTGAAATGGAAAATAACATTATAGCTATTTCAGTTACTGTATGCTTACTGGTCGGGTGCGATCAGGGAAATGCTGCCAGGAGTGAAAAAGCGGCTAAAGAGCTTGTGGGTAAGTCGCTCTCTAACATGATTCCCGTTCAGGGCGGTGAGTTTTTAATGGGCGATTTTGGACCGTTAGTCGGTGAAAAACTGCCTTTCAGCATAAACCAGGATGACAAGGTATTACATAAGGTTGTATTAAGCGATTTTTCAATATCAAAATACAAAGTCACCAATGATGATTATAATAAATATCTGCGGATAACAGGAGTAAAAAAACCACCCATTAATATTCTGCTAAAAGATTACCCATCATTGCAAAAAGGTGATTATTCTGTTGGCATCACCTGGCAACAGGCAAAAGACTATTGTCAGTGGTTAGGTAAGGAGTCTGGTAAAAAATTTGATTTACCAACAGAGGCGCAATGGGAATATGCAGCAAGATCCAGAGGGCAATACATTCCGTTTGCAACGAATAATGGTGAGTTCCTGCCCGGTAAAAACATCCCCAGCCAGGATGAGCTGAGTGAATATACTGATGGAGCAGGTATTCCTATTTATCCAGTGGGGAAATATCCCCCAAACCCCCTGGGTCTGTATGATATGGGACTTAGTGGCTCAGAATGGACCAATGACTGGTATGCGTCAGATTATTACTCTCATTCTCCGGTAAACGATCCTCAGGGACCCGTAAAGGGGACCGAAAAAGTCCTGCGCGGGAATGTTGGCGGTGACAGACAATACGCTTTAACCGTGTTCAGACAATCAGATTTGCCAGTTCCAAAGATCAATAAAGACGATGATTATGAAAAATATGGTGTTGGTCCGCAGTATGTTTTCCGTTGCGTCATCAATAAATAATGTCGTTTGGTGGTGACATATATCATTTTAACCGGAGCAACAACGTTGAATGAATGTTCCAATAAACCGGAGAGACTATTAAAACCTGTCCCGGATAGCCTGATGTCAGAATATGTTGCCATGATCGACGACCAGCACCCGACGGGGACAATGACTGCCTGATGCAAAGGCTTAGGTGATAAGATGAGGAAATTAATCGTAGTTGCTTCTGTTGCCGCCAGTTTACTGCTCGGGTGTGACCAGAAAAGTACTGGCAAGCGTGAAACCTTGTCTGAAGCGCTTGTTGCTAAGTCGCTCTCTAACATGGTTCCCGTTCAGGGCGGCGAGTTTTTAATGGGGGATTTTGGCCCATTAGTCGGTGAAAAACTGCCTTTCAGCATAAACCAGGATGATAAGGTATTACATAAGGTTGTATTAAGCGATTTTTCGATATCAAAGTTTAAAGTTACCAACGATGATTATAATAAATATCTGCAGATAACAGGAATAAAAAAACCTCCCATTAATATTCTGGTAAAAGAGTACCCATCCTTGCAAAAAGATGATTACTCTGTTGGTGTGACCTGGCAACAGGCAAAAGATTATTGTCAGTGGCTAGGTAAGGAGTCCGATAAAAATATTGATTTACCGACAGAAGCACAATGGGAATATGCGGCAAGGTCAAGAGGGCAGTATCTTCCTTTTTCGACTAATAATGGAAATTTCGAGCTTGGTTCTAATATACCTGAACAAAAGAAATTAGATGAATACACAGATGGTTATGGTTTTCCTATTTATCCAATTGGGAAATATCCTCCGAATCCGCTAGGTTTATACGATATGGGGCTAAGTGGAGCCGAATGGAGTAATGATTGGTATTCAACTGATTATTATTCCCACTCCCCTGTTTATGATCCTCAAGGTCCAGTTAAGGGTAATGAAAAAGTTTTAAGGGGGTATGTTGGCGGAGATCGTCAGTATGCCTTGACTATATTCAGGCAATCGTCACAACCTGTGCCAAAATTTGCTGGGCGTGATGATTATCAAAAGTTTGGAGTTAGTCCTCTTTTTGTATTTCGTTGCGTTATTAATAAATAATATCGTTTGACTGTAATACTATATTATAGTCGGAACGCTCAATGAATATAATATTCCGCTGGACAGCCTGTTTAAACCTGTCCCGGATAGCCTGATGTCAGAATATCTTGCCATGATCGACGACCAGCACCCGACGGGGACAATGACTGCCTGATGCAAAGGCTTAGGTGATAAGATGAGAAAATTAATCGTAGTTGCTTCTGTTGCTGCCAGTTTACTGCTCGGGTGTGACCAGAAGAGTACTGACAAGCGTGAAACCCTGTCTGAAGCGCTTGTTGCTAAGTCACTCTCTAACATGGTTCCCGTTCAGGGCGGCGAGTTTTTAATGGGGGATTTTGGACCATTAGTCGGTCAAAAACTACCTTTCAGCATAAACCAGGATGATAAGGTATTACATAAAGTTGTATTAAGTGATTTTTCGATATCAAAGTTTAAAGTTACCAACGATGATTATAATAAATATCTGCAAATAACAGGGGTAAAAAAAGCACCCATCCATATTTTTTTAAAAAATTATCCATCCTTGCAAAAAGGAGATTATTCTGTTGGTGTTACCTGGCAACAGGCAAAAGACTATTGTCAGTGGTTAGGTAAGGAGTCTGGTAACAAGATTGATTTACCAACAGAGGCGCAATGGGAATATGCAGCAAGATCCAGAGGTCAATATTTTCAGTTTCCAACAAATAATGGTGAGTATTTACCTGGAAAAAATGTTCCGGGTAAAGATGAATTAGATAAATATACAGATGGTTTTGGTTTCCCATTTTACCCAGTAGGCAAATATCCCCCAAATCCCCTGGGTCTGTATGACATGGGACTTAGTGGCTCAGAATGGACCAATGACTGGTATGCGTCAGATTATTACTCTCATTCTCCGGTAAACGATCCCCAGGGACCTGCGCAGGGTACTAAAAAAGTCCTGCGTGGATATATTGGCGGCGACAGACAGTACGCTTTAACCATGTTCAGGCAATCAAAATTGCCAGTTCCGAAGATCGATAAAGACGATGACTATGAAAAATATGGTGTTGGCCCGCAGTATGTCTTTCGTTGTGTCGTTAATAAATAATGTGTGATGCTATCTCTTATTTTAACCGAATCAGAATGCTCAACGAATATTCGGCTGAACCGGATAGGATATTTAATCTACGCCGGATTTCCTGATGTCAGAATATCTTGCCATGATTGATGACCAGCACCCGACGGGGATAATGACTGCCTGATGCAATGGCTGAGGTGATAAGATGATAAAATTAATCGTAGTTGCTTCTGTTGCCGCCAGTTTACTGCTCGGGTGCGATCAGGGAAATACCACCGGGAGTGAAAAAGCAGCTAAAGCACTTGTGGATAAATCGGTCTCTAATATGGTCCCTGTTCAGGGTGGTGAGTTTTTAATGGGTGATTTTGGTCCATTAGTTGGTGAAAAATTACTTTTCAGCATACAACAGGATGATAAAACTTTACATAAGGTTATTTTAAGTGATTTTTCGATATCAAAATATAAAGTCACCAACGATGATTTTAATGTTTATTTGAAAGTAACAGATAAAAAAAATCCACCTGTGGATATACTGGCAAAACGTCATCCTTCTCTGCTAAAGGGGGATTATCCTGCAGGTGTTATCTGGCAACAGGCAAAAGATTATTGTCAGTGGTTAGGTAAAAAATCCGGTAAAAAAATTGATTTGCCGACAGAGGCACAATGGGAGTTTGCAGCAAGATCCAGAGGTCAGTATCTTCCGTTTGCTACTAACAATGGTGAGTTTTCACCAGGAAAAAATGTCCCAAGCCAGGATGAACTGAATAAATACACTGACGGGATGGGGCTTCCCATTTATCCAGTAGGTAAATACCCATCAAATCCCTTAGGGCTGTATGATATGGGATTGAGTGGTTCAGAATGGACCAATGACTGGTATGCAGCAGATTATTACTCCAACTCTCCGGTAAAGAATCCTCAGGGACCAGAGCAAGGGACCAAGAAAGTGTTGCGTGGGAATGTTGGCGGCGACAGACAGTACGCATTGACTATGTTTAGACAATCTGCTTCACCACTCCCAGAAGAAGTTGATGGTGACTATGAAAAATATGGTGTTGGTCCGCAGTATGTATTTCGTTGTGTCGTTAATAAATAATGTGTGATGCTATATCTTATTTTAAAAAATCGGTGGCGTTCAACATATAAGGTTTTTTTCTAATGGATGGTAAAATCATGTACAGTAGTGAAATTATTTCATCGTCATCAACGATGATTGTCAACGGAAAAGGTGGTGCTCATTAAAAATCTGAAAGAAGAAATGTTAAGGTTTGAAGATGAAGCCAAAACTGACTGGCTGTTTCCTAATCCTATGCCGTTTGGTCTGGAACGAGTTATGATTCACCAGTGGGTGCGGGCTTATCTAGGATTTCCGATGGTTTACGTTGAAGCAAAAATTGTTATGACTGCTTATAGGGGGGAAGAGATATATACCTTACCTATACCTCATCAAAATAGTTCTGTCGGATTTACCTATAACAAGGATTTATTTTCAGAAACCGTGACTTTTTATCCACTGGAGCGAGCAAAGGAGATTCATATTGCGCTGGAGAAAAAGCGACTTGGTGGCAAATGAATATTGATATCGAACACTTGTGAAGCAATTAGGTAAACCTTATCAGGATATTTATGAACAAGGTTTAATTCCCTACAAAACAAAACCAACGATTACTGTTAGTGATGATATTTTCAGGCTGGATATGAGGCGAGAAAGAATATTTTCATCTTTTATAAATAACCAGAAAAAATCTTGAGGAAGTGACTTTGCGGTTAGAAGATGAAAATAAAACGGCTTGGTTATTTCCTAATCCGCTGCCTTTTAGTCTTGAACCAGTAATGACGCAGCGATGGATGCGCGAACGCTTTGGATTTCCCATAGGTTATGGCGAACGCAAAATGATAGGGAGCAATAGTCGTCATATTAGCGAGGTATACCCACTGTTGCCACCTAATCAGAAAATGTCTGTTTTATTTGCTTATAATTCTGATTATTTTGTTGTTAGTGTATTTTTTTTATTGTATAGAGCATGCAATAGTAATTAAGGCGATTTTCGCGAGTATAAGGTCGTCTGGCAATTGGCGTTCGAAGTGAAAAATTATTAATGTAGGGGATATCACCTGGGGGAAGAAGTATGTATTAAGTAAAGAGAGGCGTGCAGATATTCCAGATATTATTTTATGTTTATTATTCTTCCTTTGACAGGAGTGGCCGTTTTTTGTCTGTTATTAAATGTTATTGCCTCACTCTTTAGGTTGAAATAGATGCGATTGAGTATTCTAATTAATAATTACTGTATCGCTGATATATAAAAGGAAATTCAATGTCCAAAGGTTTTGTATTACTCGGCGATAAAACCACGCACGGCGGTGCTGTTATTTCCGCATCCTCCACCATGATTGTAAATGGAAAGCCCGTAGCGCTGGTGGGGGATAAAGTCAGCTGCCCGATTCCGGGACATGGCACTAATGCCATTATTGAGGGAGCGCCGGAATGGTCTTCCGATGGTAAAGCCATCGTGGTCGATGGCTGCAAATGTCAGTGCGGTTGCCAGGTGATTTCCGGCGCGCCGGAATGCGCGATAGGATAAAAAATGGGCTGGGTACGAACAAAAGCATTGACCATGGAGCAGCCATCGGCTCCTTCACTGACCCGATGGCTGTTTGCCGGTGTACTGATGGCGATTATCGGTGTCCTGCTCTTTATCCTCCATGCTTCCGGCACCATAGAAACACTTTCAGCGATGAATATCTGGTGGGTATCTCTCGCTCCAGCAGGATGCTGGCTGTTGGCCTTTTGTCTGCGGTGCTGGCAGTGGGACAGAGAGCTGAAAGAGTATCAGTTCTTACAGAAAGAGGCGGAACGCGGGCAATTAAAGTGGGAAGCCTGGGCCGGTCGTTATCTGGCGGTACTGGGCAGTGCAGTGCTGTTGCCGGATCATATTTCTGCGGCACGTTGGGGGGATGAGCGGCCTCAGCAATACGGACTTACCCGCAGGATTAATTACCTTCCGGCAGAAGAGCCCGTGCAGTTGAGTGCGATGCATGCGCTGCTGACCAGTATAGAAGAGCGCGTGCAGTGCCTGCCGGAAGAGCTACCGCTGTATGTCACCCTGATCACGGATAATCCCTCGCCTGAGCTGACCAGCAGTTTCAGTAATCTCTGGAAAGAACACATTCCTGGCCGCGCCGTGCCTGATGATATTACCGTTACCGGCTCATTCTCACTGTCGGAAGTGGAGGAGCGCCTGAAGCAGCCTGTACTGACGGTCAATTTACTCCTGGTCATCCAGCTCAACGGTGGTACAGCATACTCCGACGGGCTGGCCGTGCTGCTGCTGACCAGCGATGATGTGGCGCAAAAATACCATCTGCCGCACTCATCACGGCTGTTACGTCCTATGCCCTTAGATATGACGAACTTTGAAGACGATATCACCCTGTTTCTGGAAACCCAGACTGTCGCCTGCCATACGCCCTCCGTTATCGGGGACGCAAAAAAATGGACGGAAAGAAGCGCCGCGCTTATCACGCAGGGCGGCAAAATGCATACCCCATGGAAAGCTGAAGATATCGCGCTGCTGGAAAAATGGTGCGGTATTCCGGGACCCGCAGCGCCCTGGCTCCTGACCGCGCTGGCAGCCGATCTGGTCAGCCTCCGTAAACAGCCCCTGCTGGCGTTATTTTCCAGCGAACAGGAACATTTTATCAGTACCATCACCCCAGGGAGTGAAGATGAATATACCGGGTAATGGCCTGGGCCGGTTTGGCCTGGCCGGGCTTACGTTGGCCGGGATGGCTGCAATATGGTGGGGGATCACCCGCTATGGCGGCATGCTGAATATCAATACGCGGGGCGAGCAGGTACTGGTGTTTGTCCTGGTCTGTCTGGCGTTGGTATTTGTTTTTTACCTTCCTGCAATGTCCCGCCGTGTGAAGGAGAGTTTATATCGCCGGCAGTCGCAGCAGGCCAGCGTCTTACCCGGCGAAGAAGGGCGCGTGGCGCTGACACCTCCCCATTATATTACGGTGGGGGAAATTCGCCAGACTCTACGCTATCAGTATGGACGCGCCTGGTCCTGCAAAGTCCGTATTCTGCTGATAATTGGCTCAGTCAGAGACGTAGAACAACTGACCCCAAAGCTCACGCAGGAACTCTGGCAGGAAGATCAGGGTACATTATTGCTGTGGGGTGGAGACCCTGGGGCAGCGGTAGATAACGCCTGGTTCACAGCGCTGAGTAAACTGCGTTATCGCCCGGCTGATGGTATGGTGTGGGTAACATCGGGCTTTGACGGCGTTTTGACAACGATGAACAGAACGAAGCCCAGGCTCACGCCAGATGAAATGGACAGTGTGTCTCACTCTCTAAAGCTACGCTTCGAAGCTCTTGGCTGGAAACTACCCCTATACGTCTGGTCGCTGTATGAGGGGGGCAACGAAAAAAATGGACGTATCACTCAGCCTGTAGGCTGCCTGTTACCTGCAGGTTGTACGCCGCAAATAGTTGCCGAACAGTTCACTGCCCTGGCGTCGTTACTGATAGAGCAGGGCATCCAGCAGATATGCGGGCAACCACAGCACAATTTTTTACTCGCGCTGGCCGATCAGTTGACCCGTAAACCGGAAACGGTGACGGAGCCGTTATCGGTATTGCTTAATCCTTACCGCCCGCAGCCGCTGGCCGGGGTGGTATTTAGTGAGGCGTCAGTAGAGGCTGGTCGCAGTGTCCGTCATCACTGGGGACGGGATAACCGCTGGGAAACGATACCAGACTCAGTGCTGTGGTTGCCAGCCGGTCTACGTCCGCGCAAACAGGGAGTCAACTGGATGCGTGGGATGAGCGTGGCCGCCGCCGCCCTGATGTTACTCTGGGCCGCCTCAATGACAGTCTCTTTTATCGCCAACCGCCACCTGGTGGCGATCGCACAGCAGCAGGTGCAGCAGGCCTCGGCGGGAAAACAGCCGCTGGCCGTACGCCTGCATGCGCTCTCCGCGTTACAGAAAACGCTTTCTCAACTGGAATACCGCTCGCAGCACGGCGCGCCGTGGTACCTCCGCGCTGGCCTCAGTCAGAACGATGACCTGCTGGCGGCGCTGTTCCCGCGCTACGGGGAGATGGCGCAACCGCTGCTGCGCGATGCGGCGGCGCATCATCTGGAAGAGCAGCTCACCGCCTTCGTGCAGCTGCCGCCGGACAGCCCACTGCGTGAGAAGATGACGAAGACCGCTTACGGACAACTGAAACAATATCTGATGTTGACCCGCCCGGAAAAAATGGACGCCGCGTGGTTCGCCACTACGCTAATGCAGGACTGGCCGCAGCGCTCAGGCATCGCCGACGCCGTCTGGCAGGGCAGCGGCCCTTCGCTGCTGGCATTTTATGCCGCCAGCCTGGCATCGCATCCGCAGTGGCGTCTGCCTGTCGATGACGGTCTGGTCAGCCAGGTGCGCACACGGTTAATTCGCCAACTGGGCCAGCGCAACAGTGAGTCCACGCTTTACCAGAAGATGCTCGCGCAGGTGGCGAATCAGTATGCCGATATGCGCCTGGCGGATATGACTGCCGACACCGATGCTTCGCGTCTGTTCAGCACTGATGAGGTGGTGCCGGGAATGTTTACCCGTCAGGCCTGGGAGCAGGCCGTGCAGCCGGCCATTGAGAAAGTGGTCGCGGAACGCCGCGATGAAATGGACTGGGTGCTGAGCGATACGAAGCAGACTGCCGCGCAGTCGACGTCGCCGGAAGCTCTGCGAGCCAGGCTGGCGGAGCGTTATTTCGCTGATTTCAGCGGCGCCTGGCTGGATTTCCTCAACAGTCTGCGCTGGCAGCGCGCGGCGACCCTCTCCGATGCTATCGACCAGCTGACCCTGATGGCCGATGTGCGCCAGTCGCCGCTGGTGGCGCTGATGAACACCCTGAGCGTGCAGGGGCGAACCGGCCAGACCGGGGAAGCCATCGCCGATTCGCTGGTCAAATCGGCCAGGCAGCTGTTCAACCGTGATAACTCGCCCGTCATCGATCAACGGTCCGGCGCGCGCGGTCCTCTGGATGCCACCTTCGGGCCCGTACTGGCGCTGCTGGACAATCGCGACGGCGGGACACCCACCAGCCGTCTTAGCCTGCAGACCTTCCTGACCCGCGTCACCCAGGTGCGTCTGCGCCTGCAGCAGGTCACCAACGCCACCGATCCGCAGGCGATGACCCGGTTGCTTGCGCAGACGGTATTCCAGGGCAAGGCCGTGGATTTAACCGAAACGCGCGACTACGGCAGCCTGGTGGCGGCGGGGCTGGGCCAGCAGTGGAGTGGATTTGGGCAGACGCTGTTTGTTCGCCCGATGGAACAGGCCTGGCAGCAGGTGCTGACCCCGGCGGCGGAAAGCCTCAACGCCCAGTGGCGCAGCGCAGTGGTGGAGGACTGGAATAGCGCTTTTGGCGGTCGCTACCCCTTTAAAAATACCAGCAGTGAAGTCTCTCTGCCGCTGCTGGCAAAATACCTCAACAGCGAGACCGGGCGCATCGCCCGCTTTCTGCAGACCCGGCTGAACGGCGTGCTGCATAAAGAGGGGAGCCGCTGGATGGCGGACAGTATCAATGCTCAGGGGCTGACGTTTAACCCGGCCTTTCTGCAGGCGATGAATACCCTGAGCCATCTCTCCGACGTCGCGTTCGCCAACGGCGAAGCGGGATTGCATTTTGCGCTTCGCCCCGGCACGGCGGACGGCGTGATGCAGACGGAGCTGGTCATCGACAGTCAGAAACTTGTCTATATGAACCAGATGCCGGTCTGGCGGCGGTTCAGCTGGCCCGCTGACACCGAAGCGCCGGGCGCCAGTCTGAGCTGGATCAGTACCCGGGCGGGCACCCGCCAGTATGGCGATTTCCCGGGCGCCTGGGGGTGGATCCGTCTGCTGGATAAGGCGGTGGTCAGCGCTTATCCCGGAACGAGCAGCAGCTGGAGCCTGAGCTGGAAAGCGCCGGATGGTCTGTTGCTGAACTACACGCTGCGTACCGAGGCGGGGGAAGGACCGCTGGCGCTGCTGGCGCTGCGAAACTTTACGCTACCGGAGACGATATTCAGCGTGCGCGCGTCTGCGGAACGTGTTCCGCTGACCGACGATATACCCGGCGAAGAGGGATACTGAACCTTCTCCCTCACTGATTGGCGTTGACCTGCAACGCCAGGCCTCCTTCGCTCATGGCCGCCCGACGGCCAACTAATCTGACCGCGCAGCCATGCTGCGTGTCTCCCTGTAGACGAATAAGGGAATATTCATAATGGACGATTTAACCCTGCGATATTTTGACGCTGAAATGCGCTACCTGCGCGAGGCGGCAAAAGCGTTCGCGCAGGCTCACCCCGATCGGGCGGCGATGCTGGATCTCGATAAAGCCGGTACGCCGGACCCTTATGTAGAGCGCCTGTTTGAAGGCTTTGCCTTTTCCGTAGGTCGCTTGCGCGAAAAAATTGATGATGATCTGCCGGAGCTGACCGAGGGGCTGGTCAGCATGCTGTGGCCGCACTATTTGCGCACCATTCCGTCGTTATCGATCGTAGCGCTGACCCCAACGCTGCCGGCGATGAAGATGGCGGAAACGGTGCCCGCCGGGTTTGAGATTAGCTCCCGCCCACTGGGGCCGAAAAATACCGTGTGCCGGTACCGAACCACCCGCGCTCTGACGCTTAACCCGCTGGCGATAGAGGAGGCGGTGATGACGGCGGAGCCGGACGGACGTTCGGCCCTGCGACTACGATTCGCCTGTAGCGAGCTGGCTGACTGGTCGCAGACCGATCTCCGCCACCTGGCGCTGTACCTGGGGGAAGACGCTGTTACCGGCAGCGCCCTCCATCTGTGGCTGACCCGACGCCAGGCCGCGCTGTACCTGCGTCTGCCGGGTCAGACAGAGCGGGTAAGCCTCGACGGCTATTTTTCCCCGGGGGGATTCAGCGATGAGGATCGTTTATGGCCGAAGGGGGAGAGCGCTTTCAGCGGCTATCAGCTGCTGCTCGAGTATTTCACCTTTCGCGAAAAATTTATGTTCGTGCAGCTAAATGGCCTGGAAAACATCACCCTGCCGGCGGGGATATCGCATTTCACGCTTGAGGTGGTGTTCAGCGAGGTCTGGCAAAGTGATTTACCCGTCAGCGCAAGCAGCCTGCGCCTGCACTGTGTGCCGGTGATTAACCTGTTTACCCTTGAGGCCGATCCGTTGACCATCAGCGGGCTGGAGAGCGAATACCTCCTGCGTCCGAAGCGCCTGCAGGACGGGCATACCGAAATCTATTCTGTCGACAGCGTGACCGGCTCCGGGCGCACCGGGGAGGCGCGCTATGTGCCTTTCACCCGCTTTCGTCACCAGGGCGGGATGATGCGTCGCCATGCTCCTGAGCGCTACTACCACACCCGCGTAAAACGGGGCGTAACCGGCATGCACGATACCTGGCTTATCCTCGGCGGACAGCAATGGGAGGCTGACCGGGAGCTGGCGCGGGAAACGGTCTCCTTGCGCATCACCGGCACTAACGGCCAGCTGCCGCGCCGGGCGCTACAGAGCACGCTGCTGGATCGCTGTGAGTCGATATCAGCCACGCCGCTTACCGTCCGCAATCTCTGTAGGCCCACGCTGCCGGCCTATCCCCCGGCGGAAGACCGCTACCACTGGCGGGTCATGAGCCATCTGGGCACCCGTTTTCTCAACATGATGAGCAGCGCCGAGGTGCTGCGCGGCACGCTGTCGCTCTACAACTGGCGGGAGGATGAGCTCAATAATCGCCGTCTGGACGCCATTCTGGCGGTCAGCCATCACCGAATTCAGCGTTTCGAGCAGGGCTTCCTGCTGCGCGGGCTGGATATCGAAGTGACGCTCGACGGTAGCGGATTTACCGGTGCGGGCGATGTCCACCTGTTTGGCGACATGCTCAACCGCTTTTTCGCACTGTATGCCGATATGAATCAGTTCAACCAGCTGACGCTCATTGTTCAACCTGAAGGGAAATGTATCCGGTGGAAAGAGAATCACAGTCTGCGCCTGCCCGGCTGATAGCGCAGCTCCGGCCTCAGTTGCCGTACATGAATTTTTACCGCTTCTGCCAGTTGCTGGAGAAGAACCATCCGAAGGCGCCGATCATCGGCAGCGGCTGGCTATTAGGTGATGAACCCATACGCTTTCGCCC
This sequence comes from Klebsiella sp. 10, assembly GCF_018223925.1. Classification (NCBI taxonomy): domain Bacteria; kingdom Pseudomonadati; phylum Pseudomonadota; class Gammaproteobacteria; order Enterobacterales; family Enterobacteriaceae; genus Klebsiella; species Klebsiella sp. 10. Next base: position 120,890 of record NZ_JAGRRB010000001.1, read on the forward strand.
GCATCCGGGGATGGGCTTTCCGGCTGGCGAAATCCGTGGAATGGACGATCCTGAACCGCCCCGTCCGCCGGCGGTTCGCGTGACTTTTATGGGACTCTACGGCGTGGAATCCCCGCTGCCGACCCACTATAGCGATGACATTGCGCAACGGCGGGAAGGCGTCGAGGCCACCGAGGATTTCCTCGATATCTTTAACCATCGGCTGATCGCCCAGTATTACCGTATATGGCGCAAATATTCCTACCCGGCAACCTTTCGGGCGGGCGGCACGGACAACATCTCGCAGTATCTGCTCGGCCTGGCGGGGCTGGGTATACCGGGATGTGCCGCTGTTGCCGCAGCGCCGCTGTCGCGATTTCTGGCGCTGCTGCCGGTGATGATGCTGCCGGGGAGATCCGGGGAAGGCATGGAGGCGCTGGTGGCGCTCCTGGCCCCGGGGACCCGGGCGACGGTGCACCACCACGATCCCTGCCGGATCCCCTTGTCGCAGCCGTTAACGATGAGCGTCCGTCAGCCGGTTAGCCTGCAACATAGGCCAGTGATGGGAACCCACGCCACGGATGTGAACGGTCAGGTATTGCTGCAGCTGGCCACGGAAAAGCCTGATGAGGTTCGCGGCTGGCTGCCCGGCGGCGAACTGTTCAGCGACCTGATGGCGCTTCTGCACGTCTGGCTCGGATCTCATCTTGACGTGCGGCTGCAGCTTTGCGTCGCCCGCCATTTACTGCCGGATGCGCAACTTTGCTGCCAGCAGGAGCATGCCGTCCAGCTCGGCCGTACCGCTGTGCTGCGTCCGCTGGATGCGCAGAAGCAGGCTGACGACAGAGTCACGATTTATCTGGGGCGCTATCAGCGCGTCCGGGAAAATATCCACCGCAGGGAGAGCGATGAAGATGGCGATTACCGCAGTTAAACCCTCCGCCAGGTTGCTGGCATTCCTCATGGTTACCGTCTTAACCGGCTGCGGCCTGACGCAGACCGTGAAAGACGGCGCCGTTTCCGTGACCCAGTCCATTTTTTACCCCCAGGTGAAAACCCTGCATCTGGATCTTCGCGCCCGGGAAGGCGTGAATAACAACGCCAAAGGCGCCTCCCTGGCGACGGTGGTGCGTATTTATCAGCTGAAGGACCGGCAAGCGTTCGACAATACTGACTACCCGTCGCTGTTTGCCGGCGATGGCCAGGCGCTGCATGCGGACCGGGTGGCGGAAAAAGATGTTCGCCTGCGTCCGGGCGAATCGGTGACCGTCGATATGCCCATGGAAACCAGCGCGCAGTTTGTGGCGGTGGCGGCCATGTTTATCGATCCAGACCTGACGCAAAACAGCTGGCGGCTGGTACTCACCCGGGACGAACTTGATCCGGCGAGGCCGCGCATTATCGAAGCCAGCCAAAATCAACTGACGCTGCACCCGTTTAAGGAGAAGTGAAAATGCCTCGTCCCTCCCTGTATGACATCCTGTACGGCAATTTCGCCGGCGGGCTTGACCTGAATACTGTCAGCGAAACGGATCAGGTCATCCTGTCGGTGCTCGATAACATGCAGCGCATCCTCAACTGTCGGGCCGGAACGCTGGCGCATCTGCCGGACTACGGCCTGCCGGATATGACCGCTATCCTCCAGGGGATGCCAGCGTCGGCGCACCAGCTGATGAGCACGTTGTCGGCGGTGTTGCTGAAATACGAACCGCGCCTGCAGCGGATCGCGGTGGTGATGCTCGATCAGCATGCGCCCGGCGAACTGCGCTATGCCATTGATGCGGAGCTGAAGGATATTGGCCTGGTGCGTTACGGCACGGAGTTTATGCCCGAGGGCAGGGTGTTGATCCGCCACCTCAAACGTCAGCAGTACCTTGACGCCCGCTCCGCCCTCTAATCTCTCGCTGAAAGACATCATGATGACAACACACCACGACCGTCACTATAAAGCCGGTGGCGACCCGCGCACGCTGGCTGATTTTATGGCCCTGCGTGCGGAAATGAACAAGCTCAGCCACCCGGCGCGGCCGGATATTAACTGGCCGTATGCCGAGCAGCTTGCCCGCGGGCTGTTGGAGCATCACGGCGCGGACCTGCAGACTGTCGCCTGGTATACCCTGGCCCGCGCCCGGCTGGGCGGGGTGGCAGGGATCAATGAGGGGCTGACGCTGATGGAGTCGCTGCTGGTTCGTCAGGGGAAAAACCTGTGGCCACAGGCGCTCCCGGCCCGGACAGAGATCTTCCGCACCCTGAGCAAGCGGCTGCGGCAGGTGATCCGTACCCTGAATCTTACCCCAGAGGATGTTGATTCGCTTGAGCAGGCTGAACGTTCGCTGCAAAGCTTCGACGCAGTGCTCCAGCGCCTTGAGATCGCTCCTGAAAACCAGCTGAGCGACCTGCGGGCGCTACTGCACAGCACGGCAACTCGCTTCGAGAGCCTCGACCCTGCGCCAGCGCTTCCCACCGCGCCGCCGGTGGCGGTGTCTGACGCGGAACTTCCCGGCACTCTGGTCAGCGAAGAGGATGCGGCGAAGGCTGAGCCAGTGCCAGACCTAAAACGTAGAGCAAAGGCTGAGCCAGTGCCAGACCTAAAACGTAGACCAAAGGCTGAGCCGCTGGCTCCGCCTTCACCTGCAAAGCGGCCCGCGCCGGTGGCGGCGTCTACTCCGGCAGCCGCGCCGCGCTGGAAGCCGTTTATCGCCGGAATGGTTACCATGCTGGCGGTAACGGGTATCGCCGTCGGCGGATGGCTGGCGCTGCGTCAGTCCGACTTGCCGCCCATTTCGGTCACCCAAAATGCCGGACCGATACCGGGCCTGCCGGCGACAACGCCCCCGGGGCCGGTTGATCTGCCACAGACGCAGCGCCAGCTTGGCGAGCTTGCCCGCCTGGCGCCGGACTGGGCGGTCAGCTACGGCGACCAGCTGGTCCACCAGGCCCTGATCCGCTGGCCGGATCAGGCGCAACCGCTGGCGCAGCAGTGGCGGCAGCAGCTGAGTGCTGCCGCATTGCCCGCGGAAAACCTTACCGGCTGGTCGGAGGGCATGCAGCAGCTGCAGCGGCTCGCCGACCAGCTCAATGCCCTCGACGAGCAGAAGGGGAAGTACCTGACGGTGAGCGAACTGAAAACCGCAGTATTTGCCATCACGCAGTCGTTTAACCGCGCTGTTCCGCTGGAGGAGCAGCTGCGCCAGCTGGCCGCGCTTCCCGTTGATCAACCCTGGCCAGCCGCGCGGGGAAGCCTCGCGGAGCTGCATCTGCAACAGCTGATAGTGGAGTATGCCCTGCTGAAGCGAAAACAGCCGGCGTCGCCGACCGCTGCGCTCCCCGCAACCGGTGAGCCCTCGGTGAGTGAGGCGGTGAAATAAAGTGTGCGCATGGCAACATTTTCTTTACATCAATATTGCAAGAACCGAACGCCCTTCGTAGTCTGAAAATGATTTAAATATACCGTTTGTAGTTGTATTGAAAATTTTATTTCGATCTCTGAGGGCATACTATGAAGCACTGTAAAATCATCCTGTTAGTAGGCCTTCTGGCCAGTTCCGCTTCGGCATTAGCGGAGAAGATCGGCGTCTCAATGGCCTACTTCGATCAAAACTTTCTCACTATTATCCGCCAGTCCATTGAGAAAGAAGCTCAAGCCCGCCACGTCGACGTACAGTTTGAAGACGCCCGCGGCGACACCGGACGCCAGGCCGATCAGGTGCAGAGCTTCATCGCCTCCGGCGTGGACGCGATCATCGTCGACCCGGTGGACTCCGCCAGCACCCCGCAGCTGACGAAGATGGCGCAGCAGGCCAAAATGCCGCTGGTGTATGTGAACCGGACGCCGGGGGATAAAACGTTACCGCCCGGCGTGGTGTTTGTCGGTTCGGACGAGCGGGAGTCTGGCACATTGCAGATGGAGGCGCTGGCGAAGCTGGCGAACTACAAAGGCAACGTCGCCATCATGATCGGCAATCTCACCGACGCCGGCGCGCTGCAGCGTACCAAAGATGTGGAGCAGGTGGTGGCCAAGTATCCGGCAATGAAAGTGGTGCAGAAACAGCCGGCCAACTATTCCCGCAGCGAGGGCATGGATCTGATGCAGAACTGGACGGGCAACGGAGAAGCGATTGATATTGTGGCGGCGAACAACGATGAGATGGCGATTGGCGCGGCGATGGCGCTGGAGAAAAGCCAGAAGAAGCTGCTGATCGGCGGGATCGACGCCACCCCGGACGGGCTGAAAGCCCTGGCCAGCGATAAGATTCAGGTGACGGTTTTCCAGGACGCCGTCGGTCAGGGCAAAACGGCCTTAGCGGTAGCGCTGAAGCTGATTAAAGGAGAAAAGGTCGAGTCTCATGTCTGGATCCCGTTTGAGTTAGTGACCAAAGAAAACATGCAGACCTATGTGGAAAAGAGTCATTAACGGCAAGGCGCAGGTGCGCGAACCTGGCTGATAAAACCGGGCTGATAATGTGACGCCCGGGCAACTAAATCGGAGGAAAAGGCATGGCAACGGCAAGAAGCGGCTATACGCTGCAGGTGATAAAGGCAGGGCAGCAGGGGCATGTTGAAATGAGATGGGGGCATCTCGCAGACGTTGATACGCGCGCGGCGGCGGCGGCTATCATGCAGCATATCGGGCGTTCTTCGTCCTCGCGGGGCCAGCAGGAGATCAGCCTGTCGCTGACCAATGCCGCCAGCGGTATCTCGGTGGAGCTTCATCACCCGGCCTCAGGGGAAAGCGCCACCCCGGCTTTTATTGAGGCTGAGTTAAAGAAAATTGTGCAGATCGTTGATGGCTACGAGGCGGCAGAAGATACCCATATTGTGGAGTAGCGTGTCGCCTGGGTAAAAAAAAATCCACGCCGCTGCGTGGATTTTTTTGCGCGGTGGCGGCGAAAACGCCAGCCAGCGGGATTAGACGTTGAACAGGAAGTTCATCACATCGCCATCTTTCACGATGTAGTCTTTACCTTCAGCACGCATTTTACCGGCTTCTTTCGCGCCCTGTTCGCCTTTGTAGGCAATGAAGTCTTCATAAGCGATGGTCTGCGCGCGGATAAAGCCTTTTTCGAAGTCGGTGTGGATCTTACCGGCTGCCTGCGGCGCGGTCGCTCCCACCGGGATGGTCCATGCGCGAACTTCTTTCACGCCCGCGGTGAAGTAGGTCTGCAGGTTCAGTAGAGCGTAACCGGCGCGGATCACGCGGTTCAGGCCCGGCTCTTCGAGGCCCAGCTCAGCCATGAACTCGTCACGCTCTTCATCGTCCAGCTCGGCGATGTCCGCTTCAACGGCGGCGCACACCGGCACCACCACAGACCCTTCCTGCTCGGCGATGGCGCGAACCTGATCGAGGTACGGGTTGTTCTCGAAACCGTCTTCATTGACGTTCGCGATGTACATGGTCGGCTTCAGGGTCAGGAAGCTCAGATAGCGGATGGCCTCTTTCTCTTCTTTGGTCAGATCCAGCGCGCGCAGCATACCGGCGTTTTCCAGCTGCGGCAGGCATTTTTCCAGCGCGGCCAGTTCAATCTTCGCGTCTTTATCGCCGCCTTTGGCTTTTTTGGAGACGCGGTGAATCGCGCGTTCGCAGGTATCAAGGTCAGACAGCGCCAGTTCGGTGTTGATAACGTCGATATCTTCCGCCGGGTTCACTTTCCCCGCGACGTGAATAATATTATCGTTTTCAAAGCAGCGAACCACATGGCCGATGGCTTCGGTTTCACGGATGTTGGTCAGAAACTGGTTGCCAAGACCTTCACCTTTGGACGCGCCTTTCACCAGGCCCGCGATATCCACGAACTCCATGGTGGTCGGCAGGATGCGCTGCGGTTTGACGATTTCAGCCAGCTTGTCCAGACGCGGATCGGGCATCGGTACGACACCGGTGTTCGGCTCAATGGTACAGAAGGGGAAGTTGGCCGCTTCAATACCCGCTTTGGTGAGCGCATTGAACAGGGTGGATTTGCCGACGTTGGGCAAACCGACGATACCGCATTTGAATCCCATGATTTAAATCACCTTAATCTTTGGATAATCAATCTGTTACAAGGAACAGATTGCAGAAAATTGAATAGCTTTGCCTATTATACACGGTGCGCGGCAAAAATGCCGCACGCCAACGGCTTATTGCGCCTTAAAGGCGTGCAAACGGTTGGTCGCTTTGGTCAGCCCGTCCTTTAACCAGATTTCGGTACAGCGCGCCGCTTCGTCGACAGCGTCATCGATCAGTTTCTGCTCGCTGGCCGGTGGTTTGCCAAGCACAAAGCCGACAACCTTGTTTTTGTCGCCCGGATGGCCGATTCCGACGCGTAAACGGTGAAAGTTCGGGTTATTGCCGAGCTTACTGATGATATCCTTCAGGCCATTGTGGCCGCCATGGCCACCGCCAAGCTTAAATTTCGCCACGCCCGGCGGTAAATCCAGCTCGTCATGGGCGACCAGAATTTCATCCGGGTTGATGCGATAAAAGGTCGCCATCGCGGCCACGGCTTTACCGCTGAGGTTCATAAAGGTAGTGGGGACCAGCAGGCGGACGTCCTCGCCCGCCAGGTTGATGCGCGAGGTGTAGCCGAAGAATTTGCTCTCTTCGCGCAGCGGCGCACGATGGCGATCCGCCAGTAAATCCACATACCAGGCGCCAGCGTTGTGCCGGGTAGCGGCATATTCCGCACCGGGGTTGGCCAGGCCGACAATCAGTTTAATGGTCACGTTTTCTATCCTGCATGGGGCATTCTCTGCCGCGTAGTGTACTGTCTGCGGGCGCGCTTGACAAAATTCTGGCTATTAGACAATACCCGCATTGATGATTTACTCACTAAATCATTAGAATTTGATATGGTTCATAGACTTATTTGTAAATTTTTGTCTATTCGCTGTTCACTAATGTGATCGTGGACGCACTCCGCAGAAGAGACCTTGTCTATACTACACCTATAAGATTTGGGGACATTCCCTGGCAACCCAAAGTCCGGAGGTGACACATGAAACGCAAAAACGCTTCGTTACTCGGTAACGTACTCATGGGGTTAGGGTTGGTGGTGATGGTTGTGGGGGTAGGTTACTCCATTCTGAACCAGCTTCCGCAGCTTAACCTGCCACAGTTCTTTGCGCATGGCGCAATCCTAAGCATCTTCGTTGGCGCAGTGCTCTGGCTGGCCGGTGCCCGTATTGGCGGCCACGAGCAGGTCAGCGACCGCTACTGGTGGGTGCGCCACTACGATAAACGCTGCCGTCGTAACCAGCATCGTCACAGCTAACCGTAGCATGATTTCCCGCATCGGCCACTGAAGGCCGATGCGCTTTTCTGTGTCTCACTTTATCTCTTCCTCTTTTTCCCGCCATATTACGCCCCCATTCCGTCCTGGCCTTCGTGCTGCTATGGTTGCCAGCATAAAATGAATAGCAAGCGCGGTTTTTGCTTGACCCTGACGTTACGTCAGGCTGCAGAGTAGCGGACCTGGCCACAGAGAGGAGCAGTCATGTTAATTCAGGTGGGAGAGCTGGCGAAGCGTGCCGGACTGACGGTACGTACGCTGCATCATTATGAACAGACGGGGCTGTTAACGCCTTCGGCCAGAAGCGAGGCGGGCTATCGGCTCTATAACCTGTCCGCGGTTCAGCGCCTGCATATGATAAAGGCGCTGGCGCAGGCCGGGCTAACGCTCGCCACAATCAAGGACTATCTCGATCGGCAAACGCTGTCGCTGCCCGAGCTGCTGACGCAGCAGATAGATATGCTCAACGCCCAGCTACGCGATGTTGGCAGGCTGCGCGACCGACTATTGGTGCTGCGCGAGGCGCTGGCGAGCGGCAATGAACCCGATCTGGAGTCCTGGCTACAGACGCTGGAGTTAATGAAAATGTACGATCGTTGGTTTAGTCAACAGGAGTTAGCCGCGCTGCCGTTTGCGGCACAGGATGAACAGCGGGCGCAGGCGTGGCGCGAGCTAACGGAGGAGGTGCAGACGCTGATGGCGAGCGGCTGCCCGACGGACAGTCCGCAGGCGATGCGTCTGGCGACGCGCTGGATGGAGCGCCTGGAGCAGGATACGGCCGGGCGTCCGGAGTTTCTGACCCGCCTGAACGAGATGCATGCCGCCGAGCCGCAGATGGTTGAACAGACCGGCGTCACGCCGGCAATCATCGCCTATATCACCGAGGCCTTTGCCGAAAGCAAACTGGCGATCTGGGCGCGGTACCTTGACGAAGAAGAGATGGCGTTCACCCGCCAGCACTATTTTGACCGGCTACAGGAGTGGCCTGCGCTGGTGGCGAAGCTGCATCAGGCGTGCCGGGAGGGCGTAGCGCCGGACTCGGCGTCGGGTCAGGCGCTGGCCCGGGCGTGGCTTGAACTGTTTCAGTCCTACGCCGGTACCCGGCCGCAGACGTTGCAGAAGTTTCGTCGGGCAATGGAGCAGGAGCCGCATTTGATGAAGGGCACCTGGATGACGCCGGCGGTGCTGAGCTGGCTGCAGCAGGCGACCGGATCCTTGATGCGGCAGGCGCAGGGACCTGCCGCCGGGTGATCACAGGTCAGCCAGCGCGGCCTGACGATCGGGGTAGAAGCTCAGGCGTCCGGGCAGCGGCTTGACGCCGGCGCGCGCTAGCGTGCGTAGCGGCTGAAACTCGAGGTTAGATACGCGCAATTCACAGCCTTCCGGCAGCTTGTTCACAAAGCGCTGGAAGGCATCCAGGCCACCGGCGTCGAGAACCGGCACCGCGTCCCATTTCAGCACCACGATGCGCTTGCCGGCGATCCGGGTCTCCAGATCGTTGAACAAGCCTTCGGCGGCGGCAAAGAACAGCGGCCCAATTACCCGCAGCACCAGCACATCGTCTGGCACCTCGACGTTGACCGGCGCCAGATGAGTCATGCGTGCGATACGGCGCATAAACAACAGCGAAGCCAGCACGATCCCGACGCTGATAGCGATCACCATGTCAAACAGCACCGTTAGCGACATGCACATCAGCATCACCACGATGTCGTCCTTCGGCGCGTGGCGCAGCAGATTGATGACTTTATGCGCCTCGCTCATATTCCATGCCACCATCAGCAGCAGGGCGGCCATCGCCGACAGCGGCAGCCAGGAGAGCAGTGGGGCGAGGATCAGCAGCGCCAGGATCACCAGCAGGGCGTGGATCACGGCGGCAACCGGCGATGTGGCGCCGGCGCGGACGTTCGCCGCCGAGCGGGCAATCGCCGCGGTGGCAGTGATCCCGCCGAAGAACGGCGCGACAATGTTGCCCAGCCCCTGGCCAATCAGCTCGCTATTGGCTTTGTGCTTGGTGCCGGTCATGCCATCAAGCACCACCGCGCACAGCAGAGATTCAATGGCGCCGAGCATCGCCATTGAGAAGGCGGCAGGCAGCAGAGCCTGCAGCGAGGCCCAGCTCAGGGTAAAGTTTGAGCCCGGCATATCCCAGGGCAATACCAGCTGCGGCAGCAGCTGCGGAATGCCATTGCCCTGAGTGCCGTCCGCCAGCTGATAATGGAACTGCGAGCCGATCGTCGCGACATCGCCGCCGAGCAAGTTGACCACCAGCATGACCGCGCAGCCGCCCAGCAGCGCCGGGAGGTGGCCCGGCAGGCGGATACCCAGCCGCGGCCAGAGGATCAGAATGCCAAGAGTAACGACGCCGATGGCGGCATCGCCAACGTTAATGGTCGGTAGGGCCATCGCCAGCGCCGCCACTTTCTGCAGATAATGCTCCGGCACATGGGGCATCTGCAGGCCGAGGAAATCTTTAATCTGCATGGTGCCGATGGTGATACCGATCCCCGAGGTGAAGCCGAGGGTGACTGACAGCGGGATATATTCGATCAGGCGGCCAAAGCGCGCCAGGCCGAAGAGGATTAAAAAGATCCCCGACATCAGCGTCGCCACCAGCAGTCCCGCCAGACCAAACTGCTGGGAAACCGGATAGAGGATCACCACAAAGGCGGCAGTCGGACCGGAAACGCTAAAGCGTGACCCGCCGGTCAAGGCGATCACAATCCCTGCCACCGCTGAGGTATAGAGGCCGTACTGCGGCGGCACACCGCTGCCAATCGCCAGCGCCATCGCCAGCGGAATCGCAATGATCCCGACGGTGATCCCGGCGATCAGGTCACGCGTGAAGCGGGCGGTGGTGTACTTTTCTTTCCAACAAGCGTCGATGAGGGCGCGGAAAGGCATCACATGTGAGGAAAATAATCTGTTCACAATAATGTTTCATCCATGAGCGCATCATCTGTCAACTAAATGGCAGGTGAAGGAGGCATTGATCATACAAATAAGGTGCGGAGACAAAAAAACCCGCCGCAGCGGGTTTTTGTGCTGGGCTCGATTAATGTTCGAACATAGCAGAGATAGATTCTTCATTGCTGATACGGCGAATAGCTTCAGCCAGCATACCGGAGAGCGTCAGAGTACGCACTTTATCCAGCGCTTTAATTTCTGGTGCCAGCGGAATGGTATCGCAGACGACAAATTCATCAATGACAGAGTTTTTGATGTTCTGGATAGCGTTGCCGGAGAAGATTGGGTGCGTCGCGTAAGCGAATACGCGTTTCGCGCCACGCTCTTTCAGCGCTTCTGCCGCTTTACACAGGGTGCCGCCGGTGTCGATCATATCGTCGACCATCACGCAGTCACGACCGGCAACGTCGCCGATGATGTGCATCACCTGGGAGACGTTGGCGCGCGGACGGCGCTTGTCGATGATAGCCATATCGGTATCATTCAGCAGTTTAGCGATAGCGCGGGCACGCACGACGCCGCCGATGTCCGGAGAAACCACAATCGGGTTGTCCAGGTTCAGCTGCAGCATATCTTCCAGCAGGATTGGGCTGCCGAACACGTTATCGACTGGCACATCGAAGAAGCCTTGGATCTGTTCTGCGTGCAGGTCAACGGTCAGCACGCGGTCAACGCCGACGCTGGACAGAAAATCCGCCACCACTTTCGCGGTGATTGGCACACGAGCAGAACGAACACGACGGTCCTGACGAGCATAACCGAAGTAAGGGATAACGGCGGTGATACGACCTGCCGAAGCACGACGCAGAGCATCAACCATAACAACCAGTTCCATCAGGTTGTCATTGGTGGGAGCACAAGTGGACTGGATGATGAAAATATCACCACCGCGTACGTTTTCATTGATTTGTACGCTGACTTCGCCGTCGCTAAAACGACCTACAGCGGCGTCGCCAAGAGAAGTGTACAGGCGGTTGGCAATACGTTGTGCTAGTTCCGGGGTGGCGTTACCAGCAAAAAGCTTCATATCAGGCACGAGAAGAACCTCAGGCATGCGTCCAGTGGTGGATGAATGGGCCAATAATGTGCGGGATGGCGCCATTCGATCCAGTCGGTGTATTTAAAGAGCACGATGCAACGTCTGGAACAGGGTGACGTTGTCACCGTAACTCAATTTCCCCGGCTGACTCATTATCAATGTGCCATCACGGCGCAGGATTCAGAGCAGGGCCTGCTTGAGCGGCGAAAGGTTAACTCCGCGCGCCACAAAGCCATTTAGCCATGCCGGGGCAGTGTCCAGCACCTGACGGGCAGCGGATTCGGTGTTAAATTCAGCAAACACACAGGCTCCTGTGCCGGTCAGGCGTGACGGCGCATATTCTAACAGCCAGGAAAGCGCGGCATCAACCTCGCGAAAACGTTTTCTTGCGATAAGCTCGCAATCGTTGCTGAATTCACAATTTAATAACGTATTAATTGACCGGCGCGGGGTATTTCGTGGTAGCTCCGGATCGCGAAAAATGATCGGCGTCGGAATACTGACCCCCGGGTGGGCCACCAGGTACCATTTTTCCTCGGGTTCTACCGGCGTCAGTATTTCACCCACCCCCTCGGCGAAGGCGGCATGGCCGCGCACGAAAACCGGCACATCGGCCCCCAGCTGAAGGCCAAGAGTCGCCAGCTCATCTTCCGAGAGACCGCAGCCCCACAGATGGTTGAGCGCCACCAGCACGGTGGCAGCATTGGAGGAGCCACCGCCCAGGCCGCCGCCCATCGGCAGGCGCTTATCGATACTGATATCGGCGCCGCTGCCCGCCGGCAGGCGATCGCTTTCGCTGGCGGCATGCATCAGCAGACGCGCGGCGCGAACGATCAGATTCTCCTCGTCCGGCACGCCGGCCACCGGCGTCAGCAGGCGCAGTTGGCCGTCACTACGCGGTTCGATGGTCAACGTATCGCCGTAATCGAGAAACTGAAACAGCGTTTGCAGGGTATGGTAACCATCGGCCCGCTGGCCGGTGATATATAAAAACAGATTCAGTTTTGCAGGAGAGGGCCAGCGGGTCATCATTTCACGATCCAGTTATCCATCTTCAGCTTGATGCGCTGAGCGCCATTGTTCAGCTCGACATTGGACGGTAGGGCTGGCTGGGTATCGCTGGTGTAGCCGCCGTAGGTCACGTGCCAGGTTTTGCCGTTTTGCGTATAGTTCAGTTCACGCAGACGGTACCGATCGTCCAGCGAATAGTCGGTGGCGTCGCCCGGCAGGCCGATGATCCACTGGCGCAGGCTGTTCAACGGGATCGGCATCCCGGTCAGACGGCCAATCATCTCTTCGGCATCAGTGGCGGTATAGGTCTGGCCTTTGTTATCGATCAGCTGCACGCTGCCCGGCTGCGCGGTCAGCGACAGCTCGGTGCTGCCCAGCGGGTTGGTCAGCAGCAGGCGATAGCGGTCCTGGCCGGTTTGCTGCCAGAAGAAGCGGGCATAGACTTTTTGCTCATCGGAAAGATAGGCAAACGCCCCGCGGGTCTGGAACTGATTGAGGCTGCGGACAGCCTGCTGGTGCTGACGCCACTGCGGCGAATCCGGGCTTTTGCCAGGCCCTTGCGGCGTATGAAGAGAACAGGCGGTGAGGACGAGGCTGGCCAGCGGCAGCAGGCGGAACAGTCGATTCATAATGATGACAAATCCTTGATGTCTACAGGGAAAAACGGCGACAGGGAACAGCGGGCCGATTTGTGTAGCAGGTTACATTTATAACCCTTAATGCTAGCGTCGCCGGGCGATAGCGTCTACGTTCAAGTTGTCTGAAATCAAAAAATTAACCTTAATGGCGGTCTTGCTTTAACTATTACTCCAAAAGGGGAGCCTCTCTTTTATTGATTACGCGCATCCTGTATGATGCACTCAGACTAACCTTAGCAACGCTGGTACTACTCCCTCACAATGACCCTTTTAGCTCTTGGCATCAATCACAAAACAGCTCCGGTCGCCCTGCGAGAACGCGTCACGTTTTCGCCGGAAACGCTCGATAAGGCGCTGGAGAGCTTGCTGGCTCAGCCGATGGTGCAGGGTGGGGTGGTGCTGTCGACCTGCAACCGCACGGAACTCTATCTCAGCGTCGAAGAGCAGGATAACCTGCAGGAAGCGCTGATCCGCTGGCTGTGCAACTACCACGGCCTCAACGAAGAAGACCTGCGAAAAAGCCTTTACTGGCATCAGGGTAATGACGCCGTCAGCCATCTGATGCGCGTCGCCAGCGGCCTCGATTCGCTGGTGCTGGGCGAGCCGCAGATCCTCGGCCAGGTGAAAAAAGCCTTCGCCGACTCCAGCCGCGGCCATCTTAACGTCAGCGAGCTGGAGCGGATGTTCCAGAAATCCTTTTCAGTGGCTAAGCGCGTGCGTACCGAAACCGATATCGGCGCCAGCGCGGTCTCTGTGGCTTTCGCCGCCTGTACCCTGGCGCGGCAAATCTTTGAATCGCTCTCCAGCGTCACCGTGTTACTGGTCGGCGCCGGTGAAACCATTGAGCTGGTAGCGCGCCATCTTCGCGAACATCACGTGCGCAAAATGGTGATCGCCAACCGCACCCGTGAACGCGCCCAGGCGCTGGCGGAGGAAGTGGGCGCCGAGGTGATAGCCCTCAGCGATATCGACGAACGGCTGAAAGAGGCCGACATCATTATCAGCTCCACCGCCAGCCCGCTGCCGATCATCGGCAAAGGCATGGTGGAGCGTGCGCTTAAGGCGCGGCGTAACCAGCCGATGCTGCTGGTGGATATCGCCGTCCCGCGCGACGTTGAACCAGAGGTCGGCAAACTGGCTAACGCCTACCTCTACAGCGTCGACGATTTGCAAAACATTATTCAGCATAACCTGGCGCAGCGTAAGGCTGCCGCGGTGCAGGCGGAATCGATCGTCGAGCAGGAAACCAGCGAATTTATGGCCTGGCTGCGCGCGCAGAGCGCCAGCGAGACCATTCGCGAATACCGTTCTCAGTCTGAGCAGGTCCGTGAGGAGCTGACGGCGAAAGCGCTGGCCGCGCTGGAGCAGGGCGGTGATGCCCAGGAAATTATGCAGGATCTGGCGCGCAAGCTCACTAACCGCCTGATCCACGCGCCAACCAAATCTCTTCAGCAGGCCGCCCGTGACGGGGACGACGAACGTCTGCATATTCTGCGCAACAGCCTCGGGCTGGAATAGCGCACCTTTCTCTTATTTTCAGGACAGGGTGAATTCACGCCTATGAAGTCTTCTATTGTTGCCAAACTGGAAGCGTTGTACGAGCGCCATGAAGAAGTGCAGGCGCTGCTCGGCGATGCCGCGACGATTGCCGATCAGGATAAATTCCGCGCGCTGTCGCGGGAGTATGCTCAACTGAGCGATGTGGCGCGCTGCTATACCGACTGGCGTCAGGTGCAGGAGGATATTGAAACCGCGCAGATGATGCTCGACGATCCGGAAATGCGCGAAATGGCGCAGGAAGAGCTGCGTGACGCCAAAGAAAAAGGCGACCAGCTGGAGCAACAGCTGCAGGTTCTCCTCCTGCCGAAAGATCCTGATGACGAGCGTAACGCCTTCGTGGAAGTGCGCGCCGGGACCGGCGGCGACGAAGCAGCGCTGTTTGCCGGCGATCTATTCCGCATGTACACCCGTTACGCAGAATCGCGCCGCTGGCAGGTAGAGATCCTCAGCGCCAACGAAGGTGAGCACGGCGGCTTTAAAGAGGTGATCGCCAAGATCAGCGGCGACGGCGTTTACGGTCGGCTGAAATTTGAATCCGGCGGCCATCGCGTGCAGCGCGTGCCGGCCACCGAATCGCAGGGGCGGATCCACACCTCCGCCTGTACGGTGGCGGTGATGCCGGAGCTGCCGGAAGCCGAAATGCCGGACATTAACCCGGCAGATCTGCGCATCGATACCTTCCGTTCCTCCGGGGCAGGCGGTCAGCACGTTAACACCACCGACTCGGCTATCCGCATTACCCACCTGCCAACCGGCATCGTGGTGGAGTGCCAGGACGAGCGTTCTCAGCATAAAAACAAAGCCAAGGCGCTGTCGGTGCTGGGCGCGCGCATCCGCGCCGCCGAAGTGGCCAAACGTCAGCAGGCGGAAGCCTCCACGCGCCGCAACCTGCTGGGCAGCGGCGACCGCAGCGACCGCAATCGCACCTATAACTTCCCGCAGGGCCGCGTGACCGACCACCGCATCAACCTGACGCTCTACCGTCTGGATGAGGCGATGGAGGGCAAACTCGACATGCTGATTGAGCCGATTGTCCAGGAACATCAGGCCGATCAGCTGGCGGCGCTGTCCGAGCAGGAATGATGACCTTTCAGGCCTGGCTGCAGCAGGCGATCGCCCGCCTGGCGGAGAGCGACAGCCCGCGACGCGACGCCGAGATCTTGCTGGGACACGTTACCGGCCGGGCGCGAACCTGGATTTTGGCCTTCGGTGAAACGACGCTCTCTGCTGACGAGGCGGCGAAGCTGGAGGCGCTCCTGGTGCGACGCCAGCGCGGGGAACCTATTGCTCATCTGGTCGGGCAGCGCGAGTTTTGGTCGCTGCCGCTGTTCGTCTCCCCGGCGACGCTGATCCCCCGCCCGGATACCGAATGTCTGGTAGAGCAGGCGCTGGCGCGTCTGCCAACCGCGCCGTGCCGTATTCTCGACCTCGGCACCGGGACCGGCGCCATTGCCCTGGCGCTGGCCAGCGAACGTCCGGACTGTGAGGTCACCGCGGTGGACGTGATGCCGGACGCCGTGGCGCTGGCGTTGCGCAATGCCGAACATCTGGGCATCGCTAACGTGACGATAAGTCAAAGCGACTGGTTTAGCGCGCTGGCCGGGCAGCGCTTCGCCACGATCGTCAGCAATCCCCCCTATATCGACGCCGCCGACCCGCATCTCGCCGAAGGCGATGTGCGCTTTGAGCCGTTGACGGCGCTGGTCGCAGGCGACCAGGGGCTGGCCGATCTGGCGCATATCATCCGCGAGGGACGGCAGTATCTGCAGCCCGGCGGTTGGATGCTGCTGGAGCATGGCTGGACTCAGGGCGAGGCGGTTCGCGCGCTGTTCCGCGAAGCGGGCTATCTGGACGTCGCGACCTGTCGCGACTATGGCGACAATGAGCGTCTGACCCTCGGACGTTTACCCGACATGGAGAATGTTGGCTGATGAACTTATTCACGGCTGTCCTCTACCTGCACATTGCCACAGTGGCGGTGTCGGTAGGATTGTTCGTTTTACGTTACTGGTGGATATATCACCAGAGCCCGCTGCTGAACCAGCGGTGGGTGCGAATTGCGCCGCACTGCAGCGATACGCTGCTGTTTCTCAGCGGCGCAGGGTTAATGGCGATAACGCACTACCTGCCGTTCACAGAAGACGGCGCATGGCTGACTGAAAAGCTGTTTGGCGTTATCATTTACATCGCATTAGGTTTTATCGCGTTGGGCCGTCGTCGTCCGCGCAGCCAGCAGAGCCGTTTTATCGCGTTCCTGCTGGCGCTGGTGGTGTTGTTTATCATCATTCAACTCGCCATCACAAGAATACCGATACTGGGGTAGGTCATGGGGTCATTAGCGGATTTCGAATTTAACAAAGCGCCATTGTGTGATGGCATGGTCCTCATTTCTGAACAGGTCCGCGACGATTTTCCGTCGCGTTTTGTCGAGGAAGAGCTGCAGCGATTGCTGCGCCTCGCGCAGGAGGAGATTGCGCCGTCGTGGGACCAGGAGCGCCAGATAGAACGATTGCTGGAGCTGTTTTACGACGAGTGGGGCTTTGGCGCCTCGCAGGGCGTGTATCGTCTTTCCGACGCGCTATGGCTGGATAAAGTGCTGGTTAACCGCCAGGGGAGTGCGGTGTCGTTAGGCGCGATCCTGCTGTGGATCGCCCAGCGCCTGGCGCTGCCGGTGGTGCCGGTGATCTTCCCGACCCAGATGCTGCTGCGTGCGGACCCGGAAACCAGCGAAGAGATGTGGCTGATTAATCCGTTTAACGGCGAGACCCTCGACGAGCATACCCTGGAGGTATGGCTGAAGGGCAACATCGGGCCGGTGGCGGAACTGTTTAATGAAGATCTCGACGAAGCGGATAACGCCGAGGTGATCCGCAAGCTGCTGGACACCCTGAAGTCGGCGCTGATGGAAGAGCGGCAGATGGAGCTGGCCCTGCGCGCCAGCGAAGCGCTGCTGCAGTTTAATCCGGAAGATCCGTATGAGATCCGCGACCGCGGGCTGATATACGCCCAGCTGGACTGCGATCACGTGGCGCTGTTGGATCTGAGCTATTTCGTTGAGCAGTGCCCGGAGGATCCGATCAGCGAGATGATCCGCGCGCAGATCAACACGATTTCGCATAAACAAATTACATTGCATTAGTCTGGAACCATTCCGGTTACACCCTGATAAGGCGAACTTATGAAACAAAAAGTGGTTAGCATTGGTGATATCAACGTAGCGAACGACCTGCCGTTCGTGCTGTTCGGCGGGATGAACGTGCTGGAGTCGCGCGACCTGGCGATGCGTATCTGCGAACATTATGTCACCGTTACGCAGAAGCTTGGTATTCCCTACGTCTTCAAAGCCTCCTTTGATAAAGCCAACCGTTCCTCCATCCACTCCTATCGTGGGCCGGGTCTGGAAGAAGGGATGAAGATTTTCCAGGAGCTGAAGCAGACCTTTGGCGTGAAAATCATCACCGACGTTCATGAAGCCAGCCAGGCGCAGCCGGTAGCTGACGTGGTGGACGTGATCCAGCTTCCGGCTTTCCTCGCGCGCCAGACTGACCTGGTGGAAGCGATGGCGAAGACCGGGGCGGTGATCAACGTCAAGAAGCCGCAGTTCGTCAGCCCGGGTCAGATGGGCAACATCGTCGATAAGTTTATCGAAGGGGGTAACGACAAAGTAATCCTCTGCGACCGCGGCGCTAACTTCGGTTACGACAACCTGGTCGTGGATATGCTCGGCTTCGGCGTGATGAAGAAAGCCTCCAACAACTCGCCGGTCATTTTCGACGTCACCCACGCGCTGCAGTGCCGCGACCCGTTTGGCGCAGCCTCCGGCGGTCGTCGTGCGCAGGTGAGCGAGCTGGCCCGCGCCGGTATGGCGGTAGGTATCGCCGGTCTGTTTATTGAAGCGCATCCGGATCCGGACCACGCGAAATGCGACGGCCCGTCCGCGCTGCCGCTGGATAAACTGGAGCCGTTCCTGAAACAGATGAAAGCGATTGACGATCTGGTGAAAAGCTTCGACGAGCTGGATACCAGCAAGTAAGCCTGACTGCATCAGTAAAAAAGCCTGCCGGCGTCAAAACCGGCAGGCTTTTTTTCGCCCGGACTCCGCCGGGTGGGAAAACGGGGTCAGGCGAAAATGGTCATCAGATAGGCGGCGAACAGCGCCATGTGGGCCGCGCCGTTCAGCACATTGGTGCGTCCGGTGGAGAAGGAGATATGGCACAGCACCAGCGAGGCGACCATCACCACCATCTCCGGGGCGCCAAGGCCAAAGCGCAGCTCATTGCCGGTCAGGAAGGCGATGAGGGTGACCACCGGGACCGTCAGCGAGATGGTGGCCAGCACAGAGCCGAAAAACAGATTCATCGCCCGCTGAACCTGATTGTTGAGCACCGCTTTCAGGGCGCCAAGGCCTTCCGGCGACAGGATCAGCAGAGCCACCAGGAAGCCGGTAAAGGCCACCGGGGCATTCATGCTGGTCAACAGCGTTTCCAGCGGGTTAGCGTTCATTTTGGTAACCGCGATCACTGCCACCAGGTGCACCAGCAGCCAGGCGGTATGCCACCCGCTGCTATGGGCGGACGGTTTACCGTGGTGCGGGTCGTCATCGTCGCTGTCGTCTTCATGCTCATAAACAAACAGGCTCTGATGGGTTTTGGTCTGAATAAGCAGGAAAACGCCGTACATGGCCGCCGAAATTACCGCCACCAGCAGCGATTGCCCGGTGCTGAAGTTCGCGCCCGGCAGCGCCATCGGAAAGACCAGCACGATAATCGCTAGCGGAAACAGGGCGATAAGATACTGCTTAATGCCGAACAGATTCATATATTGGGTGGCGAATTTACGCCCGCCCAGCAGCAGAGAGAAACCGACCAGACCGCCGGTGACGATCATAATAATGGAGTAGAGAGTATCCCGCATCAAGGTCGGCGCGGCGTCGCCGGTGGCCATTAAGGCAGAGATCAAACTGACCTCAAGGATAACCACCGACAGGCTTAAAATCAGGGAGCCATAGGGTTCGCCCAGGCGGTGGGCGAGGACGTCGGCGTGGCGGACCACGCTGAAGGCGCTGCTCAAAATGCCGACCAGCGCGAGGATATTGATCGCGATAACCACTGGCAGTGACTGGCTGCTGCCCCAGAAAAACAGCACCGCCAGCGCCAGCACCGGAAAGACGAGGGAAGACTCCTTATGGCGGGTTTTTACCGCCTCATGTGCATGGGTCATGAACCATCTCCATTTATGCAGGTGTTATAATTATAAAAACGTAGGGCGGTAAAGTAACAGATCTTGCTAAATTACCGCTGGTTTTTTACTTAAATTTACGGGTATCGAGGGATATCTTGATTAGTTTATTATAATTTATGTTTACTTATATTTAGTTCTTATTATTCAGATAATTACTAAAATAATTTTTCTACTCATTTTGACCTTGATAGCCAGCCGACTGCGTACCAGACTTAAACTTAATGCTCAAACAGGAGGTCAGTATGCCCTATCGCAGTAAACAAGAACTCCCCGACAGCGTTCAGCATGTACTGCCTGCCCATGCGCAGGAAATTTATAAAGAAGCGTTTAACAGCGCCTGGGATCAATATAAAGATAAAGACGAGCGGCGCGATGACGCCAGCCGCGAAGAGACGGCGCACAAAGTCGCCTGGGCGGCGGTGAAGAACAGCTATGAGAAAGGCGATGATGATAAGTGGCATAAGAAAAAATAATCGCTGACGCCGCTTTTTCGCTTGCCAGCGCCCCGCTGATTGCTTATTGAAAGATAAAGCTGGATAATATTTCAGCAATATTGACGGATGCATGAGACGAACGCCGGGAAGCGGGCAGTGGCGGAGGTAGTAAACAGTGTTAACTCGTGATTTCTTAATGAATGCGGATTGTAAGACAGCGTTTGGCGCTATTGAGGAATCGCTACTCTGGTCGGCAGAACAACGTGCAGCCTCGCTGGCGGCGACGCTGGCCTGCCGCCCGGATGATGGCTCAGTATGGATCTTTGGCTACGGTTCGCTTATCTGGAACCCGGCGCTCAATTATCGCGAGTCCTGCACCGGCACGCTGCCGGGCTGGCACCGCGCGTTTTGCCTGCGGTTGACCGCCGGGCGCGGTAGTGCCTGCCAGCCGGGACGCATGCTGGCTCTCAAAGAGGGCGGCCGAACCACCGGCGTCGCCTATCGTCTGCCTGACGACACGCTGGAGGAGGAGCTGACCCTGCTGTGGAAGCGGGAGATGATCACCGGCTGCTATCTGCCCACCTGGTGCAAGCTGGAGCTGGACGACGGACGGACGGTGAATGCCCTGGTGTTTATTATGGATCCGCGCCATCCACTGTTTGAACCGGATACCAGTGCCCAGGTTATCGCCCCGCTGATCGCCCGGGCCAGCGGGCCGCTCGGCACCAACGCCCAGTATCTGTTTTCGCTTGAGCAGGCGCTGCGCAAGCTGGGCATGCACGATGCCAGTCTCGATGACCTGGTGGCCAGCGTCCGCGCGCTGTTGGGCGAGAGTCCGACGCCGGGCCTGGCCTGAGCGCGCGCAAAAGAAAACGCCCGGCATGACCGGGCGTCCGATTGCTGACCAGTAAGGAAAAAGCGTGGTTTTTCCTTACTGGTGGTTATCAGCCGAAAATCAATAAATTGATTTTCCTTGTTATTTTTCTGGTGCAATCTGCAAGTACAATGATTGCATGAGGTTTGTCATGAATCCCACGCCCGGCATGACCGGGCGTGTGTTCTGGCAGTGACGGTCAGGCCGGCACGTAGCTGATGGAGTGCTCCAGCGACTGGCTGTGACTGTCGATAAGCACGTTCCAGGTGCCGCTGTAGGGCACCGTCAGATAGGCGCTGTCCCGATCCTGCACGCTCAGAATATCCGCATGACTGTCGCCCGGGACCTTCGCGCTCATCAGATGAATATGGCAGCGCTCTGAGCACCGCACCACCAGCGTGTCACCACCAAATAACGTCAAACTTGCTTTAACCATCGCCATTTTATACCCCGTTTCTGTCCCGCTACAGCATCCTGCCCACCCAGTCCTCGCGTGATATTGTTCACACTTTGCTCTGTGCATCACACCAAACGGCGCGGGTCGGGATGCTGATTTTGATCAAAAAAAGGGATAAAGATTAAACAAAAATGACGTTGTTCCTGAAAGCATTCAGCTAACGTTTTTTTTACCTCTGCAGGCGGCGAAACCTGATATTTCCTGCCGTTTGGCGCCCCAGATTCAGAAGGTCAGCACTTTATCTGCCGCCAGGGTCCACTGGGCCAGCTCAACGAGAGTGCCAACCTCCACGCCGTCAACCAGCGGCAGTGCGCTGACCCCGCGGCCGTCCGCGCAGGTTTTACACAGCTTCACGGGAACCTGCTGGGCGGTGAGGATCTCCAGCATCTGCTGCACATTATACCCTTCTGCCGGCTTCTGCCCCCGCAGCCCGGCGGTGACGGCGTCGGACATCAGAAACAGCTTGAGATCGAGGTCGGACTGCTGCTCGCGCAGGGCAATGGCCAGGCGCAGGCTGTTGAACAGGGATTCGCTGCCGTAGGCGGCGCCGTTGGCGATGATCACAATACGTTGCATACAAACTCCTTCTTAAAGGCACGGTTATTGCTTTAGGCAGTATAAAGCGTTAACCCGGAGGAGGGGTATGAATAATACGACTGGTCATGCGCATGATGCGACGGCCTGGCTGCAGCTGGCGCGTCGCCTGCAAAAACAACAGCTTCAGCAGCTTAGCCAACTGGGGGAACTGGCCAGCCAGCTCAGCGCGCTGGTGCATATGCTGCAGTGTGAGCGCGGGGCGTCGAATATCTATCTTTGCTCGGGCGGCTTGCTGTATACAGCGGAGTGTCGGGCGGGAGGGGCGCTGGTTGACGAGCGGCTAGCCCTGTTTTATGCCAGCCTCGAACGGGCGCGCGCGGTAGCCGGCAGCGCGCTGTGCTGGCGTATCGCCAGAGCGGTTGACGAGCTGGCGCAGCTCCCGGCGCTACGCGCGCAGATCGGCCGCCGGCAAATTGCCGCTGAAGCCGCGACGGAGCAGTTCAGCCGCGTCATCCGCCATCTGCTGAACATCGCCCCGCAGCTCAATGACAGCATTGACGATCCGCCGGTGGCTGGTCGGATGGTCGCCCTGTACAGCTTTATGCAGGGAAAAGAGCTGGTGGGCCAGGAGCGCGCGCTGGGAGCATTGGGCTTTACCCGCGGCGAGTTCAGCGACAGCCTGCGCCAGCAGCTGGTGGACCGTATTGACGGTCAGCAGCCCTGCTTCGACAGCTTTCAGGCGCTGGGCAGCCCGGCGACCGTCCAGTTGTTCAGAACCCAGTGCCACGCCGGTCTGGATATTGAACAGCTGCGGCGGATCGCCTGTACCCGCCAGCCGGCTGCCGACGGCGGGGAAACGGCGCTGCGCTGGTTTGGTCTGCAAACCCAACGGCTTGAGCAACTGCGCGAAGTGGAAGAGCAACTGATCGACGACCTGCTGGATGCCACCGACGCGCTGTTAGCAGACGACGCGCCTGGCTGGCAGGCCGGAGAGGAAGACGATAGCGTGACGCCACGGCTCGATAAACTGCTACTGCCGCTGGTGCGCCAGCAGGCCTATGAGCTGCAGCAGCTCTCCAGCCAGCTGGCCTCGCTGAAAGACGCGCTCGAAGAGCGCAAGCTGATCGAAAAAGCGAAAAGTCTGCTGATGACGCACCAGGGAATGCAGGAGGAGCAGGCCTGGCAGACGCTCCGCAAGATGGCCATGGACAAAAACCAGCGCATGGTTGAGATAGCCCGCGCGCTGCTGATGGTGAAGGCGATTTGGCCGCTAACACCAAAGGAGTAGATGCACAATCGATGGGCATTCTTTGCCTGCCGGCGGTGCACTTTTAGGTGAAAAACCGGCCAGCGTTGGGAAAAAGCCCGCCAGCGCGCTATTGCCAAAGCTGGCATCCCGTTTGCATTACTTATTAAGTGAATAAAAGTCCGGGCAACGAACCAATGGCGGTTCGGGGGCCCGTGGATAAAGGCGTCCTGCAGTGCGTATGCACTGTCGGGCGCTTTTTTTTTGCGCATGGTGGAGCGGATATGGGCGACAAATTTTCAATTTCCCGGCGGCGCTTGCTGCAGGCAGGGGCCGCGCTGGGCGGCGCGATGCTGCTGCCGGGCGTGATGCAGGCCGCCTGGGCCGGCGGCTCGGACAAACCGGAGCAAACCCGCGTGCGGGTCGGATTTATTCCGCTGACC
Organism: Klebsiella sp. 10; assembly: GCF_018223925.1. NCBI lineage: Bacteria > Pseudomonadati > Pseudomonadota > Gammaproteobacteria > Enterobacterales > Enterobacteriaceae > Klebsiella > Klebsiella sp. 10. The sequence continues at coordinate 144,584 of NZ_JAGRRB010000001.1, forward strand.
GATTGCGCGCCGCTGGCCATCGCCGCGGCGAAGGGGTTTGACCAAAAATATGGCATCACCCTGGTGGCGAGTAAGGAAGCCAGCTGGGCGGCGGTGCGCGACAAGCTGGTGGCCGGCGAGCTCGACGCGGCGCATATTCTCTATGGCCTGCTGTACGGCCTCGAACTGGGGATCGCCAGCAAGCCGCAGGCGATGGCCAATTTGATGACCCTCAACCGCAATGGCCAGGCGATTACCCTCTCCAGCGAGCTGCAGGAGAAAGGGGTGACCGACCTCGGCGGGCTGAAGCGGCTGATCGACCGCAGCGCGCCGGGCAGTTACACCTTCGCCCATACCTTTCCTACCGGCACCCATGCCATGTGGCTTTACTACTGGCTGGCGAGCGCCGGCATCGATCCCTTCAACGATGTGCGCACCGTCGTGGTGCCGCCGCCGCAGATGGTGATGAACATGCGCATCGGCAATATGAGCGGCTTTTGCGTCGGCGAGCCGTGGAACGCCCGCGCCATTAACGACCGTATCGGCTTCACCGCGGCCACTTCCCAGGATATCTGGCCCGAGCATCCGGAAAAGGTGCTGGGCACCCGTCGCGACTGGGTGGAACGCAACCCGAACACCGCCCGCGCGCTGGTGGCGGCCCTGATGGAGGCGCAGCGCTGGATCGCCGCCTCGCCGGAGAACACCCGGGAGACGGCCCGCCTGCTCGCCAGACGCGGCTGGCTCAATACCAAGGAGCAATACCTCACCGGCCGGATGCTGGGAGAGTATGACAACGGCCTTGGCCGCCGCTGGCAGGATGCCCATCCGATGCGCTTCTGGGCCGGGGGCGAGGTGAGTTTCCCGTGGCTGTCGGACGGGATGTGGTTCCTCACCCAGTTCCGCCGCTGGGGGTTGCTGAAGCAGGCACCGGATTACCTCGCGGTGGCGTCGCGCATTAACCGCATCGATGTCTGGCAGGCTGCCGCCCAGGCGGTAGGAGGGATCAGCGCGCCGGCAGTCAGGATGCGCAGCAGCACACTAATGGACGGGACGGTCTGGAACGGGTCCGACCCGGAAGGCTACGCCCGCCATTTCTCTATTCAACGTAAGGGGGCATGAGATGAAGCAGGCACAACGTAAGCAACCGGTCGTCAGCGTGGACAACGCGCCTGGCGAAGTGATTATCCTGCCGCCGGTGCAGGTCCGGCGCACCACGCCGGCCGTCACGCGCTGGCTGCGTGAGCTCACCCAGCGCCTGCTGCCCCCGCTGTTGGGGCTGGGAGTGCTGCTGCTGGCCTGGCAGCTGGCGGCGATGCATAGCAAAGGCTTTCCCACGCCGCTGAGCACGCTGGACTCGGCGCTGACCCTGTTTGCCGATCCGTTCTATCAGGACGGGCCCAATGACATGGGCATCGGCTGGAACGTGCTGGCCTCCCTTCAGCGCGTGGCGGTGGGCTTCGGCCTGGCGGCGCTGGCGGGCATTCCGCTGGGGTTTTTGATCGGCCGTTCGCTGTTCTTCGCCCGCATGTTTAATCCGCTGATTGCTCTGCTGCGCCCGGTCAGCCCGCTGGCCTGGCTGCCAATTGGCCTGCTGCTGTTCCAGAAGGCGGAGCCGGCTTCCAGCTGGACCATTTTTATCTGCTCCATCTGGCCGATGGTGATCAACACCGCGGAGGGTGTGCGGCGGATCCCGCAGGACTATCTCAACGTCGCCCGCGTCCTCCAGCTCTCGGAGTGGACGGTGATGCGCAAAATCCTCTTTCCGGCGGTGCTGCCGGCGGTGCTTACCGGCGTGCGCCTCTCCATCGGCATCGCCTGGCTGGTGATCGTGGCGGCGGAAATGCTTACCGGCGGGCTGGGGATCGGCTTCTGGATCTGGAACGAGTGGAACAACCTCAATGTGGAAAACATCATCATCGCCATCGTCATTATCGGCGTCGTCGGCCTGCTGCTGGAGCAGGGCCTGATGCTGCTCGCTCGCCGCTTTAGCTGGCAGGAAAAATAAGGAGCCAACATGAAACCATTAATTCAGGTGCAGGCCGTCAGCCAACGCTTCAACACCGCCAGCGGCGAGTTCCTGGCGCTGCAGAATGTCTCCTTCGATATCGTCGAAGGGGAGACCATTAGCCTGATCGGCCACTCGGGTTGCGGAAAATCGACCCTGCTGAACCTGATCGCCGGGATCACCACCCCTACCGAGGGCGGACTACTGTGTGATAACCGGGAAATCGCCGGTCCCGGGCCGGAGCGGGCGGTGGTTTTCCAGAACCACTCGCTGCTGCCGTGGCTGAGCTGTTTCGACAATGTGGCGCTGGCGGTGGATCAGGTGTTCCGTCGCACCATGAGCAAGAGTGAGCGCCGGGAGTGGATCGAACACAACCTGGCGCGCGTACAGATGGGTCATGCGCTGCACAAACGTCCCGGGGAGATCTCCGGCGGCATGAAGCAGCGGGTGGGTATCGCCCGGGCGCTGGCGATGAAGCCGAAAGTGCTGCTGCTTGATGAGCCCTTCGGCGCCCTGGACGCGCTGACCCGCGCCCACCTCCAGGACACGGTGATGCATATCCAGCAGGAGCTCAATACCACCATCGTCATGATCACCCACGACGTTGATGAAGCGGTGCTGCTCTCGGATCGGGTGATGATGATGACCAACGGTCCGGCGGCGACGGTCGGCGAGATCCTCTCGGTCGATCTGCCGCGTCCACGCCACCGCGTTCAGCTGGCGGACGACAGCCGGTATCACCATCTGCGCCAGCAGATCCTCCATTTCCTGTATGAAAAACAGCCGAAAGCGGCGTAAGGAGGCGGTCATGACGCGGCGACTGGTGGTGATCGGTAACGGCATGGCGGCCACCCGGCTGGTGCAGCGGCTGGTTGAGCGCGACCCCGCGCGGTTTGCCATTACCGTCGTCGGCGACGAGCCGCACCCGGCCTATAACCGCATTCAGCTCTCGCCGCTGCTGGCAGGTGAAAAAACGGCGGCGCAGATCCCGTTGCTGCCGGCGGAGTGGTACACCCGGCACGGGGTGTGCCTGCGGTCTGGCGAGGCGGTCGATGAAGTCGATATTCAGCAACGGCGGCTGCGCATCGCGGAAACCTGGCTGCCGTGGGATGAGCTGGTGTTCGCCACCGGTTCGCGGCCCTTTATCCCGCCGCTTCCGGGCATTGATCGTCCGCAGGTTATGCCCTTCCGCACCCTGGCGGACGTGGAACGTATTCTGGCGATACCCGGCCCGGCGGTGGTGATTGGCGGTGGCGTGCTGGGGGTGGAAGCGGCGGCGGCGCTGCGTCGTCACGGCGGAGAGGTCACTCTTCTGCATCGCGGCAGCGGATTAATGGCGCCGCTGACCGACGCTTTTGCCGCCGATGAGCTCAGGCAGCAGCTTGAAGCGCGCGGCATTCGCTGCGTGCTGGCGTGCCGCATCGCCGCCATCGACGCCGATGGCGTGCGGCTGGCGGACGGGCGCGTATTCCGCGCCGCCAGAGTGGTGCTGGCTACCGGCGTGCAGCCCGACAGCCGTCTGGCGGCGCAGTCCGGCGTGCTGTGCCAGCGGGGGATCGTGGTCGACCGTCAGATGGCCTCCTCGCTGCCGGGGATCAGCGCCATCGGCGAATGTTGCGAAATTGACGGCCAGACCTGGGGGCTGGTGGCTCCCTGCCTGCGTCAGGCCGAGGTGCTGGCGGATCGCCTGTGCGGCGCCCCCGGCGAGGGCTTTGTCTGGCAGGACGCCGGGACCCGCCTGAAGGTCACCGGCATTGAACTCTTTAGCGCTGGCGAGCAGCAGGCCGGCGAACAGGATGACATTTATACCAGCTGGGACCCCATCGACCGCCACTATCGCCGCCTGCTGCTGCGCGATGGCCGCCTGCGCGGCGTGCTGCTGATGGGCGACTGCACCGCCGCCGCCGCGCTCACCGCGCGCCTGGAAAGCGATGAGCCTGTCACCGTGGACTGGCTTTTTGATCCCTCTTCAACGCAGCCGCAGGCTGCAGGAATAATGACGATGACGAAACCTGTATTAGTGCTGGTGGGACATGGCATGGTCGGCCACCATTTTCTCGAACAATGCGTGAGCCGCAATCTGCATCAGCAATATCGAATCGTGGTGTTTGGCGAAGAGCGTTACCCCGCCTACGACCGGGTACATCTCTCCGAGTATTTTGCCGGACGCAGCGCCGAGTCGCTGTCGCTGGCGGCCGGGGATTACTTTATTGAACACGGTATTGAACTCCGCCTCGGCGAGGCGGTGGCGACCATCGACCGCGACGCACGGCTGGTACGGGACGCCGAGGGGCATGAAATCCACTGGGATAAACTGGTGCTGGCGACCGGCTCGTATCCCTTTGTTCCGCCAATCCCCGGTAACGATCTCGCGGGGTGCTTTGTCTACCGCACTCTTGACGATCTCGACCGTATCGCCGCCCATGCCGCCGCGGCGAAGAGCGGGGTGGTTATCGGCGGCGGGCTGCTCGGGCTGGAGGCGGCCAACGCCCTGAAACAGCTGGGGCTGGAGACGCAGGTGGTGGAGTTTGCCCCGAACCTGATGGCCGTCCAGCTGGATAACGGCGGGGCGGCGATGCTCCGGGAGAAGATCGTCGCCCTCGGCGTGGGGGTGCATACCAGCAAAGCGACCACCGCCATCGTGCGCGAGGCCGACGGCCTGCGGCTGAACTTTGCCGACGGCGGCGCGTTGCGGACCGACATGGTGGTCTTCTCGGCGGGGATCCGCCCGCAGGACGCGCTGGCCCGCGGCTGCGCGCTGCAGGTGGGCGAACGCGGGGGAATTCACATCGACGGCCAGTGCCGTACCTCTGACCCGGACGTGCTGGCGATAGGCGAATGCGCCCTGTGGGACAATAAAATTTACGGTCTGGTGGCGCCGGGCTATCAGATGGCGCGCATCGCCGCGGCCACTCTCGCAGGAGAGGACGCCTGCTTTAGCGGCGCCGACATGAGCACCAAACTGAAGCTGCTGGGAGTCGACGTGGCCTCGTTTGGCGATGCGCAGGGGCGCACGCCGGGCTGTCAGAGCTATCAATGGACCGACGGTCCGCAGCAGATTTACAAAAAAATCGTCGTCAGTCAGGACGGCAAAGCCTTGCTTGGCGGCGTGCTGGTGGGGGATGCCAGCGACTATGCCACGCTGCTGCAGATGATGCTGAACGGCATGGCGCTGCCGCCGCGTCCGGAGAGTCTGATCCTGCCCGCGCTGGAGGGAGCCGCGCCGAAGGCGCTCGGCGTCGCGGCGCTGCCGGACAGCGCGCCGATCTGCTCCTGCCATAACGTCAGCAAAGGCGATATCTGTCAGGCGGTGAACAATGGGGCGGGGGATATGTCGGCGATAAAAAGCTGCACCAGAGCGGCTACCGGCTGCGGCGGCTGCAGCGCGCTGGTGAAACAGGTGATGGAGTATCAGCTGGCGGAGCAGGGCGTCGAAGTGAAAAAAGACGTCTGCGAACATTTCCCGTGGTCGCGCCAGGAGATCTACCACCTGGTGCGGGTTAACCATATCCATACCTTCGAGCAGTTGATTAGCCGCTACGGCCAGGGGCACGGCTGCGATGTCTGCAAACCGCTGGTGGCCTCGGTGCTGGCCTCCTGCTGGAACGAGTACCTGCTGAAGCCGGCGCACCTGCCGCTGCAGGATACCAACGACCGCTATTTCGCCAATATCCAGAAGGACGGGAGCTATTCGGTGGTGCCGCGGATGGCGGCAGGGGAAGTGACGCCGGACGGACTGATCGCCATCGGGCAGATCGCCAAACGTTACCAGCTCTACAGCAAAGTGACCGGCGGCCAGCGCATCGACCTGTTTGGCGCGCGGCTGGAACAGCTGCCGGCTATCTGGCGCGAGCTGGCCGACGCCGGGTTTGAAACCGGCCACGCCTACGGCAAGTCGCTGCGCACGGTGAAATCCTGCGTCGGCTCAACCTGGTGTCGCTACGGCGTGCAAGACTCCACCGGGCTCGCGGTACGGCTCGAGCATCGCTATAAAGGGCTACGCGCCCCGCACAAAATCAAGATGGCGGTCTCCGGCTGCACCCGCGAATGCGCTGAAGCCCAGGGGAAAGATATCGGGGTGATTGCCACCGACAAAGGCTGGAATCTGTACGTCTGCGGCAACGGCGGGATGAAACCGCGTCACGCCGACCTGTTTGCCAGCGATCTCGACGAAGCGACGCTGATCCGCAGCATCGATCGTCTGCTGATGTTCTATATCCGTACCGCCGATCGCCTGCAGCGAACCAGCACCTGGATGGATAACCTGGAGGGCGGCGTCGCCTATCTGCGGCAGGTGGTGCTGGAGGATAGTCTTGGCATTGGCGAGGAGCTGGAGCAGGAGATGGCCCGGATCGTCGACAGCTACCAGTGCGAGTGGCAGACCACCCTCAACGATCCGCAGCGTCTGGCGCTGTTCCGCTCCTTCGTTAATAGCGACCAGCCCGACGAGGCTGTGCAGCGCCGCGATCTGCGCGGTCAGCCGCAGCCGCTGCTGACTGAGACGTTGCCCGAAGGCGAACTCCCATCCCGACCGTGGCAGGCGGTATGCGACCTTGACGCCATTCCGGCGCAGGCGGGGATCGGCGCCCGCTTAGGGGAGCGGCAGATTGCCCTGTTCCGCTTCGGCGAGCGGGTCTACGCCCTCGACAACCGCGAGCCGGGCAGCGCGGCCAACGTGCTGTCGCGTGGGCTGTTAGGGGACGTCGGCGGCGAGCCGGTGGTGATCTCCCCGCTGTACAAACAGCGGATACGCCTGCGCGACGGCTGGCCGTGCGACGGCGACGAACAGGCGGTACGCGCCTGGCCGGTGAAAGTAGAAAACGGCAAAGTGTGGGTGGGCAACCAGCAGCTGCTGGCCCGCGCGGAGGCCTCCTGATGAAGACCATCCGAACGACCTGCCCCTACTGCGGCGTAGGCTGCGGGGTGCTGGCGAGCGTGGACGACGCGGGGCAGGTGAGCGTGCGCGGCGACGATCAGCACCCGGCGAACCTCGGCCGTCTGTGCGTCAAAGGGGCCGCCTTAGGGGAGACCACGGGCCTGGCGGGGCGGCTGCTGACGCCGGAGGTCGACGGCCAGCAGGTAGCCTGGCCTCAGGCGCTGGCGGAAACCGCTGCGCGCCTGAGACAGATCATCGACCAGCACGGACCGCAAGCGGTGGCCTTTTACGCCTCCGGCCAGCTGTTAACGGAGGATTACTATGCCGCCAATAAGCTGATGAAAGGGTTTATCGGCGCGGCGAACATCGATACCAATTCACGGCTGTGCATGTCGTCAGCGGTCACTGGCTACAAGCGGGCCTTTGGCGCCGACGTGGTGCCCTGCAGCTACGATGATGTGGAAAACAGCGATCTGGTGGTGCTGGTCGGCTCGAACGCCGCCTGGGCGCATCCGGTGCTGTTCCAGCGGCTGGCGCAGGCGAAGCGGGATAATCCCCGATTGCGGATCGTGGCGATCGACCCCCGACGCACCGCTACCTGCGAGATCGCCGACCGCCATCTGGCGCTGGCCCCGGGAAGCGACGGCGGGTTGTTTGCGGGGCTGCTTAACGCCCTGGCTGAGGCAGGAGCCTGCGTCGATGGCTTTCGCGACGGCCCGCAGGCGCTGGCCGCCGCCCGCGGCTGGGACGTGGCGAGGGTGGCGGCCTTTTGCGGTCTGCCTGCCGATGAGGTGGCGGGATTCTATCGCGAGTTCATCGCCGCCCCGCGGGCGATCACCCTCTACACCATGGGAATCAATCAATCCGCCAGCGGCAGCGACAAATGTAACGCCATCATCAACGTCCATCTGGCCAGCGGGAAGTATGGCCGCCGCGGCTGCGGCCCCTTTTCGCTGACCGGTCAACCCAACGCCATGGGCGGCCGAGAAGTCGGCGGGCTGGCGACGATGCTGGCGGCGCACATGGATTTTGTGCCAGACGATCTGCAGCGGCTGGCCCGCTTCTGGGGGACGGAACGGCTGGCGCAGACCCCCGGGCTGACCGCCGTGGAGCTGTTTGCCGCCATTGGCCGCGGCGAGGTCAAAGCGGTCTGGATCATGGGTACCAACCCGGTGGTGTCGCTCCCTGACAGCCACGCGGTGAGCCAGGCGCTGGCCGCCTGTCCGCTGGTGATCGTCTCGGATGTCGCCGCCCAGACCGATACCGGACGTTTCGCCCACATCCGCTTTCCGGCGCTGGCCTGGGGCGAGAAGAATGGCACGGTCACCAACTCGGAGCGGCGGATCTCCCGTCAGCGCAGCTTTCTGCCGCCGCCGGGGGAGGCGAAAGCGGACTGGTGGATCATCGCCAGAGTGGGCCAGGCGCTGGGGTATCGCGAGGCGTTTGCCTGGCAGCATCCGCATGACGTCTTCCGCGAGCATGCGGCGCTGTCCGGTTTCGAAAACGACGGCCAGCGGGCGTTTGATATCGGCGCGCTGGCGGATCTCAGCCGTGAGGCGTGGGACGCCATGCCGCCGGTGCGCTGGCCGGTCAGCCGCAGCGAGGTCGCCTGGGATATCACGCGCGGCTGGCATGGCGATGGCAGGCTGCGGATGGTGCCGGTGACGCCTCAACCGACCCGGGCGACAACCGATGCCTTTTATCCGCTGATCCTCAACAGCGGGCGGATCCGCGATCAGTGGCACACCATGACCCGTACCGGCGCAGTGCCGCGGCTGATGCAGCATATCGCGGAGCCAATGGTGGAGGTGGCGCCGCAGGATGCCGTTCGCTATCAGCTTCCCGCTGACGGGCTGGCGCGGATCTGGTCGCGGCATGGGGTGATGGTGGCGAAAGTGGCGATCAGCGAAGGGCAGCGCCCCGGCTCGCTGTTTGTTCCGATGCACTGGAACAACCAGTTTGCCCGTCAGGGGCGGGTGAATAACCTGCTGGCCGCCGTCACGGACCCGTATTCCGGCCAGCCGGAAAGTAAACAGGCGGCGGTGGCGATCGCCGCCTGGCAACCGGCCTGGCACAGCGAGCTTTTTTGCCGCGAACCGCTACCATTTCCTGCGGCCTGGCATTGGCGGCGGCGGGCGGCGCCAGGCGTGCTGCACTACTCGCTGGCCGGGGAGGCATCTGCCCGACAGTGGCTCAGCGCGTGGTGCGCCCGGCGCGGCTGGCAGTTACAGGTGGCTGACGGCGGCGCGGTGTGGAACCTGCTGGCCTGGCATCAGGGAAGGCTGATGCTCGGCTGGTGGAGCGATGCGCGCGAGCCGGCGGTGGATTGCGCATGGATAAGCGCTGCCTTTGCCGCGCCGCCGTCCGATGCTGTCCAACGACATGCCTTGCTTAGCGGCCGACCGGGCGCCGCCGTCGCGCCGCGGGGGCGGATCGTCTGCAGCTGCTTTGGGGTGGGGGAATGGTCAATTAACGAGGCCATCGCCAGCGGCTGCGCCAGCGTCGGGGCGCTGGGTGGGAAGCTGAAATGCGGGACCAACTGCGGCTCTTGCGTGCCGGAGCTCAACGCGCTGCTGGCGGCGCAACGAACCCGGGCGTAACGGTGGCGCGCAGCGACGCCTCCGGTTGGGCGGCACCTTACCCAACCGGTTTCAGCTTATTCCTGGAATTGCCCACAGGGCTGCGGGAGCAGGGAAAAAACGATAAACTAACACTTCTATCCATTTTTGTGAGCTTGCGCAAACTCTGTTAATGCCTGTGTCGTTCCGTTTGTTGCCAACGTTGACCTTTCTCCTGCTGTTGCCGGGCGTTCCCGTCTGGGCGCTGACCGCCAGCGACACCACCCGCCCTGCGCAAGCGCAAGATCCGCTGCCCGATATGGGGATTGCTCCCCAGGTTGATGACGACGCCCGGCACTTTGCCGAAGTGGCGAAGAAGTTTGGCGAGGCCAGCATGAGCGACAATGGTCTGACGGCGGGTGAACAGGCGCAGCTGTTTGCCATCAGTAAAATCGGCAATGAAGTGAGTCATCAGCTGGAGAGTTGGCTCTCGCCGTGGGGCAACGCCAATGTCGACCTGCTGGTCAATAAAGAGGGGAAATTCACCGGCAGTAAAGGGAGCTGGTTCGTGCCGTTGCAGGATAACGACCGTTATCTGACGTGGAACCAGTACTCGGTGACCCGGCGCGAGCACGATCTGGTGGGCAACATCGGGCTTGGCCAGCGTTGGCGGGTCGGCGGTTGGCTGCTGGGCTATAACTCGTTTTACGATAAAGTGCTGAGCGAAAGCCTGGCGCGCGGCAGCGTTGGCGCCGAAGCGTGGGGAGAATATCTCCGCCTGTCGGCAAACTATTACCATCCGCTGGGCGACTGGCAGCTACGCGATAATCAGACTCAGGAGCAGCGGATGGCCGCAGGGTATGACGTCACCGCCCAGGCGCGGCTGCCGTTCTACCAGCACATCAACACCAGCGTCAGCGTCGAACAGTATTTCGGCGATAGCGTCGATCTGTTTCACTCCGGCACCGGCTACCATAATCCGGTGGCCGTCTCCGTTGGGCTCAATTACACCCCGGTCCCGCTGGTCACGGTGACCGCTAAGCATAAGCAGGGGGAAAATGGCGTCAGCCAGAACAATGTGGGCCTGAAGCTAAACTACCGCTTTGGCGTACCCCTTAAGCAGCAGCTTGCGGCAGACGAGGTGGCGATCAGCAACTCGCTGCGCGGGAGCCGCTTCGATAGTCCGGAGCGGGATAATCTGCCGGTGGTGGAGTATCGTCAGCGCAAAAATCTGACGGTCTATCTGGCCACGCCGCCCTGGGATCTGCAGTCCGGGGAGACGGTGCAGTTGAAGCTGCAGATCCATAGTCTGCATGGCATCAAGGCGCTGCACTGGCAGGGAGACACCCAGGCCCTCAGCCTGACGCCGCCGGTAGATGCCAGCAGCCCCGATGGCTGGAGCATCATTATGCCGGTGTGGAACAGTGAACCGGGCGCCGCGAACCGCTGGCGCCTGTCGGTGGTGGTGGAGGATAAACAGGGGCAGCGCGTCTCCTCCAATGAGATCGCCCTGGCGCTGACCGAGCCGCTGGTCAAGTTTACCACGCCAGGCGTCTCCTGGACGGACTCGCCTTAGAAGATTCGCTCCTGGTGGACCCATACCGCCGCTTCCACGCGGGATTTGAGCTTCATTTTCTTCAGCATGTGCTTTACGTGTACTTTGACGGTGCTTTCGGTGATATCCAGGCGACGGGCGATCATTTTGTTCGGCAGTCCCTGGGCTATCAGCTTGAGAATGTCGCGCTCGCGCGGGGTCAGCTGGCTGATGTCCCGATCGGAGGTGGCGCGGTTGGCGCGCAGGCTGGCGGCCAGCACCGGCGTTAATGCTTCGCTTAATACCATCTCTCCGGCGGCCGCCTGCTGCAGCGCTTTCAGCAGATCTTCCGGTTCCATGTCCTTCAACAAATAGCCATCGGCGCCGCGCTTCAGGGCGGTGACAACGTCCTCTTCATGGTTGGAGACGCTGAAGACCACTACCCGGCCAGAAAGGGATTTCTCACGCAGCTTATCCAGCGTCTCCAGACCGTTCATGCCCGGCATATTAAGGTCCAGCAGGATCAGGTCAGGATCCAGCGACTCGGCCAGCTCGATACCTTGCGCGCCATTGCTGGCCTCGCCAATCACCTGGATGTCCGGCGCCATGCTGATCAACTGTTTCACGCCGGTGCGCAGCATCGGATGGTCGTCAATGAGAAGGATAGTTGCCCGTTCCTGTTGACTCATGAGGGTCTCCTTATTGGATGGAAAACGTTTTTTCCGGGATAAACGTGACGATCACTTCGGTTCCACCGGTTTCCCGGCGTCGTACCTGACAGTCACCGCGCAAGCTCTGGGCGCGATCCCGCATAATAATTAAACCGTAATGGTTACTCCGTTCGGCGTGGTCCGGTACGCCGCGGCCGTTATCCGCTACCACCAGACGAACCTGATTATCGCGTTGTGACACCGTCACGGTTACTTCGGTTGCGCTGGCATGCTTCAGAGCGTTGCTCAACGCTTCGCGAGCGATCTGCAGCAGGTGGATCGCCTGATGCGAGGGCACAAAGCGCGGCGGGAGCTGGTAATCAAGCTGCACCGTAAAGCCGAAGTGGGCGCTGTACTCCTGACAACTGGCCTCCAGCGCCGGCCGAAGCCCCGGCTCGGTCAACTGCAGGCGGAAGGTGGTTAACAGCTCCCGCAGCTGGGCCCACGAGGTATTCAGTTCGTTACGGATCTGCCCCAGCAGCTGGCGGCTCTCCGTCGGCAAGGCGTCGCCTTGCATCTGCAGACAGCTAACCTGCATCTTCATACAGGATAGCGACTGGGCGATGGAGTCGTGCAGTTCGCGGGCGATAGTGGCCCGTTCTTCCATGACGATCAGCTGCTGCTGCTTCTCCTGATGGCGGTCCAGCGCCAGGGTGCTGGTCAGCTGTTCCACCAGGGTATCCACCAGCTGCTGCTGATCGTGGCTGAGATGGCGGCCAACCGGCAGCGTCGCCAACAGGATGCCGTACTGACTATGCGCATCCGACAGCCGCCACTTCAGCGTTGTTCCGCCATCCGGCAGCGGCGGCAGATTGCGTGGACAGAGGTAGCAGCCTTTATCATCACAGTCATCATCCGAGTGGCAGGTAAACTCCTGGTGATTATCTTCGTCTTCCAGGTCGTAAACCCGTACCTCGATATCGCGCAGCAGCGTCAGCCCCTGCAGGCCATTCAGTACCGGCGAAATGCGTTCGCAGAGCGGGGCGCTGGAGTGCAGCCGGCGGTTGGCCTGCCATAAGAAAGCGAGGATCTCGTTCTTCTGCTCCAGTCCGGCAGTCTTCTCCTGCACCCGCCGCTCGAGCACGGCGTAGCTTTCCGCCAGCTCTTCCGACATGTTATTCAGCGCCATGCCCAGGGTCGCCATTTCGTTGCGGCCGCTGATGTGCGCCCGCTGGGTGAAATCACGCTGGCTCACCGCGCGCGCCATGCTCAGCAGCTGTTTCCACGGCCGCAGCAGGCGGGCGCGTAGCCAGATGATAGTGAAGATCAGCAGCAGCGCCATACCAATGGCGAGGATGCGATGGATCCAGACCACCCGTTCGATACGCTGCTCGGTGGTGTGGTCGAATGCGGTGACCAACTGGTCGATACGATCGACAAAGTCGGCGACATCCTGGGCCACTTCCGCCTGATTGACTGCGCGCTGCATGCCGGGGGCCAGCGCCAGCTGCCAGTACTGCTGCAGGGCTTTAAGCTGGATTTCCTGGCCGTCGCGGCGGGCGGAATTTTGCAGCTCCGGGCTGAAGACGGTGGCGGTCATGTCCGCCACCAGTTTTTGATCGTTTTCATTCAGCGGGATCGCCGCCAGCAGCCGGTAGCTTTGCATACGCAATGAACCGGCCTTGTTAATGGCGTGCGCGCTGCCCTGCACGCCGTTCACCAGGCGCGCGGAGATCGCCATGCCGGCGACGCCAATAATCGTGGCGAGCAGCACGATTAACGCCAGTTGATTGACCAGCGTCAGCGGGGTAAAAAGACGTTTTAACATGGAATGCGTGGCTCCTGACCGGTCATGTCTCCGGGAGTGGCGCTTATTCTCGACTATCCCCTGGAGTATACCCATACCCCCAAAGAGTTACTCCTTAATTGTCGGTGGTAGGCGATGTTAGGGGGGGGATTATACGCAACCCGGCAGCAGCGTGAAAAACCACACTTTTTTCCTCACCATTCTCTACTCACTTGGAGGCATGGTTTATTTTTGCACAAATTAGCTCGCGCTTTTCCTTTGATTTATATCAACTTACCGCCCCGGGTAACCCCTAAGGTAGCGGCAGGAAATATGAATAATCAGAGGTATCTATGAGTCAATCTTCCCTCCCGGAGAAGGCTAACCGCTCGGTCATAACCGACTGGCGGCCTGAAGATCCTGAATTCTGGCAACAGCGCGGCCATCGTGTGGCAAGCCGCAATTTATGGATCTCCGTTCCCTGTCTGTTACTGGCGTTCTGCGTTTGGATGTTGTTCAGCGCGGTTGCCGTTAACCTCAACAAAGTAGGCTTTCAGTTTACAACCGATCAGCTGTTTATGCTGACCGCGCTGCCGGCGCTGTCAGGCGCCTTATTACGCGTGCCTTACGCCTTTATGGTGCCGCTGTTCGGCGGCCGTCGCTGGACGGCGTTCAGCACCGGGATCATGATTGTGCCATGCGTCTGGCTGGGCTTCGCGGTCCAGGATACCTCTACGCCGTTTAGCATCTTCGTGATTATCTCTCTGCTGTGCGGCTTCGCCGGAGCCAACTTTGCCTCCAGTATGGCCAACATCAGCTTCTTCTTCCCGAAAGCGAAGCAGGGCGGGGCGCTCGGCGTTAACGGCGGACTTGGCAATATGGGCGTCAGCGTGATGCAGCTGGTCGCGCCGCTGGTGGTCTCGATCTCTATCTTTGCCGTTTTTGGCGGTAACGGTAGCGAGCAACCGGACGGCTCGATGCTGTATCTGGAAAACGCCGCGTGGATCTGGGTGCCTTTCCTGATTATTTTCACTCTGGCGGCGTGGTTCTTTATGAACGACCTGTCGGCTTCGAAAGCGTCGCTGAGCGAGCAGTTGCCGGTACTTAAGCGCCTGCATCTGTGGATTATGGCGCTGCTCTATCTCGCGACCTTCGGCTCCTTTATCGGCTTTTCCGCCGGGTTCGCGATGCTGTCAAAAACTCAGTTCCCGGATGTGCAGATCCTGCATTACGCCTTCTTCGGCCCGTTCATTGGCGCGCTGGCGCGTTCGATGGGCGGGGCGATCTCCGACCGCCTCGGTGGGACCCGCGTAACGCTGGTCAACTTTGTGGTGATGGCTGTCTTCTGCGCGCTGCTGTTCCTGACCCTGCCGACCAACGGCCAGGGCGGTAACTTTATCGCCTTCTTCGCGGTGTTTATGGTGCTGTTCCTGACCGCCGGGCTGGGGAGCGCCTCCACCTTCCAGATGATCTCCGTGATCTTCCGTAAGCTGACTATGGACCGCGTGAAGGCCCAGGGCGGCAGCGAAGCGCAGGCGATGCGCGAGGCGGCGACCGATACCGCGGCGGCGCTGGGCTTTATCTCCGCCATTGGCGCTATCGGCGGCTTCTTTATTCCGAAAGCGTTCGGTATCTCGCTGGATCTGACCGGCTCGCCGGCCGGGGCGATGAAAGTGTTCCTCGTGTTCTATATTGCCTGCGTGGTGATCACCTGGGCGGTATACGGTCGTAAGCGTCAGTAATCGGCCGCGGTAACGTTGGCGTATAAAAAGGCGCGCTCCCCACGGAGGCGCCTTTTTTCACCGCTTAATTAGTTACAACATACTATGGGATAATATTGTCCGCATCGACCGTTGAGCCAGAACAGGTGGGCTTGCCAGTGAAATGGCTCTACCCCTTAATACCTCCGTTGTTAACAAATCCCGGTGAGGCGCCGCTTTTTGAGGTGAAAATCATTAAAATACAAGAAGTTAAAAAATAACATCTTGTACCACCTTGGTGGTAATCGAGGTTTTGCTGCGCAGTAACAAGCCAGTTCGGATTGATCGCTATCAATTCTCGCCCTCTTTCATAGCGTTACCTTCGCTGCAAATCCAGCAATGTCGATTTATCAGAGAGCCGTCAGGCTCCATATCAGGAGAAACCCGATGAGTAAATTCCTGGACCGGTTTCGCTACTTCAAACAGAAGGGTGAAACCTTTGCCGATGGGCACGGCCAGCTTCTAAACACCAACCGGGACTGGGAGGATGGATACCGTCAACGTTGGCAGCATGACAAAATTGTGCGTTCCACTCACGGTGTCAACTGCACCGGCTCATGCAGCTGGAAGATTTATGTCAAAAACGGTCTGGTAACCTGGGAAACGCAGCAGACTGACTACCCGCGCACCCGCCCGGACCTGCCGAACCACGAACCACGCGGTTGCCCGCGCGGCGCCAGCTACTCCTGGTACCTGTACAGCGCTAACCGCCTGAAATACCCGCTGATGCGTAAACGCCTGATGAAGATGTGGCGGGAAGCGAAAGTTCAGCATAGCGATCCGGTTGAGGCATGGGCGTCGATTATCGAAGACGCCGACAAAGCTAAAAGCTTCAAACAGGCCCGCGGTCGCGGCGGTTTTGTACGTTCCTCCTGGCAGGAAGTGAATGAGCTGATTGCCGCCTCCAACGTCTATACCGTCAAAACCTACGGTCCGGACCGCGTGGCTGGCTTCTCGCCGATCCCGGCGATGTCGATGGTCTCCTACGCGTCCGGCGCCCGTTATCTGTCGCTGATCGGCGGCACCTGCCTGAGCTTCTACGACTGGTACTGCGACCTGCCGCCGGCTTCGCCGATGACCTGGGGCGAGCAGACCGATGTGCCGGAATCCGCCGACTGGTATAACTCCAGCTATATCATCGCCTGGGGCTCCAACGTGCCGCAGACCCGCACCCCGGATGCGCACTTCTTTACCGAAGTCCGCTATAAAGGGACCAAAACCGTAGCCATCACTCCGGACTACGCCGAAATCGCCAAACTCTGCGATCTGTGGCTGGCGCCGAAGCAGGGTACCGATGCCGCGATGGCGCTGGCGATGGGCCATGTGATGCTGCGTGAATTCCACCTCGATAAGCCGAGCCAGTATTTCACCGACTATGTGCGCCGCTATACCGACATGCCGATGCTGGTGATGCTCGAGGAGCGCGACGGTTATTATGCCGCCGGCCGTACGCTGCGCGCATCCGACCTCGTGGATTCCCTTGGTCAGGAGAACAATCCGGAATGGAAAACCGTCGCCTTTGACGAGAAGGGCGACATGACCGTACCGAACGGTTCCCTCGGATTCCGCTGGGGCGACAAAGGCAAATGGAACCTCGAACAGCGCGACGGTAAAACTGGCGAAGAGATTGAGCTACGTCTGAGCCTGCTGGGCAGCCATGATGAAGTGGCGAACGTCGGCTTCCCGTACTTCGGCGGCGAAGGTTCTGAGCACTTCAACAAAGTCGATCTGGAAAACATTCTGCTGCACAAACTGCCGGCCAAACGCCTGCAGCTGGCCGACGGCTCTACCGCCCTGGTCACCACCGTGTATGACCTGACCATGGCTAACTACGGCCTGGAGCGCGGTCTGAACGATGACAACTGCGCCGCCGGCTACGATGAAGTGAAAGCCTACACCCCGGCGTGGGCGGAGAAGATCACCGGCGTCTCCCGCGCGCATATCATCCGTACCGCCCGTGAATTTGCCGATAACGCCGATAAAACTCACGGTCGTTCGATGATTATCGTCGGGGCGGGCCTCAACCACTGGTTCCACCTCGACATGAACTACCGCGGCCTGATCAATATGCTGATCTTCTGCGGCTGCGTCGGTCAGAGCGGCGGCGGTTGGGCGCACTATGTGGGCCAGGAAAAACTGCGTCCGCAGACCGGCTGGCAGCCGCTGGCGTTCGCCCTTGACTGGCAGCGTCCGGCACGTCACATGAATAGTACCTCGTACTTCTATAACCACTCCAGCCAGTGGCGCTATGAAACGGTGACCGCGCAGGAACTGCTGTCGCCGATGGCGGATAAATCCCGTTACAGCGGCCACCTGATCGACTTTAACGTGCGCGCAGAGCGGATGGGCTGGCTGCCGTCGGCGCCGCAGCTTGGCGTCAACCCGCTGCGTATCGCTGACGAAGCGAAAAAAGCCGGCATGACCCCGGTGGATTACACCGTGAAGTCGCTGAAAGAGGGCTCGATTCGCTTTGCGGCCGAGCAGCCGGAAAATGGCAAAAACCACCCGCGTAACCTGTTTATCTGGCGTTCCAACCTGCTGGGCTCCTCCGGTAAAGGCCATGAATACATGCTCAAGTACCTGCTGGGTACCGAGAACGGCATTCAGGGCAAAGACCTGGGCAAGCAGGGCGGCGTGAAGCCGGAAGAAGTCGAATGGCGGGATAACGGCCTCGACGGCAAACTGGATCTGGTGGTGACCCTCGATTTCCGTCTGTCGAGCACCTGTCTCTACTCCGACATCGTGCTGCCGACCGCCACCTGGTACGAAAAAGACGACATGAATACCTCGGATATGCATCCGTTTATTCACCCGCTGTCGGCCGCCGTTGATCCAGCCTGGGAATCGAAGAGCGACTGGGAGATCTATAAAGGTATCGCGAAGAAATTCTCTGAAGTGTGCGTGGGCCACCTCGGTAAAGAAACCGACGTGGTGACCCTGCCGATCCAGCACGACTCCGCCGCGGAAATGGCGCAGCCGCTGGATGTCAAAGACTGGAAAAAAGGCGAATGCGATCTCATCCCCGGGAAAACCGCGCCGCATATTATTCCGGTTGAGCGTGATTACCCGGCGACCTACGAGCGTTTCACCTCGATCGGCCCGCTGCTGGAAACCATCGGCAACGGCGGGAAAGGCATCGCCTGGAACACCCAGAGCGAGATGGATCTGCTGCGTAAGCTCAACTACACCAAGGCGGAAGGCCCGGCGAAAGGCCAGCCGAAGCTGGAAACGGCCATCGACGCCGCGGAAATGATCCTCACCCTGGCCCCGGAAACCAACGGTCAGGTGGCGGTGAAAGCGTGGCAAGCGCTGAGCGAGATCACCGGTCGCGAGCATACGCACCTCGCGCTGAACAAAGAAGACGAGAAGATCCGTTTCCGCGACATTCAGGCGCAGCCGCGGAAGATTATCTCCAGCCCGACCTGGTCTGGCCTGGAAGATGAGCATGTCTCCTACAACGCCGGTTACACCAACGTTCACGAGCTGATCCCGTGGCGCACGCTGTCCGGCCGTCAGTCGCTGTATCAGGATCACCAGTGGATGCGCGACTTCGGCGAAAGCCTGCTGGTCTATCGGCCGCCGATTGACACCCGTTCGGTGAAAGCGGTGATGGGCGAGAAGTCCAACGGCAACCCGGAGAAGGCGCTGAACTTCCTGACCCCGCACCAGAAATGGGGTATCCACTCGACCTACAGCGATAACCTGCTGATGCTGACCCTGTCGCGCGGTGGGCCGATTGTCTGGATGAGCGAAGCGGATGCGAAAGATCTGGGTATCGAAGATAACGACTGGATCGAAGTCTTCAACGCCAACGGCGCCCTGACGGCGCGTGCGGTGGTGAGTCAGCGCGTTCCAGCCGGGATGACCATGATGTATCACGCGCAGGAACGTATCGTGAACCTGCCGGGCTCTGAAATCACCGGTCAGCGCGGGGGGATCCATAACTCCGTCACCCGTATTACGCCGAAACCGACCCACATGATCGGCGGCTACGGCCACCTGGCCTATGGCTTTAACTACTACGGCACCGTCGGCTCCAACCGCGATGAGTTTGTGGTGGTACGTAAGATGAAGAACATTAACTGGTTAGACGGCGAAGGCAACGACCAGGTACAGGAGAGCGTAAAATGAAAATTCGTTCACAAGTCGGCATGGTGCTGAATCTCGATAAGTGCATCGGCTGCCACACCTGCTCGGTGACCTGTAAAAACGTCTGGACCAGCCGGGAAGGGATGGAATACGCCTGGTTCAACAACGTGGAAAGTAAGCCGGGCGTCGGTTTCCCGAACGACTGGGAAAACCAGGAAAAATGGAAGGGCGGCTGGATCCGCAAAATCAACGGTAAACTGCAGCCGCGCATGGGCAATCGCGCGATGCTGTTGGGTAAAATCTTCGCCAACCCGCATCTGCCGGGCATCGATGATTACTACGAGCCGTTTGATTATGACTACCAGAATCTGCATAACGCGCCGGAGAGCAAACATCAGCCGATCGCCCGTCCGCGCTCGCTGATCACCGGCCAGCGGATGGACAAGATCACCAGCGGTCCGAACTGGGAAGAGATCCTCGGCGGCGAGTTTGAAAAACGCGCCAAAGATCAGAACTTCGACAACATGCAGAAGGCGATGTACGGCCAGTTCGAAAACACCTTCATGATGTATCTGCCGCGCCTGTGCGAGCACTGCCTGAACCCGGCCTGCGTCGCGACCTGCCCGAGCGGCGCCATCTATAAGCGTGAAGAAGACGGCATCGTACTGATCGACCAGGACAAGTGCCGCGGCTGGCGGATGTGTATCACCGGCTGTCCGTACAAGAAGATCTATTTCAACTGGAAGAGCGGGAAATCCGAGAAATGCATCTTCTGCTACCCGCGTATTGAATCCGGGATGCCGACGGTGTGCTCCGAAACCTGCGTGGGCCGTATCCGTTATCTCGGCGTCCTGCTATACGACGCGGACGCGATTGAAAACGCCGCCAGCACCGAGAACGAGAAAGATCTGTATCAGCGTCAGCTGGACGTGTTCCTCGATCCCAACGATCCGAAAGTGATCGAGCAGGCGCTGAAAGATGGCGTACCGCAGGGGGTCATTGAAGCTGCGCAGCAGTCGCCGGTTTACAAAATGGCGATGGACTGGAAGCTGGCCCTGCCGCTGCACCCGGAATATCGCACCTTGCCAATGGTCTGGTACGTGCCGCCGCTGTCGCCGATTCAGTCCGCCGCCGATGCGGGTGAACTGGGTAGCAACGGGATCCTGCCGGACGTGGAAAGCCTGCGTATTCCGGTGCAATATCTGGCGAACCTGCTGACCGCGGGCGATACCCAGCCGGTACTGCTGGCGCTGAAACGAATGCTGGCGATGCGCCACTATAAGCGTGCGGAAACCGTTGACGGCGTCGTCGATACCCGCGCGCTGGAAGAGGTGGGGCTGAGCGAAGCGCAGGCTCAGGAAATGTATCGCTATCTGGCGATCGCCAACTACGAAGATCGTTTCGTGGTGCCGAGCAGCCATCGTGAACAGGCGCGAGAAGCGTTTCCGGAGAAAAACGGCTGCGGCTTTAGCTTTGGCGATGGCTGCCACGGCTCTGACAGTCAGTTCAACCTGTTCAACAGCCGTCGCATCGACGCCATCGACGTGACCAGCAAAACGGAGCCGCACGCATGATTGAACTCGTGATTGTATCGCGTCTGCTCGAATATCCTGACGCTGCCTTATGGCAGCATCAGCAGGAGATGTTCGAGGCGCTCGCGTCATCAGAGAAACTCAGCAAAGAGGATGCCCACGCGCTGGGCGTTTTCCTGCGCGATTTAGTGGCTCAGGATCCGCTGGACGCCCAGGCGGCCTATAGCGAACTGTTTGACCGCGGCCGGGCCACCTCGCTGCTGCTGTTTGAACATGTCCACGGCGAATCCCGCGATCGCGGGCAGGCGATGGTCGACCTGATGGCGCAGTACGAGCGCCACGGTCTGCTGCTGGATAGCCATGAGCTGCCGGATCATCTGCCGCTATATCTGGAGTATCTGGCGCAGCTGCCGGAAGAGGAAGCGCTTGGCGGCCTGCGGGACGTCGCGCCGATCCTCGGTCTGCTCAGCGCGCGCCTGCAGCAGCGCGAAAGTCGCTATGCGGTGCTGTTCGAGCTATTGCTGAAGCTGGCCAATACTCAGGTCGACAGCCAGAAGGTGGCGGAGAAGATTGCCGACGAAGCGCGCGACGATACGCCGCAGGCGCTGGACGCCGTCTGGGAAGAAGAACAGGTCAAATTCTTTGCCGACCAGGGCTGCGGCGAGTCGGAAATTTCCGCTCACCAGCGTCGTTTTGCCGGAGCCGTGGCCCCGCAATATCTGAATATCTCTAACGGAGGACAGCAATAATGCACTTCCTGAATATGTTCTTCTTTGACATTTATCCGTACATTGCGGGTTCGGTGTTCCTGATTGGCAGCTGGTTGCGCTATGACTATGGCCAGTACACCTGGCGCGCCGCCTCCAGCCAGATGCTGGACCGTAAGGGGATGAACCTGGCGTCGAACCTGTTCCATATCGGCATCCTGGGTATTTTCGCCGGCCACTTCCTCGGCATGCTGACCCCGCACTGGATGTATGAGTCCTTCCTGCCGATCGACGTCAAGCAGAAGATGGCGATGATCGCCGGCGGCGCCTGCGGCGTGATGACCCTGGTGGGCGGGTTACTGCTGCTCAAGCGTCGTCTGCTCAGCCCGCGCGTTCGCGCCACCACCACCGGAGCGGATATTCTGATCCTCTCGTTGCTGATGGTGCAGTGTGCGCTCGGCCTGCTGACGATCCCGTTCTCCGCTCAGCATATGGACGGCAGTGAAATGATGAAACTGGTCGGCTGGGCGCAGTCGGTGGTGACGTTCCACGGCGGCGCGTCACAGCATCTGGATGGCGTGGCGTTTATTTTCCGCGTTCACCTGGTGCTGGGCATGACCCTGTTCCTGCTGTTCCCGTTCTCCCGTCTGGTTCATATCTGGAGCGCGCCGGTCGAATACCTGACGCGCAAATACCAGATTGTCCGCGCCCGTCGCTAACTGGCCCGCGACTGCTCACTGACCCCGCCGCGGCGGGGTTTTTTTTCGCCCCAGCCGAGATTATTCCCTGCGGCGGCAAACAGAATAAGCATCCCACCGAGCAATTGCACCGCGGATAACGCATGGTGGAAGACCAGATAGTCAACCACCATCGCCACCAGCGGATAAATAAAGGAGAGCGAACCGGTAACGGGCGTCGGCAGTTTCTGTATCGCGCTATATAAAAGCTGATACATGATCCCGGTATGGACGATGCCGAGGATCAGCAGATAGCGCCAGGGGAAGCTGGCCGTCAATTCGGGGGCATGCACCAGCGGCAGCAGCATCACGACGCCGACGAGAACCTGAATGAAGGCGATATGTTGCGCGGGGAGCGGATGCAGTTTGCGCGCGATGATGGCGGTCAGGGCATAGAAGAATGCCGCGCCCAGCGCCAGCAACACGCCGGTGGTAAGCCCCTCTTCGTGTGCAGGCGTCAGCTCGCTCGACAGCAGGATCACTAGGCCGCCAAAGGCCAGCAGTAACCATCCCCATTTCACGGCGCTGACCCGTTCCCCCAGCACCATCCCCATCAGTACCAGCATAAACGGCTGGGTGTTATAGACCACGGTGGCCATACCGATTGAGATCCGTGAATAGGCGGCAAACAGCAGCAGCCAGTTGACGACCAGCGCCGCGCCGCCAATCACCGCCAGAGCGAGAGTGAAACGCGTTAGCCGGCTGAAGGGCTGGCGGCTTAACACGATAAACACCAGCAGGGTTAGCGCGCCAATCAGGCAGCGCCAGAACACCACATCAGTCACCGGCAAACCAGAGAGCAGCACGAACGCGCCGATCGAGCCGGAGATTATCATTGCCAGGCTCATCTGCCAGACGCCGCGGGTAAGTTGCATTTTTCACCTCCACCATTTTTTAGTTATTGTGCGAAAAACCCTGACAGGGTGATATGGCTGAATTAAGGTAGAAGGGGGGAAATGCCTTTTATAATTAGGTGAAATATATGAATGACGTACTTGATGAAATTGATCGGGCGATCCTCACCTGCCTGACTCAGGATGCCAGAGTTTCGCTCAAGGTCCTGAGCGCGCGAGTGGGGCTGACCTCGCCGAGCACCGCCGAGCGGGTGAAGCGCCTGGAGGAGCGGGGTGTCATTCAGGGCTATGGGGCGCGGGTAAATCTCGCCGCGCTGGGCTATAGCCTGCAGGCGCTGGTGCGGGTCCGTCCGCTGCCTGGGCTGCTGCAGAAGGTGGATAAATATATCCAGGCGATGCCGGAATGTATTGAAAGTGACAAGGTGACCGGGGAAGATTGTTTTGTGATGCGTCTCGTGGTGCGCGATATTGCCCAGCTGGATACCCTGCTGGACGGTCTGGCGGAGTATGCGCAGTGTAACACCTCGGTGGTGAAAAGCTCGCCGGTAAAAAGGCGGTTACCACCGCTGTGAGTTTTTCCGGAGGCGGTGCTGCGCACCTGTCCGGGCTACCAGACGGCACCACCTGTCGCCTCGCTAAGCGAAGCGCGAGCGATGAGACAGCAGAACAGGTGGCTGAGAGTGCAACAGTGGTGGGGGAAGGATTACTCGGCGCTAAAGCGCTTCGCCCTTCGGGCCGTTGCCTGCGGCAACGTTCTCTCGCTTCGCTCGAGTCGAACCTTGGTCGAAGCTTCTCATCCTTCCCCGTGGGGCAGAATATAGCGTATCGCAGGTGGAATAAGCTGGGCAATACATGAAGAGATGGTGGTGGGGGAAGGATTACTCGGCGCTAAAGCTCCTCGCCCTTCGGGCCGTTGCCTGCGGCAACGTTCTCTCGCTTCGCTCGAGTCGAACCTTAGTCGAACCTTAGTCGAACCTTAGTCGAAGCTTCTCATCCTTCCCTGTAGGGCAGAATATAGAATACCGTAGGTAGATTATGCTGGGCATGACATGGGGAGATGGTGGTGGGGGAAGGATTACTCGGCGCTAAAGCGCCTCGCCCTTCGGGCCGTTGCCTGCGGCAACGTTCTCTCGCTGGCGCTCGAGTCGAACCTTAGTCGAAGCTTCTCATCCTTCCCCATGGGGCAGAATATAGAATATCGTAGAATAATTGGATTGAGGTGTTTTTTAAGAAGATGGTGGTGGGGGAAGGATTCGAACCTTCGAAGTCGATGACGGCAGATTTACAGTCTGCTCCCTTTGGCCGCTCGGGAACCCCACCAGGGGTAAAAACACATTGTAGGTTATTCAGCAAAATGAATGGTGGTGGGGGAAGGATAACTCGTCGCTATCTCTCCTCGCCCTTCGGGCCGTTGCCTGCGGCAACGTTCTCTCGCTGGCGCTCGAGTCGAACCTTAGTCGAAGGTTCTTACCCTTCCCGCTAAGTGCAAACATCGTTTACGCTTGTCGGGGAAACCATATCACTGTAGTGAATAATGGTGGTGGGGGAAGGATTCGAACCTTCGAAGTCGATGACGGCAGATTTACAGTCTGCTCCCTTTGGCCGCTCGGGAACCCCACCACGGGGTAATGCTTGGTACTGGCCTGCTTCCTTCTCGGGAAGCGGGGCGCATCATACCAAATGATGCGCCCCTGTAAAGCATTCGTTTGACAAAAATAAACTGGTTGCCTGATTTTTACACGTAACGCCGTAAAGCTAACCAATTCATTTCTCAGTCGATTAAAGAATAATCGTCCGGTTACCGTAAACGAAGACGCGCTGCGCCAGTACCTGATACAGCGCCCGGCTCAAGACGTTTTTTTCAACATCGCGCCCAGCGCGCATCATATCTTCTGCGGTATAAGTATGATCGACGTGAATCACGTCCTGCATGATGATCGGGCCTTCATCCAGATTGTCATTCACGTAGTGGGCGGTAGCGCCAATGATTTTCACGCCGCGCTCATAGGCCTGATGATAGGGACGGGCGCCGATAAACGCCGGCAAAAACGAATGGTGGATATTGATGATTTTGTTCGGGAAGCGGGCGACAAATTCTGGCGTCAGGACGCGCATATACTTGGCCAGCACCACGTAATCCGGTTCGTGGGCGGCGATAGCATCGCCCATTCGCTGATCATGTTCTTCGCGGCTCAGTCCTTCATGGCTGACCAGCTCAAACGGAATACCAAAGCGCTCTACCAACGAGCGCAGGGTGTCATGGTTGCCGATAACCGCGGCAATATCGACATCCAGCCCGCCGTAGTTGGCTTTCATCAGCAGATCGCCCAGACAGTGCGCCTCTTTCGTCACCAGAATCACCACCCGGCGACGGCCTGCCGGATTCAGTTCGCGGATGGAGCCTTCAGGCAGGGCGCTGTCGAGATCGGCCAGCAGAGTAGCGTCGTTAAAAATGCCTTCCAGTTCGGTGCGCATAAAGAAACGACCGGTACGGTGGTCAACAAACTCATTGTTCTGCACAATGTTGAGTTCATGCTTGTAGCAGATATTGGTGATACGCGCGATGAGGCCTTTCTGATCAGGGCAAATAGTGCGTAGTACTTTACGTTGTAATGAATGCATCGCGAGGAAAATCCTGTAATGTTTGCAAGCGCTGCGCCAGCGTTACTGGCCGCAGCATTTTTTAAATTTTTTACCTGAGCCGCAGGGGCAGGGGTCGTTACGGCCAATCAGCGGTCGTGTCCCGTCGATATAGTACCACTGTCCATTTTCTTTTAAGAATCTGGAACGTTCAATAATGGCGCCAGGGCGGTTATTGTCATTAAAGCGGGCGACAAAGCTGACAAAACCTTCATTTGGAGCTCGCCCCTCATCACTGGCGAACAGGGTTAAGCCCAGCCATTCGGTCTGGGAAAACCCTTTCTCCAGTTCGGCGCGAAATTGCTGCGCCTGACAGGACGGGTGCCAGGTTTTGATTAGATAGTCAGCGTCTTTCATGACGAACGCGCTATAACGGGAGCGCATAAGCTGTGACGGGCCCGGCGCAAGCTCAGCGCCGGACAGATATCGCTGGCAACATGAGCTATACTCCAGTGCGCTGCCACAGGGGCATAATTGCGACAAAACTGCCTCCATGGAAGAAAGAGTAACGGCGCTTCTACGCCAAAGGGCATTATGTTAACTGAGCCGTGACAATGTTGCCACGCTCAGAGTCGAAGGATAGTTATTAGTACTAATGAGAAAGCTTAAAATTGGTCTGGCGCTAGGTGCGGGAGCCGCCCGCGGATGGTCGCACATTGGCGTCATCAACGCCCTCCAGCGAGCCGGTATTGAGATTGATATCGTAGCCGGTTGTTCTATCGGTTCGCTGGTAGGGGCGGCGTATGCTTGTAACCGACTCCCGGCACTCGAATCATGGGTCTGCTCATTCAGCAACTGGGATGTCCTGAAGCTGATGGATCTCTCCTGGCGCCGGGGGGGACTGCTGCGGGGGGAAAAGGTATTCAATCATTACCGCCGCATTATGCCCGTCACCGAGATTGAACGCTGCGAGCGCCGGTTTGCCGCTGTTGCCACCAATTTAAGCACCGGTAGGGAGCTGTGGTTTACCGAAGGCGATCTACATTTAGCCATTCGCGCCTCCTGCAGTATGCCGGGGTTAATGTCGCCAGTAAGGCATAATGGTTACTGGCTGGTCGATGGCGCGGTGGTCAATCCGGTTCCTGTGTCGCTCACCCGGGCAATGGGAGCGGATATTGTGATTGCCGTCGACCTGCAACATGATGCCCATCTTATGCAGCAGGATTTGTTCTCCCTTGAAACGCCGCGGCAGGAAGCGGAAGAGAAGGAGGGGCCATGGCATACTCGTCTGCGCGCGCGCTTGACGCGAATGAGTTCCCGCCGTACGGCCGTGACGCCGACGGCGATGGAGATCATGACCACATCTATCCAGGTACTGGAAAACCGTCTTAAACGCAATCGTATGGCGGGTGACCCGCCGGATATCCTGTTGCAGCCATACTGTCCGCAAGTTTCGACGCTTGATTTTCATCGCGCCGGAGAGGCGATTGCCGCGGGGCAACTGGCGGTAGAAAAGAAAATGGATGAATTATTACCATTAGTGCGTACAGCCGTTTGACGTACGAGTTACTGACTTAAGCAAATTCTGACAGGCGATAGTGAGAATAGCGTGCCACTATTGAATTATCGTCAGCCAGGGGAGATATCATGACGCAGCCATTGGCGGGAAAACAGATTCTGATAGTTGAAGACGAACCCGTTTTCCGCTCACTCTTGCATGGATGGCTGACCTCGCTGGGAGCAACAACCTTCCAGGCGGAAGATGGCAAGGATGCCCTGCATAAAATGACGGAGGTGCATCCGGACCTGATGATTTGCGACATTTCTATGCCGAGAATGAACGGTCTGGAGCTGGTGGAAACGCTGCGTAACCGCGGCGAACAGTTACCGATCCTGATGATCTCCGCCACCGAAAACATGGCGGATATAGCTAAAGCGTTGCGACTTGGCGTCCAGGACGTGCTGTTAAAGCCAGTAAAAGATTTCGATCGCCTGCGCGAGACCGTTTACGCCTGTCTCTATCCCGCGATGTTCAGTTCGCGCGTGGAAGAGGAAGAGCGTTTATTTGAGGACTGGGATGCGCTGGTCAGTAATCCCATCGCCGCTTCAAGACTATTGCAGGAATTACAGCCGCCGGTGCAACAGGAAATGTCGCACTGCCGCGTTCATTATCGACAACTGGTGTCGGCAGACAAGCCCGGTCTGGTACTCGATATCGCGCCGCTTTCGGAAAATGATTTGGCTTTCTATTGTCTGGATGTCACACGCGCAGGCGATAATGGCGTGTTGGCAGCATTATTGCTGCGCGCGTTGTTTAATGGTCTGCTGCAGGAGCAACTGGCGCACCAGGGACAACGGCTACCAGAAATGGGAAGTTTGTTAAAACAGGTGAATCAACTGCTGCGTCAGGCAAATCTTCCGGGCCAGTTCCCTCTGTTAGTAGGGTATTACCACAGCGGGCTGAAAAATTTAATTCTGGTGTCAGCGGGACTTAATGGCACGCTGAATACAGGGGAGCATCAAATTCAGATTAGTAATGGCGTTCCTTTGGGGACGCTGGGTGATGCTTATCTTAACCAAATTAGCCAACGCTGCACCTCGTGGCAGTGCCAAATTTGGGGGGCTGGCGGTCGTTTACGCTTAATGTTGTCTGCGGAATGAGCAATTGCGTTTATATCTAAGCAGACGGGATTACCTCTTGCCCTTTAGCGGTGGTAACATCGAGCAGTTTTATGCGTAAAAGTCCTAATTCGAGGCTATCGGCAGCTTTTCAGACCAGTAAATACGCGGTTGACTGATATACTCGACACGTTATTTGTAACGAGAAGTTTAAAAAACAAACAGTCCAGGAGATTTCAATGGCTGCCCTTAATTCTAAAGTCACAAAAGCGGTTATCCCGGTTGCGGGATTAGGCACCAGGATGCTGCCGGCCACCAAAGCGATTCCAAAAGAAATGCTGCCGCTGGTAGATAAGCCGTTAATTCAGTACGTTGTTAATGAATGTATCGCTGCAGGAATTACTGAAATTGTTCTGGTAACGCACTCGTCGAAAAACTCTATCGAAAACCATTTCGATACCAGTTTTGAGCTGGAAGCGATGCTGGAAAAACGTGTAAAACGCCAGCTGCTGGAAGAAGTGCAGTCTATTTGCCCGCCGCACGTGACTATTATGCAAGTTCGTCAGGGCCTGGCGAAAGGTCTGGGTCACGCGGTGCTGTGCGCCCATCCGGTAGTGGGAGATGAGCCGGTCGCGGTTATTCTGCCAGACGTTATTCTGGATGAATATGAATCCGATCTGAGCCGCGATAACCTCGCTGAGATGATCTCTCGCTTCGATGAGACTGGCGCCAGCCAGATTATGGTTGAACCTGTCGAAGACGTAACCGCTTATGGCGTGGTTGACTGCAAAGGCGAATCCCTGAAGCCGGGCGAAAGCGTACCGATGGTGGGCGTGGTTGAGAAGCCAAAAGCTGACGTTGCGCCGTCCAACCTGGCGGTGGTGGGGCGTTATGTCCTCAGCGCCGATATCTGGCCGCTGCTGGCGAAAACCCCTCCGGGCGCTGGTGATGAAATTCAGCTGACTGACGCCATTGATATGCTGATCGAGAAAGAAACGGTTGAAGCTTATCATATGAAAGGCAAGAGCCATGACTGCGGTAATAAGCTTGGCTACATGCAGGCGTTTGTCGAATATGGTATTCGTCACAAAACGCTGGGCGACGATTTTAAAGCCTGGCTGGAAACGGCGGTAGCGAAGTAATCCGCCGCGCGGTTGAAAGTACAAACCGGGAGCGCATCTGCGACTCCCGGTTTTTTTATATCGGCCCTGAGGGCAAAAAAAATCCCGCCGCAGCGGGATTTTTTATAGCGATCAACGGAGATTAGATCAGGAAATCGTCCAGTGATTTACCTTGCTCATCCATTGCTTTTTTGATCACAGCCGGGGTACGGCCCTGACCGGTCCAGGTTTTGGTTTCACCATTTTCGTCAACATAGCTATATTTAGCCGGACGTGCAGCACGCTTGGTTTTGGTACCGGCTTTAACGGCAGCCATGGTGCTCAGCAGTTCATTCGGATCAATACCGTCAGCAATCAGCATTTCACGGTATTGCTGCAGCTTACGCGTACGCTCTTCAATTTCTGCCGCGGCAGCGTTTTCTTCTTCACGGCGCTCGTTAACGACGACTTCTAATTTTTCCAGCATTTCTTCGAGCGTTTCCAGGGTGCATTCTCTTGCCTGCGCACGAAGAGTACGGATGTTGTTCAAAATTTTAAGTGCTTCGCTCATTGTAGTAATCTCAAACTTATATTGTGGGGTGGTTTGTTGAACTAATAATAGAGCGATAAAATGCGTTGTGCAATAGGGGGGAATGTAAGGAATTCAAAATTACTGGTTATTTGTCGCGAGAATTAATTAATTTAAGTTAAAATTCCCGTGCCGCTTCACATCTTTCATCGCTTATAGCGATGAGGCGAAGGCAAGCTAAAACATTGAGACGGTATGCTTTTTGAGAGGTTCAGTGAGAGAAATGATCCTTTACATGGGTAAATAACCCTCGTCAGTATTAGCGCATTTTTGGTTACAAGGCTTAATATAAAACAACCGGCAGCCCTGCTTATAGCCCATGGGCAACCGGTCTATAAGCACGAAAAGACAATGGTTACCGCGCCAGTAGCGTAACGGGGCGTACAAATAGTGGCCCTGAAAATTCAATTCCTCTTCTTAATCCTTTCGGTTTGCAGGCCCTTCAGCTTCGCGACAATACCCCTGCTGAAAGCGCGGCTGCGCGCATAAAATATGGTACAATCGTCGCCGCGATAAAACACTTTGATTGGGGTCACGCAGCCGATGGCACAACTTTATTTCTACTACTCTGCAATGAATGCAGGTAAGTCGACCGCTCTGTTGCAATCTTCGTACAATTACCAGGAGCGGGGGATGCGTACCGTCGTTTATACCGCTGAGATTGATGACCGCTTTGGCGCCGGAAAAGTCAGTTCACGTATCGGGCTCTCCTCGCCGGCCCGATTGTATAATCCACAGACCTCGTTATTTGACGATATTGCGGCGGAGCACCAGCTAAAGCCGATTCACTGCGTGCTGGTGGATGAAAGCCAGTTTCTGACGCGTGAACAGGTTCATGAGCTGTCCGAAGTTGTCGATACGCTGGATATTCCGGTGCTTTGCTATGGGTTGCGGACGGACTTTCGCGGTGAGCTCTTTACCGGCAGCCAGTATTTACTGGCCTGGTCAGATAAGCTGGTTGAGCTGAAAACGATCTGCTTCTGCGGCCGCAAGGCCAGCATGGTATTGCGCCTCGATCAGGAGGGGCGTCCTTATAATGAGGGTGAGCAGGTCGTCATCGGCGGTAATGAGCGGTACGTATCGGTCTGCCGTAAGCATTATAAAGAGGCGCTGAGCGTCGGTTCGTTAACCAAGGTACAAAACCAGCACTGTCCCTGCTGATACCCTCAGAAGCTCGTACAGGCGCCTGTGGGCGCCTTTTTAATGTCTGCTATAGGTTGGCGTAGCTGGCGATAAAGAATGGCTGATAGCGGGGATAAAAAAAGCCCCGTCAGGTGACGGGGCTTGTCGCGATGCTATCGCTGTTGGTTAAGCGGATTTTTTCGCTTTTTTCTCAGCCTTTACCGGAGCAACTTCGGCTTTCGCACCGGCTTCGCCTTCGACGAATTCGCGGCCGTAGTAGGTATCCAGCAGGATCTGTTTCAGTTCGGAGATCAGCGGGTAGCGCGGGTTAGCGCCGGTGCACTGGTCATCGAATGCATCTTCAGACAGTTTATCAACGTGGGCCAGGAAGTCAGCTTCCTGAACGCCAGCTTCGCGGATAGATTTCGGAATACCCAGCTCAGCTTTAATGCTTTCCAGCCATGCCAGCAGTTTCTCGATTTTCGCTGCGGTGCGGTCGCCTGGTGCGGAGAGGCCCAGGTGATCGGCGATTTCAGCGTAACGACGACGAGCCTGCGGACGGTCGTACTGGCTGAACGCGGTCTGCTTGGTCGGGTTGTCATTCGCGTTATAGCGGATAACGTTGCAGATCAGCAGGGCGTTGGCCAGACCGTGCGGAATATGGAACTGGGAGCCCAGTTTGTGCGCCATCGAGTGACACACGCCGAGGAAGGCGTTAGCGAACGCGATACCGGCGATAGTCGCGGCACTGTGTACGCGCTCACGGGCAACCGGGTTCTTGGAACCTTCGTGATAGGAAGCCGGCAGGTACTCTTTCAGCAGTTTCAGCGCCTGCAGCGCCTGGCCGTCAGAGAACTCAGAAGCCAGTACGGAAACGTAAGCTTCCAGGGCGTGAGTCACCGCATCCAGACCACCGAACGCACACAGCGATTTCGGCATATCCATCACCAGGTTGGCATCGACAATGGCCATATCCGGGGTCAGCGCGTAGTCTGCCAGCGGGTATTTCTGACCGGTCGCGTCATCGGTCACCACGGCGAACGGCGTAACTTCAGAACCGGTACCGGAAGTGGTAGTGATCGCCACCATCTTGGCTTTGACGCCCATTTTCGGGAACTTGTAGATACGTTTACGGATATCCATAAAGCGCAGCGCCAGTTCTTCGAAGTGGGTTTCCGGATGTTCGTACATGACCCACATGATTTTCGCCGCATCCATCGGGGAACCGCCGCCCAGGGCGATGATCACGTCTGGTTTAAAGGAGTTCGCCAGGTCGGCACCTTTACGTACGATGGTCAGCGTCGGGTCAGCTTCAACTTCGAAGAAGACTTCCGTTTCAACACCCGCTGCTTTCAGTACGGAAGTGATCTGATCGGCATAGCCGTTGTTGAACAGGAAGCGGTCAGTCACGATCAGCGCGCGTTTGTGACCATCGGTAATCACTTCATCCAGTGCGATTGGCAGGGAGCCACGACGGAAGTAGATAGATTTCGGAAGTTTGTGCCACAACATGTTTTCAGCTCGCTTAGCAACGGTTTTCTTGTTGATCAGGTGTTTCGGACCAACGTTTTCAGAGATGGAGTTACCACCCCAGGAACCACAACCCAGAGTCAGGGAAGGCGCGAGTTTGAAGTTGTACAGGTCACCGATACCACCCTGAGAAGCCGGGGTGTTGATCAGGATACGCGCGGTTTTCATCATTTGGCCGAAGTAAGCCACGCGAGCCGGCTGGTTGTCCTGGTCGGTGTACAGGCAAGAGGTGTGACCGATACCGCCCATGGCGACCAGTTTTTCTGCTTTGGCTACCGCGTCTTCGAAATCTTTTGCACGGTACATAGCCAGCGTCGGAGACAGTTTTTCGTGAGCAAACGGCTCGCTCTCGTCAACGTTGGTCACTTCACCAATCAGAATTTTGGTGGTGGCCGGCACGGTGAAGCCTGCCAGTTCAGCGATTTTGGCCGCTGGCTGACCAACGATAGCCGCGTTCAGCGCGCCATTTTTCAGGATAATGTCCTGAACGGCTTTCAGCTCTTTACCCTGCAGCAGGTAGCCGCCGTGGCTGGCGAAACGTTCGCGAACCGCGTCATAGACTGAATCAACCACCACAACGGACTGCTCAGAAGCACAGATCACGCCGTTATCGAAGGTTTTAGACATCAGTACGGACGCTACGGCACGTTTGATGTCGGCGGTTTCATCAATGACTACCGGGGTGTTACCGGCGCCGACGCCGATAGCAGGTTTACCGGAGCTGTACGCTGCTTTCACCATGCCTGGGCCACCGGTCGCCAGGATCAGGTTGATGTCCGGGTGATGCATCAGCGCGTTAGACAGTTCTACAGACGGCTGATCGATCCAGCCAATCAGGTCCTTCGGCGCGCCGGCCGCGATGGCAGCCTGCAGCACGATATCAGCCGCTTTGTTGGTGGCTTCTTTTGCACGCGGGTGCGGAGAGAAAATGATGGCGTTACGCGTTTTCAGACTGATGAGCGATTTGAAAATGGCTGTTGAAGTCGGGT
This sequence comes from Klebsiella sp. 10, assembly GCF_018223925.1. NCBI lineage: Bacteria > Pseudomonadati > Pseudomonadota > Gammaproteobacteria > Enterobacterales > Enterobacteriaceae > Klebsiella > Klebsiella sp. 10. The sequence goes on from NZ_JAGRRB010000001.1 coordinate 178,180, forward strand.
TAGTGGTCGGTACGATACCGCAGATGATGCCGATAGGCTCAGCAATAGTGATGGTGCCAAAGGTGTCGTCTTCTGACAGAACGCCACAGGTTTTTTCGTCTTTATAAGCGTTGTAAATGTATTCGGAAGCAAAGTGGTTTTTGATCACTTTGTCTTCAACGATGCCCATGCCGGATTCGGCTACGGCCATTTTGGCGAGAGGGATTCGAGCATCTGCAGCGGCCAGAGCGGCGGCGCGGAAGATTTTGTCGACTTGTTCTTGAGTGAAACTGGCATATTCACGCTGGGCTTTCTTGACACGCTCAACAAGCGCGTTCAGTTCAGCGATATTAGTAACAGCCATAATGCTCTCCTGATAATGTTAAACTTTTTTAGTAAATCAGTCGCTCGATTCGACATTATAGACAGGCCGTTAACAGCTTGCATGTAAATGTTTATGTAGAAAAATCAGGGCGCTGTTTCACCGATTTACTAAAAAAGCTTTATCTCTTTCGCTTTCAGGTACTGCTGCCTTCCACTCTGTTGGTGTCATCAAGATTACTCACTTCTGAGTACAAATTACGTGATTTAGATCAAGTATTGTCGCTGCTGATACCTTTCAGCTGGCTGCTTTTTGACCGGTTCGATCAAGTGTGATGGGAGGGTTTTGAAATTAAAAAAACGATTAGCATTAAATATACAAATGGCTAACATTCGATACATATCACCGGGTTATGCATATTTATAATGAATATTGCAGGTAAAAAGCGTATGTTTCGCGCAGTTATTTTATGCTGTTAACAGTCAACCGCCAATTTTGATGATGCTGCGGAGCCCAATGTGACTCAATCACTGTTCGATTTTTCTGCATATTTCAAGTTTTTCATCGGCTTATTTGCCCTGGTTAACCCGGTTGGCATTATTCCGGTATTCATCAGTATGACCAGCTATCAGCCGGCTGCGGTGCGTAATAAGACCAACCTCACCGCCAACCTGTCGGTGGCGATCATCCTCCTGACGTCGCTGTTCCTCGGCGATGGCATTCTGCAGATTTTCGGTATCTCCATTGACTCCTTCCGTATCGCCGGCGGCATCCTGGTGGTGACCATCGCGATGTCGATGATCAGCGGTAAGCTCGGCGAAGATAAGCAGAACAAGCAGGAAAAGTCGGAGACGGCGGTCCGGGAGAGCATCGGCGTCGTTCCTCTCGCGCTACCATTAATGGCCGGGCCAGGGGCAATCAGTTCAACTATCGTCTGGGGGACCCGGTACCACTCCTGGGTGCATCTGGTCGGGTTCTCACTGGCGATAGCGGTATTTGCCCTCTGCTGCTGGGGGATTTTCCGTATGGCGCCGTGGCTGGTCCGTTTGCTGGGGCAGACGGGAATCAACGTCATCACCCGTATTATGGGCCTGTTGCTGATGGCTCTCGGCATTGAGTTTATTGTGACCGGGATTAAAGCGCTTTTCCCAGGGCTGCTGAGTTAGTTCGTCGCCAGCAGGCGGGGAGTCTCGCTTCACGCCTGCGCGATTATTAGCAAAACCTATTAGCCAACGCGGAACTGGCGGTAGGGATAATATTTTGCGATATCGCTATTAATTTCATATTTTTCATTAAGATATGAAATATTTCTCTTAACATTCTCCTCACGCCTCCCACTCCTGTGATGTTATTTTCCTCACATCATTCTCTGGTACTTGCTGTCGGATCATCGAAATGATATTAGTAATTTTAACAAGGCGGCAGATGAATGTGCTAAAAAGTAATCTATTGTTAAATTTTTGTACAAAAAACCATCTTGTGGTCGCTGCTCTGAATGTCGGCTGATGAAATTATCGTAATGCTCTGATAAATAATAATATTTTTACATCGACGTTTTATGGCAAACGCTTGTCACGCTGGCAAAACCGGCAATAAAAGAGAATTCGGTAACATATTTGCAAATTGCATTGGCGGAGGTGTTTACCTTTTGGTACTTTCCGCCGTTATCGTCTGCTGAATTATGTACGCAAATGAGAATTATTTTTAATTAACTCATTTCGCCAGAACGACCCTCCAGCGAGGGCAACGAATCGACGTTAAGACTGCCGTTCGAGCGGTCGTAATAAATAAGTCGGTGATAGCAATCTGCCAATCGCAAACTCCTGCGTTGGACAGAACCCGAAAACGGGAAAAACAGGCTGGTTAAAAAACCAGTAATTATAATGACTGGAGTTACAACACAATGACCATCATCACTAAAAAGCGTTTAATCGCCGCGGGAGTGCTATCCGCACTGATCGCCGGCAATATGGCAATGGCAGCGGATGTCCCGGCTGGTGTGCAGCTGGCAGAGAAGCAAACCCTGGTACGTAATAGCGGCGCCGAGCCGCAATCGCTGGACCCAAATAAAATCGAAGGGGTGCCAGAGGCCAATATTAGCCGCGACCTGTTCGAAGGTTTGCTGAATACTTCGCCGAAAGATGGCCACCCGATCCCTGGCGTGGCGGAGAGCTGGGATAATAAAGATTTTAAAGTCTGGACCTTCCATCTGCGTAAAGATGCAAAATGGTCTAACGGCGAGCCGGTTACCGCCCAGGACTTCGTATACAGCTGGCAGCGTCTGGTGGATCCGAAAACCGCGTCTCCTTATGCCAGCTATCCGCAATATGGTCATATCGTTAACGTCGACGAAATCATTGACGGCAAGAAAGCGCCGAGCGAGCTGGGCGTAAAAGCCATTGACGACCACACGCTGGAAGTCACCCTCAGCGAACCGGTACCCTATTTTTATAAACTGCTGGTTAACCCGGCGATGTCTCCCGTCTACAAACCGGCCATCGAAAAATTTGGCGAAAAGTGGACGCAGCCTGGCAATATCGTTACCAACGGCGCGTATACTCTGAAAGACTGGGTGGTCAACGAGCGGATCGTGATGGAGCGTAACCCGCACTATTGGGATAATGCTAAAACCGTCATTAACACCGTTACCTGGCTGCCGACCTCTTCCGAAGTGACCTATGTTAACCGCTACCGCAGCGGTGAACTGGACATGACTTATAACCAGCTGCCGATCGAACTCTTCCAGAAGCTGAAAAAAGAGATCCCCAACGAGCTGCACGTTGACCCCTATCTGTGTACCTATTATTACGAAATCAACAACCAGAAGGCCCCGTTCACCGACGTGCGCGTGCGTACCGCGCTGAAGCTGGGTCTGGATCGCGATATTATTGCTAATAAGGTGAAAGGACAGGGCGATCTGCCGGCCTACGGCTACACCCCACCGTATACCGATGGCGCGAAGCTGAGCGAGCCGGAATGGTTTACCTGGTCGCAGGAAAAACGCAACGAAGAAGCGAAGAAACTGCTGGCCGAAGCCGGCTATAGCGCCGATAAACCGTTGACCTTCAACCTGCTGTATAACACCTCTGATTTGCACAAGAAGCTGGCAATTGCCGCCGCCTCGCTGTGGCGTAAAAACCTGGGCATTGACGTGAAGCTGGTCAACCAGGAGTGGAAAACGTTCCTCGATACCCGTCATCAGGGCACCTATGACGTGGCGCGTGCGGGCTGGTGCGCCGACTATAACGAGCCAACCTCTTTCCTGAACACCATGCTCTCTGACAGTTCAATGAACACCGCGCACTATAAGAGCCCGGCGTTCGACAAGATTATGGCTGAATCCGTAAAAGCATCCGATGAAGCGCAGCGCACGGCGGCCTATGCGAAAGCAGAGCAGCAGCTGGACAAAGACAGCGCGATCGTACCGGTCTATTACTACGTTAACGCCCGCCTGGTGAAACCGTGGGTCGGTGGCTATACCGGTAAAGACCCGATGGATAACGTCTATACCAAAGACCTCTACGTTATCAAACATTAATGGCAATACGTGGAGCGGGTCTCGGCTCGCTCCATCGTGTCTTATTTGAGAGCAGTGCAAAGGCACACGCCAGAAGGTACGGGCAATGTTAAAATTTATCTTACGTCGCTGTCTGGAAGCGATTCCGACGCTATTTATTCTTATCACCATCTCATTCTTCATGATGCGTCTGGCGCCGGGAAGTCCTTTTACCGGGGAACGCACGCTACCGCCGGAAGTCATGGCGAATATTGAAGCAAAATACCATTTAAACGACCCTATCATGACGCAGTACTTCAATTATCTGAAGCAGCTGGCGCATGGCGATTTTGGTCCCTCTTTTAAATACAAAGATTATTCCGTCAACGATCTGGTGGCCGCCAGCTTCCCGGTTTCAGCGAAACTGGGCTTCGCCGCCTTTTTACTGGCGGTGGTGATCGGCGTTGCCGCCGGGGTGATAGCCGCCCTGAAGCAAAATACCCGCTGGGACTACGCGGTGATGGGGGTAGCCATGACCGGCGTGGTTATTCCGAGCTTTGTGGTCGCGCCGCTGCTGGTGATGATCTTTGCCATTACCCTGCACTGGCTGCCGGGCGGCGGCTGGAACGGCGGGGCGCTGAAATTTATGATCCTGCCGATGGTGGCGCTTTCCCTGGCCTATATCGCCAGCATCGCGCGTATTACTCGCGGCTCAATGATTGAAGTGCTGCACTCTAACTTTATCCGCACCGCGCGGGCGAAGGGGCTGCCGATGCGTCGCATTATTCTGCGCCATGCGCTGAAGCCGGCGCTGCTGCCGGTGCTCTCCTATATGGGGCCAGCTTTCGTGGGCATCATCACCGGCTCAATGGTCATTGAAACCATTTACGGCCTGCCGGGGATCGGCCAGCTGTTCGTTAACGGGGCGCTTAACCGCGACTACTCGCTGGTGCTCAGCCTGACGATCCTCGTTGGCGCCCTGACTATCCTGTTCAACGCCATCGTTGACGTGCTGTACGCCGTTATCGATCCGAAGATTCGCTACTGAAGCCGGAGTTCGCCATGATGTTAAGTAAGAAAAATAGCGAGGCGCTGGAAAACTTCAGTGAGAAGCTGGAAGTGGAGGGGCGTAGCCTCTGGCAGGACGCGCGTCGCCGCTTTATGCATAACCGCGCCGCGGTGACCAGCCTGATTATGCTGGTGCTTATTGCGCTGTTCGTTACCTTCGCGCCGATGGTGTCGTCGTTCTCCTACTTCGATACCGACTGGGGCATGATGTCCAATGCCCCGGATATGGCCTCCGGCCACTACTTCGGAACCGACTCCTCCGGGCGCGACCTGCTGGTGCGCGTAGCGATCGGCGGGCGAATTTCGCTGATGGTCGGGGTGGCGGCGGCGCTGGTGGCGGTGATCCTCGGCACGCTGTACGGTTCGCTCTCCGGTTATCTCGGCGGCAAAGTGGATTCGGTGATGATGCGTCTGCTGGAGATCCTCAACTCCTTCCCGTTTATGTTCTTCGTCATCCTGCTGGTGACCTTTTTTGGTCAGAATATCCTGCTGATCTTTGTCGCCATCGGCATGGTGTCCTGGCTGGATATGGCGCGTATCGTGCGCGGGCAGACGCTGAGCCTGAAGCGCAAAGAGTTTATCGAAGCCGCGCAGGTCGGCGGGGTCTCGACGGCGAGCATCGTGCTGCGCCATATCGTCCCCAACGTGCTGGGGGTGGTGGTGGTGTATGCCTCGCTGCTGGTCCCCAGCATGATCCTCTTCGAATCCTTCCTCAGTTTCCTGGGACTGGGGACGCAGGAGCCGCTCAGCAGCTGGGGGGCATTGCTCAGCGATGGCGCCAACTCAATGGAAGTTTCGCCCTGGCTACTGTTGTTCCCGGCGGGTTTCCTGGTGGTGACCCTGTTCTGTTTCAACTTTATCGGCGATGGTCTGCGTGATGCCCTCGACCCGAAAGACCGCTAAGGAGCGCTGCCATGACCATGATTGAAACGGCAAAAGCGCCGCAAGCGCAGAGCCACAGCGGACTACTGCTGGACGTGAAAGATCTTCGCGTCACCTTTAAAACGCCGGATGGCGACGTCACCGCCGTCAATGATCTGAACTTCACCCTGCAGGCGGGCGAGACGCTCGGCATTGTGGGCGAATCCGGCTCCGGTAAATCGCAAACCGCCTTCGCCCTGATGGGACTGCTGGCGGCCAACGGTCGCATCGGGGGTTCCGCCACCTTTAACGGTCGGCAAATCCTCAATTTGCCCGAGCGTGAGCTGAACAAACTGCGCGCTGAACAAATCTCAATGATTTTCCAGGATCCGATGACCTCTCTTAATCCCTATATGCGGGTGGGCGAGCAGTTAATGGAAGTCCTGATGCTGCATAAAGGGCTGAGTAAAGCTGAAGCGTTTGAAGAGTCGGTGAAGATGCTCGACGCGGTAAAAATGCCGGAAGCGCGTAAGCGCATGAAAATGTTCCCGCACGAGTTCTCCGGGGGCATGCGTCAGCGCGTGATGATTGCCATGGCGCTGCTGTGCCGGCCCCGGCTGCTGATTGCGGATGAACCGACCACTGCCCTGGACGTTACCGTGCAGGCGCAGATCATGACGCTGTTGAATGAGCTTAAACGCGAATTCAACACGGCCATTATCATGATCACCCACGACCTTGGGGTGGTGGCAGGGATCTGCGATAAAGTGCTGGTGATGTACGCCGGGCGCACCATGGAGTACGGTCAGGCGCGCGATGTCTTCTATCAACCGTCGCACCCATACTCTATTGGGCTGTTGAATGCGGTTCCACGTCTGGATGCGGAAGGCGATGCGTTGTTGACCATTCCCGGCAACCCACCGAACCTGCTGCGATTGCCGAAAGGCTGTCCATTCCAGCCGCGCTGCCCGCATGCCATGGAGCAGTGCAGCAGCGCGCCGCCGCTGGAATCGTTCGCGCCAGGCCGCCTGCGCGCCTGCTTTAAACCGGTGGGGGATCTGCTATGAACGCCGTAACTGAACAACGAAAAGTCCTGCTCGAAATTGCCGACCTGAAGGTGCACTTCGATATCAAAGATGGCAAGCAGTGGTTCTGGCAGCCGTCGAAAACGCTGAAAGCGGTGGATGGCGTGACGCTGCGCCTATACGAGGGGGAAACCCTCGGTGTGGTAGGGGAGTCGGGCTGCGGCAAATCGACCTTCGCCCGCGCCATTATTGGTCTGGTGAAAGCGACCGATGGCAAAGTGGCCTGGCTGGGTAAAGATCTGCTGGGCATGAAGCAGGAAGAGTGGCGCGACGTGCGCAGCGATATCCAGATGATCTTCCAGGATCCGCTGGCCTCGCTGAACCCGCGCATGACCATCGGAGAAATTATCGCCGAACCGCTGCGTACCTATCATCCGAAGATGCCCCGTCAGGAAGTGCGCGATCGCGTCAAAGCGATGATGATGAAAGTTGGGTTGCTGCCCAACCTGATCAACCGCTATCCGCACGAGTTCTCCGGCGGTCAGTGTCAGCGTATCGGCATCGCGCGGGCGCTGATCCTTGAGCCAAAGCTGATTATCTGCGATGAGCCGGTCTCCGCGCTTGACGTGTCGATTCAGGCGCAGGTCGTCAACCTGCTGCAGCAACTGCAGCGTGAGATGGGGCTATCGCTGATATTTATCGCTCACGATCTGGCGGTGGTTAAGCATATCTCCGATCGGGTTCTGGTAATGTATCTGGGCCATGCGGTGGAGCTGGGGACTTACGACGAGGTGTACCATAATCCGCTGCATCCCTATACCAAAGCGCTGATGTCGGCGGTGCCGATCCCCGATCCTGATCTCGAGAAAACGAAAACTATCCAACTGCTGGAAGGCGAATTACCCTCGCCGATTAATCCGCCCTCAGGCTGCGTATTCCGCACCCGCTGTCCGCTTGCCGGACCGGAGTGCGCCAAAACCCGCCCGGTGCTGGAAGGCAGTTTCCGCCATGCGGTTTCCTGCCTTAAGGTAGACCCGTTATAATCTCAGGGGCTGACGCAGGTCAGCCCTTTTTTTTGCGAGGTTAACGAAGTGGGTATGCTTTCTGCCGCTCGTCTGCGGCTTTATCATTTACTTTTCGATCAGAACCGACGTTCCGGCCGCCGCTTTGAAGGGCTGTGCGGACTTTTCGCCCTGCTCAGCGTACTGGTGATATTTATCGAGTCGGGACTGGGCACGCAATATCACCTGACATTAGATGAATGGCATATTTTCGTCTGGCTGGAGCTGCTGGTGACCGCGGTCTTTACCCTGGAATACCTGCTGCGTATCGCTACCTGGCCCAATCCGCTCCACTATATTTTCAGCTTTTGGGGGCTGATTGACCTGGCGACGATTTTACCGCTGTATGTGATGTGGCTATGGCCGGAAATTAGCCTCAATTATGTATTCGCCTGGCGGGCAATGCGGGCGATCCGCGCGCTGCGTATTCTCAAACTACTGCGCTTTATGCCTTCGCTCAACGTGTTCTGGCGAGCGATTGTCAGCGCGCGCCATCAGCTGATCCTGTTTTATTCGTTTATCGCCATTGTGATGGTGATTTTCGGCTCGTTAATGTATCTGATTGAGGGGCCGGAATACGGCTTTACCACGCTTAACGCCTCGGTCTATTGGGCCATCGTGACCATCACCACCGTCGGCTACGGAGACATCACGCCGCACACGCCGTTGGGTCGCATCCTGGCCTCCATTCTTATCCTGATCGGCTACTCCATTATTGCCATACCGACCGGACTTATCACCACGCATATGACCAGCGCCCTGAATCGTCGACGACAGCAGCGCCTGTGTCCGCAGTGTCAGCAGGGCGACCATGACGATAACGCCCGTTTCTGCCATGCCTGCGGTCATGCCTTGCCGAAGTAAGCTGGCGACATAAAAAAGCCTGCCGGGAGAACCGCGGCAGGCTTTTTACTGGATGTTAAAGGTTATTCACGCCACAGAATATGGCACAGCTTATGATCTTTCTCGCGGCACAGCAGAACGCGGGCGAAGATATCATTGATTTCCCCGCCGTCGGTATCCGCCAGACCAATCACCACTTCGGCGAAGAAATCCGGGTTGAGGTCGTAATCCACATGCTCTTCCCAGTCTGCCGAAGGGTCGAACAGTTCGGCGCCGCCGCGCTCCTCAAACTGCAGGTTAAACAGAATGATGTCCGCCGGGTCGAGATTGTCGGCCGCCAGTTCGAGGAAGATATCGTAAGCCTGCTCGAGCGTTTCGTCTTCGGTCAGGCGGTTGTTTAAATCCATATCCATGATTGCTACTCATTCGGTATCTGATGGGCACGTTTTACAGCAACGGGCTGAAGAAGTAAAACAGTCGCTCGGCGATCCGCTGCCACAGCGGACGTTTTAACCAGAGACGGGCATCCAGCAGGCGCGAGCGCGAGATATAATCATCCTGAACCGCCGCCAGATCGCTGCCGAAACCGGCGTCATCGATGACCAGGGTAATCTCGAAGTTGAGCCACAGGCTGCGCATATCCAGGTTGACGGTCCCCACAAGACTTAGCTCGCCATCGACCAGCACGCTCTTGGTATGCAACAGTCCGCCCTCAAACTGATAGATTTTGACCCCGGCCGCCAGCAGCTCGGTGAAGAAGGCCCGGCTGGCCCAGCCTACCAGCAGCGAATCGTTCTTGCGCGGTAAAATAATGCTCACGTCAACGCCGCGCTGGGCGGCGGTACAGATCGCATGCAGCAGGTCGTCGCTGGGTACGAAGTAGGGGGTGGTCATGATCAGATGCTCTTTCGCCGCATAGGCGGCGGTGAGGAGAGCCTGATGAATCAGATCTTCCGGAAAGCCCGGTCCGGAGGCGATCGTGTGAATAGTATGTCCGCTGGCCTCTTCGAACGGCATGATATTGACGTCCGGCGGCGGCGGCAGAATGCGCTTGCCGGTCTCTATTTCCCAGTCGCAGGAGTAGACGATGCCCATCGAGGTCGCCACCGGGCCTTCCATTCGCGCCATCAGATCAATCCACTGTCCGACTCCTGAGTCCTGTTTAAAGTAGCGCGGATCGACCATATTCATGCTGCCGGTGTAGGCGATATAGTTATCGATCATCACCATTTTACGATGCTGACGCAGGTCCATCCGGCGCAGGAATACGCGCATCAGGTTAACCTTAAGAGCTTCGACGACTTCAATACCGGCGTTACGCATCATCGCCGCCCATGGGCTGCGGAAAAAGGCCACGCTGCCCGCGGAGTCGAGCATTAGCCGACAGTGAACCCCGCGGCGAGCGGCGGCCATCAGGGATTCAGCGACGCTGTCGGCCATGCCGCCGGGCTGCCAGATATAAAAGACCATCTCTATGTTGTGACGGGCCAGCTGAATATCGCGGATCAGGGCCTGCATCACGTCGTCAGATTCCGTCAGCAGCTGTAGCTGGTTGCCTTTTACGCCGCCAATGCCCTGACGCCGTTCGCACAGCTTGAACAGGGATTCGGCCACCGGGCTGTTATCTTCCGCGAAGATATGTTTGCAGGCTTTGAGGTCGTTTAACCACTTGGCCGTCGAGGGCCACATCGCCCTGGCGCGCTCGGCCCGACGCTTGCCGAGATGCAGCTCGCCAAAGGAGAGATAGGCGATGATCCCCACCAGCGGCAGGATATAAATGATCAGCAACCATGCCATGGCGGACGGGACAGCGCGGCGTTTCATTAGAATTCGTAATGTTACACCGGCGATCAACAGCCAGTACCCCAGAATGACCAGCCAGTTCACCACCGTGTAAAAGGTTGTCATAGATGTAAAATCCTTTTGAATGACGATATGTGATGAGTTTACGCATCAGTATTTTTCTGGCAAATAAAAACGCAGCGAAAGCGGTAGTCAGTTGCTGGCAGAGGTTTATAATGGGGGCTGTTTTCACTCGTAGAGTCGTTGCAATGAAGCGTAGTAGAACGGAAGTAGGGCGCTGGCGCATGCTGAGACAGGTGAATCGCCGTAAAGCGCGCTGGCTGGAAGCCCAATCGCGCCGCAATATGCGGATCCTCGCTATCAGGAAGGGACTGGTGAAACGGCAGCGTCATGCCCTGCTGTTTATCTTCCCTGACAGCTAAGCGAGCAGGCAAACGGCACCGTACGCGGTGCCGTTGTCGTTTTCTCTCTGCGCTAAATTCCCGTTGCACATCGCCATAGGGCAATGATGGTTTTTCATGCTGCGATGCGACGACAAAACAGAGCTCCCGCCTCAGTGAAAGAGAGATGCTACGCCTGGCTTGTAATGACGGACGACAAGATCCAGAGCCAAGTCGTTTGCGGCGCGACAGGAATTAACCGTCAGATAGCATTTATTGCCGCTCAGGAAGGGCATGGCGTTGTTAAATGCTTAATGATATGACCGGCCAGCTGCGGTAACCAGGCGGGAACTGAGGGAATGAGAAAACAGACTCAGACAGGCAAGGGGGTTATTAAGCGGTCCAGCGCGTTGAAGCTAAATGAACCGACCGATCCTGACCATGAATAATCTGAGCCTGTTATATTATCCAGAGAGGCCATGCAATAAGCATCCTGAATAAAACGCAATCGTTGCGCCAGCTTTTACTTATTTTGCATAGGCTTCCGTGGATAACGTGATGGTGACGTTATCACTTACCGCCGGCACATATTTATCAAGCTTAAAGTCTGAACGTTTTATCACCCCGGTGGCATCAAATCCAATGGCCTCTTTTTTCACCATTGGGTGCATATCCTGCTTATTCAGGACGGCATGCAGGACCACCGGTTTGGTGATGCCTTTAATGGTCAAATTACCTTCCACATCATATTTATTGTCGCCTTTGCTTTCCACTTTGGTACTCTGGAAAGTGGCGTCGGGAAACGTTTTAACATCAAAATACTCTTTGCCTAAAAACTCATCCGTTAACGCCTTGACGTGAGCGTCAATGGTTTTCACTGGCAGCGTGACGTTCACCGAGGATTTCTCCGGATTCTCTTTATCAAAGGCCAGTTTGCCTGAAACATCAGAGATATAGGCGGTAGGGTTTGAGAAGCCGAAATGGTTCCAGGAGATCACAACCGAGGTATGCTGTGGATCAAGACTGTATTCCTTAGCCGCGGCTTGCGACACAGGAATATATAAGGCAAGTACAGAAAGCAATGCGGTTTTTTTCAGGGTATTCACACAATAATCCTCAAAATCGGCAGGTACATAAATGTTAGCCCAAAAAAATACAGGGCTTATTGAAAACATTTGTTATTCCCTTTCAAATTTTTTAATCAAGCAGTGATGCCCCTACTATCACTCTGCGTGAAGTTTACGCAACGAAATTAATAGGCTTTAAAAATGATGCTCAGCAACTTAACGCTGGCAGCGTAGTTAATATCCCTTTATGTCAGGCAGGTAAACCTTTGTATGCAGGGGTGTTATTTCCAAGTGCTTTCAAGCGGCTACGGTCCTGAATATAGCAAGATGGGCTACGTTCGGTTCCGCGGCATCCGCAGTGGATGCCCAATAATATTTTTTTCAGGCTTTCATATCTGTCGTTAAGCAACTATCTTTCAGTTATTTTTTTTCTTTCTATTGCACTGTGGATTTATAGGGCTATATCAGGATGTGCTGACATTAAATGCAAGCGCTAAATAACAACGCGATCCTCCCTAACAGCCTTACACAAGGTATTAGTAATTCACTATCACGCGTGGCGTCGATGTTTTGTCAGCATTTTCCATTGTCGAAAAAAGCGAGGCGATGGTCGATGATGGGGTAGCAGGAGAAAGTGCGTGCTCATCTTCCAGGCTTCTCAGGCGGATAACAGTCAACGCTTTCGCGAGGTTAAAAAGGGCGACACTTCAATGTCGTGTACCAAAATGCGCCCTTCATTCTGATGACCTGGGTGTTTTTGTGGTTAGCCAGAAAAAGGAAAGGGTATTTTCAAAAAACCTTCTTATACGGCTTAACTGAGACCTGGCGGTAAACCCCGGCGGCGATATACGGATCGTCATTAGCCCAGGCCTGGGCCGCTTCCAGCGATTCAAACTCGGCAATCACCGTTGAGCCGCTGAATCCTGCTGCGCCCGGTTCGTTACTGTCAACGGCCGGCATTGGCCCGGCGGTAAGCAGTCGGCCTTCATCGTGTAAGAGTTGTAAACGCGCGAGATGCGCGGGGCGAACCGACAGCCGCTTTTCCAGAGAATCGGCGATATCTTCAGCGTAGATAACGTAAAGCACGGCAAAGCTCCTTATCAATAATCAGGCGAATTACGTTAAGTTAAACAGCGATGGACTGCAATGCAAAGATGCGCTCTGGAGTGGAAAGCACTGCCGACGCAGCTTTTTTCTGCAAATGGCGGCAAAAATTGACTCAGGTTAAGACGCCTTATTGAATATGATTGCTATTTGCATTTAAAATCGGAGCATCATTTTTCAACAGAAACGACTATGAGCGCAATGACCCTTGATTTACCTCGCCGCTTTCCGTGGCCAACGCTGCTGTCCGTGGCTATCCACGGTGCCGTTGTGGCGGGGCTGCTTTATACCTCGGTACATCAGGTTATTGAACAGCCTTCTCCGACGCAGCCGATAGAGATCACAATGGTGGCGCCGGCCGATCTTGAGCCGCCTCCGGCGGCGCAGCCTGTCTTGGAGCCCGTTGTTGAACCCGAACCTGAGCCGGAGCCAGAGGTAGTGCCTGAACCGCCGAAAGAGGCGCCGGTGGTGATCCATAAACCGGAACCTAAGCCGAAGCCCAAACCTAAACCCAAGCCTAAGCCGGAGAAAAAGGTTGAACAGCCGAAGCGGGAAGTGAAGCCGGCAGCAGAGCCGCGTCCGGCCTCGCCGTTTGAAAACAACAATACGGCGCCGGCGCGTACAGCGCCAAGCACCTCGACAGCAGCGGCTAAACCCACCGTTACTGCTCCAAGCGGCCCGCGGGCGATCAGCCGCGTTCAGCCGTCCTATCCGGCGCGCGCTCAGGCGCTGCGCATTGAAGGGACGGTACGGGTGAAGTTTGACGTTTCGCCTGATGGCCGCATTGATAATCTGCAGATCCTCTCTGCTCAGCCGGCGAATATGTTCGAACGCGAGGTGAAAAGCGCGATGCGCAGATGGCGTTATGAGCAGGGAAGACCGGGTACCGGCGTAACGATGACCATCAAATTCCGCCTGAACGGCGTCGAGATTAACTGATAAAACGCTGCGGCGGACCGGTAAGGTCCGCCGTGAAGCTTGTTTAACGCATTTTCTCCATCAATACATCATCCAGCGCCTGCTGGGCCGTTACCAGGTGCTGGCCGCCAAACAAAATCGCTCTGTTCAGCAGAGTATAAAGCTGATAAATCGGCTGACGATCGAGAAAACCCGACGGCAGAGGCGAAACGGACTGATAGCCGTCATAGATTTGCGGGGGCTGTTCCGGATGCATCGGCAGCATGGCTAAATCGCACTCGCGGTCGCCCCAGTAGCAGGCGGGATCGAATATATAGGGGCCATCCGGCCCTAAGGCGCAGTTGCCGGACCACAGATCCCCGTGCAGCAGCGAAGGCTGCGGCTGATGGTTGGCCAGTCGCTGCTGTACCATATCGACTAAGGTATCGATATCGCCAAAGTGCAATCCCTTCTCCGCCGCGAGCTCCAGCTGCCAGCCGATACGCTGCTCGGCAAAAAAAACCGACCAGCGACGCTGCCAGGCGTTGGGCTGCGGCGTGGTGGAAAGATCGTTATCAAAATCCAGACCGAACTGCGGCTGATCGCTCCACTGATGGAGGTGGGCTAGCTGCTGGCCAAGCAGAAACGCATTGTGCGCATCCAGCGGACGGGGAGGGAGGTACTCCATGACCACGAAGCTATAGTCGCGATCGCTGCCGACGGCAAAGACCTGCGGTACGCGAACGGTTTTGCTTCGCGACAGCAGCTCCAGCTGATCGGACTCGGCGGTGAAGATAGGCAGAAGTTCCCGTTCGTCGCATTTCACGAAGTAATCTTTCCCGCCGAAGCGTAAATGCCAGGCGGAATGGATCTCTCCACCGGGCAGCTCGGTTTTCAGTTCGATTTCAGCGTCTTCGGTATGCCAATCGCGTAAAAGAGTACTGATTGCTTGCCACATGCTGTCTCTCCCCATGTTTTCCACCATATCATAAGGTTAGCGCATTACTACCGGGTAAACCTGGAACTGACGCACAACTGACGCTTTCCGTTGCGCTAAACGCACTTATTGAGCTTTTAACCACTCGGCGAATGTGGCCACAGCGATTTCCGCCGGGCGGCCAAGGGCCGCTTCCGCCAGGCCGGCGCTGAGGGCCTTAACTTCCTCGGCCGTCTGGCCGCTCAGCAGGCCGAAGGTGTTGGTACCCAGCTCATGGGGCGTGCCCTCTTCATCATTGAGCGTCAGTACAAACCCGGCACGGGTAAAATGGTTGCTTACCTCATTGATCTCCGTCAGCGCCTGTTCATGGAAGGTCACGCTGACGACCCAGGCGGTAATCTCATTGCTCATCTCTACACCCCGTTGTTATGCATGGCCTTTCCAGCATAGACCATCCTGCTTATATTGTGATTCCCCTCCGCCTGCGCGGAGGGGGCCGGGAAGATCAACGCCCGCAGAGATAATCATAGATTTTTTGCGTATTGGCCCGCGAGCAGAGGCGGGTGCCCTGGTTGATGGTCGCGGCGCTACCGGCGGCGACGCCAAAGCGAACCATGTCTTCAAGGCTGGCGTTTTCCGCCAGACGCAAGGTCATGGCGCCCACCATGCTGTCGCCAGCCCCGACGGTGCTCTGGCTTTTCATCGGTGGCGGCACAACCTGAACGCTGCCGCTGGCGTCCACGCCTAACGCCCCCTGCGGACCCAGGGAGACCACCACCCGGCGCACTTTACCGGACTGGATCAACGACTGAGCGGCAAGGCGCACGTCATCGGGTTGGCTGAGATCGCGCTGCACGAGGGCGCTAAGCTCTTTCTGGTTCGGTTTCACCAGCTCAATATTGCCGACGTCCAGCGCGGCGGCCAGCGCATCGCCGGAACTGTCAATGATGCAGCGCAGTCCCTGCTGTTGCGCATTTTTCACCAGTTGCATCAGATTATCGACGCTAATACCTGGCGGCAGGCTGCCGCTGACCACCAGCAGAGAGCCGGGTTCGATAGTCAGAACCTTCTCTTCCAGACGGCGGAATTCATCGTCCGTCAGTGCCGCGCCGGGCATAACGAAGCGATACTGTTCGCCGCTGGCGGCCACGTGGACGTGCAGGTTTTGCCGCGTCCAGTCGCGGGTTTCGACGGTCTCGACCGGCACCTGCTCATCGGCCAGCAGGGCGGCAAGATGCTCGCCGGTAGCGCCACCGACCGGGAAAATGGCGGTGGCTTTGCCGCCGAGAAAGGTCACGGCGCGGGCCACGTTGATCCCGCCGCCGCCAGGTTCAAATACCGGCGCGCTGCAGCGAAGTTTGCCTTCCGGGTAGATCTGTGGGGTTTGCGTGGCGCTATCCAGCGAGGGGGCCAGCGTGAGCGTGTAAATTTTGGTCATTCCTTCTCCTCCTTAATACGGCGACTGTCGTTAATTTAAGCATGGCACGATGACTCGGGGAGGGAAAGTCCAGTTCCTGACAGTTTTGCAAAGATGCCTCTATTTTCATTATGAAATAAAGATTGTTTCCGGAGCTGTCTTATTCAAAAAACGAAAGAGTAAGTGATTGCTATGTTATTCGTGCTTTTTTATAATTTGCTACCTTTCTTAGGACCTGCACTCCGCGATCCTCGCGAAAGTTTCCGGGACCCTCTGGTCTCTTTTATGTTGTACGGACGCTAAATTCAATGAGCCGGCGAGATTATGCCTGTTCATCATTTGTACTGTCCTAAAAAAATGTATTTTAGAGAGTTATAATGAAGCTTTTAAAGACAGTACCCGCAGCGGTTATGCTGGCGGGGGGGCTTTTTGCGTCTGTTGGCGCAATGGCCGATGATTCTGTATTTACCGTCATGGATGACCCTTCCGCTGCCAAAAAACCGTTCGAAGGGGTGGTTAACGCAGGCTACCTGGCGCAGTCCGGCAACACCAAGAGCTCTTCGATGACGGCGGATTCCACCCTGACCTGGTATGGTAATACCACCGCCTGGTCGCTGTGGGGCAACGCCAGCAACACGTCGTCCAATGATGAGCGATCCTCAGAAAAATATGCTGTCGGCGGACGTAGCCGCTACAACCTGACCGATATGAACTATGTCTTTGGTCAGGGTAGCTGGCTAACAGACCGCTACAACGGCTATCAACAGCGCGATGTTGTGACGGCGGGCTATGGTCGTCAGATCCTCAACGGGCCGGTGCACAGTCTGCGGTTTGAATTTGGTCCTGGCGTTCGCTATGACGAATATACCGACGGGGATACTGATACCCAGCCGTTGGGTTATGCTTCGGGTACCTGGGCCTGGCAGATGACCGATAACGCCAAATTTTCGCAAGGGGTATCGGTGTTCGGCGCCGAGGACACCACGGTCAACTCAGAGAGCGCGTTAAACGTGGCGATTAACGCCCATTTCGCCCTGAAGGTCGCCTACAACGTGACCTGGAACTCTGAGCCGCCTGCGTCTGCGCCGGAGCATACCGATCGCCGGACCTCGCTCTCCCTCGGGTATAAGATGTAATATTTCAGGCCGGGTTTTCCCCGGCCTGTTCGTTTTGGTTTTAGCAATTAGTGATATTATTTTTTCTGGCCGTTCGTTTTACTTTTTGTAAAAAGGAAATAGCCCTCCATTTTTTCTCCATTATTCACGAGCGCCTGACAAATATTCATTCTATTTGACACAAATAGCTAAATATTCGAAGGACAAATATGTGATCTGGATCTATACTAACAAGCACTGACCGGAGGGCGACATTGCCCGGTCTGATTTCCGTAATAAGAGAATTAACATCATGAAAAACAATCGTTATACCATCGCAGCCCTGGCGCTGTGCGTGCTTTCTTTTGGCGCATCAGCCGCCACGCCCGTTCCGCCATCGGGTCATCAGGATCATACCCAGGTAGGTATCGCCAAAGCCACTGACGTTGAGGCTGGTTCGAATATTGCGCCCGGCGCCCCTACCACCGGAAAATCCATGAACGACGCCTTTAATGTGCATACGCTGATGGCCGGCGAGTGGTCTTAATATTGCAGGCTATCGTTTCGCGAGCGGTCTAATAAGCCGGGTTAAGTGGTACCGGTTTAATGGCCCGCGGTATACATTCAGCAGGTAATATCTCTACCTCTCTTTTATCATGTCCGAATAATATCGTCCGGCGCCATTGGCCAATATTACCGCGCCACATCGCTTATATTCTGCTTTTTATCCGTGGCCCTCTTGTTTTCTCCGCATTCCGCCATCATTTATGCTGTTGCGGCTTTAATCACGTACCAATGATGTGTAAACTACTCCCCGGTGTTATCAGCAGGCGGCTGCAGGGGGGAGCGATCGTTCCGGTCGTGCTCCTATTTTCGCAGAGTGAAGCGGGAACTGCGCCTTAACCTGATGATAATTATGATTATATAGTTTTGTATGTGCTCTTTCGTGCGGGGCACCACTGCAAATAAGGACATAAAATGCCTGTAATTACGCTTCCTGATGGCAGCCAACGCCATTTTGACCACGCAGTTAGTCCGATGGATGTCGCGCTGGATATCGGTCCAGGCCTGGCGAAAGCCACCATTGCCGGGCGGGTAAACGGTGAACTGGTAGACGCCTGTGACCCGATCGAATCCGATTCCACTCTCTCTATCATCACCGCGAAAGATGAAGAAGGGCTGGAGATCATTCGTCACTCCTGCGCGCACCTGTTAGGCCATGCCATCAAACAGCTATGGCCCAACACCAAAATGGCTATCGGTCCGGTTGTCGATAATGGTTTCTACTATGACGTAGACCTCGACCACACCCTGACCCAGGAAGATATCGACGCGCTCGAAAAACGTATGCATGAGCTCGCCGAGAAAAACTACGACGTTATCAAGAAGAAAGTGAGCTGGCATGAAGCGCGTGAAACCTTCGTGAAACGCGGCGAAAGCTATAAAGTTTCTATTCTTGATGAAAACATTGCCCATGATGACAAGCCTGGCCTGTATCATCATGAAGAATATATCGATATGTGCCGCGGTCCGCACGTACCGAACATGCGCTTCTGCCATCACTTTAAGCTGATGAAAACCGCCGGAGCCTACTGGCGCGGCGACAGCAACAATAAAATGTTGCAGCGTATCTACGGCACCGCGTGGGCAGATAAAAAAGCGCTGAATGCCTACCTGCAGCGTCTGGAAGAAGCCGCCAAGCGTGACCACCGTAAAATCGGTAAGCAGCTCGACCTGTATCACATGCAGGAAGAGGCGCCGGGGATGGTGTTCTGGCACAATGACGGCTGGACCATCTTCCGTGAACTGGAAACGTTTGTTCGTTCTAAACTGAAAGAGTACCAGTATCAGGAAGTAAAAGGTCCGTTCATGATGGACCGTGTGCTGTGGGAAAAAACCGGCCACTGGGACAACTACAAAGATGCGATGTTCACCACCTCTTCTGAGAACCGTGAATACTGTATCAAGCCGATGAACTGCCCGGGTCACGTGCAGATCTTCAACCAGGGGCTGAAATCCTACCGCGACCTGCCGCTGCGTATGGCGGAATTCGGTAGCTGCCACCGTAACGAACCGTCTGGCGCGCTGCATGGTCTGATGCGCGTGCGCGGCTTTACCCAGGATGATGCGCATATCTTCTGTACTGAAGATCAGGTTCGCGATGAAGTGAACGCCTGTATTCGTATGGTCTACGATATGTATAGCACCTTTGGCTTCGAGAAGATCGTCGTCAAACTGTCGACTCGCCCGGAAAAACGTATCGGTAGCGACGAGACCTGGGATCGCGCGGAAGCGGATCTGGCGGTGGCGCTGGAAGAAAATAACATCCCATTTGAATATCAACTGGGTGAAGGGGCGTTCTACGGCCCGAAAATTGAATTTACCCTGTATGACTGCCTCGATCGTGCATGGCAGTGCGGTACCGTACAGCTGGACTTCTCTCTGCCGCAGCGTTTAAGCGCCTCCTATGTGGGCGAAAACAACGAGCGTCAGGTGCCGGTCATGATTCACCGTGCGATTCTCGGTTCTCTGGAGCGCTTCATTGGCATCCTGACCGAAGAGTTCGCAGGCTTCTTCCCAACCTGGATTGCACCAGTGCAGGTAGTGGTCATGAATATTACCGATTCTCAGGCTGAATATGTTAACGAATTGACGCGTAAACTACAAAATGCGGGCATTCGTGTAAAAGCAGACTTGAGAAATGAGAAGATTGGCTTTAAAATCCGCGAGCACACTTTACGTCGTGTCCCGTATATGTTGGTCTGTGGCGACAAAGAAGTCGAAGCCGGCAAAGTGGCCGTGCGCACCCGTCGCGGGAAAGACCTCGGCAGCATGGACGTAAATGAAGTGATCGAGAAGCTGCAACAAGAGATTCGCAGCCGCAGTCTTCAACAACTGGAGGAATAAGGTATTAAAGGCGGAAAACGAGTTCAAACGGCACGTCCGAATCGTATTAATGGCGAGATTCGCGCCCAGGAAGTTCGCTTAACAGGTCTGGAAGGTGAGCAGCTGGGAATTGTGAGTCTGAGAGAAGCTATCGAAAAGGCTGAAGAGGCTGGAGTAGATTTAGTTGAAATCAGCCCTAACGCCGAGCCGCCAGTTTGTCGTATCATGGACTACGGCAAGTTCCTTTATGAAAAGAGTAAGTCTTCTAAGGAACAGAAGAAGAAGCAGAAAGTTATCCAGGTTAAGGAAATTAAATTCCGCCCTGGTACTGATGAAGGTGACTATCAGGTAAAACTCCGCAGCCTGATTCGCTTTCTCGAAGATGGCGATAAGGCCAAGATCACGCTGCGTTTCCGCGGTCGTGAGATGGCCCACCAGCAGATCGGTATGGAAGTGCTTAACCGCGTGAAAGACGATCTGGTTGAACTGGCAGTAGTCGAATCCTTCCCAACGAAGATCGAAGGCCGCCAGATGATCATGGTGCTCGCTCCTAAGAAGAAACAGTAAGGCCATCAAGAAACATTTCCGGTGGGCTTCGGCTCACTGGTTTTGTTCGCCTTTGTTTCGTTTATTAACAATGCGAAGTGGAAGTTATTAAAATGCCAAAAATTAAGACCGTACGCGGTGCTGCTAAGCGCTTCAAAAAAACCGGTAAAGGTGGTTTTAAGCACAAGCACGCTAACCTGCGTCACATTCTGACTAAAAAAGCTACCAAGCGTAAACGTCACCTGCGTCCGAAAGCCATGGTTTCCAAAGGCGATCTGGGCCTGGTTATCGCGTGCCTGCCGTACGCATAAGTCGTTAACGTTTAACTTTTTTAACTTAGAATAGATACAGGAGAGCACACATGGCTCGCGTAAAACGTGGTGTAATTGCACGTGCACGTCACAAGAAAATTTTGAAACAAGCTAAAGGCTACTACGGTGCGCGTTCTCGCGTATACCGCGTTGCCTTCCAGGCTGTTATCAAAGCTGGTCAGTACGCTTACCGTGACCGTCGTCAACGTAAACGTCAGTTCCGTCAACTGTGGATTGCACGTATCAACGCAGCAGCACGTCAGAACGGTATTTCTTACAGCAAATTCATCAATGGCCTGAAAAAAGCCTCTGTTGAAATCGACCGTAAGATCCTGGCTGACATCGCTGTATTCGACAAAGTAGCGTTCACCGCTCTGGTCGAAAAAGCGAAAGCAGCTCTGGCATAAGCCAGTTGAAAGAGGGAGCTTGTCTCCCTCTTTTCGTTTCAACACCATCAATACATTGACTTTTATCGGCGCAGGCTTTTCAATACAGCTCTGACGTTTCTTACCAGACAAGGTAATGCAAGCATGAATGCTGCTATTTTCCGCTTCTTTTTTTACTTTAGCACCTGAACTCAGGGGGCTTGCGCGTGAAAGAAGAAACGGAAAACAGCGCCAGAAAGCCTCCCCTGTGGAGGCTTTTTTCGTATATGGATTCGGAATATTAATTTCACTATAACCGGTGTCTGCACCGACATAATGAGGAAAACCATGTCACATCTCGCAGAGCTGGTTGCCAGTGCCAAGGCAGCCATTAACGAGGCATCAGATGTTGCTGCGCTGGACAACGTCCGCGTGGAATACCTGGGTAAAAAAGGGCATCTGACCCTGCAAATGACCACCCTGCGTGAGCTGCCGCCGGAAGAGCGTCCGGCAGCCGGTGCGGTCATCAACGAGGCGAAAGAGCAGGTGCAGCAGGCGCTGAACGCGCGTAAAGCTGAACTGGAAGGCGCAGCGCTGAATGCGCGTCTGGCCGCAGAGACCATTGACGTCTCGCTGCCGGGTCGCCGCATTGAAAACGGCGGCCTGCATCCGGTTACTCGCACCATCGACCGTATTGAAAGTTTCTTCGGTGAGCTCGGCTTTACCGTGGCGACGGGCCCGGAAATCGAAGACGATTACCACAACTTCGATGCGCTGAATATTCCGGGTCACCATCCGGCGCGCGCTGACCACGACACTTTCTGGTTCGATGCCACTCGCCTGCTGCGTACGCAGACCTCCGGCGTGCAGATCCGCACCATGGAAAACCAGCAGCCGCCTATCCGTATTATCGCGCCGGGCCGCGTCTATCGTAACGACTACGATCAGACCCACACCCCGATGTTCCATCAGATGGAAGGTCTGATCGTTGATAAAAATATCAGCTTCACCAACCTGAAAGGGACGCTGCACGACTTCCTGAACAACTTCTTTGAAGAAGATCTGCAGGTCCGCTTCCGTCCGTCCTACTTCCCGTTCACCGAACCGTCTGCGGAAGTTGACGTAATGGGTAAAAACGGCAAATGGCTGGAAGTGCTGGGCTGCGGGATGGTGCACCCGAACGTGCTGCGTAACGTGGGTATCGATCCGGAAGTCTACTCCGGCTTCGCCTTCGGCATGGGCATGGAGCGTCTGACCATGCTGCGCTATGGCGTCACCGATCTGCGCGCGTTCTTCGAAAACGATCTGCGTTTCCTCAAACAGTTTAAATAAGGGCAGGACAGAACAATGAAATTCAGTGAACTGTGGTTACGCGAATGGGTTAACCCGGCGATCGACAGCGAAGCGCTTTCCGATCAGATCACCATGGCGGGCCTCGAAGTAGATGGCGTTGAGCCGGTCGCCGGCAGCTTCAACGGCGTCGTAGTCGGGGAAGTGGTGGAGTGCGGTCAGCACCCGAACGCCGACAAACTGCGCGTCACCAAAGTCAACGTCGGCGGCGAACGCCTGCTGGACATCGTCTGCGGCGCGCCAAACTGCCGTCAGGGGCTAAAGGTCGCGGTAGCCACCATCGGCGCCGTGCTGCCGGGCGATTTCAAAATTAAGGCCGCGAAGCTGCGCGGCGAGCCGTCTGAGGGGATGCTGTGCTCCTTCTCCGAGCTGGGTATTTCCGACGACCATAGCGGTATCATCGAGCTGCCGGCAGATGCGCCCATCGGCACCGATATTCGCGAATACCTCAAGCTTGACGATAACACCATCGAAATCAGCGTCACGCCAAACCGCGCCGACTGCCTGGGCATCATTGGCGTGGCGCGCGATGTCGCTGTCCTGAACAAAGCGCCGCTGAACGCGCCGGAAATCACGCCGGTTGCCGCGACGATTGACGACGTGCTGCCGATTCAGGTTGACGCGCCGCAGGCTTGCCCGCGCTATCTGGGGCGCGTGGTGAAAGGTATCAACGTCAAAGCGCCGACGCCGCTGTGGATGAAAGAGAAGCTGCGCCGCTGCGGGATCCGCTCCATCGACGCGGTGGTTGACGTGACCAACTATGTGCTGCTTGAGCTGGGCCAGCCGATGCACGCCTTTGACCGCGACCGTATTGAAGGCGGGATCGTGGTGCGCATGGCGAAAGAAGGGGAAACCCTGGTCCTGCTCGATGGCTCTGAAGCAAAGCTCGACAGCGACACGCTGGTCATTGCAGACCATAACAAAGCGCTGGCGATGGGGGGGATCTTCGGCGGGGAACACTCCGGCGTTAACGACGAAACCCAAAACGTGCTGCTGGAATGCGCGTTCTTCAGCCCGCTGTCCATTACCGGCCGCGCGCGCCGTCATGGCCTGCACACCGATGCCTCTCACCGCTATGAGCGCGGCGTCGATCCGGCCCTGCAGTATAAAGCGCTGGAGCGTGCCACCCGTCTGCTGATCGACCTCTGCGGCGGTGAAGCCGGCCCGGTCATTGACGTTACCAGCAAAGAGAATCTACCAACACGCGCCACCATTACGCTGCGTCGCAGCAAGCTGGATCGCCTGATTGGCCACCATATCGCTGACGCGCAGGTCACCGACATTCTGCAGCGCCTCGGCTGCGAAGTGACGGTTGGCGAGGGCGAATGGCAGGCGGTTGCGCCGAGCTGGCGTTTCGACATGGAGATCGAAGAAGATCTGGTTGAAGAAGTGGCTCGCGTTTACGGCTACAACAACATTCCTGACGAGCCGGTGCAGGCGGGTCTGATCATGGGAACCCACCGCGAAGCGGACCTGTCGCTGAAGCGCGTGAAAACGCTGCTGAACGACAAAGGCTATCAGGAAGTGATCACCTACAGCTTCGTCGACCCGAAAGTCCAGCAGCTGATCCACGCCGGGGAAGAGGCGCTGATCCTGCCAAGCCCGATCTCCAGCGAAATGTCGGCGATGCGCCTGTCGCTGTGGACCGGCCTGCTGGGCACCGTGGTCTACAACCAGAACCGTCAGCAGAGCCGGGTGCGCATCTTTGAGAGCGGCCTGCGCTTTGTGCCGGACACCAATGCGCCGCTGGGCATTCGTCAGGATGTGATGCTGGCCGGGGCGATCTGCGGCAACCGCTACGAAGAGCACTGGACACTGGCGAAAGAGACGGTCGATTTCTATGATCTGAAAGGCGATCTGGAAGCCGTTCTGGATTTAACCGGAAAATTAGCGGATATCGAATTCCGTGCTGAAGCGACCACCGCGCTGCATCCGGGACAATCCGCAGCGATTTATCTTAAAGGTGAACGCATTGGTTTCATTGGGGTTGTTCATCCTGAGCTGGAACGTAAACTGGATCTGAACGGTCGCACTCTGGTGTTCGAACTGGAGTGGAACAAGCTCGCAGACCGCGTGGTGCCTCAGGCGCGCGATATTTCCCGCTTCCCGGCGAACCGTCGCGACATCGCGGTGCTGGTCGCGGAAAACGTGGCTGCCGCCGATGTTTTAGCCGAATGTAAGAAAGTTGGCGTAAATCAGGTAGTTGGCGTAAACTTATTTGACGTGTACCGTGGTAAGGGTGTGGCGGAAGGGTATAAGAGCCTTGCGATTAGCCTGATCCTGCAGGATACCAGCCGTACACTCGAAGAAGAGGAGATTGCCGCTACCGTTGCCAGATGTGTAGAGGCATTAAAAGAGCGATTCCAGGCATCATTGAGGGATTGAACCTATGGCGCTTACAAAAGCTGAAATGTCAGAATATCTGTTTGATAAGCTTGGGCTTAGCAAGCGGGATGCCAAAGAACTGGTCGAGTTGTTTTTCGAAGAGATCCGTCGTGCTCTGGAAAACGGAGAACAGGTCAAACTCTCCGGGTTCGGCAACTTCGATTTGCGGGATAAAAACCAACGCCCGGGACGTAACCCGAAGACGGGGGAGGATATTCCCATTACAGCCCGGCGCGTGGTGACCTTCAGACCCGGTCAGAAGCTGAAAAGCCGTGTCGAAAACGCGTCGCCGAAAGACAAATAATCTGAACTAATTAAAAAGGCCGCATTGCGGCCTTTTTCTTTTCTGTCAATCTTTACGCTTTGACGGCGGTGAGCATGATCTCCACCAGGATTTCTGGTCGCGCCATCTCCGCCTGCACGGCCGCTCGCGCCGGGCTATAGCCTTCCGGCATCCATTGCACCCACACCTCATTGAATGCGGCAAAGTCACGCTCGATATTTTTCAACCAGATCTGCGCGGAGAGAATGTGCTGCTTATCGCTCCCGGCCGCGGCCAGCAGCGCGTCGATCTTCTCCAGTACTTCACGGGTTTGTAAAACGATATCGTCTTCATTGCTTTTTGGCGTCTGCCCGGAGAGGAACAGCAGATCGCCATACGCAACGCTGGCGGCAAGACGAGGTTGTGGATTATTGCGAATAATTGTCATGCGGTTTGTTTCCATGTGAGACCTTCTAAAGAAATGTCTGGCATCTGATTGTCGATTAACGCGCCCAGCACCACCGCGCTGCCGGCGGCGAGAGTAAAGCCGAGGCTACCCTGGCCGAGGTTCATCCACAGGTTGGGGTATCCGGCGCGCCCCAGCATCGGCGGGCCAGCTGGCGTTGACGGGCGCATGCCGGTCCAGACTTCGGCCTCGTCCAGCCCCTCCAGTTCAGGAAAGCTGCGGGCGACGATGTTTTTCAGCGCCTGAATGCGGCTTTCGCGCAGTTCGTCGCCGTCGTAGCCGATGTCCACCATCGCCGCGATACGCAGCTGTTGGCCAAGGCGGGCATAAACGATTTTGTGCCCGTAGTCGGTGACGCTGATGTCAGGGGCAATACCTGCTTTTTCAGGATAGGGCAGGGTCAGGCTGTACCCTTTCAGGCCGCACAGCGGCACGCGCACCCCCAAATGCCCAAGCAGAGAACCACTGCCGTTACCGGCGGCGACGACATACTCATCGCCGGTGAGGGGCCCCTGACTGGTCTCCAGGCTGCTGATGCGTCCCCCGAGCTTATTGAGTCGCCGCACCTCACACTGGGTCAGCAGGCTAAAGTCGCTGCTGGCATTGAGCTTGTCGAGCAGGGCAAGGCAGAACTGATGACAATCTGCCGTTTCATCGCCTGGCGAATAGATTCCGCCCTGTAGAGAAGGACTAATATGTTTGAGCGCCGGCTCCAGCTGCAGGCAGGCTTCAGCATTCAGCGCCTGCTGATACTGAGGATCAATCCCTTTTGCTGCTTTATTAAAATCATATTCGCGACGATGGATAATTAATTTTCCGCTGCGCCGCCAGTGGAAATCGGCAAGATTATCCTCATCCCGCCACGCCTGCATGACCTGACGGCTGAGCAGCGACAGGCGTAAAATATGGTCGCCATTCATTTTATTGGTCTGGTTATTACAGGCGCGCAGAAACTGCAGCAGCCAGCGCCACTGCTGGAGAGACATCCTGAGACGCATATTCAGCGGCGAATCGGCTTTGCCCATCCATTTCATTCCCTGCAGAGGAACGCCGCTGTCGGCAAGGGGGGCGACGTAGCGGTAACTTAATTGTCCGCCGTTGGCAAAACTGGTGGCGCTGCCCGGTTCGGCATTGCGCTCCAGTAATTGCACCTGATGGCCGCGCTTGATCAGTTCCCAGGCCGTGGCCAGACCGACCACGCCGCCGCCGATAATGACAATGCGTTTGTTCATAACCCGATATATCCACCGCTGATAAATTTATCGGGTTATGTCAAAGCATTTACCCCAGCGGCGCAATTGACTTTTTATGGTCAGGGTATAACCGCAGGTTAATCTCCTTGAGCTGCAGGCGCAGACGCTGGCAGAGAAAATCGACGAACTTTTGCGCCATCGGGCTCAGGGAAACGTCGGCCCGGCGTAACAGACAGAGGTTAATCGCCATCGGCGGCGTAATGGGATGGATCATCTCCGGGGCCAGGTTGTGCTGGGCGGAAAAGATATCAGTGATGCTGCAGCCCATGCCGCGCTTCACGAACTCGGTGGCCATGTAGTAGGTCTGGACGTTTAGCCGGGTGGTGGAAAAGTCGCGACGGGTGGCGATGGCGGCAGAGAGCGAGTGCGGTCCCGGCGAGATCCAGCGCTGCTGGTCGATCTGGTCGATCTCCACCGCCCCCTGACGATAATGACGGTCGATGTACACCAGCGGTACTTCGGCAATCAGGGTGGTCAGGATCTCTCCCTGCTGCACCGGCTGTAGCGTCAGCGCCAAATCTATCTCGCGCAAATCCAGTTTTTTGACCAGCGTCTCGGTGTGCTCGGTAGTGAGCGTCATCACCAGGTTGCTGTTTTGCTGATAAAAGTCGGTCACCAGCTCCGGCACCAGGCTTAACCCCAGGCTTGGCAGACAGCCTAAAGTGATCTTGGCGCGCGGATCGCGAGCCAGGTTGTCGGCCAGCAGGCGCAGGTTGTCCAGGTCCTGATAAATGCTCTGCGCTTTTTCGAAAAGTGTGATCGCCTCGCTGGTCGGTAGCAGCTTGCCGCGCACCCGCTGAAACAGGGTAAAACCCAGCTTCATTTCGGCGCTTTTTAACGCTTTGCTGGCCGCGGGCTGGGAGATATTGAGCGCTTCCGCCGCCCGCGATAAAGAGCCGCAGGTCATGACGGCATAGAAGATTTCCAGATGACGCAGTTTCATGAACAGTTAACTCAGGGTTATAGCCTACCGATAAAAAGTCATTTTCTACTAACACTAAGTTAACATAGATTTAATCACCAATCAGCGCATTGGTTACATCTTGTGCTGTAGACCCCGCCCAATGGCGGCATATTACGCTCTCAGAATCGTTTCCTTTGTACCCAAACAAACCCTCAGGCCGCGGCCAATCAATAATGAAAAAGAGGGAGGATATTTTCTGAGCAGGCCCCCATACACCACCTGACCATCATGGTCGGATTGATTGGCATTAAGGAGTGTTATGAGTGACTCAACGCTCACAGGCAATGCGCCTGTCAGACGAAATATCACGCGAAAAAACGTTCTTATTGGTCTGTTATTGCTGCTGTTCGTGTTGATCGCGCTGTGGTGCCACGGTCGACCAGGCAGTGAGCTTGGCCTGCTGGGATTTACGCCGCTGGTGGCGCTAGCGATATTATCGCTGATCGGCGTTGATATTGTGCTGGCGGTCATCTCCTCGATTATTATCGCCATGATAATGACCTCGACCGGCCTGCCGGAAATGGGCACGATGCTGGCGAAATCCACCGGGTCATTTATTGCCACCGTTGGGCTTATCATTATGCTCGGCGCCGGCGTGGGGGAAGTGGCCACCCGCACCGGCGCAGCGGTTGAGCTGGTAAAATTTGTCGTCCATCGCATCGGGTTGTCGAGTCAGACGCGGGTGAAATTCGGCATTGTGGCGTCATCGATTTTAATTTGCGGTTCGCTGGGCACTATGGCCGGTGGCAATGCCATTATCGTGGCAGTAATCATTCCGGTGGCGGCAGCGGTACGCTTGACGCCGCCAACGGTCGCCGCGCTGATGATGACCGCCGGTTCCGTTGGGCTGTTTACCGGGCCTTTCACCCCCAGTACAGTGACGATCCTCAGCCTCGGTGGGTTGAGCTATCCGGACTATCTGCTGTACGTTGGTCTGCCGATGAGCGCGGTCACGCTGCTGGCCGGCTGGGTAATGGCGGGACGGATCCAGAAGATGACCGAAGGCAAACTGCGCTATGACGTCGATCTCGCGGAAAAGCCGCAAGAGGATCTCAGCGCCGCGCAGCAGCGTCGGCGTAAATTAAGCGCGCTGGCCTTCGCGGCGACCATCATCGTGATGGCGATCGTTGGCGTGGTGATTAAAGCCGGCTTCAGCTTCGCGATAATCGTGATGCTGCTGGTGGCCCTGATGACCGGCCTGGTAGGCGGCCTGCGACCGACGCAGATCCTTCAGGCCCTGTATCACGGCTGCGGCCGTCTGGTGTGGATGTTTATTCTCTACTGGCTGTACAACCCGATCCTTGAGCTGATGGATGGCCTGCACGCCTATCAGGGGCTGCTGGAGTATACCCAACCGCTGCTGGAGGGGATCTCCCCGGCCTGGCTGTGCTTTAGCATCTTCGCGTTCAATATTATCGGCCATGTGCCCGGTGCGGCGGTGGCCCAGATGACCTTTACTCATAAAATCTTTGGCCCGATGCTGATGGCCGCCGGCGTGCCGCCCCAGGGGACCACCGCCGTGCTGCTGGCCTCATCCCAGGTGGACTGGTTCGGGCCGTTTCCCTCATCAGATATGTTCGGCCAGATGGGGCTGGCGCAGTCTACTCATCTGAAATATATGCTCTATAACGGCTGGGCAATCGTGGTGGCGAACATCATTCTCTTTGCGCTGCTGTTTCAGATTCTGGTGTGACGAACGACCGCAGACGCGGAGGAGATTTTCCTTCGCGTCGACGAACGGGCGCGAGGTTTTCCTTTTCTCACCGCGACAGCCACCGTAAAATCAGCCTCTTGTTCCCCCTGCGTAATGGAATCTATGCTGACTCTCGCCCATCTTCAACAGCGCCGCAGCCGGCGTTGGCTCTTCGGATTAACGCTGTTGCTGCTGGTCACCCTGCTGATCAGCCTGTGCGCGGGGGAGCAATGGATCCCGCCCGGCGAGTGGCTCAGCGCCAAAGGTCAGCTGTTTATCTGGCAGATCCGCCTGCCGCGAACCCTGGCGGTGCTGCTGGTGGGGGCGGCGCTGGCGCTCTCCGGGGCGATTATGCAGGCGTTGTTTGAAAATCCTCTGGCGGAGCCGGGGCTGCTGGGGGTCTCCAACGGCGCGGGCGTCGGGCTGATTGCCGCCGTCCTGCTGGGCAAAGGAGTCTTGCCCGGCTGGGCGCTCGGCCTGTGTGCCATCTTTGGCGCGCTGCTGATCACTTTTATTCTGCTGCGTTTTGCCCGCCGCCATCTGTCTACCAGCCGTCTGCTGCTGGCGGGGGTGGCGCTGGGGATCATCTGCAGCGCCCTGATGACCTGGGCAGTCTACTTCTCCACCTCTTTTGACCTGCGTCAGCTAATGTACTGGATGATGGGCGGGTTTGGCGGCGTCGACTGGCAACAGCTGTGGCTGATGATAGCCCTCCTGCCGGTGCTCTGCTGGGTCTGTCTGCAGTCGCAACCCCTGAATTTACTGGCGCTGGGCGAAGTCTCCGCTCGTCAGCTTGGGCTGCCGCTGTGGCTGTGGCGCAAATTACTGGTGGTGGCGACCGGCTGGATGGTCGGCGTTAGCGTGGCGCTGGCGGGGGCGATTGGCTTTATCGGTCTGGTGATCCCGCATATTCTGCGGCTATGCGGCTTGAGCGATCACCGGGTGTTGCTCCCGGCCTGTATGCTGGCCGGGGCAAGCGCCTTGCTGGGGGCGGATATCATTGCCCGGCTGGCGCTTTCCGCCGCAGAGCTGCCGATTGGCGTGGTGACGGCGACCCTGGGCGCGCCGGTCTTTATCTGGTTGCTGCTGCGTTCGCGGGGGCGGGGATAGCGCGGCGCCGTCGGCAGGGACGGCGCCGGTTCAGGCTTACCAGCCTTTGATCGCGTCGCCTTTGTAGACTTCCTTCGCTTTTTCCGCGACTTCGCTGGTCTGGAAGGCGGCTTTTAATTCCTGAATTTTCTTGCTGTCCTTATTATCCTCGCGGGCGACTATCGCATTCACGTATGGGGAATCCGGCCCCTCCATAAACAGACCGTCGCGGGCGGCCGACAGGCCCGCCTGGGCGGAGAAGTTGGTGTTAATGATTGACAGGCTGACGTTCGGATCGTCAAGGGTACGGGTCAGCTGCGGGGTATCCACTTCAACAATTTTCAGCTGTTTCGGATTGTCGATGATATCCAGCGTGGTGGGTAAATAGCCGACGCCCGGTTTCAGCTTGAGTAACCCCTGCGCCTGAAGCAGCAGCAGGCTGCGGCCCAGGGTGGTGGTTTCATTAGAAATGGTCACCGTCGCCCCTTCGGGCAGTTCGCTGATATTTTTGATCCGGTGAGAATAGGCGGCGATAGGGAAGACAAAGGTTTTACCGACCACCGCAAATTTATAGCCGCGTTCTTTCGACTGCGCCTCAAGGTACGGCAGGGTCTGGAAGGCGTTGGCATCGACATCTTTGTTGTTCAGCGCTTCGTTGGGCAGCACATAATCATTGAAGGAGACCACTTCGACGTCGAGGTGGTATTTATCCTTCGCCACCTGCTCCACCACTTTCCAGATGGCTTCGTCCGGCCCGGTATTGATAGCGACTTTTACTTTATTATCTTCATCCGGGGAGCAGGCGCTCAGCAGGGCGACAGAGGTGGCGATTAACGCCAGGCTAAACAACTTCTTCATCACTAAAACTCTCTTAAATTAACAAGTAACGAAACCATATTACATTCATGGAACACTGTACACGGAAATGGTCGACGGCCCAATTGAGAGGATTTCATGTTGCCGGCGGCCAGCGAAGCGCTGTTACATCATGCGACAACTCGGGGGGAATGGCAGTAGAATGGCGGGCGCTGAATCCGCTACAGTAGAAAGGGATCACCTTCACCGGAAACCGGTTTATCCATTGAGGACAAGCTATGCAACATGACATTCTGAATACCGAAGTGACGACCATTGATGGCGAGAAAACCACCCTGGCATCCTTTGCCGGCAAGGTGCTGCTGATCGTCAATGTAGCCTCGAAATGCGGCCTGACGCCGCAGTATGAGCAACTCGAGGATCTGCAAAAGCAGTTTGCCGCTGAGGGCTTCAGCGTGCTGGGGTTCCCCTGCAACCAGTTCCTCGGCCAGGAGCCGGGCAGTGAAGAGGAGATTAAGACCTTCTGCAGCACTACCTACGGCGTCACCTTCCCGCTGTTTAGCAAAATTGACGTCAACGGCGAACATCGCGCGCCGCTCTATCAAAAACTGATTGCCGCCGCGCCGAAAGCGGTGGCCCCGGAAGGCAGCGGTTTTTATGAGCGGATGGCCAGCAAAGGCCGGGCGCCGCTGTATGTGGACGACATTCTGTGGAACTTCGAAAAATTCCTCGTCGATCGCCAGGGCAACGTCATTCAGCGCTTCTCTCCGGATATGACGCCGGACGATCCGCAGCTGGTGGCGGCGATTAAAGGAGCGCTGGCGCAATAATGTCGTTTCTGATGCAGCTACAGGATGTAGAAGCGGCGGGGCGCCTGGCCCCGTTTTCTGCGGCCTTTCGCGCCGGGGAGATTGTCCATCTGGTGGGGCCGAACGGCGCAGGGAAGAGCACGCTGCTGACCCGCATGGCGGGGCTGTCCGACGGCCCCGGCACGGTTCATTTTAACGGCCGGCTGCTTGACGAGTGGCCGGCGAGGGAGCTGGCGCGCCGTCGCGGATATCTGTGTCAACACCAGACCCCGCCGTTCGCCATGCCGGTATGGCACTACCTGGCGCTGCATATGCAGCAGCAGGATGATAGCGCCCGTCTGAGCGATATCGCGGCCAGGCTTGGTCTGGACAATAAGCTGGGCCGTCCGGTCAATCAGCTGTCGGGCGGCGAGTGGCAGCGCGTGCGGCTGGCGGCAGTGATCCTGCAGATCGATCCCTTGAGTAATTCCGCGGGTCAGCTGCTGCTGCTGGATGAGCCGATGAACAGTCTGGATGTGGCCCAGCAGGCGGCGCTGGATCGGCTGTTACACGAGCTGAGCGCGGCGGGGATTGCGGTGGTGATGAGCAGCCACGATCTCAACCATACCCTGCGCCACGCCGGTCAGAGCTGGCTGCTCTGCCAGGGGGAAGCCATCGCCTGCGGGGAGACCGCCGAGGTGCTGAATGAGGAAAATTTAACCGCCGCCTATGCGATCCCGTTCCAGCGCGTTGAGGTGGCCGGTCATATTATGCTCATCGCGTCACAGTAGCACGCAGTTATCTTGTCACTATATTGATAAACAAGCTAAATTATTGCGATAGAGACTAGGGACAGAGGGATCATCTGAAATGCGCTTCTGGTTCATGTTGGCGGCGGCGTTAATTTTAGCCGGCTGCAGCAGCCATCGGGCACCGCCGCCGAATCCTCGGCTGGCTGACTCCATCACGGTGGTGGCGAATCTGAACGAGCAGCTGCGCAGCTGGCGCGGCGCGCCGTATCGCTACGGCGGCATGACGCCGCGCGGCGTTGACTGCTCCGGCTTCGTGGTGCGCACGTTTCGCGATAAATTTGCCCTCCAGCTGCCGCGTGAAACCCGCGAGCAGGCGGAAATCGGCACCCGCATCGATAAGCGCGATCTGCTGCCCGGCGATCTGGTGTTCTTCAAAACCGGCTCAGGGGAGAGCGGCCTGCACGTTGGCATCTACGATACCGACAACCAGTTTATTCACGCCTCCACCAGCCAGGGCGTCACCCGTTCCTCGCTGGATAACGTCTACTGGAACAAAAAGTTCTGGCAGGCGCGGCGAATCTGACGTCATTCAGAAGCAAGAGGGAAGCGAACGCTTCCCTTTTTTATGCCGATAACCCTGCACTCCGCCCGTGTTAATCCGCTGTTCCAGGCACTACACTGGAGAGAGGAGGAACCATGACCCTTTCTTTTACCACCCACTGGCGGGATGAACTGCCGGACTTTTACACTTCCCTGTCACCAACGCCGTTGGATAACGCCCGACTCATCTGGCGCAACGCCCCGCTGGCGCAACAGCTGGGGGTGCCCGACGCCCTGTTTGCGCCTGAAAGCGGGGCCGGTGTCTGGGGCGGCGAAGCGCTGCTTCCGGGCATGTCGCCGCTGGCGCAGGTATACAGCGGCCATCAGTTTGGCGCCTGGGCCGGCCAGCTGGGCGACGGACGCGGGATCCTGCTCGGCGAGCAGCAGCTGGCGGATGGCCGCCGTTACGACTGGCATCTGAAAGGCGCCGGCCTGACTCCTTATTCGCGGATGGGGGACGGCCGCGCCGTGCTGCGCTCGACGATCCGGGAAAGTCTGGCGTCGGAGGCGATGCACGCTCTGGGGATCCCGACGACGCGCGCCCTGGCGATGGTGACCAGCGATACCCCGGTCTACCGCGAGCGCGTGGAGCCCGGCGCGATGCTGATGCGGGTGGCCGAGAGCCATGTCCGCTTCGGCCATTTCGAACATTTTTACTATCGCCGTGAGCCGCAGAAGGTCCAGCAACTGGCCGACTATGTTATTCGCCACCACTGGCCGCAGCTGCAGGATGAGGCGGATAAGTACCTGTTATGGTTCCGTGACATTGTCATGCGTACCGCGCAGACTATCGCCAGCTGGCAAACCGTGGGCTTTGCCCATGGGGTGATGAATACCGACAACATGTCGATTCTCGGTCTGACCATCGACTACGGCCCGTATGGCTTCCTTGACGATTTTCAACCGGACTTCATCTGCAACCACTCCGATTATCAGGGGCGCTACAGTTTTGAAAACCAGCCGGCGGTGGGGCTGTGGAATCTGCAGCGTCTCGCCCAATCGCTGTCGCCGTTTATCAGCGCTGAAGCGTTAAACGCGGCGCTGGATGAGTATCAGCACGCCTTGCTGACCGCTTATGGCCAGCGGATGCGCGATAAACTCGGCCTGTTCAGCCAGCAGAAAGGGGATAACGACCTGCTGGACGGGCTGTTTGCCCTGATGATCCGCGAGAAGAGCGACTATACCCGGACGTTCCGCCTGCTGAGCCACAGCGAACAGCTCAGCGCCGCATCGCCGCTGCGCGATGAGTTTATCGACCGCGCGGCCTTTGACAGCTGGTTTGCCGGGTATCGTGCGCGGCTGCGTGATGAACAGGTGGACGACGCGCAGCGCCAGCAGAGGATGCAGGGCGTGAATCCGGCGCTGGTGTTACGTAACTGGCTGGCGCAGCGGGCGATCGAGCAGGCTGAGGCGGGCGATATGGGCGAGCTGGAGCGCCTGCATGCCGCGCTGGCAGACCCCTTTACCGATCGCGAGGACGACTACGTCCGCCGCCCGCCGGACTGGGGGAAACGTCTGGAAGTCAGCTGCTCGAGCTAACTTGCCTCGCCCCGCGTTCAGCGGGGCGCTTACTTGGTCAGAATTAACTTCCCGGCGTGGGTCTGGCGCAGCAGATAGCGCTGGCCGCCATGCTCAATCACTACTCGTCCTTCGCTGCCTAACAGAACCCGACTGCTGATCTCTCTGTCCGTCGCCACGGGATAAGGGGCATTGTCTTTTGGTTTTTCAGCTGTGGCAGTGTTATCCATACGCGTCATAGCTCTCAAAATAAAAATCAAGGCAACAATGATAATCATTATCAATAATGTTGTTTTTGACGGCAAGCGTTATTTATCGTGTTACCGGATTTGGTAGGGGAGTCAGCGAAGAGAATTGCCCGCCGCAGGCGCGGCGGGCGGAGCGGTTACAGGCGTGTGGCGGTGGCCGCAGCCAGCTCGCTCAATAATCTTTCGCTGTCTTCCCAGCTCAGGCAGGGGTCGGTGATCGACTGGCCCCAGGTCAGCGGCTGGCCGGGGACCACTTTCTGAGTGCCTTCCTGCAGGAAGCTCTCTGCCATAATCCCGGCGATGGCGGTAGAGCCCGCGCGAATTTGCTGACAGATATCGGCGCACACTTCCAGCTGACGGCGGTGCTGCTTCTGGCAGTTGCCATGGCTGAAATCAACGACCAGCTGTTCCGGCAGATCGAATTCACGTAGCGCCTCGCCGGCGGCGGCGATATCCTCGGCGTGATAGTTTGGCCGTTTGCCGCCGCGCATAATAATATGCCCATACGGATTGCCGCTGGTCTGGTAAATCGTCATCTGCCCCTGCTTGTCCGGGGAGAGGAACATATGGCTGGCGCGGGAGGCGCGGATGGCGTCCACCGCGATGCGCGTATTGCCGTCGGTGCCGTTTTTAAATCCAACCGGGCAGGAGAGCGCTGAGGCCATTTCACGGTGGATCTGGCTTTCTGTGGTGCGCGCCCCGATGGCCCCCCAGCTGATGAGATCGGCGATAAACTGACCGGTCACCATATCGAGAAACTCGGTGGCCGTCGGTACCCCCAGCTCATTAACCTGCAGCAGCAGGCGCCGCGCCAGCTCAATTCCGTGGTTGACCCGGTAGCTGCCGTTGAGGTCCGGATCGGAGATTAAGCCTTTCCAGCCCACCACGGTACGCGGTTTTTCAAAGTAGGTGCGCATCACGATCTCCAGCTGCGGCTGGTAGCGCTCGCGCATGCCCTGCAGGCGGCGGGCATACTCCAGCGCCGCGTCGGTGTCGTGAATGGAGCAGGGGCCGATAATCACCAGCAGTCGGCGGTCTTCGCCGTTGAGGATTTTTTCAATTCGGCGGCGGGAGGCCGAGACGTGGGCAGCCACGTCGGCCGTCACGGGATGGCGCTGGGCCAGCTCCGCGGGCGTTACCAGGCTCTCAATGCGCGCGGTACGCAATTCGTCTGTTTTATTCATTGGGGTCTCAAAAATCTGTTTCTTCCGCGGCGAAAATGCCGGGAAGTGATGCGCATCACGATAAACCAATCCCTGCTTATTGCAAGAGTAGGGCATGATCCTGTATAGGCCACGGGCGATAGCATAAACAAATTTTTAATAATGTACTAGTGTATTAGTACATCCTGCGATTCAGCCCCATGATGTCCATGATTTTTGTCGCAATTTCCTCAACAGAATAGTTGGTGCTGTTCAGGCAGGGGATTTTATTCTTGCGATACAGGGCCTCCACTTCGGTCACTTCCATCCGACACTGGCGCAGTGAGGCGTAGCGGCTGTTCTCCCGGCGCTCCTCGCGGATCGCCGCCAGACGCTCCGGATTGATGGTCAGGCCGAACATCTTATGCTGCAGGGGTTTCAGCGAGGCCGGCAGCACCAGATTGTCCATATCGTCGGCGATAAACGGATAGTTGGCGGCGCGAATACCGTACTGCATGGCGAGATACAGACTGGTGGGTGTTTTGCCGCAGCGCGAGACGCCGAGGAGGATCACCTGCGCCTGGTCAAGGTTGCGCAGCGAGATGCCATCGTCATGGGCGAGGGTATAATCGATGGCGGCGATACGCGCATCGTATTTAATCAGGTTGCCGGGGTTGAGGCCGTGGGTACGGTGGGCCACCGGCGTCGGGTCGAGGTTGAGCTCCTGCTGCAGCGGGGCCACCAGCGCCTGCACGATATCCTGACAAAAGCCTTCGCTTTGCAGAATAATGTCGCGTATTTCCGGGATGACGATGGAGTAGAACACCAGCGGGCGAATACCCGTTTGCTGATAAATGGCGTCGATCTGCTCCTTTACCGCCCGCGCGCGGCTGATATTTTCCACAAACGGCAGGGTTACGCTGCTGATGGCGACCGGGAATTGCGACATCACGGCATGCCCCAGCACCTCCGCCGTGATGGCGGTACCGTCAGAAATATAAAATACGTGGCGATCTACAGCACTTTCCATTTTGACCATCCGGTATAATGAGTTTAATTGCCTGCAAGCGGATATTAAATTTAAGCATATCCCTGTTTGATTTGTCTCTTGTTAAAATTGAAACGCTATTTTTGTTTTTTATGAAAAGGGTGGTTCATTTTCTTTTTGTCGCCGTTATTTCCAGCGTTTTTCATCAGAATTCCTAAAAATCATCAAGTTAGCAATATCGGGGGAACAGTCCGAAAAATGAAAAAATAATTTGCTTGAACGATTCACCGTTTTTTTCAGCTTCATAAATATGTCAGGATAATCCTGCAGTCGATCGTGAAATTTTTTTCACTGGTATTAAATCACAAAAGGATTGTCTCGATGTCCAACAATGGCTCGTCACCGCTGGTGCTTTGGTATAACCAACTCGGCATGAATGATGTAGACAGAGTTGGGGGCAAAAATGCCTCCCTTGGTGAAATGATTACGAATCTGTCCGGTATGGGTGTTTCCGTACCTAACGGGTTTGCCACCACCGCTGATGCTTTCAATCAGTTCCTGGACCAAAGCGGTGTTAACCAGCGCATCTATGCGCTGCTGGATGAAACCGACATTGACGACGTTTCCGCATTAGCGAAAGCGGGCGCGCAGATCCGACAGTGGATCATCGATACCCCCTTCCAGAGCGAACTGGAAAACGCGATTCGCGATGCTTATGACCTGCTGTCCGCCGATGACGCCGAGGCCTCATTCGCCGTGCGCTCTTCCGCCACCGCGGAAGATATGCCGGACGCCTCCTTCGCCGGACAGCAAGAGACATTCCTCAACGTGCAGGGCTTTGACGCCGTGCTCGTTGCCGTGAAGCACGTATTTGCTTCGCTGTTTAACGATCGCGCAATCTCCTATCGCGTGCATCAGGGTTACGATCACCGCGGCGTGGCGCTCTCCGCCGGGGTGCAGAGGATGGTCCGCTCCGATCTGGCCTCCTCCGGCGTCATGTTCTCCATCGATACCGAATCCGGCTTTGACCAGGTGGTGTTTATCACCTCGGCGTGGGGTTTGGGCGAGATGGTGGTGCAGGGCGCGGTGAACCCGGACGAATTCTACGTCCACAAACCGACGCTGGCCGCTGGCCGTCCGGCGATCGTGCGCCGCACCATGGGGTCGAAAAAGATCCGTATGGTTTACGCGCCGACCCAGGAGCACGGTAAACAGGTGCGTATCGAAGATGTGCCGCAGGCGCAGCGCGATATTTTCTCGTTAAGCAACGAGGAAGTGCAGGAGCTGGCGAAGCAGGCGGTGCAGATCGAGAAGCACTACGGCCGTCCGATGGATATCGAGTGGGCGAAAGATGGCCACACCGGTAAGCTGTTTATCGTCCAGGCGCGTCCTGAAACCGTGCGTTCCCGCGGCCAGGTGATGGAGCGTTATACCCTCCACGCTCAGGGGCAGATCATCGCCGAAGGGCGCGCCATCGGCCACCGCATTGGCGCCGGTCCGGTCAAGGTGATCCATGATATCAGCGAGATGAATCGCATTGAGCCAGGCGACGTACTGGTTACCGACATGACCGACCCGGACTGGGAACCGATCATGAAAAAAGCCTCGGCGATTGTCACCAACCGCGGCGGGCGTACCTGTCACGCGGCGATTATCGCCCGTGAGCTGGGGATCCCGGCAGTGGTCGGCTGCGGCGATGCTACCGATCGCATTCAGGAAAATCAGAATGTCACCGTCTCCTGCGCCGAAGGCGACACCGGCTATGTCTACGCCGAGCTGCTCGACTTCAGCGTCAAGAGCTCCAGCGTCGGCGACATGCCGGATCTGCCGCTGAAGGTGATGATGAACGTCGGCAACCCGGATCGCGCGTTCGACTTCGCCTGCCTGCCGAACGAAGGCGTCGGTCTGGCGCGGCTGGAATTTATCATCAACCGTATGATTGGCGTTCATCCGCGCGCGCTGCTGGAGTTTGACGACCAGGAGCCGGGCCTGCAGAACGAAATCCGCGAGCTGATGAAAGGCTACGATTCGCCGAGAGAGTTCTACGTTGGCCGCCTGACCGAAGGGATCGCCACCCTCGGCGCCGCTTTCTATCCGAAACGGGTGATCGTGCGTCTGTCGGACTTCAAATCGAACGAATACGCCAACCTGGTGGGCGGCGAGCGCTATGAGCCGGAAGAAGAGAACCCGATGCTCGGCTTCCGCGGCGCCGGACGCTACGTTTCCGAAAGCTTCCGCGACTGCTTCGCCCTGGAGTGCGAAGCGATGAAGCGCGTGCGTAACGATATGGGACTGACCAACGTTGAAGTGATGGTCCCGTTCGTCCGTACCGTCGCCCAGGCGAAAGCGGTGGTCGAAGAGCTGGAGCGTCAGGGGCTGAAGCGCGGCGAGAACGGGCTGAAGATCATTATGATGTGCGA
This sequence comes from Klebsiella sp. 10, assembly GCF_018223925.1. NCBI lineage: Bacteria > Pseudomonadati > Pseudomonadota > Gammaproteobacteria > Enterobacterales > Enterobacteriaceae > Klebsiella > Klebsiella sp. 10. Next base: position 218,376 of record NZ_JAGRRB010000001.1, read on the forward strand.
GATCCCATCGAACGCCTTGCTGGCGGAGCAGTTCCTCGAGTACTTCGACGGCTTCTCCATCGGTTCGAACGACATGACCCAACTGGCGCTCGGTCTGGACCGCGATTCCGGTGTGGTTTCTGAGCTGTTTGATGAACGCAACGACGCGGTGAAAGCCCTGCTGTCGATGGCCATCCGCGCGGCGAAGAAACAGGGTAAATACGTCGGCATCTGCGGCCAGGGGCCGTCTGACCATGAGGATTTCGCCGCCTGGCTGATGGAAGAGGGGATTGATAGCTTGTCCCTGAACCCGGATACCGTGGTACAAACCTGGTTAGGTCTGGCGGAACTGAAAAAATAAGTTCGCCCTGACAGGACCGATCCCCGGCAGCGATGCCGGGGATTTTTTTACCGGTGTCAGGCTATCTGGTGTCGTGATGCGCAGGGCAAAAAAAAGCCCATCGTGGGAGATGGGCAAAGACTACACACAGCAATTCGTTGTTTCACTCAGGGGATTTCCATGCTTATAAATCAAGGTGTTGATTTATAACCGTGAGCTAATAGTAGGCAGCGGGGCCTTTGCCGTCGATCAGATTCCTCTCAATAGTTAAATTGTTGTGAAGGACCGGGGGAGGAAAGCGAGGTGAAGGGCGCGCGGGGCCAGCGCATTGCCGGCGATCAATAAATTTTGCTTAACAATATGCGGGCAAAGAAACAGGCGGGTCTCCCCGCCTGCCAGGCATTACTTGCGACCGGCGTCCAGCTCACTGAGCTCTTCAAGGACGACGTCAGGGTCTTTCGGCGGCGGCGGCACCTCATGCACCCAGGCGTCATACAGTCGCCAGGAGACGGCGAGCAGCACCGGACCGATAAACAGGCCGATCATGCCGAAGGCGATCAGGCCGCCAATGACGCCGGTGAGGATAAGGATCATTGGCAGGTCGGCGCCCATGCGGATGAGCACCGGACGAATAACGTTGTCCATGGTGCCGACTACGCAGCTCCAGACCAGCAGCACGGTGCCCCAGGTGGTGTCCCCGCTCCAGTAAAGCCAGATAATCGACGGCACCAAAACCAGTAAAGGGCCGAGCTGAACCAGACAGGTAAAGATCATCACCACGGTCAGCAGAGCGGCGTAGGGCACGCCGGAGACGGCAAGGCCAATCCCGCCCAGTACCGCCTGAGTGAGGGCAGTGACCACCACGCCCAGCGCCACGGCGCGCACGGCCTGGCCGGCCAGCAGCACCGCGGCGTCGCCGCGTTTGGCCGCGAGGCGCGTGGCGAAGTAGCGGAAACCATAGGCCACCTGCTCGCCGCGCCAGTAGAGCAGCGCGCTGAACAGCAGCATCAAACCGCAGTAGACCAGCAGCTTGCCGATGTGCGCCGCCTGACCGACAAACCAGCTGGTGGTGGTGCCAATATAGGGACGAACCTTGGCCATAATCGCCGAGCCGCCCATATCCAGCAGACCGTGCCAGGCGGAGTACAGTTTATCGCCGACCAGCGGTACGCTGTTGAGCCAGGCGAAATCCGGCAGCGTCACATTTCCGCTGCTGATGAGTTTGATCAGCGGAACGCTGTTATCCACCAGGCTGTTGACCAGCAGAGCGATAGGAATAACGAATAGCAGAAACAGCAACAGGGTCATCGCCAGCACCGCCAGCAGTCGTTTGCCGAACAGCACACGCTGCAGACGCAGCAGCACCGGCCAGGTGGCGATCACCACCGTACCGGCCCAGGCGAAGGACAGAATAAACGGCTGCACAACCCACAGGCAGGATATGATAATCAGGGCCAGGAACAGCACCGACAGCAGTATTTGCGGAATGTCCCGAGGCTGATGGGGATTAATCATAGAGAAATTTTACCTTTCCAGTCGCGCCAAACAGCTGGCGCCGCGTAAATCCATATACTGATAATAATATCAATAATTTTGCCGGGCTGATTTTGCACAGAAAACACGTGGGCGCATATGAAAAAAATGTGATAAAAAGTTGAATGCGCTACGCAAACGTTTAGTTAGCACCAACACAATATTTTCAAACACAACATAGTCAGGCAGGGTCAAGCGTGATGATCCCACAAATTTCTCAGGCGCCAGGGGTAGTTCAACTGGTGCTGAATTTTTTGCAGGTACTGGAGCAACAGGGTTTTACCGGCGATACCGCCACCAGCTATGCCGACAGGCTAACGATGGCCACCGACAACAGCGTCTATCAGCTGCTGCCGGATGCGGTCATTTTTCCACGATCCACGGCGGACGTGGCGCTGCTGGCGCGCGTTGCCGCCGAACCGCGTTTTAAATCGCTGATTTTCACCCCGCGTGGCGGCGGCACCGGCACTAACGGCCAGGCGCTGAACGGCGGGATTATCGTCGATATGTCCCGCTATATGAATCGCATCATCGAGATTAACCCCGAAGAGGGCTGGGTGCGCGTTGAAGCCGGGGTCATCAAAGATCAGCTGAACCAGTTTCTTAAACCCTATGGTTACTTTTTTGCGCCTGAGCTATCCACCAGCAACCGCGCCACGCTGGGGGGGATGATTAACACCGACGCGTCCGGCCAGGGATCGCTGGTGTACGGCAAAACGTCGGATCACGTGCTCGGCCTGCGGGCGGTGCTGATGGACGGGGATATCCTCGATACCCAGGCGGTGCCGGTGGCGCTGGCGGAGACGCTGGGCAATACCCCCTCGACGGTTGGCCGGATCTACAACACGGTCTACCAGCGCTGCAAGGCGCAGCGTGACCTGATCATTGATAAGTTTCCCAAACTCAACCGCTTCCTCACCGGATACGATCTGCGTCACGTCTTTAACGATGAGATGAGCGAGTTCGACCTGACCCGTATTTTAACCGGTTCGGAAGGGACGCTGGCGTTTATTACCGAAGCGCGGCTGGATATCACCCGCCTGCCGAAGGTGCGCCGTCTGGTCAACGTCAAATATGACTCCTTCGACTCTGCGCTGCGCAATGCGCCCTTTATGGTCGAAGCGAAAGCCCTGTCGGTGGAGACCGTCGATTCTAAAGTTCTCAATCTGGCGCGCGAGGATATCGTCTGGCACTCGGTAAGCGAACTGATCACCGACGTACCGGATAAAGAGATGCTCGGGCTCAATATCGTCGAATTCGCCGGCGATGACGCGGCGCTGATTGACCTGCAGGTTACTACCCTGTGCCAGCGGCTGGACGAGCTGATGGCCGCCAGCGAGGCGGGCGTCATTGGCTGGCAGGTCTGTCACGATCTTGAAGGCGTGGAGCGCATCTATGCCATGCGCAAGAAGGCCGTCGGCCTGTTGGGCAATGCCAAAGGCGCCGCCAAGCCTATTCCTTTCGCCGAGGACACCTGCGTACCGCCCGAACATCTGGCGGATTACATCGTCGAGTTCCGCGCGCTGCTCGACAGCCACGGCCTGAGCTACGGCATGTTTGGCCACGTTGATGCCGGGGTGCTGCACGTGCGCCCGGCGCTGGACATGTGCGATCCGCAGCAGGAGGTGCTGATGAAGCAGATCTCCGACGAGGTGGTAGCGCTGACGGCGAAGTATGGCGGCCTGCTGTGGGGCGAACATGGCAAAGGGTTCCGCGCGGAGTACAGCCCGGCCTTCTTTGGCGAGACGCTGTATGCCGAGCTGCGCAAGATCAAAGCGGTCTTCGATCCCGATAACCGCCTGAATCCGGGGAAAATCTGTCCTCCGGAAGGTATCGACGCGCCGATGATGAAAGTCGATGCGGCGAAGCGCGGCACCTGGGATCGGCAGATCCCCATCGCGGTGCGCAGCAGCTGGCGTGGGGCGATGGAGTGTAATGGCAACGGGCTGTGCTTCAACTTTGACGTCAAGAGCCCGATGTGTCCGTCGATGAAAGTCAGCAACCAGCGCATCCACTCGCCGAAAGGGCGGGCGACGCTGGTGCGGGAATGGCTGCGCCTGCTGGCCGACCGCGGCGTCGATCCCAACCAGCTGGAGAAGGCGCTGCCGGAGCAGGGCGTCAGCCTGCGCTCGCTGGTGGCGCGCACGCGCAACAGCTGGCATGCGCGCAAAGGCGAATATGACTTCTCGCATGAGGTCAAAGAGGCGATGTCCGGCTGTCTGGCCTGTAAAGCCTGTTCGACCCAGTGCCCGATCAAAATCGATGTTCCCGAGTTCCGCTCGCGCTTCCTGCAGCTGTACCACAGCCGCTATCTGCGGCCGGTGCGCGATCATCTGGTGGCCTCGGTCGAATCTTATGCGCCGCTGATGGCGCAGGCGCCGAAGACCTTTAACTTTTTTATTAACCAGCCGTGGCTGAAAAAGCTGTCGGAGAAGCATATCGGGATGGTCGATCTGCCGCTGCTCTCGGCGCCGTCGCTGAAGCAGCAGATGGCCGGCCACCGTTCCGCCAATATGACCCTTGAGCAGCTCGAAGCGCTGAGCGCCGAGCAGAAAGCGAAGATGGTGCTGGTGGTGCAGGATCCCTTCACCAGCTACTACGACGCCCAGGTGGTGGCCGACTTTATCCGTCTGGTCGAGGCCTTAGGCTATCAGCCGGTGCTCCTGCCGTTCTCGCCGAACGGCAAGGCGCAGCATATCAAAGGCTTCCTCACCCGCTTCGCGCGCACCGCGCAGAAGACGGCGGACTTCCTCAACCGCGTGGCGCAGCTGGGCATGCCGCTGGTGGGCGTCGATCCAGCGCTGGTGCTCTGCTACCGCGATGAGTACAAGCTGACGCTCGGCGACAAGCGCGGCGATTTCCAGGTGCTGTTAGTCCATGAGTGGTTGCCGAAGGCCCTAACCAGCGACGCCCGTCCCGATCTGGGCGGTGAGCCCTGGTACCTGTTCGGTCACTGTACCGAAGTGACCGCGCTACCGGCGGCGACAAAGCAGTGGGCAGATATTTTTGCCCACTTCGGCGCGAAGCTGGAAAACGTCAGCGTTGGGTGTTGCGGGATGGCTGGCACCTATGGTCATGAAGTGAAAAACCACGCCAACTCGTTGGCCATTTACGCGCTCTCCTGGCAGCAGGCGATGCAGCGGCTGCCGCGAAACCGCTGTCTGGTGACGGGCTACTCCTGCCGCAGTCAGGTGAAGCGTATTGAAGGCAGCGGCGTTCGCCACCCGCTGCAGGCGTTACTGGAGATAATCGGATGATTTGGAAACGTCAGGCCACGCTGGAGCAGCTCAACCGGCTCGGTGAGGGGAACATGGTAGGGCTGCTCGATATTCGCTTTGAGACCGTTACCGACGATACGCTGGAGGCCACTATGCCGGTCGATAGCCGCACACAGCAGCCGTTTGGCCTGCTGCACGGCGGAGCGTCGGTGGTGCTGGCGGAGACCCTGGGGTCGGTGGCAGGCTATCTGTGCAGCGAAGGCGAACAAAAGGTGGTGGGGCTGGAGGTTAACGCCAACCACATCCGTTCGGCGCGCGGGGGCCGGGTGCGCGGCGTCTGCAGAGCGCTGCACGTCGGGACGCGCCATCAGGTCTGGCAAATTGAAATCTTCGACGAACAGTCGCGGTTATGTTGTTCATCACGACTAACCACCGCGGTAATATAAGCCGCATGGCGGGAGGCGAATAGCCTCCCTTTTTTTAAGGTAATAAGCGAGAGCCGGCCTGCCAGAGCCAGAGAGGTTGTCACAAGATCAGCCGGGCGTCGGCAGGGAATTATCTAATATTTATATTATTACCGATCCACTCTCGTTATTTATGCTACTCTTTTCAATACTAAATGCTTAAAGGTAACAAGAGGACGGTTAACCATGGGTATTCTTTCCTGGATCATTTTTGGACTTATTGCCGGTATTTTAGCCAAGTGGATTATGCCGGGAAAAGATGGCGGCGGATTTATCGTGACCGTTATTTTGGGGATCATCGGCGCCGTGGTCGGCGGCTGGATCAGTACCCTGTTTGGTTTTGGTAAGGTCGATGGGTTTAATTTCGGCAGCTTCGTGGTAGCGGTTATCGGTGCGCTGGTGGTACTGTTTATTTACCGGAAAGTGCGTAGCTAATTTTCAGCTGCTCAGCTGTAAATAAGTACATAAAAGCTGCCGCGATATGCGGCAGCTTTTTTATTGCTGACAGATGACAGCGTAGCTCTCCCCTGGGCTATTGTCTGTCGGTTCCCTCGCCAACCGGCACCACCTCAACGTGCACTTCGTAGTGTTTCGCCTGGCCGGCGGGGATCAGCGCGGTCAGTTTGTTAATGGTTTCCGCTGGCGTATCGGTTGCTACCGTGGCTGAAAACAGCACCGGTCTGTGCGGCGGAAGCTGCGGCGGGAACGGCGGCAGGGGGCCACGATCCCTCTCCATCGGCGGGCGGACTCCGTTATCGACGACAGGCGCCGGGACGTCGGTTTTATCAGCCGCAAAGGCGCTGGCGGCGGTAACGGTGGCGATAGCGAACAGGGCAAGCAGAGCTTTTTTCATCCGGGATTCCTCAATAAGCAAGTCCCAAAAGAGTAGAGGGTGCCGGCAGGAGGAACAATCCCAGGCGGCGCGAATCCTCTGAATCTTCTTTTTTCCTCGCGAATGTGGAGGTCAGATGAGAGCGAGTGTCATTGCGTTCGGGAGCCTCTTAATTCAGCAGTACGCTCATAATCAGCAGTACGGCCATGCACATCGACATAATACTGATATCAACAATCATTCTGTACGACAAAAGCTCCAGCTAAACGGGTACGGCGGGCAGGTAAGCCCATCTTATAGTGGTTAAAGAGTGTACCCTGCCTACTTCCATTGAACAAACGTTTATTGACTAATATTGTCGGCCTGCGTCGGCCTGCGTCGGCCTGCGTCGGCCTGCGTCGGCCTGCGTCGGCCATCGGCCACCGCCTGGAGCAACATGAGGATGGCTCATGTTGCATTGAATTTAAGTCGCTTTCCCTCCAGCGCTGACTCTGGCAAAAATAGGTTCATTAACGAATCAACAACATTTACCGGTTGAAGCGCGCCCGGCCTGACTCCGCGTCGCCAGGCTGGTGGAGAGTATTCCGCCGGGTTCGCTTTATGCCCGCCATCAGGATGGACAATCGCCATGAATAATAAATTTACCTATACGATTAAGCGCACCCGGTTTGATGAAAATTATAACCCTGCGGAAAATACGCGTATTACCACCAACTTCGCTAATTTAGCCAGAGGGGTGAACCGTGAGGAAAATCTGCGCAATACGTTAATCATGATGAATAACCGTTTTAATAGCCTGGCCCACTGGGATAATCCCCATAACGATCGCTATGCGGTGGAACTGGATATTATTTCTGTCGAGATGAATATTGCTCAGGATAGCGCCAGCTTCCCGGTGATTGAGATCCTGCAAACGCATATTGTCGATAAAAAGAGCGGGGAGCGTCATGCCGGTATCGTCGGCAATAACTTCTCCTCCTATGTGCGGGATTACGATTTTAGCGTACTGCTTCTGGAACATAATAAGGACCAGAGTCGCTTCAGCGTACCGGAAAACTTTGGCGAGCTGCACGGCAATATCTTTAAGGATTTTGTGCAATCCAGCGCCTGGCGCGCCAACTTCAGCAAGGCGCCGGTGATTTGCCTGAGCGTCTCCAGTAAAGATGTTTACCATCGCACCGGTAACGAACATCCGGTCCTCGGCATTGAATATGCTCAGGAAGGCGTCTCGCTGACCGAGCGTTATTTCAGCAAAATGGGGCTGCAGGTACGCTATTTTATGCCAAAAAACAGCGTCGCGCCGTTGGCCTTTTATTTTACCGGCGATCTGCTCAGCGATTACACCAGCCTGGAACTGATCGCCACCATCAGCACGATGGAGACGTTTCAGAAAATATATCGCCCGGAGATCTACAATGCCAACTCCCCGGCGGGGCAATACTATCAGCCCAATCTCAGCCACCTGGATCATTCATTAACAAAAATCGTCTATGACCGGGAAGAGCGCAGCCTGTTGGCGATTGAGCAGGGGAAATTTACACAACAACATTTTATCAACCCGCACAAGACGTTGCTTGAGCAATGGTCTGCTAATTTCGCGCTTTGCTAAACCCATATAAAAGGCTAATGACTATGAAAACATGGCTTCCGACATCGACCGCCGGCAGTTTACCGAAACCTTCCTGGCTGGCGCAGCCAGAGACCCTGTGGTCGCCCTGGAAACTGTCCAGCGAAGAATTACTGGCCGGCAAGCGCGACGCCTTGCGGTTATCCCTCGACGACCAGCTGCGGGCCGGGATCGATATTGTCAGCGACGGCGAGCAAACGCGGCAGCACTTTGTCACCACCTTCATCGAGCACCTCAGCGGGGTGGATTTTGCCAAACGCGAGATCGTGAAAATTCGTAACCGCTATGAGGCCAGTGTTCCGACGGTGGTGGGCGCCGTGGAGCGCCAGAAACCGGTCTTCGTGGAGGACGCTCGCTATCTGCGGCAGCTCACCAGTCAGCCGATCAAATGGGCGCTTCCGGGCCCGATGACCATGATCGACACGCTGTATGACAACCACTATAAAAGCCGGGAAAAGCTGGCCTGGGAATTTGCTAAAATCCTCAATCAGGAAGCGAAAGAGTTAGAGGCTGCGGGGGTTGATATTATTCAGTTCGATGAGCCGGCCTTTAACGTCTTCTTCGATGAGGTCAACGACTGGGGGATCGCCGCCTTAGAACGAGCCACCGAAGGGCTGAAGTGTGAGACAGCGGTGCATATCTGCTACGGCTATGGCATCAAGGCCAATACCGACTGGAAAAAGACGCTGGGCTCCGAGTGGCGACAGTATGAAGAGGCTTTCCCGCAGCTGCAGAAATCGTCCCTTGATATTATCTCTCTCGAGTGCCACAACTCGCGCGTGCCGATGGATCTGCTGGAGTTGATCCGCGGTAAAAAGGTGATGGTCGGGGCGATCGATGTCGCCAGCCATGCTATCGAAACCCCGGAAGAGGTGGCTGGAACCCTGCGCAAGGCGCTGGCGTTCGTCGATGCCGACAAACTCTACCCGTCCACCAACTGCGGTATGGCGCCGCTGCCGCGCCATGTCGCGACCGGCAAACTGCACGCCCTGAGCGCCGGCGCCGAGATTATTCGTCGCGAGCTGGCGGCAAAGTAAGGCGGGGCGCGCCCGTTATCTTCCCCAGGCGGTGTACTTTATCGTCGGTTCCCTTCCAGAGCGGGCTGTCGCCCGCTCTGCGTCATGTTGCCGCCAGCGGGCGACAGATTGCCCGCAGGGCGACGGCGCTGCACAGCGGAAACAGCGCCAGCAGAAGCCAGGGATAAACCGCCTGCGGCGAGGGAATGAGCGCCTGGTCAAGCAAATGACCGAGCAGTAAATTCCCGGCTAACACCGCGCACCCTCCTGCGGTGGCGAGCGCTCCGTAGTGGGCGCCCAGCGTCGACTCCTCGGCGAACAGCGGGATCAGATCCTTGGCTGCGGGCACTAACAGCATCTGGCCGAGGGTGAGCAGCGTGACAAAACCAGCCGCCGGCATTAACCGCAGCCAACCTTCGGCGGGTGGGGCGGCGGCGAATAACGCCACGCTGGCAAAGGAAGCCGACAGCAGCAGAAAGCCCACCGGCAGGATGCGCACGGCGCCCATTCGCCGGGCGAAGCGGGCGAGAGGGAGCTGGAGGGTGATAATCAACAGCGAGGCCAGCATAAAGAGCGGCGCCAGATCCTGCTCGCGGCCGCCGGAACGTTGGATCTCCACCGGCAGGGCGAGGTACAGTTGGTTGTAGCTCAACAGCCATGAGCTGTAGGCGAGAATAAACGCGACAAAGCGCGGCTGGCGCAAAGGCGTCCACCATGGGACTCGTCTGCGCGTTGTTGTCGTGTGCCCGTCGGCGGGCAGACAGAAAAAGAGCACCGCCAGCGCCAGAAGAAATATTCCCGCGCCGGCGAGGGCGATATGCCGAAAGCCGATCCCGCTCAGCACGCCTCCGGCCACCGGGCCGATCACCGCCCCCAGTTCACCGCATACCGCAAACAGCGCAAACCACTCGGCGCGACTGCGTTTCCCGTTGGCCTGGCTGAGGGTACCGGCCCGCGCCAGCAGGGCCTCTATCGACGGGGAGAACAGGGCGCCGCCGACGCCGGTCAGGCAGGCGCCGAGGATAATGGGCCACAGCGACGCCCCGCACGCCAGCAGGAGAAAACCGGCGACGCGAACGACGCAGCCGGCGAGAATGATCGCCTTAGCGCCATAGCGGTCGGCCAGCGTCCCGCCGAGGATAAACATGCCCTGCTGAGAGAAGGTACGCAGCCCGAGGATCAGGCCGATAAGTCCGCCTGAGAGCAGCATGTCGTCGCGCAGGAAGAGGGCGAGGAAAGGAACGACCGCGTAAAAGCCAATATTAAAAACGAACTGGCTTCCCAGTAACACCGGAGGCCAGAGGGTTGCCGCAGGGCGCAGGGAGAAAAGAGGCATATCCGCCCAACCTAAACGATGAAATGAATGTGCTTTTTGCCGTGGTAAGGGGAGATCTCGATTTTGGTTTTCACCCGGAAAACGTCCCACAGCAGCCCTTCGGACAAAATCTCCTCCGGCGTCCCGCTGGCGAGGATCTGCCCCTGCTGCATCACGATCAGCGAATCGCAGAACATCGCGGCATGGTTAAGATCGTGAATGGCCACAATGCTGGTTACCGGCAGCTCGCTGATCAACTGCATTAACTGCATCTGATGGTGTATATCCAGATGGTTGGTCGGCTCATCCAGCAGGATTTCGCTCGGGCTCTGCGCCAGCGCGCGGGCGATATGCACCCGCTGCCGCTCGCCGCCGGAGAGGCTTAACCATCCCTGTTCGCTTTTCTCCAGCATCGCTACCCGCTGCAGCGCGGCGGCAATCGCCTCGTCATCCTGAGCGCTCCAGTTTGAGAACGGAGAGTGGTGGGGAATGCGTCCCAGGCGCACGACGTCGCGCACCCGCATATTGGCCTCGGTCATGCCGTGTTGCTCGACGAAAGCCACGCGGCGGGCGAGCTGCTTTTTCGCCATCCGGGCGATATCCTGGCCGTCGAGGGTGACGCGACCTGCATCCGGGCGGCGCAGGCCCGCCAGAACGCGCAGCAGCGAGGATTTGCCGCAGCCGTTGGGCCCCAGCAGTCCGACCGTTTCGCCTCGCGGCACCCGCAGCGAGACATTATTGACGATGACCTTTTTGCCTGCCTTCCAGGTGATATTTTCAGCGCAAATACTCATCACTTATTCCTTGAGCGGTAGATAATCACGGCAAAGAAAGGCACCCCAACCAGGGCGGTTACTACCCCAACGGGCAGACTTTGCGGGGCAATCAGCAGGCGCGACGCAATGTCCGCCAGTACCATCAATATCGCCCCTGCCAGCGCGCTGGCGATCAGCAACGTTCGGTGCAGCGGGCCAAAGAAGAAACGCATCACGTGCGGCACCACCAGGCCAACAAAGCCGATCGAGCCGGCCATACTGACGATGGTGGCGGTGATCAGCGCCGCGGTGGTGAAGAGGATCAGGCGTACCTGTGGCACGGCAATCCCCAGCGAGGCGGCGGCATCATCGCCGAAGGTGAACGCATCCAGCGCCCGGGCATACCACAGACAGACCGCCAGGCCCGCGAGCACCACCACGATGACCAGCTGGAATTCGGGCCAGCGGACGCCGCTGAAGCTGCCCAGCAGCCAGAACATCACATCGCGCGCCTGCTGCGCGCTGGCGGAGGTGCTGATGGTGTAAGCCGTGATGGCGTTAAATAACTGCGATGCGGCAACGCCCGCCAGAATCGTACGCTCATTACCGCCGCGCGCACCGTTAGTCAGCAAGGCGACAAAGGCGAAGGCGGCGAAGGCCCCGGCAAAGGCCCCGGCCGAGAGGGAAATTGCGCCAGCGCCAAGGCCCAGCACCACGATCGATACCGCGCCGGTGGAGGCCCCGGCGGAGACGCCGAGGACGTAGGGTTCCGCGAGGGCATTCTTCAGCAGGCTTTGCAGCACGACGCCGCAGATAGCGAGGCCGGCGCCGCAGCAGGCGGCGACCAGCGCGCGGCTGAGGCGGAAATCCCAGATTACGCTCTCATAGATACGGTTGAGAGGCTCAGCGGTTAAGCCGGTTCTGTTGCTGATAGCGTAAAAGACATTCTGCAGCGGGATGGCCAGCTCGCCGACGCTGACGCCCACCGCTATCACCAGCGCCAGCACGATCACGGCCAGTAAACACCAGCCGGTGAGCAGTATGCTGCGGCGCGTCTCAATCGCGGCGACGCTCATCAGTTAAGCCCCATTTTTCTCAGCTGCTCGCCCACCTGTTCCGCGCCGTAAAGCGTGCGAATGGTCGGATTCATCGCCTGACCGTCCATGACCACGATATGGCCTTTTTTCACCGCCTCCAGCTGGCTGACGGCGGGATCGCTTTTGAGGAATTTGATCTTCTCCTCGGCCTTATCCAGCGCCCAGCGGTTACGGTCCAGACTGGCGACCACGATCACATCCGGGTTGGCGGCAATGATGCTCTCCCAGCTCACCGTGGGCCACTCGGTTTCGGAGGTAATCGCATTATGTCCGCCCAGCACGCTGGCGATAAATCCGGAGGCGCTGTTTTTGCCGCCGACATAGGCATCGGCCGAAGGTGAGGCGCTGGAGAACCAGAAGACGAAGGAGAGATCCTTTTTGCTTTTACCAAACTCCTGGCGCAGGTCGGCTTCACGTTTTTTGAAATCGGCAATCAGCGCCTGACCACGATCTTCGACGTTGAAAATGCGGGAAAAATCGCTAATTTCCTGATACAGCCAGGTCATATCCCACAGCTTTTGCCGGCTGCCGTACATATCGCCGGTGGCCTTTTTGGTGGCGCACATCCCCGGTGAGACGTAGCTGTTCACGCCGACGGTGGCGAGATCTTCACGCCTGGCGACTTTGCTTTCCGGCCCCAGCAGCAGCGGCAACTGGGCGGGAACGAAATCAGGATTTTGCGCCAGCACCGATTCCAGGCTCGGTATTTCCACCGTCAAGGTTTTAATCTTCGCGTTTTGCTCAGCCAGCTGCGGTAAAACGCTGGTCGGCCAGAAGGCGCTGGCGACCACCTGCTTTTGCAGCCCGAGCAGCAGCAGAATTTCGACCGTATTTTGCCCCAGCGCGACCACGCGCTCCGGCGGCCGGGTGAAGGTCTCCTGATAGCCGCAGTTTTCAATCGTCAGGGGGTAGGTTGTTGCCAGCGCGGAACTGACGGCGGTGAACATCAAGCCTAACGCGCAAAGGACCTTCTTCATTAAACGCTATCCTTGTAAACAGGCGAGTGGATGACCAGCAAATGGGAGTAATGCAAATGAAACTCATTATTGGGGCGGGGTTTTATACAATGCCATATTTACAGTGTCAATGAGTGACTATTTCCGCAGGCAATGAAATGCCCGCGCGATGGGGTGGGTCAGCTCGCCAGTGGGCCACGAATATACGCCTGCAACCCCTGGGCGAGAAAATCAAATACCCGCTTGCAGGCAGGGCTGTGGCGCAGATCCTCATGCATTACCAGCCAGGTATCAAGATACAGAGAAAAGTCGGCCGCCAGCACTCGCTGCAGGGGAATAATGCCATCCGCAAGAGGCGCCTGGCAGATGCCGATCCCCGCTCCGGCGCGGATCAGACTCAACTGGGCGAGGTCGCTATCGGTCCGCATCGCGAACGCCTCGCGCTGAAAACGGGGGTAAGCCTGCAGCGCCCGGCGCACGAGAGGGGTGGCGCTATCAAAACCAATTAGCGCGTGGCTGGCCAGATCGTCGAGGGTCGCGGGCAGGCCCTGGCGCGTCAGGTAGGCGGCGGTGGCATGTAACCCAAGCTCGATCCTGCCGAGACGGCGGGCGATAAGCTGCTCCTGCTGCGGGGCGACCATCCGCACCGCAATATCCGCCTCCCGGTGAAGCAGATCCTGAAACCGATTGGAGAGCATCAGTTCGATGACGATATTCGGGCACGCCTGCCTGAGCCGGGCAACCAGCGGCGGCAGCACCTCGGCGCCGACCACCTCGCTGGCGGCCACCCGCACCACGCCACGCAGCTCGGCTCTGTCGCGACTGAAGTTAGCCGCGGTGCGTTCCAGCGCCCGGCAATATGGCGCCCCGCCGTCGGCTGAGTGATGTTCAGGGTACGCGATGCGCCCGATAAAGAGCCTTCCTGCAGGACGGCGAGAAAGGTTCGGTACCACTCCCAGGGAATAGAGGTATTCATACAAATATGTATAGCCGCTCGACGATGGTATGCAATTTCATTTGATATGAGCCACAGGTAGGCTGTCAAGCATCCATTAGCGAACGGGGAAAGAGGATGAACAGCAGCGGCAAGGTACTTATTCTGGGAGCAAGCGGGGGCATCGGTGGGGAAGTGGCGCGCCGGCTGGTGGCAGACAACTGGCAGGTTCGGGCGCTGAAGCGCGGCGCCCAGATACGTGATCCCGAAGATGGCATACAGTGGATAGCCGGCGACGCGCTGGATGGCGGCCAGGTCGCGGCGGCGGCTGCCGGTTGCGACGTCATCGTCCATGCGGTGAATCCGCCGGGCTACCGGCACTGGCGGCAACAAGTACTGCCTATGCTGCGCAACACCCTGCAGGCTGCCGAACGGCAGCGGGCGCTTGTAGTCCTGCCCGGCACGGTCTACAACTATGGACCGGATGCCTTTCCGCTGATTGCTGAAGAGGCCGCACAACAGCCGGTGACCCGCAAAGGCGCCATCCGGGTGGCGATGGAGCTGGCGCTGAAGGATTACGTGCAGCGCGGCGGCCGGGCGTTGATTGTTCGGGCGGGCGATTTTTTTGGTCCACGCGCCGGAAATAACTGGTTTTCGCAGGGGCTGGTCAAGCCTGGTCAGCTTCCCCGCATCATTAGCTACCCGGGGGCGATCGGCGTGGGGCATCAGTGGGCCTGGTTGCCCGACGTCGCCGCCACCATCGCCGCGCTGCTGGCCCGCAGGCGCGAGCTTGAGCCGTTCGCCCGCTTTCATATGCAGGGCCACTGGGACCCGGACGGCAGCGAAATGAGTCAGGCGATCCAGCGGGTGGTCGCCCGCTATGGCGGCAGGGCGGTAGTGAAGTCCTTTCCCTGGTGGCTGGTGAAGCTGGCGGCGCCCTTCAACGCCACCCTGCGCGAAATGGTCGAGATGCACTATCTCTGGCGTCTACCGGTACGCCTGCGCAACGATAAACTGGTTGATTTTTTAGGCGCGGAACCGCATACCCCGCTCGACAGCGCGGTTTATCAGACGCTGCAAGGCCTGGGTTGTCTGCCCGCCGGCGCGATAAACTCCGAGGCGTGACGCGGCGAAGCGGATCGCAAACCGGGGCGTTATTGTGACCAAATCATAATAACGTCACTCGTTGTCAAACGATAACGATCGCATTAAGCTAAACGAATGACGAAAAATACCCCCACCCCTGCAAGCCGTGGTCCCCATGACCACAGCGTTCGGGACCAGATTCTTGACGCGGCCATGGCGCACTTTAGTCGCTATGGCTATGAGAAAACGACGGTCACCGATCTCGCCAAAGCGATAGGCTTTTCCAAAGCCTATATCTATAAATTCTTTGACTCCAAGCAGGCGATTGGCGAGGCGATTTGCGCCAGCCGGCTGGAGAAGATCATGGTGGCCGTCAGCGAGGCCATCGCCGATGCGCCGTCCGCCAGCGAGAAACTGCGCCGCCTGTTGCGGGCGCTGACCGAGGCCGGCAGTGAACTGTTTTTCGAGGATCGCAAACTGTACGACATCGCCGCCGTCGCGGCGCGCGATAAATGGCCTTCAACGGAACAGTATGCCGGTCATCTGCAGCAGCTGATTGGTCAAATTCTTGTCGAAGGCCGCCAGGCGGGTGAGTTCGAGCGCAAAACCCCGCTGGATGAAGCGACCCTGGCGGTCTATATGGTGATGTGTCCTTTCATCAACCCGGTGCAGTTGCAATACAATCTCGACACCGCGCCCACCGCGGCGGTGCTGCTTGCCTCCCTGATCCTGAGAAGTCTCTCCCCCTGATTAGTGACTATTGACTTTATTGGTCACTAGTCTGAAAATGCGGTCACCATCCGGTCTTTTCATTAAGGTGACCCATGCTCAGGCTAAACGCCGTCCATCTTGCCGTCTGCCTCCTGCCGCTGGCCCTCGCGGGCTGCGGCGAACCTGCCGATCATGACGACCCCCGCATCCGGCCGCCGCTGGTCCGGGTGGCGACCGTCGAGCGCGCGGAGGCCGGCTCGCGGGCCTTTACCGGCGTGATAGTGGCCCGAACCCAAAGCGACCTCGGTTTCAGGGTGGCGGGAAAAGTGCTTGAACGGCGGGTGGAAACCGGGCAGAGCGTCAAGCGCGGTCAGCTGCTGCTGCGCCTGGATCCGGCTGATCTAGCCTTGCAGGCGCAGTCCCAACAGCGGGCCGTAGATGCCGCGCGGGCGCGAGCCAAAAAGGCGGCCAACGATCTGGCCCGCTATCGCGGCCTGGTGGCGAGCGGCGCCATCTCTGCCGCGGAATTCGACCAGATTAACGCGGCAGCAGAGGCGGCGAGAGCCGACCTCAGCGCGGCCCAGGCGCAGGCCAATGTGGCGCAAAACGCCACCGGCTATGCCGGACTGCTGGCGGATGCTGACGGCGTGGTAGTGGAAACCCTCGCTGAGCCGGGGCAGGTGGTCAGCGCCGGGCAGGTGGTGATCCGCCTGGCGCGGGCGGGGCAGCGCGAAGCGCGGGTGCAACTGCCGGAGACGCTGCGCCCGGCGGTCGGCAGCGAGGCGCTGGCGACACGCTATGGCAGCGAATCTCAGCCGGTCACGGCGACCATGCGCCTGCTTTCGGACGCGGCTGACGCCACCACCCGCACCTTTGAAGCGCGCTATGTACTGAACGGCGCGCTGGCGAATGCCCCGCTGGGGTCTACCGTGACCCTGCGCATCGGCAACGACCAGGCGCCAGGCCAGGTGCTGGCGGTGCCCCTGGCGTCGGTCTACGATCCGGGTAACGGCCCTGGCGTCTGGCGCATTGCCTCTCGTCCGGCCACCGTCTCCTGGCAACCGGTGACCGTGCTCGGCCTGGATGATGAAACCGCGCGGGTGACCGGCCCGCTGAAGCCCGGCGAGCCGATCGTCGCCCTGGGCGCCCATCTTCTGCACCAGGGCGAGGCGGTACGTCTGGCGGAACGACGCGAGCATAATGCCGCCGGGAGCCAGCCATGAGCGCCGGGCGTTTTAATCTCTCCGCGCTGGCCGTCCGCGAGCGGTCGGTGACCCTGTTTTTGATTATCCTTATCTCCGTCGCCGGGCTGGTGGCGTTCTTCGGACTCGGGCGAGCGGAAGATCCGCCCTTTACGGTCAAGCAAATGACGGTCATTACCGTCTGGCCCGGCGCCACCGCGCAGGAGATGCAGGATCAGGTCGCCGAGCCGCTGGAAAAACGGCTCCAGGAGTTAAAGTGGTACGATCGCACGGAGACCTATACCCGCCCTGGCATGGCGTTGATCACCCTGTCGCTGCAGGATCAGACCCCGCCTTCCGAGGTGCCGGAGCAGTTTTATCAGGCGCGCAAGAAGCTGGGCGACGAGGCGAAAAATCTGCCTGCCGGCGTCTCCGGCCCGATGATGAATGACGAATTCGCCGACGTCACCTTTGCGATCTTTGCCCTGAAGGCGCGGGGAGAGCCGCCGCGGAAGCTGGTGCGTGACGCTGAAGCCCTGCGCCAGCAGCTGCTGCATGTATCCGGGGTGAAAAAAGTGAATATCCTCGGCGAACAGGCGGAGCGCATTTATCTCTCGTTTTCTCATGATCGTCTCGCCACCCTGGGCCTTTCGCCAGAGGCGATTTTTGCCGCGCTGAACAGCCAGAATGTGCTGACCGCCGCCGGGGCCATTGAGACCCGGGGCGGGCAGATCTTTATCCGCCTCGATGGGGCGTTTGACCGCCTGCAGCAGATCCGCGACACGCCGATTATTGCCGGGGGCAGAACGCTGAAACTGGCCGATGTCGCCACGGTTGAGCGAGGGTATGAAGATCCCGCGACCTTCCTGATCCGCCATCAGGGCGAACCGGCGCTGCTGCTGGGGGTGGTGATGCGCGAGGGCTGGAATGGTCTGGCGCTGGGAAAAGCGCTGGATGCCGAAACGGCCAGCATCAATCAGAGCCTGCCGCTCGGCATGTCGTTGACCAAGGTGACCGATCAGTCGGTGAATATCAGCGCCGCGGTCGATGAGTTCATGATCAAATTCTTTGTCGCCCTGCTGGTGGTGATGACGGTGTGCTTTGTCAGCATGGGGTGGCGCGTGGGCGTGGTGGTCGCGGCGGCGGTGCCTTTAACCCTCGCCGTGGTGTTTGTGGTGATGGAGGCGACCGGCAAAAACTTCGACCGCATCACTCTCGGCTCGCTGATCCTCGCCCTGGGGCTGCTGGTGGATGATGCCATCATTGCCATCGAAATGATGGTGGTAAAAATGGAGGAGGGGTACGACCGCCTCAAAGCCTCGGCCTATGCCTGGAGCCATACCGCGGCGCCCATGCTGGCCGGTACCCTGGTGACGGCCGTGGGTTTTATGCCTAATGGATTTGCGCAGTCCACCGCCGGGGAGTACGCCAGCAATGTGTTCTGGATCGTCGGTATCGCGCTGATTGCCTCCTGGATTGTGGCGGTGATTTTTACCCCCTGGCTGGGGGTGCACCTGTTGCCGGACAGAAAACCCGCGGCGGCCGGCCACGCCGCGCTGTATGACACCCCGCGCTATCAGCGCTTCCGTCGGCTGCTGACCCGGGTTATTGTTCACAAATGGCGCGTGGCCGCCGGGGTGGTGGCGCTGTTTATCGTGGCGATCCTGGGCATGAGCGTGGTGAAAAAGCAGTTTTTCCCCACCTCCGATCGTCCGGAAGTGCTGGTTGAAGTGCAGCTGCCTTACGGGTCGTCGATTAGCCAGACCAGCGCCGCGGCGGCGAAAATTGAGCACTGGCTGCAGCGGCAGCCGGAGGCGAAGATTGTCACCAGCTATATCGGCCAGGGCGCGCCGCGCTTTTACCTGGCGATGGCTCCGGAATTGCCCGATCCCTCCTTCGCCAAACTGGTGGTGTTGACCGACGGGCAGGGTGCCCGCGAGGCGCTCAAGCGGCGGCTGCGGGAGGCGGTGGCCAATGGCCTGGCGCCGGAGGCGCGGGTGCGCGTCACTCAGCTGGTGTTTGGCCCTTATTCGCCTTATCCGGTCGCCTGGCGGGTGATGGGGCCCGATCCGCACGCTCTGCTCGACATCGCCGAGCGGGTTAAATCGGTGCTGCAGGCCAGTCCGCTGATGCGCACCGTCAATACCGACTGGGGTTCGCGGGTACCGGTGATGCATTTCAGCCTCAATCAGGACCGGCTGCAGGCGAGCGGACTCAGCTCCCAGTCCGTCGCCCAGCAGCTGCAGTTCCTGCTGTCAGGGATCCCGATCACCACCGTCCGGGAAGATATTCGCGCCGTGCAGGTGATCGGCCGCGCGGCGGGCGACATCCGTCTGGATCCGGCGAAAATCGCCGACTTCACCCTGGTGGGCAGCGGCGGGCAGCGGGTTCCCTTGTCACAGATTGGCGACGTGTCGATCAGGATGGAGGACCCGCTGCTTCGCCGTCGCGACCGCACGCCGACCATCACCGTCCGCGGAGATGTTGCGGAGAACCTGCAGCCGCCGGATGTCTCCACCGCGCTGATGAAGCCGCTGCAGCCCATTATCGACTCGCTGCCGCCTGGCTATCGCATCGAGACGGCGGGGTCGATTGAGGAATCCGGCAAGGCCACCCGGGCGATGGTGCCGTTATTTCCGATAATGATCGCCCTCACGCTGCTGATCATTATCCTGCAGGTGCGTTCGCTGTCGGCGATGGTCATGGTTTTCCTGACCGCGCCGCTGGGGCTGATTGGCGTGGTCCCGACGCTGCTGCTGTTCAATCAGCCGTTTGGCATCAATGCCTTGGTGGGCCTGATCGCCCTGTCGGGGATCCTGATGCGCAATACGCTGATCCTGATTGGCCAAATCCATCATAACCAACAGGCGGGGCTCGATCCGTTCCACGCGGTGGTGGAGGCGACGGTGCAGCGCGCCCGCCCGGTTCTGCTGACCGCGCTGGCGGCGATCCTGGCGTTCATTCCGCTCACTCATTCGGTCTTCTGGGGAACGCTCGCCTATACGCTGATTGGCGGGACGCTGGGGGGAACCATCATGACCCTTATCTTCCTGCCGGCCATGTACGCGATCTGGTTCCGCATCCGCCCGGAGAACACGGTACAGCAGACAGAGTTGCACCTTCAGAGGTAATTCCACTTTGCCGGACCTGGGCGAGGCACATGGCCAGGCCAGGTCCCGGGCAGCGTCAGGCGGGTAAGGATACCGGCACCGCATGAGTGCGGTGTTGATCCTGTTCGAGGCGATCAAGGCAATCGAGGCTGATGGCCGATGGCGAGGTCGCGCCGGTGAGGGTCATGGTAACCTTCATATCCTCGGCAAATAAGCGCAGCAGATGCGCCACGCCCGCTTCGCCCGCCGCGGCCAGGGCATAAATATAGGCCCGACCGAGCAGCACGCCTTTCGCGCCGAGGGCCAGCAGACGTATAACGTCCACGCCGGAGCGCACCCCGGAATCGGCAAGCACTGTCAGATCGTCGCCGACCGCATCCACCACCCTGGGCAGCGCCCGGGCGGTGGGGATGGCGCCATCGAGCTGTCTGCCGCCATGATTTGACACCACAATACCATCGGCGCCCAGCCGCACGGCATTGCGCGCATCGTCGGCATCGAGGATCCCTTTGATGATTAATTTTCCTTGCCAGCTGTCGCGGATCCACTCCAGATCGTGCCAGGCGATGGACGGGTCGAAGTTGTTGCTGATGAACCCCATATAGTCGTCCATGGTCATTTTGTGGCCGGTGTAGGCTTCGATATTACCAAACGACAGGGGTCTGCCCGCCAGCCCGACGTTCATCGCCCAGTGCGGATGGGTGCAAGCCTGGAGATATTGTCGCAGGGTGGCGTGCGGCCCGGACATCCCTGAGCGGTTATCGCGATACCGCGAGCCGGGGATTGGCATATCGACGGTAAATACCAGGGTTTTCATGCCAGCGGCCCAGGCGCGCTCCAGCGCGTTACGCATATAGCCGCGATCTTTGAGTACGTACAGCTGGGACCAGAGCGCGCCGCTGGCGTGGCTCGCCACCTCTTCAATCGAGCAGACCGACACGGTGGATAAGGTGTACGGGATCCCGGCGCGGGAGGCGGCGCGGGCCGCCTGGACTTCGCCGCGGCGGGCGTACATCCCGGTGGCGCCGACGGGCCCCAGCGCCACGGGCATCGCCCATGGGGCATCAAGGATCGTGGTCGCCAGCGTCGGTTCGCCGGCCCCGCACAGTACGCGCTGGCGAAGAGCTACCGAGGCAAGCTCGGCGGCGTTGGCGTTCATGGTGTTTTCCGCCACCGCGCCACCGTCAATATAATCGAAAAGGAAGCGGGGCAGACGACGACGAGCGGCTTCGCGATAATCGCTGGGGGCTGAAACAATCATTATTATGTCCTTATGTTTTTTAACCTTAGTGGATGTTCTGCAGGTAAAAAAACTATAGGCCTCTAAAAACCGGCGAGGAAATGAAATATTAGCATTCCAGCTATTCCCTGCTGGAATAATCTGGTTTTATCGCTGAGGCTGCTATTTCCTTTTTTTACTCTTCGGCGCGCGCGTTATTTTTATTTATTTCCGCGCAACGTGAAGCTGGCAAAATAAAGACCCGGTATGAGGCGACAGCGCTTTGCGCCATCGCCACCAGGGGGAAGGAGAGGTCAGTGCGGCGCCTGCGTTTTCCGGGAGGTGTAAAGAAGATGAATTTGAAATTGAGCAGATGGTATCTTTTGCTAGCCTTTCTGAGGAGGGCAGACGGAGCGACACCATGAAAGATAAAGATGAACAAACGGCATTGATTGGCATGGCCATCGGCGCGGCGGTCATTAGCTTAGTGGCTACACAAAAGCAGATTAATCAGGGGAGTATCGTGGATGAACTGGTGAGGCTGGGCAGACAGAAGGGGGACGGGGTAGAGGATGAGGTCTTTGTCCAGGCCGCCCGGCTGGTGAGTAAAGGCACCTAGCCAGCCGGTATCCCGCCTGGCAGCCCCGTTTGCCCGTTTTATTTTGGTTTTTATTTCCCGAACGCGGCCAGGCGAGCGGCGCTTATCCCTTTCCTGAAGCGTTACCGGCGGGCGCTTTCACTACCCGCTTTTTGCTAGCGCATGGCCGGGGCCGCGCCCCGCGCTGGCATGGTCTTTCTGTTACGTTGTCACTTTATGCTCGCCTGCAAAGGATAACCAGCAAGGTGGTCTGCCGCTATTGCATAAATCGGTATTTTCGATACATCTTTGCCATTGCGTGCGGAGATAGAATGATTTCAAAATAACATATTATAAATCAATCGATTAAGTTCTATTTGCACGCCCTGATAATCCCCGGGCGAGGGTCTATGCTTATAAAAAGCACTAAATGAGGCAATACCCCTGCTGCAGAAGGGTTGAAGTGATAATCATTATCACTAACATGGCGGTATGCCTTGATGGCGCCAACCTGGAGGTCTATCGATGGAAGTACAAGCAGGAACTTTTAATCCCGCCGATTTCAGCTGGCAGGGACTGACCATGACGCCGGCCGCTGCCGCGCATATCCGCGATCTGATGCGCAAGCAGCCGGATAAGAAAGGGCTGCGGCTGGGCATTAAAACCAGCGGCTGCGCCGGTTTTGGCTATGTGCTCGAAATGATTGCCGAGCCGGCGCCCGACGATCTGCTCTTTGAATCTGACGGGGCGAAGCTGTTTGCGCCGCTGCAGGCGATGCCGTTCATCGACGGCACCGAGCTGGATTATGTCCGGGAAGGTTTAAATGAAATCTTTAAATTTCATAACCCGAAAGCGCAGCATGAGTGCGGCTGCGGCGAAAGTTTTGGGGTGCAGGCGGAGTAACTATGTCGCGTAATACTGAAGCAACTGACGATGTCAAAACCTGGACCGGCGGCCCGCTCAACTACAAAGAGGGCTTTTTTACTCGCCTGCAAACCGATGAGCTGGCCAAAGGCATTAATGAAGAAGTCGTTCGGGCTATCTCGGCTCGCCGCAATGAGCCGCAGTGGATGTTGGAGTTTCGTCTGAATGCCTACCGGGCGTGGCTGGAAATGGAGGAGCCGCACTGGCTGAAAGCGCATTACGATAAGCTGAATTATCAGGATTACAGCTACTATTCCGCGCCCTCCTGCGGCAACTGCGATGAGACCTGCGCCTCCGAGCCTGGCGCGGTGCAGCAGACCGGGGCCAATACCTTTCTGACCAGCGAGGTGGAAGAAGCCTTTAACCAGCTTGGCGTGCCGGTACGCGAAGGGCGCGAGGTGGCGGTGGACGCGATATTTGACTCGGTGTCGGTGGCGACCACCTACCGAGAAAAGCTGGCCGAGCAGGGGATCATCTTCTGTTCTTTCGGCGAGGCGATCCACGACCATCCGGAACTGGTGAAAAAGTATCTGGGCACCGTAGTGCCGGGTAATGACAACTTCTTTGCCGCGCTGAACGCCGCGGTGGCTTCGGACGGCACCTTTATCTATGTGCCGAAAGGCGTCCGCTGCCCGATGGAGCTGTCCACCTATTTCCGTATCAACGCCGAAAAGACCGGACAGTTTGAACGCACCATTCTGGTGGCCGATGAAGGCAGCTACGTCAGCTATATTGAAGGCTGCTCGGCGCCGGTGCGCGACAGCTATCAGCTGCATGCCGCGGTCGTTGAAGTCATCATCCATAAAGACGCGGAAGTGAAATACTCCACGGTGCAGAACTGGTTCCCCGGCGATAACAACACCGGCGGGATCCTCAACTTCGTCACCAAGCGCGCCCTGTGTGAAGGGGAGAACAGCAAAATGTCATGGACCCAGTCGGAAACCGGCTCGGCCATCACCTGGAAATACCCCAGCTGCATCCTGCGCGGCGATAACTCGATCGGCGAATTCTTTTCGGTGGCGCTGACCAGCGGCCATCAGCAGGCGGACACCGGCACCAAAATGATCCATATCGGCAAGAACACCCGCTCGACCATTATCTCGAAAGGGATCTCCGCCGGACACAGTCAGAACAGCTATCGCGGGCTGGTCAAAATCATGCCGACCGCCACCAACGCCCGCAACTATACCCAGTGCGATTCGATGCTGATCGGCCCGGACTGCGGGGCGCATACCTTCCCGTATGTTGAATGCCGCAACAACAGCGCCCAGCTGGAGCACGAGGCGACCACCTCGCGGATTGGCGAAGATCAATTGTTCTACTGCCTGCAGCGCGGGATCAGCGAAGACGATGCTATCTCGATGATCGTCAACGGTTTCTGTAAAGACGTCTTCTCCGAGCTGCCGCTGGAGTTCGCTGTAGAGGCGCAAAAATTGCTGGCCATTAGCCTTGAACATAGCGTCGGCTGATAATTAAGGAAAAAAGATGTTAAGTATTCAAGATTTACACGTCGCCGTCGAAGATAAAGCGATCCTGCGCGGGCTGAACCTTGACGTGCGCCCGGGAGAGGTCCACGCCATTATGGGGCCGAACGGCTCAGGCAAAAGTACGCTTTCGGCCACCCTGGCCGGGCGTGAAGATTATGAGGTGACTGGCGGTCGCGTCGAATTTAAGGGCAAAAACCTGCTCGAACTCGCTGCGGAAGATCGCGCCGGGGAAGGTATCTTTATGGCCTTCCAGTATCCGGTAGAGATCCCCGGCGTCAGCAACCAGTTCTTCCTGCAGACTGCGCTGAATGCCGTGCGCAACTATCGTGGCCAGGAGGCGCTGGATCGTTTCGATTTCCAGGACTTAATGGAAGAAAAGATCAAGCTGCTGCAGATGCCGGAAGATCTCCTGACCCGCTCGGTGAACGTTGGCTTCTCCGGCGGTGAGAAAAAGCGCAACGATATTCTGCAAATGGCGGTGCTTGAGCCGGAGCTGTGCATTCTCGATGAATCGGATTCGGGGTTGGATATCGATGCCCTGAAAATCGTCTCGCAGGGAGTGAATGCCCTGCGCGACGGCAAACGCGCCTTTATCATTGTCACCCACTATCAGCGCATCCTTGACTATATCAAGCCGGACTATGTCCATGTGCTGTATCAGGGGCGGATTGTGAAGTCGGGCGATTTCACTCTGGTCAAACAGCTGGAGGAGCAGGGCTATGGCTGGCTTACCGAACAGCAGTAACGCGCTGCAGCAGTGGCACCATCTGTTTGAAGCGCAGGGCGGCCCGCGTACCCCGGAGGCCAGTCAGCATCTGCAGCAGCTGCTGCGCCTTGGGCTGCCGACGCGCAAGCACGAGGACTGGAAATACACTCCGCTGGATGCCCTACTTAACGGTCGCTTTGTCGCCGATGAGGGAGCCTCTCTCAGTGCTGAACAGCGTGATGCGCTGGCGCTGCCGCTGGACGCCTGGCGGCTGGTGTTTATCGATGGCCGCTATCATCCTCAGCTGAGCGACGAGCTTGCCGCCAGCGGCGTGGAGGTCAGTGTCGATAATCAGCGCCACCATCTGCCGGATGCCCTGCAGCCGGAGGTGTTTCTCCATCTGACCGAAAGCCTGGCCCAGACGGTGACCCGCATTCGCGTGCCGCGCAACCGCCGCCTGGATAAACCGCTGCTGCTGATGCATATCACCAGTGGCCTGGCCGGCGATGCGCTGAATACCGCCCACTATCGCCATCACCTGGCGCTGGAGAGCGGGGCGGAGGCGACGATTGTCGAGCATTACCTGAGCCTCAATGAACAGCCGCATTTCACCGGCGGGCGATTGACCATGACGGTGGCCGATAACGCGCACCTCCAGCATATCAAGCTGGCATTTGAGAATGCCCGCAGCTATCACTTCGCCCATAACGACCTGCTGCTGGGCCGCGACGCCTCGGCCTTCAGCAGCAGTTTCCTGCTTGGCGGCCAGGTGCTGCGTCACCAGACCAGCACCCGCCTGGGCGGCGAAAACAGCAACCTGCGCCTCAATTCGCTGGCGATGCCGGTGAAAAATGAGGTCTGCGATAGCCGCACCTGGCTCGACCATCAGGTCGGCTACTGCACCAGCCGCCAGCTGCACAAAACCATCGTCAGCGATAAGGGGCGGGCGGTGTTTAACGGGCTGATCAACGTCGCGCCGCTCGCGCTGAAAACCGACGGTCAGATGACCAACAATAATTTGCTGCTCGGGCGGCTGGCGGAGGTCGACACCAAACCGCAGCTGGAAATTTACGCCGATGACGTGAAATGCAGCCACGGGGCGACGGTGGGGCGCATTGACGAAGAGCAGCTGTTCTATCTGCGCTCGCGCGGTATCGAACAGCAGGCGGCGCAGCAGATGATCCTCTACGCCTTCGCCGCCGAGCTCACCGAGGCTATCCGCAGCGACGCGCTCAGAGAGCAGGTGCTGGCGCGTATTGGACAGCGTTTGCCGGGAGGCACAGTATGACATTTTCAGTAGAACAGGTTCGCGCCGATTTTCCGGTACTGAACCGGGAGGTCAACGGTCAGCCGCTGGTCTATCTCGACAGCGCCGCCAGCGCCCAGAAGCCGGAGGCAGTGATCGGCGCCGAAGCGGAATTCTATCGCCACGGCTACGCGGCGGTGCACCGCGGCATCCATACCCTCAGCGCGGAAGCCACCGCGCGGATGGAAGCCGTGCGTCAACAGGCGGCCACCTTCCTTAACGCCGGGTCGGCGGAGGAAGTGGTGTTCGTCCGCGGCACCACCGAGGGTATCAACCTGGTGGCCAACAGCTGGGGAAACGCCAACGTCGGCGCCGGGGATAACATCATCATCAGCGAAATGGAGCACCACGCCAATATTGTGCCGTGGCAGATGCTCTGCGCCCGCGTCGGGGCTGAGCTGCGGGTGATCCCCCTGAACCCGGACGGTACGCTGCAACTGGATGTTGTCCCGGGACTGTTTGACCCGCGCACCCGCCTGCTGGCGATAACCGAGGTCTCCAACGTGCTGGGGACGGAAAACCCGCTGGCGGCGCTGATTGCTCTTGCGCATCAGCATGGCGCGAAAGTGCTGGTGGATGGCGCCCAGGCGGTGATGCACCACCCGGTGGACGTCCAGGCGCTGGGCTGCGATTTTTATGTTTTCTCCGCCCACAAGCTGTACGGGCCGACCGGGATCGGCGTGCTCTACGCCCGGTCCGAGCTGCTGCAGACGATGGCGCCTTGGGAAGGGGGCGGGTCGATGATCGCCACCGTCAGCCTGACGGAGGGCACCACCTGGAATCAGGCGCCGTGGCGCTTTGAGGCCGGCACGCCGAATACCGGGGGGATCATTGGCCTCGGCGCGGCGCTGACCTACGTCAGCCAGCTGGGACTGACGCAGATTGCCGAGTATGAGCAGACGCTGATGCGCTACGCGCTCGATGCCCTGCGCGCGGTACCGGATCTGATCCTTTACGGCCCGGCGCAGCGTAAAGGGGTAATTGCTTTCAACCTCGGTCAGCATCACGCCTATGACGTCGGCAGCTTCCTTGATAACTACGGGATCGCCGTGCGGACCGGACACCACTGCGCGATGCCGTTGATGGCCCGGTATCAGGTACCGGCTATGTGTCGGGCATCGCTGGCGATGTACAATACCACGGAAGAGGTGGACCGCCTGGTGGCCGGCCTCCAGCGGATCCGCAAACTGTTAGGGTAAAGGACGGGACAATGGCGGCACTACCGGACAAAGACAAACTGTTGCGTAACTTTAGCCGTTGCGCCAACTGGGAAGAGAAGTATCTCTATATCATCGAGCTTGGCCAGCGTCTGGCGCCGCTAAGCCCGGAAGAACATAGCGTGCAGAACATTATTCAGGGCTGTCAAAGCCAGGTCTGGATCGTGATGGACCAGGATCCCACAGGCGTGATCACCCTGCGCGGCGATAGCGATGCGGCGATCGTCAAGGGTCTGATAGCGGTGGTGTTTATCCTCTATGACCGGATGACCGCTCAGGACATCACCGAGTTCGACGTGCGTCCGTGGTTTGAAAAAATGGCGCTCACCCAGCATCTCACCCCCTCCCGCTCGCAAGGCCTCGAAGCCATGATCCGCGCGATACGCGCGAAAGCGGCAAATATTAGCTAGAATAAACAGGTAGATTTCATTCTGTTACGTCCGGCAGGGCGCTGACCCTGCCGCCGTTCAGTCTCCTGGCGTTTTATCAGCGAAAGAAGGAATCTCAGTATGAAACGCAAAACGATGATCACCTTAGCCCTTCTCAGCGCCCTTGGCGCCTCCACGGCCGCCTGGGCCGTTGATTACCCGCTTCCTCCCGCCAACAGTCGGCTGATTGGTCAGAATCAGTACTGGACGGTCCAGGAGGGAGATCGCAACCTGCAGGCGATTGCGCGCCATTTCGATACCGCGGCGATGCTGATCCTCGAAGCCAACGATACGATTGCACCAGTGCAGCCGAAGCCCGGCACTCAGGTCCTTATCCCTTCTCAGATGCTGCTGCCCGACGTGCCGAGGGAGGGCATTGTCGTCAACCTCGCCGAACTGCGGCTGTATTACTTCCCGCCGGGAGAGAATCAGGTGCAGGTCTATCCGCTGGGCATTGGCCAGTTAGGTCTGGAAACGCCGGAGATGACCACCCGCGTGGGGCAGAAGATCCCTAACCCTACCTGGACGCCTACCGCCGGCATCCGCGCGCGCTCGCTGGAGAAAGGGGTGACGCTGCCAGCGGTGGTCCCGGCCGGACCGAACAATCCCCTGGGCCGCTATGCGCTGCGTCTGGCCTACGGTAACGGTGAATATCTCATCCACGGAACTAACGCCCCAGACAGCGTTGGTCTGCGCGTCAGCTCGGGCTGTATGCGGATGAACGCTGATGACATCAAAGCGCTGTTCAGCCAGGTGAAAACCGGGACGCCGGTACGGATTATCAATCAGCCGGTGAAGTTTGCCGTCGAGCCGGATGGTAAACGCTATGTCGAAGTCCACAGGCCGCTTTCGCAGACCGAAGGGGAAAACACCCGGACCATCGCTTACACGCTGCCAGCGGCGTTTCACGCCTTCGCAGAGGATAAAGCAGTGGATGACCTGCAGTTGAAAAAAGCGATGTCGAGAAGGGCGGGGTATCCGGTGGTGGTGTCGGCGGGGGCAGGTAGCACGGCGACGTCGCTGTCGGCGCAGAATAGTTCGTCTGACAACGGTCTGCTTACCCAATAGCCCTCATGCTGAGGGCAAAAAAAATGGCGCACAGAGTGCGCCATTTTTATTACCAGAACTCTTACTTACGGTAAGAGTGAGCCTGGTTGTCCAGACGCTGGTTAGCGCGAGCTGCGTCGTCTTTAGCAGCCTGAACGTCGGAACGCATTGCGTTCACGTCGTTGCTCAGCTGGTCAACTTTAGCGTTCAGAGTCTGAACGTCAGAAGACAGCTGATCGATTTTAGCATTGCTGGAGCAACCAGCCAGCAGAGTAGAACCCAGGATTACCGCGCCCAGTACCAGTTTAGTACGATTCATTATTAATACCCTCTAGATTGAGTTAATCTCCATGTAGCGTTACAAGTATTACACAAAGTTTTTTGGGATGAGAATATTTTTTTTACCTGAACGCACTTATTTTTGATCGTTCGCTCAAAGAAGCATCGAATTGCTCAGAATCGCTGAAAAAGGCGAGTGAAAACAGCGCGCTTCCATCGGATTCATCTTAGATAATCCTTTATTAAATAGTAAATTCCGATTTGCATTTTTAATAGGAAGAGCTAATCAATGAATAAAAAAAAGCGCCCCGCGAGGCGCTTTATTAAAAAAAACCAATTAACCTGTAAATTATTACAGCACGTGTACGGAAGCGGTATTAGTCGTGCCGCTCGGCACTAATGCGCCGGAAACCATCACCACTACGTCGCCTTTACGCGCGAGGCCGCTCTTCAGCGCCAGGTCTTTGCCCAGATGATAGAAATCATCGGTAGAGGCAATCTCTTCCACCAGCTGCGGTACCACGCCTTTGCTCAGCACCAGCTGACGAGCGGTGGTTTCGTTGGTGGTCAGCGCCAGGATGGTGGCATCCGGGAAGTATTTGCGCACAGCGCGTGCGGATTTACCGCCCTGGGTGGCGACCACGATCAGCGGCGCTTCCAGTTTCTCAGCGGTTTCTACCGCGCCGCGGCACACCGCTTCGGTGATGCGCAGTTTACGGTTGTCGTTGTTGAAGTCCAGACGGCTGGTCATCACGCGGTCGGTACGTTCGCAAATGGTCGCCATGATGGTGACCGCTTCCAGCGGGTATTTACCTTTCGCGGATTCACCGGACAGCATCACCGCATCGGTGCCGTCGAGGATGGCGTTAGCCACGTCGCCGGCTTCAGCGCGGGTCGGACGCGGGTTCTTGATCATGGAGTCCAGCATCTGGGTGGCGGTGATAACCACTTTACGCGCGCGGATACATTTTTCGATGATCATTTTCTGGGCGAAGATAACTTCTTCAACCGGGATCTCCACGCCCATGTCGCCACGCGCAACCATGATGCCGTCAGACGCTTCGAGGATTTCGTCGAAGTTGTTCAGGCCTTCCTGGTTTTCGATTTTGGAGATGATCTGGATGTTTTCGCCGCCGTGGGCTTTCAGGTGCTCACGGATCTCGACGACGTCGGAACGTTTACGGATGAAGGAGGCCGCGACGAAGTCCACGCCCTGTTCGCAACCGAAGATCAGATCCTGTTTGTCTTTCTCAGCCAGCGCCGGCAGGGCGATGGAGACGCCCGGCAGGTTAACGCCTTTGTTCTCGCCGAGGTCGCCATTGTTCAGCACTTTACAGATAACTTTGTTGCCTTCGATAGCCGTGACTTTCATACCGATCAGGCCATCGTCCACCAGGACGGTGTTGCCGACGGCGAGGTCGGAGGTGAAGCCTTCATAGGTTACCGCAACGATTTCGTTGTTGCCGATGACGGATTTATCGGTAGTGAAGGTGAAGGTCTGGCCTGCTTTCAGGGAGACGTCGTTGCCGCCTTCCAGCTTGATGGTACGAATTTCCGGCCCTTTAGTGTCCAGCAGAATAGCGGCTTTCTTACCGGTTTTGCTCATCACATTGCGCAGGTTCTGGATGCGCTGACCGTGTTCCGCATAGTCACCGTGGGAGAAGTTCAGACGCATCACATTCATGCCGGCTTCCAGCATTTTGGTCAGCATCTCTTCAGATTCGGTTTTCGGACCGATGGTGCAAACAATTTTGGTCTTTTTCATGACAGTTTTAGTCTTTAAGTTGTGAAGGATATGGAATTCTCGCTCCGCGGGCGCACTGCCGGGGAGCCAAACCTGTATTACGAAAGTTGCTAAGCCACGCCCTAAGGATAGGTGACAACCCTGAAGCGTGCAGAAGAATGTGTGCTGGCGGTTCAGCCCATGAAATGTGGCAAGGTGTTATGCGTTTTATCATGCAGTCCAATGCGCTGAAACCATTCAAGAAAGAATCGAAGCGCATTATACGCTGCCGAAATCAAAAAGGAAAATAAAAACCTCGTTTCAAATTATGGACAAAACGCGTAACAAAACCGGCACGTTATGCAAAAATCTACGCAACACACTTTTTCTTCACCGGCTATGAAAAAGAGTAAAAGAAATGGATTATTTCGCCATCATGAGCCGGTAAAATGCGTCATTGAACCTTTAAAGTGGCGATGGTTTGCGTTGTGCGGGAAATCTATCAATAATGATTTGATTGATAATGATAAAATACGAGCCAAATTCTATGGGAAATAAAGCGAAAGACGACGACCTGTACCAGGAAATGTGCCGCGTGGTGGGTAAAGTCGTGCTGGAAATGCGTGACCTGGGTCAGGAGCCGAAACACATTGTCATTGCCGGTGTGCTGCGCACCTCGTTGGCGAACCGCAAAATCCAGCGTTCGCCGCTCACCGTGGAGGCTATGGAGAAAGTCATTCATGCGCTTTCCGGGCACTGAACCCTTACGCCGGCGGGTCAGGAAATCACGAAGCGGATCACCGCCCTGACGGCAATGTCACAATGGTGAGCCACCATCGCTTCATCGTCGATGGCGGGTAGCGGATCGTCAAGATACAGGCTGCTGAAGGTGTAGAAGTTCGACACCTGATAAAAGCTGAAGCTGCTGATTAACCGGTGGACATCGCGCGCGTCGAGCCCCGCCTGAAAGACGCCCTGCTGCTGGCCGCGCAGTAAAATGTCTTCCAGTATCGACAGGGCGGTACGATTCAGCGGCTTCAGTTCACCCGAGCTTTTTAACCACTTGCCGCGCTGCATATTCTCCATGCAAATGACGCGCATATAGTCCGCATGGGTGGCGTGATAGCGCACGCTCCAGCGCACCAGCCGCACCAGCGCCTCCACCGGCGGCACATTCTCCAGCCCCAGCTGCTGCTCGGTTTCGCGGATCCGCGCATACACATGCTGCAGCACCTCCTGATAGAGCTGTTCTTTGCTTTTGAAGTAGTAAACCACCATGCGTTTGGTGGTCTGCGCCTCGGTGGCGATCTGCTCCATGCGGGCGCCTGACAGCCCGTGTTCAGCAAAGACAGCGATAGCGGCGCTGAAAATCCGCGCCTTCAGGGATTGTGCTTCATCATGGGCAACGACGGTCATGGCAACTCCTTTTTCTTGGGTGACAAAAAATACACATAATGATCACAATTTAGCAACCTAGTATGGCGCAAATGAACCAAATGATACATATTCAAGGCTTACGTCAGCTGTTGACCCGAGGACCTTATGCTGCGCTCTATCGCCACCGTTTCGATTTCCGGCACCCTGCCTGAGAAGCTGCACGCTATTGCGGCGGCGGGGTATCAGGGGGTGGAAATTTTCGAGAACGATCTGCTCTATTATACGGGGACGCCGGCGGAAATCCGCCAGCTTGCCGCCGATTTAGGGTTAAAAATCACGCTTTTTCAACCCTTTCGCGATTTTGAAGGCGCCAGTCGGGCGCAGTTTGCGGCGAATATGGCCCGCGCTCGGCGCAAGTTTGCTCTGATGCGCGAGCTGGGCTGCGAGACGCTGCTGTTGTGCAGCAATGTACAGCCGGACTGCTCGGCGGATAGCGAATTGCAGGTCGCGGACCTGCGGGCGCTGGCCACGCTGGCGGAAGAGGAGGGGATCGCTATCGGCTATGAGGCCCTGGCCTGGGGAACCCATGTGAACCGCTGGCAGCAGGCCTGGGAGCGGGTGCGGCGGGTGGACAGCCCGGCGTTGGGCCTGGTGCTCGACAGCTTCCATATTCTGGCCCGCGGCGACACGCTGGACGCGCTACCGTCGGTGCCGGTGGAGAAAATCACCTTTGTACAGCTCGCCGATGCGCCGTATATGAAAATGGATTTGCTGGAGTGGAGCCGCCACTTCCGCTGCTTTCCCGGACAGGGGGAGCTGCCGCTGGAGGCGTTTGCCGAGCAGATCACCCGCTGTGGCTACCGCGGCCCCTGGTCGCTGGAGATCTTTAATGACGGTTTTCGCGCCTCGCCGAACGGCGCGACGGCCAAAGATGGTTATCGTTCGCTGCTGTGGCTGGAGGAGCAAACCCGCCGTCGGCTCCCGACGTCCGATGCCGATCTGTTTTCACCGCCGCCGCTGCCGGTCTATCACGGGCTGGAGTTTATCGAGTTTGCCGCCAGCGCCGCCGAGGCGCAGCGCCTGGGGCAACATCTGCAGGCGCTGGGTTTTCAGCACGAGGGAAGCCACCGCTCCAGACAGGTGACGCTGTGGCGCAACGGCGGGGCGCGGATCGTCATCAACCATCAGCCGCACAGCTGGGCCGACCATTTTTATCAACGCCACGGGGTATCGCTCTGCGCGATGGCGCTGCGGGTCGAGCACAGCGCGTCGCTTGTCGCCCGCGCCCGCGCGCTGGGGTATGCCACCTGGCAGGGCGACGCCGGGCCGAACGAAACGCCGATCCCGGCGATCTGCGCCCCCGACGGCAGCCTTATCTATCTCATCGACGCCGGGGAGGCTATCTACGAGCGCGATTTTCATCTGCGTGATGGCGTGACGGTGCGCGAGGATTATCTCGGTATCGATCATCTGGCGCTGGGAATGGAGGCCGACAGCCGCGATAACTGGGTGATGTTCTTCCGTACGGTGTTTGGTTTTTCCCTTGAGCATGAGCAGACGCTGCCGGACCCGTATGGACTGGTGCGCAGCCTGGCGGTGCGCAGCCCGCAGGGCGATATCCGTCTGGCGCTGAATATTTCGCAGAGCCGGGCGACGCAGATCGCCCGCTCCGTCGCTTGCTACCAGGGGGCGGGGCTGCAGCATGCCGCCTTTGCCTGCCGCGATCTGCCGGCCGCCTGCGACCAGCTTGCCGAGGTTGCCCGCCATACGCTGCCGATCCCGGCCAATTATTATGACGATCTGCTGGCGCGCTTTGGCGGCGAGCTGGACGTCGGGCAGCTTCAGCGCCAGCAGCTCCTCTATGACCGCGATCCGCAGGGGGGAGATTTCCTGCATCTTTACACCCGGCCGTTTACCGCCGGCCGCTTTTTCTTTGAGTTAACCGAGCGCCGGGCTGGCTATGCGCTCTATGGCGCAGCGAATGCGGCCGTCCGTCTGGCGGCGATGCAGTATTGTTAGCCTGAATCAAATGGTTCATTATGCGTTAAACACAATAACAACACCCTCTGTACCCGAGACAGGAACCGACTATGAGCTCATATAGCCCTAACCCGACGGCTGCCGCCCAGCCAGCCGTCACCGTGCGCCGCTCCCGGCGGCGTATCGGCATTCTTGCGCTGTTGGCCATTGGCACCATGATCAACTATCTCGATCGCACCGTACTGGGGATCGCCGCCCCAAAGCTCACCGCTGAGCTGGGGATCGACCCGGCGATCATGGGAATCCTCTTCTCCGCCTTCGCCTGGACCTATGCTCTGGCGCAGATCCCCGGCGGACTGTTTCTCGACCGCTTTGGCAACAAAGTGACCTACTTTTTGTCACTGACCCTGTGGTCGCTGTTTACCCTGTTCCACGGCATGGCGGTGGGGCTGAAGACGCTGCTGCTGTGCCGCTTCGGGCTCGGCATTAGCGAAGCGCCGTGCTTTCCGGTCAACAGCCGGGTGGTCAGCGCCTGGTTCCCACAGCAGGAGCGGGCGAAGGCCACGGCGGTGTACACCGTGGGGGAGTATCTCGGGCTGGCCTGTTTTGCGCCGCTGCTGTTCTGGATCATGGACGGTTTCGGCTGGCGGGTGCTGTTCGTCAGCGTTGGCGCCGTCGGCATTCTGTTTGCCCTGGTGTGGTGGCGCTGCTACCGCGAACCGCATGAAGATCCGCGCCTTAGCCAGCAGGAGCGCGAGCATATCGAAAACGGCGGCGGCCTCAGCGCCCCGACCGACCAGCAGGTGGCGTTCAGCTGGCCGCTGGTCCGCCAGCTGCTGAGCAAACGGCAGATCATCGGCGCCAGTATCGGCCAGTTTGCCGGCAATACCGTGCTGGTGTTCTTTCTCACCTGGTTCCCCACCTGGCTGGCCACCGAGCGGCATATGCCCTGGCTGAAGGTCGGCTTTTTCTCCATCCTGCCGTTTGTCGCCGCCGCCGGCGGGGTGATGTTTGGCGGCTGGCTCTCCGACAAGCTGCTGAAAGCCACCGGGTCAGCCAACCTCGGTCGTAAGCTGCCGATCGTTGCCGGCCTGCTGATGGCCAGCTGCATCATCACCGCCAACTGGCTGGAGAGCGACCTGGCGGTGATCCTGGTGATGTCGTTTGCCTTTTTTGGCCAGGGGATGGTGGGTCTCGGCTGGACGCTGATCTCCGATATCGCCCCGAAGGGGCTGGGCGGTCTGACCGGCGGCCTGTTTAACTTCTGCGCCAACCTCGCGGGGATCCTCACCCCGCTGGTGATCGGCTTTATCGTTGCCGGGTTCGGCAATTTCTTCTACGCCTTGATCTACATCGGCGGCGCCGCGCTGTTGGGCGTGGTGGCCTATCTGTTTATCCTCGGCGACGTCAAACGTATCGAGTTATCGCAGTAAGCAAAGGAGCAAGGCATGGTGATTAGTGGGCATACGCGGCTGATAGCGCACCTTGGCTATCCGACCGCCAGTTTTAAGGCGCCGATGATCTACAACCCGTGGTTCGTTGACCAGCAGGTGGACGTGAAGGTGGTGCCGATGGGGGTCAGGCCGGAGGACTACGCCGCGTTTATTCCGCCGCTGTTTACGATGACCAACATCATCGGCGCGCTGGTGACGATGCCGCATAAAATCGCCACCTGCGATCTGGTGCAGCGCCTGAGCCCGACGGCGGCCATCGCTGGCGCCTGCAATGCCATCCGCCGCGAGGCTGACGGTAGCCTGAGCGGAGACATGTTCGATGGCGAGGGATTTGTGCTGGGCCTGCGTCGTAAAGGGTTTAACCCGCAGGGGACGCGGGCGCTGGTGGTTGGCAGCGGCGGGGTGGGATCGGCTATCGCCGCTTCCCTCGCGGCGGCGGGGGTCAGCGCCCTGACCCTGTACGATACCCGGCCCGAGGTGGCGCACGCCCTCGCCGGGCGGCTGCATCAGCACTATCCGCAGCTCGATATCACCCTGATGCAGCCCGATCCTGCCGGACACGAGCTGGTGGTCAATGCCACCCCGCTGGGGATGAAGGCCAGCGATCCGCTGCCGCTGGACGTTGACCGTCTGGCGCCAGGCGCCTGGGTGGGGGAAGTCGTCATGACTCAGGAGTACACCCCGCTGCTGAGGGCCGCTCAGGCACGACAGTGCCACATCCAGCGCGGGACCGACATGCTGTTTGAAATGATCCCTGCCTATCTGCGCTTTTTTGACCTACCGGTAGCCACCCCCGAGCAGCTGCGGACCCTGGCAGAAATTCGCTACTGACGCGACGGCAAACCGGGTAATATAGCGCTATATTATCCGGTTTATAGCGACCTCTTATGACAAACACCACTCTCACGCTGCTGGCGGCGGGAAGCCTGAGAAGCGCTTTCCTGCCGCTGGTGGCGCACTTTCGGCAGCACACTGGCCTGGCGGTCGATGCGCAGTTTGGCCCTGCCGGCCTGCTGCGCGAGCGGATCGAAGCCGGGTCGCCGTGCGCGGTTTTTGCTTCCGCCAACGCGGCGCACCCGCAGGCGCTGCTGCAGGCGGGTCTGGCGCAGGAATGCCAGGGATTTGCCAGCAACCAGCTGATGCTGACCGCCCGGCGGTCGCCGGATAACGATGGCCTGGACTGGCTGGCGCTGCTCAGCACGCCCCGCCTGCGGTTGGCGACCTCCACGCCGGGCTGCGATCCGTCGGGAGATTATACCTGGCAGCTGTTCGCCCGAATTGAGGCACGCTATCCAGGGTTGGGCAACGCGATGGCCGGGCGGGCGCAGCAGCTGGTCGGCGGCAGAGACTCACTGAGCGTGCCGCCGGGAGAGATAGCCGGCGCGTGGCTTATTCGCCAGAATCTGGCGGATCTGTTTATCGGCTATGCGCACTATGGCCCCGCGCTGGCCACCTGCGATGATCTGCGTACCCTGACCATCCCGGCGCCGTGGAATATTCGCTGCGATTACCAGCTGGCGCGTCTCAGGGCCGATCCCGCCGCGCTGGCCCTGTATCGCTTTATCCTCGGCGACGTTGGCCAGGGGTATCTTCGGCAGGCGGGTTTTATGCCGTTCAGCGACGCAGCGTAAACCCCGGCGCCAGCAGAGGGAACGCGGAGGCGGCATGGCGGATCAGGCGTACCGGCAGGCCGTACGCTTGCCGGAGATGCGTTTCGCTCAGTACGTCGGCGGTCTCACCCGCCAGCCACCGGCCCTCCGGCAGCAGAAGCAGCGTATGGCTGGCCACCTGTAGGGCGTGGTTGGGATCATGGGTGGTGAACAGGACGGTGCGCGCCTGGCGGTGGGCGAGATCGCCGATCAGCTGCAATACCACCTGCTGGTTACCAAGGTCCAGCGCCGAGCAGGGCTCATCCAGCAGGATATTCTGGCTGGCGCTGACCAGCGCGCGGGCAATCAACACCAGCTGCTGCTGGCCGCCGGAGAGGGCGCCGAAGTCATCTTCGGCCAGGGCGGCA
Organism: Klebsiella sp. 10; assembly: GCF_018223925.1. NCBI lineage: Bacteria > Pseudomonadati > Pseudomonadota > Gammaproteobacteria > Enterobacterales > Enterobacteriaceae > Klebsiella > Klebsiella sp. 10. The sequence continues at coordinate 256,271 of NZ_JAGRRB010000001.1, forward strand.
ATCCCCAGCTGCGCCAGCGCCTGCTCAACCCGCCGGGCATCCTCCTCGTCCGGCTGGGCAAAGAGATCCACGTGACGGGCCCGGCCCATCAGCACCACATCGCTCACGCGCCAGCGAAAAGCGGGACGAAACGACTGCGGAACCAGGGCCACGCCGCCCTCGCACTGCATCTCGCCGCCCAGCGGCGGCAACACGCCGGTCAGGGTATCCAGCAGGGTACTTTTTCCCCGGCCATTGGCGCCCAGCACCGCCCAGATCTCACCGGGCCGGCAGGCCAGCGTGAGCGGGGCGAAGAGCGGCTGACGGTGGCCGTAGCGTAGCGCTTGCAGCGATAATGAGCTGTTCATCGGGTCGTACTCCGGCGTCGGGATTGCACCAGCAACACGGTAAACAGCGGCGCCCCGAGCAGGGCGGTGATGATCCCGATCGGGATCTCCGCCTGGGTCAGCGTACGCGCCAGATCGTCCACCACCAGCATCAGCGCGGCGCCGAGCCAGAAGGCGGTGGGCAGCAGGCGACGATGGTCAGCCCCTACCAGCAGACGGGCGAGGTGCGGGACCACCAGACCCATCCAGGCGATGCTGCCGCTGACCGCCACCTGGGCTGCCACCAGCACCGCGCAGCAAACCAGCACGCCGCGACGCAGCGCGGCCACCGGAACGCCAAGACTGCGGGCATCGCGTTCCTCCAGGGCCAGCAGGTTGATACGCCAGCGCAGCTTCCACAGCGCCCCGGCAGCCACCGCCAGGGGCAGGGACATAAGCAGTACCTTATGCCAGCTGGCGGTCGCGAAGCTGCCGAGCAGCCAGAAAACGATGTTCGGTAACGTCTCTTCGCTGTCGGCGAGGTACTGCATCAGGCTGACCAGCGCGGCGAAGAAGCCGCTGAGAATGATCCCGGACAGAATCAGCCCCAGCGTGCTGTCCCGCCCCTGCAGGGCGGCGAGGGCGTAAATCAGCCCCAGCGCGACGAGGCCGAAGAAAAAGGTCGAGGCCATCATCAGCAGACTGCCGACGCCCAACAGGATCGCCAGCGTGCCGCCAAAGGCGGAGCCGGCGGTCACCCCGATGATGTGCGGGTCCACCAGCGGGTTCTGGAACACGCCCTGCAAGGTGGCGCCGCACAGCCCCAGCGCGCCCCCGGCCAGCAGGGCCATCACCACGCGTGGCAGGCGAACCGACCAGACGATCTGCCCGATCACCCCTTCACCTGGCGGCAGATGGACCAGGGTGTGGCCAACGGCGCTCAGGCTTAACGGGTACTGGCCGAAACAGAGCGAGGCGACCGCGATCCCCAGCGTCGCCAGCGCCAGGCTTCCCTGCACCAGCCAGGGCTGAGAGTTAGCGGGCATCTGGCGTCCACGCCACGCGGTAAAAACGCTGATAATAATCCCTGGCTTTACTGTCCACATCGATGCTCTGGTAGCGCGCAGGATAGAGTTTTTTCGCCATCCACAGCTCACCCAGCGCCAGGGCCTCCGGCATCGGGTAACCCCAGGCTTTGGCATACTCCGGCATCAGCCACACGCGGTGATGTTTCACCGCATCGATCGTCTGCCACTGCGGGTCGTTCTCTATCTGTTTGACCACCTGCGGATAACGGTCCTGGACGAAGATCACCTGGGGGTTCCACTCCAGCACCTGCTCCAGCGACACCTGGCGGGCGCCTTTTACGCTGGCGGCCGCCACGTTCAGCGCCCCGGCGTGCGCCATCATCAGCCCGGTGTATTTGCCAGCGCCGTAGGTATTCAGATCGGGGTTGGCCATGTACACCCGCACCCGCTGGTTCGGTGGAATATCGGCCACCGGCGCATTGGCTTGCTTGCGCGCCTCGAAGGTGTAGTGAATCAGCGCCTCGGCCTCGGGCTGGCGCTCGACCACCTCGCCGATAAGGCGGATCCCCTCCATCAGCCCGGCGTTATAGGCTTGCTCTTCGTCAGCCATGGTGGGGTTCATTTTATTTTTTTCCCCGGCGGCATCCTGGCGCAGCGAGATGGCCACTACCGGGATCCCGGCCTGTTGGATCTGCGCGATCATCGCCGGCGGTGCATAGTTGGCGACGAAAACCACCTGCGGACGCAGCGCCAGCAGGCTTTCAATATTGACCTGGGTAAGATCGCCCGGGGTCGCCAGCTGCGCGATCTTCGGCATAAAGCGGGCGAACTGCGGCCCGAGCTGTTTCTGCCAGCTGCTTAAGACGCCGACGATATCCTCGGCGGCATGCAGTTGCACCAGCAGGTTGAGCGTCTGATGCTGCAGAACCACTACGCGGGTGACGTGGTCGGGGAGGGTGACCTGGCGACCCAGCTGGTCGGTGACGGTGCGGTCGGCGAAGGCCTGGCCGGTGAACAGGCTGGCGCTGAGCAGCGTCAGGCCCAGCAGTAAGGGGTGTTTTGACATGGTGTGGCCCGAATGGCGTGAAAATTCGTTGTGTATTAAATTATATAACGAAGCCGGGCGCAATGGGCGATCGCATTTACCCTCATCACGATCAGGGCATTTCGTACCACACTTCTTCATCCTCCATGCGGGCTTCTATCTGCCTCGCCACCCTCTGCAGCGCGGGGAGATGCTTCTGCGCCGCCTGCTCAATGGTCATTGCGCTGGCGATATAGACCAGGTTCAGGCAGCCGATAACCCGCTGCTGACTGCAGACCGGCACGGCGATCGAGGCGATTTTCTCCTCCTGCCGCCAGCTGCGGAAGTTTTCGCCATAGCCGTTCTGGCGGGTGCGGGCGAGGATCGCCGCCAGCCGTTCCGGTTCGCGGGCCAACTGATACTCAGCTTCCGGACGGGCGGCCAGCATGCTGACGATGGCGTCGCGTTCCGCGTCGGGGGCAAAGGCCAGCCACGTCAGTCCGGAGGCGGTGAGCAGCAGCGGCAGCCGCCGTCCGACCATCGCGCGGTGAAACGACAGTCGGCTGAAGCGGTGGGTAGTCTCGCGCACCACCATGGCGTCGACGTCGAGGGTGGTGATGTCCGTTGGCCACTGCACCTCGCGCAGCAGCTCGCCGAGCAGCGGCGTGGCGAGGGCAGAAATCCAATGTTCGTCACGAAATCCATCGCTCAGCTGGCGGACGTTAATGGTCAACCGGAAGCTGTCATCGGAGCGGCTGCGGCGGACAAAACCCTCCTCCTGTAGCGTCTCCAGCAGCCGGCGCACGGTGGTGCGATGCAGGCCGCTAAACTCCGCCAGCAGGTCCGGTGTCGCGCCGCTGTCGAATTTATTTAACAATTTTAATAACAATAAACCCCGGCTTAATCCGCGCACCGTTTTGTACGCTGCGGACTCATCGTCACGCATAAATCCTCCATTAAAATGCTTTAAAAACAGTGTCGTGCACCTGGTGCACATTCGATGATGTTTTGATTGTAGCCGAAAACCCCCGCCCTATACTCAGCCCATTATAAAAATACGTTTACACATGATTAACAAATTGCCTGTCAGCCGGGCAGTTTCCGAGTCGTGAGGTCGCTGAGAATGACAACATCTACACCCGATATTCAACCCGCCGTGCAGCATACCGCTCAGGTCGCCATCGTTGGCGCCGGTCCGGTTGGTCTGATGATGGCCAACTACCTTGGCCAGATGGGCATCAGCGTGCTGGTGGTGGAAAAGCTCGCCACACTGATCGATTACCCGCGGGCCATCGGCATTGACGATGAATCCCTGCGGGCGATGCAGGCGGTGGGGCTGGTGAATGACGTGCTGCCGCATACCACGCCGTGGCACGCCATGCGTTTTCTCACCCCAAAAGGCCGCTGCTTTGCCGATATCCAGCCGATGACCGATGAGTTTGGCTGGTCGCGGCGCAACGCCTTCATTCAGCCGCAGGTCGATGCGGTGATGTATCACGGTCTGCAGCGTTTCCCGCAGGTCCGCTGCCTCTTCTCCCGCGAAGTGGAAGCCTTTAGCCAGACCGGTGACAGTGTCACGTTAAATCTTAAAGGACCGGACGGCGAACGGGAGACGGTGCGCGCGGACTGGCTGGTGGCCTGCGACGGCGGCGCCAGCTTTATTCGTCGTACGCTGAACATCCCCTTCGAAGGTAAGACCGCGCCGAATCAGTGGATCGTCATCGATATCGCTAACGACCCGCTGGCCACTCCGCACGTTTATCTGTGCTGCGACCCGGTGCGACCCTACGTTTCCGCCGCGCTGCCCCACGGCGTGCGCCGCTTTGAATTTATGGTGATGCCCGGAGAAACCGAAGCTCAGCTCAGCGAGCCGCACAATATGCGCCGTCTGCTGAGCAAAGTGCTGCCGGACCCGGACCGCGTCGAGCTGATCCGCCAGCGGGTCTATACGCATAACGCCCGCCTTGCCGAGCGCTTTCGCATTAACCGGGTGCTGCTGGCCGGCGATGCGGCGCACATCATGCCGGTCTGGCAGGGGCAGGGATACAACAGCGGCATGCGCGACGCCTTCAACCTGGCGTGGAAGCTGGCGCTGGTGGTCAACGGTAAAGCGGGAGAGGCGCTGCTCGACAGCTACCAGCAGGAGCGCCGCGACCACGCGAAAGCGATGATTGATCTGTCGGTCACCGCCGGCCACGTGCTGGCGCCGCCGAAGCGCTGGCAGGGGGCCGTGCGCGACGGTCTCTCCTGGCTGCTGAATTACCTGCCGCCGGTGAAACGCTACTTCCTCGAGATGCGCTTTAAGCCGATGCCGCAGTACCGCGAGGGGGCGCTGCTGACCGACGGCGCCGGCAAGACCTCGCCGGTGGGCAAAATGTTTATTCAACCGCAGGTGACGCTGGAGAGCGGCGAGAGCGTGCTGCTCGACGAGGTTATCGGGGCGAATTTCGCCATTATCGGCTGGGGCTGCAACCCGCAGTGGGGGCTCGACGCCGGGCAGATCGCCCGCTGGCGCGCGATTGGCGTGCGCTTTATCCAGGTGGTGCCGGAGGTGCAGATCCACCGCGAGCAGGATAACGCCCCCGGCACGCTGCGGGTGGGCGACAGGCAAAATCGCCTGAAGAGCTGGTTTGCTCAGCATAACACCGCCATCGCCGTGGTCAGACCGGACCGCTTTGTCGCCGCTCTCGCCATCCCGCAGACCCTCGGCGCGCAGCTGACCGCCCTGGCGGAAAAAATGACCCTCGCAATCGAGGAAGCTGCCCACGCAGAAGAGAAGGTGGCCTGATATGCATGCCTATTTGCACTGTCTCTCCCACACTCCGCTGGTGGGATTCGTGGACCCGGAGCAGGCGGTCCTCGATGAAGTGAACGGGGTGATTGCCGACGCCCGGCGGCGGATCGCTGAATTCAATCCAGAGCTGGTGGTGCTCTTCGCCCCCGATCACTACAACGGTTTTTTCTATGACGTGATGCCGCCGTTCTGCCTCGGGGTCGGCGCCACCGCGATTGGCGACTTCGCCAGCGCCGCCGGCGACCTGCCGGTGCCCGCCGAGCTGGCGGAAGCCTGCGCCCACGCGGTCATCAACAGCGGTATCGACCTGGCGGTGTCGTACAACATGCAGGTGGACCATGGCTTCGCCCAGCCGCTGGAGTTTCTGCTGGGTGGCCTGGACCACGTGCCGGTGCTGCCGGTGTTTATTAACGGCGTCGCCGCGCCGCTGCCGGGTTTTCAACGCACCCGGCTGCTGGGCGAGGCGATGGGCCGCTTTCTCAATACCCTCAATAAGCGGGTGCTGATCCTCGGCTCGGGCGGACTCTCGCACCAGCCGCCGGTGCCGGAGCTGGCGAAGGCCGACGCCCATCTGCGCGATCGCCTGCTCGGCGGCGGAAAACAGCTGCCGCCGGACGAACGCGAACGGCGCCAGCAGCGGGTGATCAATGCCGCCCGACGGTTTACCGAAGACCCGCACTCGCTCCATCCCCTCAACCCGGTCTGGGACAACCGCTTTATGAGCCTGCTGGAGCAGGGGCGGCTGAGCGAACTGGACGCGATCGGCAATGACGAGCTGTCGGCGATGGCCGGCAAATCGACGCACGAAATTAAGACCTGGGTGGCCGCTTTTGCCGCGCTATCCGCTTTTGGCCGCTGGCGCAGTGAAGGCCGCTATTACCGGCCGATCCCCGAGTGGATCGCCGGATTCGGCTCGCTGAGCGCCACCACCGAGATTTGATTAACCGGGAGACTAACATGAGCTATCAACCGCAAACCGAAGCCGCCACCAGCCGATTCCTCAATGTCGACGAGGGGGGCCGCACGCTGCGTATCCATATCAATGACTGCGGCGACGGGAAAGAGACCGTGGTCATGCTGCACGGCTCCGGGCCGGGGGCCACCGGCTGGGCCAACTTCAGCCGCAATATTGACCCGCTGGTCGAGGCGGGCTATCGCGTGCTGCTCCTCGACTGTCCGGGATGGGGCAAAAGCGATGCTATCGTCAACAGCGGCTCGCGTTCGGACCTCAACGCCCGCATTCTGAAAAGCGTGGTCGATCAGCTGGGGATCGATAAAGTCCATCTGCTGGGCAACTCGATGGGCGGCCATAGCGCGGTGGCCTTCACCCTGAGCTGGCCGGAGCGGGTGGCTAAGCTGGTGCTGATGGGCGGGGGGACCGGCGGCATGAGCCTGTTCACGCCGATGCCGACCGAGGGCATCAAGTTGCTGAACGCCCTGTACCGCGAGCCGACCATTGAAAACCTCAAAAAGATGATGAGCATCTTCGTCTTCGACACCCGCGACCTCACCGAGGCGCTGTTCGAGGCGCGTCTCAACAATATGCTGTCGCGCCGCGACCATCTGGACAACTTCGTCAAGAGCCTCGAAGCCAACCCGAAGCAGTTTCCTGACTTTGGCCCGCGGCTGGGCGAAATCAGCGCGCCAACTCTGATCGTCTGGGGACGCAATGACCGCTTCGTGCCGATGGACGCCGGGTTGCGCCTGCTCGCCGGGATCGCCGGTTCGGAACTGCATATTTACCGCGACTGCGGCCACTGGGCGCAGTGGGAACATGCCGACAGTTTTAATCAGCTGGTGCTCAATTTCCTCGCACGGGCTTAAGGAGTAAATGATGACTTTTTCTCTTGACGCGCTGGCCCGGCAGCTCCGCGACGCGGAACAGAGCGGCCAGGCGATCGCCCCGCTGCGCGATATTCTCGGCGTCGACAATGCCGACGCCGCCTATGCCATCCAGCGTCTGAACGTCCAGCACCACGTGGCCCATGGCCGGCGGGTGGTGGGCCGCAAGGTGGGCCTGACCCATCCCAAAGTGCAGCAGCAGCTGGGCGTCAATCAGCCGGACTTCGGCACCCTGTTTGCCGACATGTGCTACGGCGACAACGCCGAGGTGCCGTTTGGCCGCGTGCTGCAGCCCAAGGTGGAGGCCGAGATCGCCCTGGTGCTGAAGCAGGATCTGCCGCATGCCGATACCACTTTTGATGAACTGTATAACGCCATCGAATGGGTATTGCCGGCGCTGGAGGTGGTGGGCAGCCGCATTCGCGACTGGTCAATCGGCTTTGTCGACACCGTCGCCGATAACGCCTCCTGCGGCCTGTACGTCATTGGCGGCCCGGCGCAGCGCCCGGCGGGACTGGATCTGAAGCAGTGCGCCATGCACATGACCCGCAACCAGGAGCTGGTCTCCAGCGGCCGCGGCAGCGAGTGTCTGGGGCATCCGCTGAACGCCGCAGTCTGGCTGGCGCGCAAGCTGGCGAGTCTCGGCGAACCGCTGCGGGCCGGGGATATCGTGCTGACCGGGGCGTTAGGCCCGATGGTGACGATTAACGAGGGGGACAGCTTTGCCGCCCATATCGAAGGTATTGGCTCAGTCGCGGCACGCTTCGTTGCCGCCGGAGAAGGAGATCGTGATGCGTAAACGTAAAGTCGCCATTATCGGCTCCGGGAATATCGGCACCGATTTAATGATTAAAATCCTGCGCCACGGCCAGCATCTGGAGATGGCGGTGATGGTCGGCATCGACCCGCAGTCGGATGGCCTGGCCCGCGCCCGGCGCCTGGGCGTTGCGACCACTCACGAAGGGGTGGGCGGCCTGATGCAGATGGCGGAATTTGCCGACATCGATTTTGTTTTTGACGCCACCAGCGCCGGGGCGCACATCAAAAACGATGCCGCGCTGCGCGAAGCGAAGCCGGGGATCCGCGTTATCGATCTGACGCCGGCGGCGATTGGCCCGTACTGCGTGCCGGTGGTCAACCTCGCGGCCAACCTCCACCAGGGCAACGTCAATATGGTGACCTGCGGCGGGCAGGCGACCATCCCGATGGTCGCCGCGGTCTCGCGAGTGGCGAAGGTGCATTACGCGGAGATTGTGGCCTCGATCGCCAGCCAATCCGCCGGGCCGGGCACGCGGGCCAATATTGACGAATTCACCGAAACCACCTCGCAGGCGATTGAAAAAGTCGGCGGGGCGGGTAAGGGCAAAGCGATTATTGTACTGAACCCGGCGGAGCCGCCGCTGATGATGCGCGATACCGTCTACGTCCTGAGCGAGCTGGCGTCGCAGGAGGCGATTGCCGCCTCGATCGCCGAAATGGCGGCAGCGGTGCAGGCTTACGTCCCGGGCTACCGGCTGAAGCAGCAGGTGCAGTTTGAGGTTATCCCCGAGGATAAGCCGGTCAACCTGCCCGGCGTCGGCTGTTTTTCCGGCCTGAAAACCGCGGTGTACCTCGAAGTGGAAGGGGCGGCGCACTATCTGCCAGCGTACGCGGGCAACCTCGATATTATGACCTCGGCGGCGCTGGCGACGGCGGAGCAAATGGCCGGGGCAATGCACAGCGCGGCGGGAGCGACAGCATGAACGGTAAAAAACTTTATATCTCGGACGTGACGCTGCGCGATGGTATGCACGCTATTCGTCACCAGTATTCCCTGGCGCAGGTGCAGCAGATCGCCAGCGCGCTGGATAAGGCCGGGGTCGACTCCATCGAAGTGGCCCATGGCGATGGCCTGCAGGGATCCAGCTTCAACTATGGCTTTGGCGCCCACAGCGACATCGCCTGGATTGAAGCGGCAGCGGATGTCGTGAGCCAGGCGAAAATCGCCACCTTACTGCTGCCGGGCATCGGCACGCTGCACGATCTGAAAGCGGCGTATCAGGCCGGGGCGCGGGTGGTGCGGGTCGCCACCCACTGCAGCGAAGCGGACGTCGCCGCGCAGCATATTGCCTTTGCCCGCGAGCTGGGGATGGACTCCGTCGGTTTTCTGATGATGAGCCATATGATCTCCCCGCAGGCGCTGGCGCAGCAGGCGCTGAAGATGGAATCTTATGGCGCGACCTGTATCTATGTGGTGGATTCCGGCGGGGCGATGAACATGAACGACATTCGCGACCGCTTCCGCGCCCTGAAGGCGGTGCTGAAGCCGGAGACCGCCACCGGGATGCATGCCCATCATAATCTGAGCCTCGGGGTGGCGAACTCGATCGTCGCGGTGGAAGAGGGGTGCGATCGCATTGACGCCAGCCTGGCCGGGATGGGGGCGGGGGCGGGCAATGCGCCGCTGGAGGTGTTTATTGCCGCCGCCGACAAGCTCGGCTGGCAGCATGGCACCGATCTCTACGCCCTGATGAACGCGGCCGATGAGCTGGTGCGGCCGCTGCAGGATCGCCCGGTGCGTGTCGACCGCGAAACGCTGGCGCTGGGCTACGCCGGAGTCTACTCCAGCTTCCTGCGCCACAGCGAAGCGGCGGCCAAGCGCTATGGCCTCAGCGCGGTGGATATTCTCGTCGAGCTGGGCAAGCGGCGGATGGTCGGCGGCCAGGAGGATATGATCGTCGACGTCGCGCTGGATCTGCTTAACCGTAATAAATAACTAAGAACGTGCGGCTGACAAAGCATCAGCCGCCAGTCACCTGCTCCGTTTGTTCGGCTATCGCCAAGGTACCCTATGACCAAGATAACGACTGCAACCCACTCGCGCCTGGTGGTCACCATCGGGCTCTGTTTTATGGTGGCCCTGATGGAAGGGCTGGATCTGCAGGCGGCGGGGATCGCCGCCGTCGGCATGGCGCAGGCCTTTGCGCTGGATAAAATGCAGATGGGCTGGATCTTCAGCGCCGGGATCCTCGGCCTGCTGCCCGGCGCGCTGGTGGGCGGCATGCTGGCGGACCGCCACGGGCGTAAGCGCATTCTGTTGGGGTCGGTGCTGCTGTTTGGCCTGTTCTCGCTGGCCACCGCGCTGGCATGGAGCTTCCCGACGCTGCTGCTGGCGCGCCTGCTCACCGGCGTCGGGCTCGGGGCGGCATTGCCGAACCTGATTGCCTTAACCTCGGAAGCCGCTGGCTCACGTTTCCGCGGCCGGGCGGTAAGCCTGATGTACTGCGGCGTACCCATTGGCGCCGCGCTGGCGGCAGCGCTGGGCTTTTCCGGTCTCGCCGCGGCCTGGCAGACTATTTTCTGTCCCGCTGCTGCTGATCCCGTTGCTGATGCGCTGGCTGCCGGAGTCGCAGGCGTTTCAGCGCGCGGAGGCCAGCGTGCCGCTGCGCACCCTGTTTGCCCCGGGCCAGGCCGCCGCTACGCTGCTGCTGTGGCTGGGTTATTTTTTCACCCTGCTGGTGGTCTATATGCTGATCAACTGGCTGCCGATGCTGCTGGTGGGCCAGGGATTCCGCGCCAGCCAGGCGGCGGGGGTGATGTTCTCTCTGCAGATCGGCGCCGCCTGCGGCACGCTGCTGCTGGGGGCGCTAATGGATAAGCTCACCCCGCTGCGGATGTCGCTCCTGATCTACAGCGGCATTCTGGCGTCGCTGTTGGCGCTGGGCAGCGCGTCGTCGCTGACTGGCATGCTGCTGGCGGGGTTTGTCGCCGGGCTGTTCGCCACCGGCGGGCAAAGTGTGCTTTACGCTCTGGCGCCGCTTTTTTATCCCGCGGCCATCCGCGCCACCGGGGTGGGCACCGCCGTGGCGGTGGGGCGTCTTGGGGCGATGAGCGGCCCGCTGCTGGCCGGCAAGATGCTGGCCCTCGGCACCGGCACCGTCGGGGTGATGGCGGCCTCGGCGCCGGGCATTGTGCTGGCCGGCGTGGCGGTGTTCTGGCTGATGCATCGCCAGCAGCGCGCGGCCATGGTCTGATATGCATCCGGCGGTCTGGTAAAAAAATGCCGGGCCGCCGCCTTGCCTGTCCGCGTCCCCTGGCCTAAGGTAAGACATCATTCCCTGACGCTTATCGTCCCTATGGCTTACACCTCCCGTTTGCTCAATGCGATCCCTGGCATCCGCCACGCTTTTCTCGATGTCCATGAAACCGCCGCCTTTCCCTATGCCGAGCTGGCTCCGGTGAAGCTGGTGCATGGTAATGAAGTTCATCATTATCAGCAGCCGCTGCCGACGCGCCCGCACGCCGACGCGGTGTTTACCGCGGTAGCCGGGCAAAAGGTGGGGGTGGTGACCGCCGACTGTCTGCCGCTGCTGATCGCCTCGCGCGACGGTCGCTACGTCTGCAGCGTGCATGCCGGCTGGCAGGGGCTGGTCAGCGGTATTGTCGACAACAGTCTGGCCTGTTTTCGCCAGCAGGGGGTGGCATTGGCCGATCTGGTCATCGCCGTGGGGCCGCATATTCACCCCTGCTGTTACGAAGTCTCCGCCGGATTCTATCAGCAACTGCTGGACCAGCCCGGCGGTGACCGGGTGGCCCGCCATCGCCAGCGGCTGTTCCATTCCCGTTCGGACCCGGTCAGCGATCCGCTCAAAGCCGCCGCACGCGGCAGCGATAATCTGTGGTTTGATCTGCGCGCCTTTGCCGAAGCGATCTTCGCAGAGGCGGGGGTGGCGCCGGCGAGCGTTGAATGGCTGGGGAGTTGTACCTACTGCACCCCGCAGTCGCTGGGCTCCTACCGGCGCCGGACCCATTTTCCGGCGCCGAAGAGCTTTCAGTATTCGTGGATCATGCGCGAGGCCTGAGGCGGGCTCGCGCTAGAGCACCCGAAAACCGTGGGTGCCGTCGCGGGCCAGCTGATCCACCAGGCCATACTCCCACTCCAGATAGGCCTGCATGGCCTCGGCGGAATTATCGGTTCCTTCGTACGGACGACGATAGCGGTCACGGCGCTCGACGGCGAGGCCGCTGTCGCCATGCGCCAGCGGCAGACCGGCGGCGATCCACGCCAGCGTCCCGCCGGTAAGCAACTGCACCGGTTTACCGGTCAAGGCCGCCACCTCCGGCACCGCGTAGCGGGCCAGCAGACTGCTGCCGCAGGTCACCACGTAACGTTGGGCGGGAGGGATTGCTTCCAGGGCCTGGCGCAGCTGCGAGCGCGTTAGCCACCACGCGCCGGGGATATGGCGAGCGACAAAGTTGGCGCTGGTGGTAAAATCGAGCACCACCGTACCGGGTTCTTCCAGCTGTTGCGCCAGCTGCGCCGGGCTTATCTCCTCCGCCTGCGGGCCGGGCGGCACCTCGGCGGCTGGCACCCCGCGTTCGCTCAACTGGCTGGTCGACAGCGCGCTCAGTCGCGCCGTCTCCCAGCCCATCTGCGCCAGCCACGAGCCGGTTATCGCCGCCCGGATGCCATCGTCATCCAGCAGCACAATGCGCGCCCCTCGTACGCTGGCGAAGTGGTCGGTCTCCTGCACCAGCTGGCCGCCTGGCGCGCTCAGGCTGCCGGGATAGTGACCCGCCGCGTACTCTTCGGGGCTGCGGACATCAAACAGGAAGGTGGTGCGGTCGCTCTGCTGCAGCCAGCGTTGCAGCGTGGCCTCATCGATGACCGCCACCCCGGCCCGTTCGGCAAAATGCGCCACCTCAGCGGCCCGGGCGCCGGAGGCGCGGGCGGAGGGATCGTATTGCCGCTGTTGCTGGTGCGCCAGCGTCTGGCCGGCCAGCGTCCAGCCGATAGTGCCATTGCGCAGGGCATGGACCGGGTTTGGCACGCCGGCGTTGATCAGCGACTGGGTGCCGATGATGCTGCGGGTGCGTCCGGCGCAGTTGACGATAACCGGCGTCTGCGGGGAGGGCGTCAGGCTCTCCACCCGCAGGGCCAGCTCGCCGCCGGGCACGCTGATGCTGCCGGGGATGCTCATGGTCTGGTACTCATCGAAGCGCCGGGCGTCGACGATCACCACCTCCTGCCGGCTGTCGATGAGCGCCTGAACCTCCTGGGCGCTGAGCGACGGTGTGTGACGCACGCTTTCCACCAGCTCGCCAAAGGCTTTACTGGCGGAGTTGACGTCCTGAAACAGCTCGCCGCCGCTGCGGCGCCAGCCGGCGAGACCCTCGGCCAGCAGGGCCACATCCTGATAGCCCCAGGACCGCAGCCGTTCGACGGCGATCTCCGCCAGACCCTCGCCGTTGTCGTAGACGGTGAGCGGGGTGGTGAAGCGCGGTATCCGCCGGCGGACCTCGAGCTCCAGTTTGCTGAGCGGCAGATTGACGGCAAACAGCGGATGAGCGGTGGCGAAATCGGCCTCTTCACGGACGTCGATCAGCGCCAGTTCACGACGGTCGAGCAGCGCCTGGCGGATCCCGGCGGCCTGGCGATAAGCGTAGGTGGACATAGTGGTTATCCTTGATGTTCGCGGGAGGAATCCCAGATATTGGGTAAATGGCGGTTAGAGTAGCCGGAGATAAACGGTTTCTGCTGCCCTTCCGGGGTATACACGGCGCGCTTCACCGCGCCGATATTGCCGCCGTAGACATGAATGCTGATAGAGACGCGATCCGCCAGCGCATTGCTGACGCGATGAATATCGCCATCGTCAGCGGAGACTTTCTCCACCTGGCCTGCTTCCAGAAGCGTGGCGGCGCCCAGCGCGCGCGGTATGCCATCGGCATCCAGCTGGTAGCGCTGGTTTTCCTCCGCGCCGCGCAGCATCCCAATGGCCCCCCACACCCGGTGGTCATGGATCGGCGTCGCTTGCCCCGGTCCCCAGACGAAGCTGACAATCGAGAAGCGCTCCCCGGAGTCGGCATGCAGCAGATACTGCTGGTAATGGTGCGGATGCGGCAGGGTGTACTCTTCCGGCAGCCAGTCGTCGTAACGCACCAGCGCCGCCAGCCGCTGCGCCACGGCGTCAAGCAGCGGGGCGGTCTGGTGGTGTTCGCGGTGCAGGCGGTCTACCTCATGAATGAAATGGCGTAATTTTTCCAGTCGTGGTGCAGTCATGTGCGGTTCCTGTCAGAGGGACTGGTCAAAACGCTAACAGAGGCGTTAATATTATTTAAATGCAATTTACGCATATATTAATATGCAAATTTCACATAAGGTTCCTATGCGCATTGACGATATCGACGCTTTGCTGGCCACGGTGCAGTTTTCCTCCCTCAATCAGGCCGCGGAATATCTGGGGATCACCCAGTCGGCCATCACCCGGCGCCTGCAGCGTCTGGAACAGGAGCTGAACGTCACGCTGTTAGAGCGCCAGACCCGCCCGCTGACCCTGACCGCCGCCGGACACCGGGTGTACGAGCAGTGTCTGAGCATTAAGCGTGAGACGAAAAAACTCTACAGCCTGTTGGATCCGGAAGGCGAGCCGCGCGGCGCGCTGCGTCTCGGCGTGCCGCAGAGTCTCAGCGAGATTGCCCTGCCGGCGGCGCTGTCGGCGCTGAGCCAGCAGTTTCCCGGACTGTCGCCGCAGATCACCTGCGGCTGGAGCGGACAGCTGCAGCGCCGGCTGGAAAACGGCGAGCTGGACGGCATGCTGGCGATGGGGCCCGCCCAGCAAAGCTTCGCCGAGGGCTACAGCGGGCGCCTGCTGTGTCCCCTGGAGGTGGTGCCGATCGTCGGCCGGCGTTTGAATTTGCGCGCGTCATCCCTGCGGGAGTGCGCCGAACGGGGCTGGATCCTTAACCCCGACGGCTGTGGCCTGCGCGCCGGGCTCATTCGCGAGCTGCAGAGCCAGGGATTGCGGTTGACGCTCAACGTCGAGAGCGCGGGCGCGCAGCTGCAGATAGCGCTGGTGGCGCAGGGGCTGGGGCTGGGGCTGGTGCCGAGGGCGGCGCTGGCCAGCAGCCCGTGGCGGGACGAGGTCGCGGTCCTCAGCCTCAGCGATTTTCAGCCTGCGGTCTCACTGTGGCTGATCTACGCCCAGTATCTGGCGAACCTGCAGCCGCCGCTGACCTTTTTTGCCAGCAAAGTGATGCAGCAGCTGACCGTATCCGACTGAAAGCACTATGCATTTTTGCTTAATGCTAATTAAGCATATTAAGATATGATAAAAATGCATTTTGCTCATTAACACGCTCTGTATAGGGTAATGACCAGCGCCGCTGTCGCGGCCACTCCATTACCCTGACGCAAGGAGTTGTTCATGAGCATTCAGTTTCTCGGCATGATTGGCCACCGCCTCTCTTCCGAAACGATTGCCCCGGTGGGGCCGATCTTTGACCGCGACTATATCGTTCGCTTTGCGCAAACCCATGAAGCCGCCGGGTTTGATCGTCTGCTGGTCGGCCACTGGTCCGATCAACCCGACGGCTTTCTGGTGACGGCCCTGGCCGGACTGTCGACGCAGAAAATTCAGTACCTGCTGGCCCATCGTCCCGGTTTTGTTTCCCCAACCCTTGCCGCGCGCAAATTCGCTACCCTTGAGCACCTGCTGGAGGGCCGCTTGGCGGTGCATATCATCAGCGGCGGCAACGATGCCGAGCAGCGCCGGGATGGCGATTATCTCGACCACGACCAGCGCTACGCTCGCACCGACGCCTTCCTCGACACCGTGCGCCAGGTGTGGACCAGCGAGCAGCCGGTGGATATTCACAACGATTTCTATCAGGCCGAGCAGGCCTGGTCCGCCATTCGCCCGCTGCAAAAGCCGCATCTTCCCATCTACTTCGGCGGCTCGTCGGAAGCGGCCATCGCCGTCGCCGGCAAACATGCCGACGTCTTCGCGCTGTGGGGCGAGTCGCTGGCGCAAACCGGCGAGACCATCCAGCGGGTGCGCGCCGAAGCGGCGAAACACCAGCGTGATATCGGCTTCAGCGTCTCGTTCCGGCCGATTATCGCCGACAGCGAAGCCGAAGCCTGGGAGAAAGCCGAGCATATCCTGCACGTCGCCACCGAGCAGGCGGCGCAGCGCGGAGGCGGGTTCAAAGCCAAACCGGACAGCATCGGCGCCCAGCGGCTGCGGGCTACTGCGGCGCAGGGCAGAGTGGTGGACAAACGTCTGTGGACCGGCATCGCCCAGCTGGTGGGCGGCGGACATAACTCCACCGCGCTGGTGGGCACCCCGGAGCAGGTGGCGGATGCGCTGCTCGATTACTACGACCTCGGGGTGCGTAACTTCCTGATCCGCGGCTTCGATCCGCTGAACGACGCGGCCGACTATGGCCGGGCGCTGTTGCCGATCGCCCGGGAAAAAGCCGCCCGGCGTGCAGTGGCGGAGCGCGCATCGTGATCCATCCTGAGCGCGACGACTGGGCCCGGCAGCTGACGGCGCTTCGCCAGCAGATGGCGGAGCAGGCGGCCAGCCTTGACGCCAGCGGCGAGTTTCCCTGGCGTAATATCGACCATCTGCGTGCGGGGGGCTGGTTAAGTCTCGCCGTGCCGCCATCCTGCGGCGGCGCGGGCGCCAGTCTGGCCCAGCTGCAGCAGGTCATCGCCGCCATCGCCTGGGGAGAGCCGGCGACAGCGCTGATTGTCTGCATGCAGTATCTCCACCATTTGCGGCTGGCGGAAAACGACGCCTGGCACGCGCCGCTGCGCCAGCAGGTTTTTCACGATGCTGTCGAACACGGTGGCCTCATCAACAGCCTGCGCGTCGAGCCGGAGCTGGGCTCCCCGGCGCGGGGCGGCCTGCCGGACACCGTGGCGACCCGTCGCGCGGAGGGCTGGGACATCAGCGGCCATAAAATTTATACCACCGGCATTGAAGGACTGCGCTGGCTGGCAGTGTGGGCCAGAAGCGATGATAACCCGCCGCTGGTGGGTACCTGGCTGGTGCCTGGCGACAGCCCGGGTATCACGGTGGTGAAGAGCTGGGATCACGCCGGGATGCGGGCCACCGGCAGCCATGAAGTTATTTTTAACCACGTGCGGGTGGCGGCAGAGCACGCGGTGGATGTCTGGCCGACCGATGCGCCACCCGCCGCCCAGGCCGAACCGTTTCGCCTGTTCGCCAACCGGCAGACGGCGCTGCTGGCGGCGATCTATGACAGCATTGCCCACGCCGCTCACGACTGGCTGGTGAAGTGGCTGGCGGGGCGGGTGNNGGGTGCCCGCCGGTCTCGGCCATCCGCTCTCTCGTCTGCCACGGGTGCAGGAGAAAGTCGGGCAGATCGCCGGGCTGCTGCTGGTCAGCCGCAGCCTGCTGGAGCAGGCCGCCGCGCTGCGCTTTTCCGCCATCGAGGCCAATCTGGCGAAAGTCACCATCACCGACAACGCCATTCAGGCGGTGAATATCGCGCTCGAGCTGACCGGCAATCATGGTCTCAGCCGACAAAACCCGCTGGAACGCCACTACCGCAATGTGCTCTGCGGACGGGTACATACCCCACAGAGCGACAGCGCCTGGCTGGCAGCTGGCAACTTCGCCTTTCAATCACAAGGATAATCACGATGCGTCTATCATTTTCAGGCCGGTTGGCGGCCGCGCTGATGCTGCTGGCGCTGGGCGGCTACGCGACAGCGCAGGAGCGGCTTACCGTGCGTATCGCCGATCAAAAAGGCGGCATGCGTTCGCAGCTGGAGGCGGCCAACGCCCTGCAAAATCTCCCTTACGACATTAAGTGGGCCGAGTTCCCGGCCGCCGCGCCGCTGGCGGAAGCCCTCAACGCGGGCGCCGTGGACGCGGGGATCATTGGCGATGCGCCGTTGCTCTTCGCCCTGGCCAACGGTGCGCCGGTCAAAGCTATTGCCGTGGATAAAAGCAACCCGGCGGGGACCGCGGTGCTGGTATCCCCCGGCAGCACGTTAAAAAGCGGCGCTGATTTAAAAGGCAAACGCATCGCTACCGGTAAAGGGTCGATTGGTCATTTCGTGGCGCTGAAAGCGCTGGAGCAGGCGGGGATTTCACCGAAGGAGGTGCAGTGGGTGTTCCTCGGCCCGGTGGACGCCAAAGTGGCGTTGCTAAACGGCTCGGTGGACGCCTGGGCGACCTGGGAGCCCTACACCACCCAAATGGTGAAGACCAACGAGGGGCAGATCCTGGTGAGCGGCAAAGGGCTGCTGCCGGGGAATACCTTCCTCGCGGCAACGGATTCCGCGCTTAACGATCCGCAAAAACGCGCCGCGCTGCAGGATTATCTCCAGCGCCTGGCCGGCGCCGAGCGCTGGGCCTACGCCAATCTCAACAGCTACGGCAAAACATTGGGGGAGATCATCCGCTTTCCGGCGGAGATCGCCCGGGCGCAGTTTGCCAACCGCCAGTCGCAGTGGCAGCCTCTGGCCGAGGAAACAGTGGCCCAGCAGCAGGCAACGGCGGACTTTTATCTCGCCAACGGCCTGATCCGCACCCGGCTGGACGTGAAGCCGACCTTTGACCGCCGTTTTAGCGTGCCCGCCGCCGAGGTGACGCCATGACCAGAACCCCTTTTTCCCGCCGCCGTTTTTTACAGCTCAGCGGCGGCCTGGCGCTAGCCGGGGTCTCTCTGCCGCTGTGGGCTCATGATATGGCGGACATGGCCGGCGGCGATGCCCATCCGGCGCTGCGCCTGCCAGAGCCCTACAAGATCAAGCTGGCGATCAACAAAAGCGCGGTATGCCTCGCGCCGGTCGCCGTCGCCGAGCAGCAGAAGATATTCAGTAAATACAACCTCGACGTTGAGTTTGTTAACTTCGGCAGCTCCACCGATGTGCTGCTGGAGGCGATCGCCACCGGTAAGGCCGACGCCGGGGTGGGGATGGCGCTGCGCTGGCTGAAGGCGCTGGAGCAGGGCTTTGACGTCAAGCTCACCGCCGGGACCCACGGCGGCTGTCTGAACCTGCTGACGGCTAAAGACTCGCCGTTCGGCGGCCTCGAGAGCCTGAAGGGTCAAACCATCGGCGTCACCGACATGGCCGGACCGGATAAAAACTTCTTCGCCATTCTGCTTAAGCGCCACGGTATCGACCCGATCAGCGACGTGCAGTGGAAAGTCTACCCGGCGGATCTGCTCAGCGTGGCGCTGGACAAGCGCGAAATCGCCGCCATCAGCGGCAGCGAGCCGTTTAGCTATCGTCTGCTGGAGACCGGTAAGTATCAGCTGATCGCCAGCAATATGACCGGGGATTATGCCAACCTCAGCTGCTGCGTGCTGGGGGTGAGCGGGAGCCTGGCGCGGGACCATAAACCGGCCGCCGCGGCGCTCACCCAGGCGATCCTTGAGGCGCACAGCTATGCCGCTGCGCATCCGGAAAGCGTGGCGCAATCCTTCCTCGCCCATGCCCTGAATACCAGTGAAGCGGAGGTGAGCGGCATCCTCCACGGGCAGGGCCACGGCCATCACGCGGTGGGCGAAGCGTTCGTGAAAGAGCTGACGCAGTATGCGGTCGACCTGCAGCGGGTGCAGGTGATCAAGCCGGGTACCGATCCCCATCAGTTCGCGGAGAGTATCTATGCCAACGTATTCGCCTGAGCAGGCTCTGGCGCGCCCCACCGGCCGCGCGCCGCTGTGGGGAGAAGGGCTGCTGGCCGCCGCGCTGTGGCTGCTGGGTGGTCTGTTTACTCTGACCTGGCCCGACGCCGGGCGGCGCTGGCCGTTTAGCGAAGGCTGGGCGCTGGCGCAATTCACCCTCGGCGGCGGCTTGCTGCTGCTGGCGCTGAGCTATCGCTACTGGCGGGCGCGCGGCGCGCGTGTGCTGCATGCCGGCAAGTGGCTGGCGCTGCTGCCGGTGCTGTTTGCTGTCTGGGAAGGGCTGACCGCCAAAACTGCCGTGTTGCCGGTACCATTCTTCGCGCCGCCGCAGGCGCTGATCGAGGTGCTTCACGACGACTGGCCGCGCCTGCTCGACAGCCTGCTGCACTCCCTGGGGCTGCTGGGGCTCGGTGTGCTGCTGGGTACCAGCAGCGGGTTCATCACCGGTCTGGCCATCGGCTGGTCGCAACGGATTGGCTACTGGGTGCATCCGGTGTTACGTCTGCTGGGGCCGGTGCCGTCCACCGCGCTGCTGCCGCTGTGCCTGTTTATTTTTCCCTCGAGCTTCGGCGCCAGCGTGTTTTTGATCGCGCTGAGCACCTGGTTCCCGGTCACGGTGCTGACCTGGTCCGGAGTGATGGGCATAGATAAGGCGTGGTACGACGTGGCGCGGACCCTCGGCGCCAGCCAGCGTTTCCTGATCCTGCGGGTGGCGATCCCCGCCGCGTTGCCGAACGTCTTTGTCGGCCTGTTTATGGGGCTCGGCGCGTCGTTTTCGGTGCTGATTGTCGCCGAAATGGTCGGGGTGAAGTCGGGGATCGGCTTTTACCTCCAGTGGGCCCAGGGCTGGGCGGCCTATCCGAATATGTATGCCGCGCTGCTGGTGATGGCCTTGTTATGCTCCGGCCTGATAAGCGGATTATTTATGCTGCGTGACCGGCTGCTGAGCTGGCAGCGAGGAGGGATGCAATGGTAACCGAGACGATAGCGCGCGGCGCGGCGGTATCCATCAGCCATCTTCATCATGCGTTTACGCTTGGCAAACAGACGGTACCGGTGCTGGAGAATATCAGCCTGCAGCTGCGCCCGGGGGAAAGCGTGGCGCTGCTGGGCCCTTCCGGCTGCGGTAAATCAACCCTGCTGCGGCTGCTGGCGGGGCTGGAAGCGCCGCAGAGCGGACAGATGCAGATCGACGGCGCGGCGCCCGGCGCCCCGGGGCCGGAGCGGATCCTTGTGTTTCAGGATCCGACGCTCTATCCGTGGCTGACGGTGCGGCAGAACGTGCTGCTGGGCCCGCAGGCGCAGGGCAAAAAGGGGCTGGAGGCGAAGGCAGACGCGCTGATTGACCGCATCGGGCTGCAGGCCTTCAGCGAGGCGTGGCCGCGGCAGCTGTCCGGGGGTATGGCGCAGCGTGCGGCGCTGGCGCGCGCCTTGTTGAACGAACCGCGTCTGCTGCTGCTCGACGAGCCGTTGGGCAAACTCGATTCGCTGACCCGCATCAGTATGCAGCGGGAGCTGATCGCCCTCTGGCAGCAGCAGGGGTATACCAGCCTGCTGGTGACCCACGATATCGAAGAGGCGCTGCTGCTGTGCGAGCGGGTGCTGGTGATGTCGCCGCGTCCAGGGCGGATTATTGCCGAGTTTGCGCTGCCGCTGGCTTTTCCCCGTCATCGCGATAACCCGCAGCTGCTGCAGCATCGTCAGGATATATTGCGCATCCTCGGCCAGGAGGCGGACTGGTAAGCTGAACGCATTCCCCGGTGGCGCTGCGACAAATGTCACGGAAACGTAGGCCGGCGCAAGCGCAGCGCCGCCCGGCAATGGGCATCCGGCGCCAGGCGCCTGTTTTTGCCCGGTGGCGGCTGCGCCTTACCGGGCCTACGAACTGCGACAAATGTCACGGAAAGGTAGGCCGGCGCAAGCGCAGCGCCGCCCGGCAATGAATATCCGGCGCGACGCCATGGTCCGGCTTAAAAATCCATCTTCACCGTGAACTGCACTTCGCGCGGGTCGCCAATCTGGTTGCCGAGGTTATTGGTGCCGATCGAGGAAGTGTAATAGGTCTTATCAAACAGGTTCTTCACATTCACCTGCAGTGTCACCGGATACTGCAGCTTCATCTTATAGGCGGCAAACACATCCGCCTCCGCATAGCCCTGCAGATAATAATCCGCGCCGTTGGTGCCGGAGCGCTTGCTGACCGCGTGGCCGCCGCCGCCGACGGTCAGGGTGTTGCTGTTATAGACGTTATGAATGTCATAGGTCAGGAACAGCGAACCGGTATGTTTCGGTACGTTTGGCAGCGGTTTCCCGGCGTAATCCGGATCTTCCAGCACTTTGGCGTCGGTGTAGCCGTAGCTGGCGATCACGCTGAGGTTATCGGTGATGGACCCGGCCAGATCCACTTCCACGCCCTGGGAACGCACTTTGCCCGCCGTTTTGGCCACCGTCTCATCGCCAATGCTCTCGGTGTACAGCACGTTACGCTTGTGAATATCAAACAGCGCGATATTGGCGGTAATGCCGTTTAACAGGTCGAATTTGGCGCCCACTTCGTAAGAGGTTGACTCTTCCGGCGGCAGCTCGCCGATATAGCTGGCGATCGACGACTGCGGCATAAACGACTGGGCGACGTTGGCGAACAGGGAGACGTTCGGCGTGACCTTATAGACCAGGCCGGCTTTCGGCGTCCATTTCTCATCGCGGCTGTCGGTATTGACATTAAACGGTCGGCCTTTACCGGCGTACTGGGTGTAGTACTGGTAGCGCACGCCGGCGACGGCGATCCAGTTGTCGGTCAGGTACAGCGCGTCCTGTACGTATGCGGCATAGCTCTCCTGCTGAATGCGCTGGTCGCTGTCGGAGGCGGAGACGGTATTACAGGTGTCGAGAGTGCCGTAGACCGGATGATAGATGTTAAAGCCTTTAACGTTCTTACAGCGCAGCATATCGGTGCGCAGCAGATCGTAATTCTCATAGGCGACGCCGGTCAGCAGCTCGTTATAAAAGCCGCCCACTACCACGTTGCCCTGCAGGTCGGCGCGGGTGGAGTGCATCTTCTGCGTTGAACCGTGGGTACCATCGACCCGGCGGGTGAGGTTGCCGGTCGCCGAATCATAGGCCATCACCCGCGCCTGGTTATCGTTGTAATGATCCTGGCTGTAGCTGTAGTCGAAGCGCGCGGTCCAGGCGTCGTTAAGGCGATACTCGGCGTTGAGCTGAGCGAGATCGGAATAGCCATCGGTAATATTAAACGCTTCATCGAAGCGGGTTTTGCGATCGACGTTAACCGCATGGCCGGTATTCAGATCGAAGATAGTTCCGCGATCAAAGGGGGCGCTGTAGTCGCGGTGCGAATAGGACGCGGTCACCGTTGCCCGCTTGCCAAACCAGGTCAGGGAAGGGGCGATAAAGCTGCTTTTGTTTTTACCGAAATTGCGCCAGTAATCCTCATTCTGATATTCGCCGATCAGTCGGTACGCCAGATTTGTGCCTTCGATGGGGCCGGTGATGTCGACGCTGCCGGTGCCGCCGCCAAAGCTGGTGGAGGTCCCGGAAACCGAACCGGAGAACTGCCGCTCCGGCCGTTTAGTGATGACGTTGATCAGCCCGCCGGGGTCGAGGATACCGTACAGCGTCGAGGCGGGCCCCTTCAGGACTTCCACCCGTTCGGTGGCGGCGTTAAAGCTGCGCGGCAGCACGGTGCGCAGGCCGTTGGTCATGATCGAGCCGTCGCGGTTGGCGCCGAAGCCGCGGCGGGTAAAGGCGTCCTGGGTACCGCCGAGGGTGTTGGTCTGCACCACGTTAGCGACGTTATACAGCGCCTCATCGAGTGAGGTGGCGTGCTGATCTTCGAGAACGCGATCGCTGACGGTATTGACCACCTGGGGAATATCCAGCAGCGGCATCGAGGTTAGCGTCGCGGTGGCGGAGTTGAGCGGCTGATAGCCGCTGGTGGCGCTCTGCTGCGCGCCGTCGGCCACTACGGTGATGGTCTCTTCCGCGTCGTTAGTACTTTTCGCCGCGCGATTGTCGGCGGCCATTAATCCCGGTGAGGCTAAAAAAAGAAGCGAAAAAAGCGCGCGCCCTGGCAACGTCCTGCAGGCGACATGGGGTTGAGTCATTATCTGTTTCTCGTGAACGAATCTGCCTTTGCGGTCAGATTAAGCCAATAAAATCATTGCCCTGAATAATAAAAGCACTCTGTTTAGCGTCTGAATGCGCCTTCAGATGTGTAATTGAGAATCATTCAATCATGAAGGGATGTAGTAGTAAACGTTATGCAAGATAAAAATTCAACGGCGAGGAACAGGACGTTTTAAACACCTCCAGTAGGGAATGTTCTGTATTTATCTATCTGATATTATTTTATTTTAATTATATTGCGTTGGCACAGCCTCGCTGTAGTCAGCGTCCCCGTCTGAAGACGAGGGCGAGTATTGACTACTACATTCATCCCCGTCATGATCAAAAGAGAATGAGATTTATTTTGATTTGACTGCAGAATGTCCAGCTATCGCCTGGAACGCTGCGGCGCAGGAGCGAGTTATGCCACAGCGGGTGAAACCTGCAGAGCAGGGGATCGTACTGGATGCCCTGTCGGCCGGCTACGGCCAGACCCTGATCGTTGACGATATCAACCTGACCATTCCCACCGGCAAAATGACGGTGCTGGCCGGGGCGAACGGATCCGGCAAATCCACGCTGCTCTCGACTATCGCCAGAATGCTGAAACCGCTCGGCGGCTGCGTGCGTCTGGACGGGCAAGCCATTCACCAGATGCCGACGAAGACCGTCTCGCGGCAGCTGGGCATCCTCCCGCAATCGCCGTTGACCCCGGAAGGATTGACCGTTTTCGAGCTGGTCTCGCGCGGGCGCTACCCGTGGCAGGGACTGATGCGCCAGTGGTCCGAGGCCGATGAGCTGGCGGTAGAGGAGGCGCTGCGCTTAACCGGTACCGCCGAATTCGCCCATCTGCCGGTGGACAGCCTCTCCGGCGGCCAGCGTCAGCGCTGCTGGATCGCCATGGCGCTGGCCCAGCAAACGGCCACCATTCTGCTCGATGAGCCGACCACCTGGCTCGATCTGCGCTATCAGGTCGATATCCTCGAGCTGCTCCAGACCCTCACCCGCGAACATGGCCGCACGGTGGTGACGGTGCTCCATGACCTTAACTTTGCGGTGAACTACGCCGATCTGCTGGTATTCCTTAAACAGGGGCGCATCGCCGGCACGATTAGCGACAACGATGTCTGTAGCCCTGAGCTGATTAAACGCGTGTTTGACGTTGACGTGCAGATGTCGATTAACCCGCAAACCGGCAAACCGTTCTTTATGCCGTTTCGCGCCCGCCAGGCAGCGGCACAATGAGCGTGGCCATCCTGCTTTCCGCGCGGCGTCGCCCCCGCCCCCGGCTGGCGCTGCTTCTGCTAACGCTGCTGCTTATCGCCGCCTCGCTGGTGCATCTTGGCTTAGGCGCCCGCTGGATCGCCCCGCAGACGGTACTGCAGGCGCTGCTGGAGTACGATCCGCGCAACTTTGAGCAGCGGATTATCATCGATCTGCGTCTGGTGCGGCTGGCGGCGGCGCTGCTGACCGGCGCGGCGCTCGGCGTCGCCGGGCTGCTGCTGCAGACGGTGATCCGTAACCCGCTTGGCGAGCCGCATATTCTCGGGCTTAACGCCGGCGCCTCGCTGGCGGTGGTGGCGACCTCGGCGCTGGGCCTGTCCTTCGGCGCTTTCCCCGCCGGGCGCCCGCTGACCGCCGCCTGCGGCGCGGGGCTGCTGTTTGGTGGCGTGATGGCGCTGGCCTCTGCCGGGCGCGGCGGGGCGACGCCGCTGCGTATCACGTTGTGCGGAGTGGCGCTGTCAGGGTTTGCGTCGGCGGTGACGGCGGCGATATTAATTCTCGATGAACAGACGCTGCTGGCGATGCGCACCTGGCTGGCCGGCGACCTGGCCGGACTGAACTGGAGCACGCTGCAGACGGCGCTGGTCCCGGCGCTGATCGGCCTTGGCGTCGCGCTGCTCATTGCCCCACGCCTCAACGTGCTGGCGCTGGGGGATAAGGTGGCGCTGGGCCTTGGCGTTAATCTCGTCCAGACGAGGCTGCTGGGCCTGCTGGCGATTGCGCTGCTCTGCGGCGCGGCGGTGGCGGTGGCCGGGCCGATCGGCTTCGTCGGGCTGGTGGTGCCGCACGTGGTGCGCCGTCTGGTGACGGAAGACATCCGCCTGGCGCTGCCCCTGGCCGCGCCGGTGGGAGCGCTGGCGCTGGTGCTGGCGGATATCGCCGCCCGGACGCTGGTCGCGCCGCAGGAGCTGGCCACCGGAGCGATGACCGCCCTGGTGGGCGCGCCGTTGTTTATCTTTATCGCCGCGAGGTTTTTTAAATGACGCGCGCCGTTCACCGGGCCGGTTTTCGGCCGCTGGCTTTCGCCTCCCGTCATCTGCTGCTTCGTCCTGCGGCGTTAAAAATTGCCGCCAGCATAGTGCTGACGCTGCTGGCGCTGGGGCTGTACAGCCTTAGCCGCGGCAGCTATCCGCTGCCCGCGTCGACGCTGGCGCGGGCCCTGCTGGCGCCGCAGGAGATGGGCGAGCAGCCGCGCTTTATTCTGTTTGATATCCGCCTGCCGCGGATCCTGATGGCGCTGCTGTGCGGGGCCATGCTGGGGCTGGCCGGCGCGGCGATGCAGAGCATCACCCGTAACGGGCTGGCCGACCCGGGGCTGATCGGCGTCAAAGAGGGGGCCAGCATCGTGGTCCTGGCGCTGGTGCTGTTTTTCCCGGCGGTAGGCCTGGTCTGGCGGCCGCTGGCGGGGATGGTCGGCGGCATAGCGGTGGCCCTGCTGGTCCTGACGCTGGCCCGCGACTGTTCGCGGCCGCGCTTTATTTTAATTGGCATCGGCGTCTCCTGGAGCCTGGCGGCCGCGGTCGGCATCTTTATGACCACCGCCGACGTACGCGACGTGCAGACGGCGATGATCTGGCTGGCGGGCAGCCTGCAGACCGCCACCTGGCCGCTGCTGGCGGTGGCTTTTTGCTGGGCGCTGCCCGGGGCCATCATCCTGTTCTGTACCGCCCGGGCGGCGGACGTGGCACTGCTGGGCGACCGGATCGCTGTCGGCCTCGGCGTACGTCTGCAGCAGCTGACGGTGCTGCGCTTTTTCGCACCGGTGCTGCTGACCTCGGCCAGCGTCTCCTGCGTCGGCAGCCTGGGCTTTGTGGGCCTGATGGCGCCGCATATGGCGCGTTTTGTGCTGCGCGGCGGCCAGGTATCGCTGCTGTGCGGCAGCGCGCTGATTGGCGCCTTGCTGGTGCTGGCGACCGATACCCTTGGCCGGCTGGCGTTTGCCCCGCTGCAGATCCCGGCGGGGATTGTCATTGCCCTGGTGGGCTGCCCGTTCTTCGTTATCTTGCTCTGGCGTCGCCGTGATGCCCTTTAACCAGGAAGGTAGTATGCGTTGGTTCGTCTCATTGCTGCTGTTGCTGACGGGGGCCGTCAGCGCCGCCGACCCACAAACTCAAACTTTCACCGATGATTTAGGCCGCACCGTCACCGTCCCGCTGCATCCGCAGCGTATCGTTTCGATGCACGATCTCGATATTACCATTCCGCTGATTGAGCTCGGGGCGCCGCCGATCGCCAGCCACGGCCGGACGCGCCCGGACGGTAGCCACTACCTGCGATCCAGCGCCCAGCTCACCGGCGTCGATTTCGACAACAGCGATATCCGCTTTATTGGCACCGCCGATATCGATCTGGAAGCGGTAGCCGCCGCCAGGCCGGATCTGATCATCACTGAGCCCAGCCGCCACGTGTCAGTGGAGCAACTGGAGAAGATTGCCCCGACGGTGAGCATCGACCATCTGCAGGGCAGCGCCCCGGAGATTTACCGCAAGCTGGCGCAGCTGACCGGCACCCAGCCGCGGCTGGCGATCCTCGAGCGCCGCTATCAGGAGCAAATCAAGCAGCTGAAAGCGATGGTCAACCCACCGCAGTACAGCGTCTCAGTGATCCAGGCGAACAACGGCAAGGTCACGGTGCATCATTCGTATCATGCGCTGGGCCGGGTGCTGCGCGACGCCGGGTTCCGCTTTCCGCCGCTGATTGAGCGGATCCCCGATGGTCAGCGCATTGACGTCAGCGCGGAACAGCTGCCGGAGCTGGACGCTGATTTTGTCTTCGCTACCTGGCGGTCGGATACCGGCGGTAAGCCGCAGGATGAGCTGCAGGCGATGGAGGGCGTGATGCCCGGCTGGTGCGACTTTATGCGCGCCTGCCGCACCGGGCACTATATTTTACTGCCGCGGGAAGAGGTGATCTCCAACTCCTACGCCGCGCTGTCTCTGATGGTGGCCCAGGTGCAGTCGCATATTGCCGGCAGGCCGATCCCGGCGGAGGCCAAATGAAAAGCGCGGTAAAAAAAGAGAAGGGCAAAGTCGATCTGTTCGGCGAACGCTATCGCGCCCGGGCGCACCAGCTCTCCCCCCGGCTGCGGGCGGTGGTCAGCTATATCAACGACAACCGCGAGGTGGTGCTGGAGCATACCGCGATGGAGATCGCCACCGCGACCCAGACCTCCGACGCCACGGTGGTGCGCGCCATCCAGGCGCTGGGCTTCGCCGGGCTGCGCGAGCTTAAGCAGACCATGGAGCGCTGGTTCGGCACCTCGGTCACCTCGGCGGAAAAGATGCGCTCGACGGTTACCGCGCTCTCCAGCGACGTCAACTCCAGTATTGATTTTGTGCTTGAAGGCCATCAGCGGGTGTGCGAGGTCCTGTCGCGGGCCGACAACCGCGCGGCGGTGGCTCAGGCGGTGGCATTGCTCAGCGACGCGCGCCAGGTGGGGATCTTCGGTATCGGCGCCTCGGGGATCCTCGCCGAATACACCGCCCGGTTGTTCAGCCGTATTGGCCTGCCGGCGTACGTGATGAACCGCACGGGCTTTAGCCTTGCCGAACAGCTTATCGGCCTGCAGCGCGGCGATGTGCTGATCATGATGGGGCAAAAATCCCCCCATCGCGAAGGGTTGACCACCCTGCGCGAGGCGAAGCGGCTGGGTATTCCGACCATCCTGCTGACCCAGGCGGTGGACTCGCGCTTCAGCCAGGAGGCGCAGGTGGTGATCGACGTCCCGCGCGGCGGGGACAGTAGCCGGATGCCGCTGCACGGTACGGTGCTGGTCTGTCTCGAGATGATTGTCCTGTCGGTGGCCTCTACCACGCCACAAAAAACGGTGAAATCCCTGAAACGAATCAACGATCTGCATCGGGCTATCGGTAAATCCGGCGGTAAACGGGGCCATTGAGAAGATAATTCACCAGCGGGAAGGTTTCCGGTTGCATATAAAAGTGAGTGTGTGTATTTTTATGCAAAATAAATGCATAAAAAGGAAATCTCATGGTCAAGAATTTGCTCAAAGCGTGTTGCATGATAGCCGCGCTGACGGCTGCCGGACAGGCGGCTGCGGAAACCTATACCGTCGGCTCCGGCGGCACCTACCGGCCGTTTGAATTTGAAAACAGCCAGAAACAGCTGGAAGGTTTCGACATCGACATCATCAAAGCCATCGCCAAAGCCGAAGGCTTTGACGTTAAGCTGGTCAATACCCCATGGGAAGGCATCTTCGCCACGCTGAACACCGGCGACCGCGACATCATCATCTCCGGGATCACCATCACCGATAAACGCAAACAGATGGTCGATTTCTCCGCGCCGTACTTCCCGGCCGAACAGTCTATCGTCGTCGCTCAGGACTCGCAGGTGGATTCGCTGGCGGCCCTGAAAAACGAGAAGGTCGGGGTGGTGAACTCCAGCACCGGCGATATCGTGGTTTCTGAGGTGCTGGGTAAAAACAGCACCGCGATCAAGCGCTTCGACAATACCCCGCTGATGCTCCAGGAGCTGTTTGAGGACGGCGTCAGCGCCGCGGTTGGCGACGTCGGGGTGGTGAAGTACTACATCAAACAGCACCCGGAGAAGCAGTTCAAGCTGGTGCCGGATGCCAAATTTGAGCGTCAGTATTTCGGTATTGCGGTGGCGAAAGGCAACAGTGAACTGCTGGGCAAAATCAACGCCGGGCTGCAAAAGATCGTTGCTGACGGGACTTACGCCAAAATCTATAAAACCTGGTTCGACGACAACGTGCCGACGCTGCCAGCGCAATAATCCACCTTTTTCAGTGACCACGGCTATCGCCCAGGCGATAGCCGTATTTTTTAGGGAAGGACTATGACGGGATTCCGTTGGGAGATCATCGAGGAGTACGGCCCGCTGTTTGTGGACGGCGCCCTGATGACGATTAAATGTACCATTATCTGCGTGATCCTCGGGACGCTGTGGGGGTTAACTCTCGGTCTCGGGCGGATGGCGAAGGCCGAGCACGGGCCGTGGAAATATATTCTCCGCTACCTGGTGCAGTTTCCGGTGCGCTTTTACGTCAGCGCCTTCCGCGGCACGCCGCTGTTCGTGCAGATTATGGTGGTGCACTTTGCGCTGGTGCCGCTGTTTATCAACCCGCGCGACGGCCTGCTGGTGACCAGCGGCCTGATGAGCGCCGACTTTGCCCGCGAGCTGCGCGCCAGCTACGGGGCGTTCCTCTCCTGCATCGTGGCGATCACCCTTAACGCCGGGGCCTATGTGTCGGAAATTTTCCGCGCCGGCATCCAGTCGATCGACAAAGGGCAGATGGAGGCCTCCCGCGCGCTGGGCATGCCGTGGTGGAAAACCATGCGCAAGGTGATCCTGCCGCAGGCGTTTCGCCGTATTCTGCCGCCGCTGGGCAATAACGCCATCGCCATTGTCAAAGACTCGTCGCTGGCCTCGGCGATTGGCCTGGCCGATCTGGCCTATGCCGCGCGCACCGTCTCCGGCGCCTACGCCACCTACTGGGAACCCTACCTGACCATCTCTCTGGTCTACTGGGTGATCACCTTCCTGCTGGCGCAGCTGGTTAACCGTCTGGAAAAGAGGTTTGGCAAAAGTGATTCACATTAATAACTTACATAAGCGCTTCGGCGACAGCCACGTGCTGCGCGGCATCAGCTGCGATATTAAACCGCAGGAAGTGGTGTGCATCATCGGCCCATCCGGCTCGGGGAAAAGCACCTTCCTGCGCTGCATGAACGCCCTGGAGACGGTCAGCGAAGGCGAGGTGGTGGTTAACGGCTTTGCCGCCCACGACCGGACCACCGACCTCAACAAGATGCGCGAAAGCGTCGGCATGGTGTTCCAGCGCTTTAACCTGTTCCCGCACATGACGGTGCTGGAAAACCTGATCATGGCGCCGATGAATCTGCGCAATATGCCGCGCCAGCAGGCTATCGACCTGGCCGAAGCCTTGCTGGCGAAGGTGGGCTTAAGCGATAAGCGCGACGCCTGGCCCTCGAGCCTGTCCGGCGGCCAGCAGCAGCGGGTAGCCATCGCCCGCGCACTGGCGATGAAGCCGTCGATAATG
Source organism: Klebsiella sp. 10 (assembly GCF_018223925.1). Classification (NCBI taxonomy): domain Bacteria; kingdom Pseudomonadati; phylum Pseudomonadota; class Gammaproteobacteria; order Enterobacterales; family Enterobacteriaceae; genus Klebsiella; species Klebsiella sp. 10. The sequence goes on from NZ_JAGRRB010000001.1 coordinate 287,148, forward strand.
CTGTTCGATGAGCCCACTTCGGCGCTGGATCCGGAGCTGGTGGGCGACGTGCTGGAGGTGATGAAAAACCTCGCCAGCGAGGGGATGACCATGGTGATCGTGACCCACGAAATGGGCTTTGCCCGCGAAGTGGCCGACCGGGTGATCTTCATCGACCAGGGCGTGATTCAGGAAGAGGGCAAGCCGGGGCAGATCTTTAGCGCGCCGAGCAACCCACGCACCGCCGCGTTCCTCAGCAAGGTGCTGTAAACCGGGCGGGCTGGCGCGATGCCAGCCCGCTGAGCATTCCGGGTGTATTGACGAAGCTTTTAATCATCCGCGCAAACATTGACAGGGCTCATATATCCCGCGATAACCCCTTTGTTAATCTCAGGGTGTCGATTAGGACTTCTCCAGGAAAATAACGTTGGAAATCTTTTTTTAACCCACTGAAAAATAGCGATTAACTATTTTTCATACGCCAAAAATCATGGTCCGTTAATGACGGACTCGGTTTCGTATGGGTTAAAAAAGGTACGTTATGACAGTTACATGGACGATCACGCCCGTGGGGTATCAGCACATTGCCAAACGCTGCCCCGCCTGCAATGTAAAACGCGACTTCGCGCCTTCCGGCGCCATCCGGGTGAATTCGCAAAAGAAGCTGCTGGATATCTGGAGCATCTATAAATGCACGCACTGCGATTACACCTGGAATATCGCCCTGTTTTCCAGGCTGCACGTCAGCAAGATAAACCGTGAACTGCTTCAGCGCCTGCTGCAGAACGATGCAGCCATGGTTCACTATTATGCCGCTGACCTCGCGACGCTGAAGCGCAACCGCGCCGAGCCGTCGGGGCAACCTGATTTTCGTATTCACGAGCAATGGTCGGTTACGTTGATGGCATGTCAGCGGATAACGGTGCGCGTCAGAGTCAGTCAGCCATTTCGCATCAGCCTGCTATCAATACTGAAAAAACAGCTCAAGCTGAGTACGGCTGAAATCCGGTGGTTGGTCGCGACAGGGCATATCGAGGGTATTCCACTAAAACAGCTCAAGACGAAAAAGCTGAAGGCGATGGAATATGATTTTCAGCTGGCGGCGGAAACGCTGTATGCGCGACGCCGGATTACGTTATCACTTTGCGGTAGATAACTTGCCGGGAAGATAAGCCGCAGCGCTTGAGCTGCTGGCTTTTTATTCCTCGGTGAATAAGGATGGCGAAGTTGGCCGTCCTGACTCCCTTATCTCCGCCTGCATAAGCCACCTCCGCTGCAGCCATTCAATCTGCAGACGCATAGTAAACAAACGCCAGCTTATTGCCGTCGGGATCGCGGACGTAGGCGCTGTGAAAACCGTCGCCATACTGCGGCCAGTGACCGGGACCGCCTTCGTCACGTCCGCCGAGTTGCAGGGCGAGGGCATGCAGTTCCGCAATATGTGCGACGGAGCGGGCGTTAAGCGCCACCATCGTTCCATTACCCACCCCGGCAGGCTGCTGGTCAAAAGGAACACCCACGCACAGCCCGCAGGTGTGATTGCCGTTGAAGGTGCCCCAGGACGCCCCCTGTTCGTTACGGCCGGCTTTGACGTGTCCCAGCAGCGCCATTAACGGGTCATAGAACTTGATGGCGCGTGGCAGATCGTTCGTTCCCAGCATAATGTATGAAAACATAGTGTTCTCCTGTTGCGGGCAAAAAGGCCTAAACCTTCAGGTTGGCTGAAGGAGATGTTGTTGACGGAGTTTTAACAAGCGCGAGACCAGCATGATGACGACGATTCCCGCTATCAGCGCCAGGCAGTGAAAGGCTATTCTGCCGCCAGCCTGGAAGTAAACCCAGCGCGCTACTTCCACCGAGGCCGCCATAAAACTGAGCGCCACAATGTTGATGGTGGCTGAAACCGTCCCTTTCGGCAGGGAGTGGGAAAAAAGCGCAAAACGGAATAATACGGGGAACAACAGGCCTGTTCCGAGGGCATAGAGACTCGTTCCTGAAACGGACCACCACCAGGTATGGGGCCATGCAATATTTCCCGCCAGTAATACCAACAACCCGGTCAGCTGTATCGGGATAGTGCGCCAGATAAAGCGGGGAGAGGTCGGATCCTTGATAAAACGGGCCACGATGATGCTGGCAATAATAACGCCGCCAAAGACAGGCACCTGGGTCCAGGCATAGGCGCCGCGCGACATCCCGCCGTCATCGATCAGGATCACCGGAGAGAGTGCTACCCAGGTGATTATCGGCAGGTTACTGAATGACAACGCCAGCGCGCCCGTGAGCACCACCGGCTGTTTAAAGGCGCGGACAAACTCGGAAAATACCTCTCCCGGACGAAACCCCCGGCCCTGAGAGGTGACCGTTTCTGGCATGTTAAAAATCAGTAACGCCCAGGCCAGCAAGCTCATGGCGCCGATGATCGCAAACAATAACTTCCAGTGCAGGAAATTCATCAGGCCAGCGCCCGCCAGGGGCCCGATTACCGGCGCCAGCAAAACGATGGATGTCAGCGCCGCCATAATGCGGATAGACTCTTTTTCATCAAAAGCCTCCTGGATGGAGACATAACCGACTGTCGAAATGAAGCAGATACTGGTTCCCTGGATAAAACGGGCGATAAGATATTGATCAATCGACGTGACAAAGATCATGCTGAAGCAGGCCAAAGCAAAGATGATGGCTCCGGTCAGTAGTACGGGGCGGCGACCAATGCGGTCGGAGAGCGGCCCCAGCAGCCACTGTAATGCCAGCCCCCCGGCTAAATAGAGGCTGACGGAGGCCGGGGCTAACGCAACATCAGCCTCAAACTCCCGGATGATGTGGATAATACCCGGCTGAATGAGATCGGTAGTCAGATAAGCAGAAAAATCATAGATAACCATCGCCAGCGGAAATAACAAGATTCTGCTAAAACGGATGTACGGTCCCAACGCTAATTTCATACGCGAAGACTCCCTGGTCGGTGACGGTTTCCCTGGTATCGGGGCCTGGTTGATGTGGATCCCTTGCGGCTGTCGTCACAGGCTGGCCGCGGAATGACAAACCGAAAGATAAAATTCGCCCGGCGACTGTCATTGGGTAAGGCAACGCAACGGCATGCAGAGGGAGTGATCGAGCATGGCAGAGGGATAACGCACCGGGTTAACTGGCTGGGGGTGACGTTTCTTATGCGAGGGAGGGGTCTCGCTGCCATCGCGTGGATGTGGAGCGTTTGTCCGCAGGGGACGAGAATGAATAAAGTCGCTTGCTCCTGAGGGGAAACATTCATACCGGGAAACCTTTGTCATCATCATGGGCAAAATAGGCGAACACTCGCCAGTGTCCGCATTCGATTTCAGCGCAGTGATAATCAGTCCGGCCAGTGATGGTCGGAAGTCTGATTATCAGATGATTAGGTTTTCCAGCATCGACGCCTCAGCTATGGGTATGAATTATTCATTAAGGAAATGATAACACACACATTTGTTATGGGAATTGCGCAGGTAAGAAAATGTGACTTTCGCCCGCTTACTGCGTGAAGCTGATCGCAACAGACCCGGCGCTGCGCTCAGCCTTGCCATGGTACACCGCCTCAATATTATTCCCCTGCGGATCCAGCACAAAAGCGGCGTAGTAACCAGGATGATAGTGTCGTTCGCCAGGCGCGCCGTTATCACGTCCGCCATGGGTCAGCGCCGCATGGTAAAAAGCGTCCACCATGTCACGATCTCTGGCCTGGAATGCCAGGTGGTGGCGCCCAGTCAGTTTCCCGGCAGCCTCCGGGCTGTGGCGTGAGGCCACCACCAGTTCGTCGGCCAGCAAGTATTCATTGGCGGTGGTGATAACCGGGATCTCCAGCGCCGACAGTACGGCGGTATAGAAGTTTTTGCTTGCCTCAAAGTCTTCGACAACCAGCAGAATATGATCGATCAATCTGCCACGATGTAAGGTATTACTTTCCATGGGATTTCCTCTCGGCTGGGGGGCCGGCAATGGTTAACAGCAGTGAGCCAGCAAGAACAGGATACCCTCCGGTGAGGGCCATAAAAAAGGGCTGGCGCCAGGCCAGCCCGTGAGGACTACCGTGCGGACTCCGTCGCCTCGTCCATGTCATCTTCCTGCTCACTGGCAAGCAGGGTTTTCTCGTTTTTGCACAGACACTGAATCAACAGGAACAGCACGCCGCTGGCCACCAGGGTGACGATCAGGCCATCGTAACCAGTGATGCCGATCAGCATGCCGCTGACTACCGGCCCGGCCACACTGCCGGCGGACCAGAAAAAGCCGAACAGGGCGTTAATCATAATCAGCTTCTGCCCATTGAAGGTTTTCCCCGCCCGCACCAGCGACAGGGTATAAAGCGCGCCCGCCGCGGCGCCCAGCAGCAGACAAATGGCCATCAGCTGAATGCGCGAGCCGAGCATCAGCGGCAGGGCCAGCAGCGACAGGCTGAAAACCACCGCGCAGCTCAGATGCACGCGGCGAATCCCGACCCGGTCGGCCAGCCAGCCGAGCGGGGTCTGGAACATCGCATCTCCGGTCAGCACCACGGTGACCAGCAGCACCGCCAGCCCTTCATTCAGCCCTTTGTCCATGCCGTACAGCGGCAGCAGGGCGAGAATGCTGGCGTCAAAGAAGGCGAAGCAGAAGACCCCGGAGGCCAGTACCGGCAGAAAGGCGCCGAGGCTGCGCCAGCTGGCGCGCTCCCCGAGGCTTTCACGAGTGCCGGTGGGCAGATGGCGCAGCATCAGCAGGCAGACGGCGGTGACCGCGACAATCGCTATCAGCGCTGAGGTCTGCCAGACTGGGCCGACGGAGATCAGCAGCGGCCCGGCCAGCTGGCAGCCGGTAAAGGCCGAGGCGTAGAGACCGGTGAGGGTAGCGCGCTGGCTGCCCGCCGCGCCGCCGGTGATCCAGCTTTCGCCGAGTACGATAATGACCCCGGAGGCCAGGCCGGTCAGCAGGCGCGGCAGCAAAAGCAGCGTCATATCGGTAGTCATGCATGAGGCGATGGTCGCCAGCGCCAGCAGGATCAGACTGCCGCTCAGCAGCACGCCCATTTCAACGCGCCGGCACAGCGCAGGAGAGAGGAAAGAGGAGATCATCATGCCGGCGGGCGGCAGGGCGGCCAGCAGGCCGACGTACAGCGGCGCGATCTGCTGCTGCGCCAGCTCAAGACTGATTAACGGCACCGTATAGCCGGTGATAAATCCCACAAGCGACGCGGCCATGATCATCGCCAGCGTGGGGGCAAGACGATTCTGGTCTGGGTTAAACATTATATTTCCGATGACGGAGAGGTCAGTAGTGGATCCTTCGGCAAATTGCCGTCCTGAGTTGCATAATAATTAATCGCCTGGCCGTTGTCACCGTTGAAATCACTACCAAAAAAGGGCCGCAGGGCGGCAGGTGGGCTGTACGCCGCGCCGCCGCCGCATTTCGTGACGTTGTCAGCGTGGTAACGACAGGATATAACGGAGGGAGCGGCAGCGCCCCGACGCCGGTGAGCGACGGGGAAAAACGCGACGCATGACCGATTATTCAGCATTACGCTATGCAGGAAAGGAGTAATACATGGCCGTATCGCCGTCACTGATCGCCGAAGCCGTTGGCTGGCGACGTGAATTTCACGCCGCGCCTGAGCTCGGATATCAGGAGCAGGAGACCTCGCGCCGCGTTGCGGAGCTGCTGGCCTCGTTTGGGCTGCAGGTGCACCGCGGGCTGGCTGGCACCGGCGTCGTGGCGACGCTGGAGAACGGCCCCGGACCGGTTATCGGCCTGCGCGCCGATATGGACGCCCTGCCGATCACCGAGCTGGGGAGCGTCAGCTACCGTTCACGCCGTCCCGGGGTGATGCACGCCTGCGGCCACGATGGCCATACCGCGATGCTGCTGGCGGCCGCCGCCCATCTGGCGCAGACCCGCCATTTCAGCGGCACCGTCCACTTTGTCTTTCAGCCGGCGGAAGAGAACCTCGGCGGCGCGCGCAAAATGGTGGAGGAGGGGTTGTTTGAGCGCTTCCCGATGGACGCCATCTACGCGCTGCATAACTGGCCGGGGATCCCTCTTGGCGAAGTGGCGCTCAGCGATGGCGCAATGATGGCCTCACTGGACGCCTTCGAGATAACCCTGCGCGGAAAGAGCTGTCATGCGGCGATGCCGGAGAGCGGGGCCGATCCGATCGTCGCGGCGGCGCAGCTGATAATGGCGCTGCAGACCATTCCTTCCCGCCGCTTGTCGCCGCAGGATTCCGCAGTGGTCAGCATCACCCAGATAAACGGCGGCGAGGCGATCAACGTCCTGCCGGACACCGTGGTGCTGCGCGGTACCTTCCGCTGCCTGAGCAATCGCGTTCGCGCCCGCGTGCGGGAGCTTATCGAAAGCTATGTGGCGACCCAGCCGCAGGTGTCCGATGTGCAGGGCGAGATTAGCTGGTTCCCGGGTTATCCGGTGACCAAAAACCATGCGCTGCAGGCGCAGCAGGTGCGCGAGGTGGCCGTCGCCACTCTCGGCGCGCAAGCGGTGCGCTGGAATCAGGCGCCGTCGATGGCCTCCGAAGATTTTGCCTGCATGCTGGAGGCCTGTCCGGGGGCCTATTTCTGGATAGGCACCGACGGCGAAACCCCGTCGAAGCCGCTGCATAACGCCAGCTATGACTTTAACGATGCGCTGATCGGCCCCGGCGTCGCCATGTGGGTGGGGCTGGTGGAGAAACAGCTGCCGGCGGCGTAACCCACCGGCAGCGGCAGAGGGAGCGCGCTGCGCTCCCTGAGGTCAGACGTCGGCAGCGGCTTTCAGTCGCGCTTTCATGTCGCTGTAGGCCGTCCAGGCATAGCGCTCCGCCCATTGCTGGTCGGCAATCGCTTCCACTTTCACCGCACAGTATTTGGTTTCCGGCGTTTTGGAGATCGGATCGAGGTTATCCTGGGTCAGCTCATTGCAGGCGCCCACCCACCACTGATAGGTCATATAGACCGCCCCCGGATTGATGCGATCGCTGAGGTCGGCGCGGGAGATCACCTTCCCGCGCCGGGAGCTGACCCACACCAGCTGTTTGTCGGCGATCCCCAGTCGTTGCGCATCCGCGGGATTCATCTGCACCCGTCCCGGCTCGTCGGCCAGCGACTGCAGCGCGGCGCAGTTGCCGGTCATCGAGCGGCAGGAATAATGCCCGACTTCCCGCACGGTGCAGAGCACCAGCGGCCACTCGTCATCCGGGCGCTCCGCCGGCGCGCGCCAGGCGGTGGCGAACAGCTGCCCTTTACCCGAGGGGGTGTCGAAGCGGTTGTCTTTATACAGCCACGGCGTGCCGGGATGATCGAGGGTTGGGCACGGCCACTGGACATGGCCCATATCGCCCATTTTCTCCCAGGTCACGCCGTAGAACAGCGGGCAGAGCTCGCGCATCTCGTCCCAGATCTGCTGGTTGTTCTCATAGTGCATCGGATAGCCCAATTCGCTGGCCAGCAGGCTAATGATCTCCCAGTCGCGCTTCACATTTCCCGCCGGAGGGATCGCCTGTTCAAACCGCTGGAACCCGCGGTCGGCGCAGGTGAAGACGCCGCCGTGCTCGCCCCAGGAGGTGGCCGGCAGCAGGACATCGGCCATTTCCGCTGTTTTGGTCATGAAGATGTCCTGCACGACCACGAAGTCCAGCGCCTCGATGCCTTTGCGCACCAGGCCGAGGTCGGCTTCGGTCTGCAGCGGATCTTCGCCCATAATATAATAGGCTTTGATCTCGCCGGTCAGCGCTTTATGCGGCACCTCGGTGATGCGGGTGCCGACCTGGTCGTCCATCAGCGCCGGGTCGATGCCCCAGGCGGCGGCGAATTTCGCCCGCACGGCGGGGTCGGTGACCTCCTGATAGCCGGGAAACAGGTTCGGCAGCACGCCCATATCGCAGGCGCCCTGTACGTTGTTTTGCCCGCGGACCGGCCCCACGCCGACGTTGGGCCGTCCCAGGTTGCCGGTGAGCAGCGCCAGGCTTGCCAGGCCGCGCACCACGTCCACCGCCTGGCCAAACTGGGTGACCCCCATGCCCCACATAATTGTGGCGGATGGGGCGGCGGCGAACATGCGCATCGCCTCCCGGATTTCCCGCGCGCTGACCCCGACAATCCCTTCCACCGCTTCCGGGGCGTAATCCTTCACCGCCTCGCGGTAAGCATCCAGCCCTTCGGTATAGCGTTCGACATAGGTTTTGTTGTACAGCTCCTCCTCCAGCAGCACATAGCCGAAGGCATTTACCAGCGCCATGTTGCTGCCGTTGTTGAGCTGCAGATGACGATCGGCAATGCGCGCGGTTTCAATGCGCCGCGGATCGCAGACGATGATTTTGGCGCCGTTGTCCCGGGCCTTGATTACCCGGCGGGCGACGATGGGATGGGAGTCGGCGCAGTTGTAGCCAAAGACCAGCAGGCACTTCGAGTTTTCGATGTCGCTAATCGAGTTGCTCATCGCCCCGTTGCCCAGCGCCTGCTGTAGCCCGGCGACGGAGGGGCCGTGGCAGACGCGGGCGCAGCAGTCGACGTTATTGGTGTTCAGCACCGCGCGGGCGAACTTTTGCATCACATAGTTGGTTTCGTTGCCGGTGCCGCGCGAGGAGCCGGTGGTCATGATGGCGCGCGGGCCATGCTTCTCTTTGATCTCCCTGAGCTTGCTGGCGGTATAGCGAATCGCCTCCTGCCAGCTGACCGGCGTGAAGGCGCCGCCTTTCTGGTAGCGGATCATCGGTTGTTTAAGACGGGGCGTCAGGAGCTGCGTATCGTTAAGAAAATCCCAGCCGTAGTAGCCTTTCAGGCACAGCTGGTTCTGGTTGGTGACGCCGTCGGCGGCCTCCGCGCGAATGATTTTATTGTTGTCGACAACCAGTTTAAGTTTGCAACCCGCCCCGCAGTAGGGGCACACGCTCGTGATTTTTTTCATCAGTAACAGACCTGTTAACAGTGAACTGAGGATCGCTGTCGCGCCGGGCCCGACGGGCAACGATCGCGGTATCGCCTGGTGGTGATGCAGACGCAGGCCTGTTGCGCTATGCAGGTCTTGTGCCAGAATTTAAGCTATTGATCTGTATTGAAAAATGAAAAGAGATTGATGACGGGAGCATGACCTCGTCACTAATGACGATGACGCAGAGCGCCGACGTCAGACGCTCTGCGGGGTAACACGCGGCTAGGCGAGAGGGCGGCAGCGGTCGAAGTGCGATTCGCTCAGGCCGACGTCGCGCGCGGCGGCGCAGATTGCCTGCCAGCTGCCGGCATCCAGCGGGATCCCCTGCGCCAGCCGCGCTTCGCGGTTGGCGGCCTCCCATTCGCCGGGCGCCAGCACCGGGGCATCGGCATCGTGCGGCGACTGCTTACACCATGCGATAAAGGCCTCCGTCTGTGCCTGGCTGTCCGGGGCATCGAACGCATCCGGGCGCAGGATCACCGTGGTCATGCAGTTAAAGATGGCGTCGACGCTGGTCTGCAGGCTCTCCTGATGGGTGGTTTGCCCGCCGGAGAGCGCGCCGCCGAGCACTTCGCACAGCGTCGCCAGGGCATAGCCTTTGTGCTGGGCGAAGGTGAGCAGGGCGCCCAGCGGCGAGGTCTGCATCACCGCCGGGTCGGTAGTGGGTCGACCCTCGGCGTCAATCAGGCAGCCGGGGGCCACGGCTTCGCCTTTATGCCAGGCGACGCGGGTTTTACCAAAGGCGATGGCGCTGGTGGCGTAGTCCAGCAGCAGCGGCGGATGGCCCGCGCGGGGAAACACCACGCACAGCGGGTTGGTGCCGAAGCGGCTGTCCTTCCCGCGGAACGGGGCGACCATCGGGTCGCCGATGACGCTGACGAAGTGAATGGAGATCAGCCCGGCGGCGGCGCACTGTTCGGCCCAGTAGCCGATGCGTCCGACGTGATGCGCATTGCGCAGGGCGATAGCCGCCATACCGTGCTGCTTCGCCTTTTCAATGCCTAACTGCATCGCTTCGTGGGCGACCACCTGGCCGAAGCCGGCGTTGCCGTCGAGGGTGACCACGGCGCCAGCGTCTTTGGTCACCGTGGCGTGGCGGTTGAGCTGCAGAAAACCACCGGCGTGGGATTTGACGTAGCTGGGGATCATCCCGACGCCGTGGGAGTCATGCCCGGCAAGATTGGCGGCGATCAGATGGTCCGCGACGAGGGTGGCTTCCCCTGGGGTACTGCCGAGATGGGTAAACAGTGAGACGACAAACTGATGCAGATCCGTCGCCAGAAAGCGGTGTCCTGTAGGCACTGATTCTCTCCTGTAGTCTGTTGTTATTTTGTTATGTTTGCCGTTTTATGCTGCGCCGCCCGGCGCAGAAGGTCAAGGGCGGCGTCTCCCGGCGACATGCCGCTGCGCCAGCGCCTGCGCATACGACAGACGATAAAAAACCGGGCCGGGATCGCGTTTTAATTAACGCCATAAACACCACATTTTTAAATTCTGCCAGTGTCACAAAAGCCAGAAAAAAGCCATCCCCGTCGTTGCAAGGGGAGCTGATACCACTATATGTTAAATTTGTGTTTATTAATTGATGATTAAAGGTTGGTATCATGTATAAGAAAATAAGTGGTTTAGTGGTTTCACTGACGGCCGTTTTCGCCTGTGCCGCCTGGGCGGAGGTGCCTGCGGGCTATCCCGCGGATTATCAAAAAACGGTTGATGCCGCCGTAAAAGAGGGCAAGGTGGTGATCTATTCCACGACCGATACCAAAGCGGCCGGGCCGTTAATTAAGGGATTTGAAGCGCAATATCCGGGCGTCAAAGTCGAATATAACGACATGAACAGTACCGAGCTGTATAACCGCTATATCAGCGAACAGGCCGCCGGGGGCGGCAGCGGGGATGTGGTGTGGAGCTCATCGATGGATACCGCGCTGAAATTAGCCACCGAATACGCCGAACAATATGCCTCGCCGGAGGTGAAGCAATTACCCGACTGGGCGGTCTGGCAGCAAAAAGCCTATGGCACTACCTATGAGCCGGTGGTGTTTATCTATAACAAACGGCTGATCCCGCAGAATGAGGTTCCGGATTCGCATACCGCGCTGGCAAAACTGATCGCCAGCCAGGCCGATAAATTTATAGGCAAAGTCACCACCTACGATATCGAAAAATCGGGCCTCGGCTTTATGCTGGCGGTACAGGACAGCCAGGCCGACGCGAACTATTTTGCCGACCTGGCGAATATCGCCAAAGGCGGCCTGACGGTGCAGTCTTCCACCGGCACAATGATGGAGCGCGTCTCCTCCGGCGAAAACCTGATCGGCTATAACATTCTTGGCTCTTATGCCGAAGCGCGGGCGAAAAACGATCCCTCTTTAGGTATTGCCTATCCGAAAGATTACGTGCTGGTGCTCTCCCGCGTCTCGTTTATTAGCCAGGAGAGCGAACATCCCAATGCGGCAAAATTGTGGCTGGATTATGTCTTGTCGGAAAAAGGCCAGCAGATCCTCGCCAGCCAGGCGGATATTCCCTCAATTCGTCGCGATATTGAAGGTAAAAATGATATCGACGGCATGACCGCGCTGTTGGGCAAAGCGTTAAAACCGATCCCGGTCAACGAAACGCTGCTCGATTATTTACAGCCGCAAAAACGTCTGCAGTTTATTAAACAATGGCGCAGCGCCGCCGCGAAATAATCCTCCCCTGGGGCATCGCCGATGCCCCTATTCACACCCGGCGGGTTTATTCACCTGACCGAAGGGATGAACCATGAATGTATTACGCAGAAAGTGGCAGGGGCTGCCGCGCGGCGTGGTGGTGTGCATCACGGCGCTGGTGATTTATGTCCCGCTGTTATTTATTGTGGTGCAGAGTTTTCTCTCCGCGCCATTCTTTTCCCGCTCCAAATCGTGGAGTCTGGAAGCGTTCGCCTTTATTTTTACCGACCCGGATTTTTATCTGGCATTAAAGTCAGGTTTTATTCTGGCCTTTGGCCTAGTGATTATTGCCATTCCGCTGGGTGGTATTTTGGCGTTTCTGATGGTGCGCACCGATTTACCCGGCCGGCGGATCATTGAGCCGCTGATCCTGGTGCCGATCTTCGTCTCGCCGATGGTGCTGGGCTTTGGCTACGTGGTGGCCGCCGGGCCGGTAGGCTTCTTTTCCCAGTGGGCGCAGCAGCTGATCGGCTTTGTGCCGTGGAATATCTACTCGATGTTCAGCATTGTGGTCATCGCCGGCTTAACCCACGTTCCGCACGCCTATCTTTATATCTCTTCGGCGCTGCGCAGCGTCGGTTCCGACGTGGAAGAGGCGGCGCGCACCGTCGGCGCTACCCCGCTGCAGGTGATGACCTCGGTGAGTCTGCCGATGGTGCGGCCATCCATTCTTTACGCCTGCGTGTTGCTCTTTTTCCTCGGTCTGGAAGTCTTCGGTCTGATGCTGGTGCTGGGCGACCCCGAGGGCAACATGGTGCTGGCGACCTATCTCTACAAGCTGACTAACAAGCTCGGCACCCCCTCCTACCATCTGATGGCGGCGGTGGCGGTGGTGCTGATCTGCATCACCATCCCGCTGGTGATGCTCCAGCGAAGGCTGATGCGCACCGCCAACCGCTTTGTCACCATGAAGGGCAAGGCGTCCCAGGCGCGGGCGCTGCCGCTGGGCAAATGGCGCTGGGTGGCCGGGGCGGTGGTGGTGGCCTGGCTGACGGTGACCATCGGCGTACCGCTGCTCGGCGTGGCGCTGCGCGCTTTTATCTCCAACTGGGGCGTCGGCGTGTCGCTGTGGGATGAGCTGTCGCTGGCGACGTTCCACAATATCTGGCAGCAGCCCAACCTGCTGCGGGCGATCGTCAACTCCATGGCTATCGGCATCATCGGCGGCGCGCTGGCGGTGATCTGCTATCTGTTTGTCGGCATCGCTATGCACCGCAAAGCGGATAACGTCACCCGCTTTCTCGACTACAGCGTGCTGGTCCCGCGCGCGGTACCGGGGCTGCTGGCCGGCCTGGCCTTCCTGTGGGTATTCCTGTTTGTGCCGATGTGGCTCGATCAGTCGCTGAAGCACGGCTGGCTCTCGGCGCTGCCGGTGGCCGACTGGCTGCGGGAGCACCTTATCGTGCAGCTGCGCGCCCTGCGCAACACCATCTTCAGCGTCTGGCTGGCCTACACCGTGGTGTGGATGGCCTACGGCCTGCGGCTCATCTCCTCGACGCTGCTGCAGGTGGGCCCGGAGCTGGAGGAGGCGGCGCGTAGCACCGGCGCCTCGCGGGGGCAGATCACCCGCCACGTGACCGTTCCGCTGTCGCGCTATGGGCTGATTGGCTCCTGGCTGCTGATGTTCCTGATCTTTGAGCGCGAGTATTCCACCGGCGTCTATCTGCTGTCGCCGGGTACCGAAACCATCGGCTCGATGCTGGTGTCGCTGTGGGCGGCGGGGGCCATCGATATCGTCGCGGCGCTCTCCTTTATCAATATTCTGCTGGTGGTGATTGGCCTGGGTATCGCCCTGCGCTTTGGAGTGAAATTACATGATTGAGTTATCGGTAGAAAATCTGCGTCTCACCTATGGCGACAACCCGGTGTTGAAGGGGGTGTCCATGACGCTTGGCCGGGGAGAGGTGGTGTCGCTGCTGGGGCCTTCGGGAAGTGGGAAAACCACGCTGCTGCGGGCGGTGGCCGGGCTGGAAAAACCGACGAGCGGACGGATCGCCATCGGCAACCGCACGGTGTACGACGGCACGCCGCGCAGCGAGATCCCGGCCGAAGAGCGTAACCTCGGCCTGGTGTTCCAGTCCTATGCCCTGTGGCCGCACAAAACGGTGTTCGACAATGTGGCCTATCCGCTGAAGCTGCGTAAAGTGGCCGCCGGGGAGATAAAAGAGCGGGTGCAGCGTGTGCTGGATCAGCTGGGGCTGGGGCACCTTGGCAACCGCCATCCGCACCAGCTCTCCGGTGGCCAGCAGCAGCGGGTGGCCATCGGTCGGGCGCTGGTTTACAACCCGCCGGTGATCCTGCTGGATGAACCGCTCTCCAACCTTGACGCCAAGCTGCGCGAAGAGGCGCGGGTGTTTCTGCGCGAGCTGATCATTAAGCTGGGCCTGTCGGCGCTGATGGTCACCCACGATCAGAATGAAGCAATGGCCATCTCCGATCGTATTCTGCTGCTGAACAATGGCGTCATTGAGCAGCAGGGGACGCCGCAGGAGATGTACGGCAGCCCGGCGACGCTGTTCGCCGCTGAGTTTATGGGCAGCAATAACCGCCTGCACGGCAAAGTGATGGCGCTGGAGAACGGCAGGGCGCGGATCGAAGGCGCCAGCTGGAGCCTGTGGGGGCGAGCGGGCGAGGGGGTTAGCGTTGGCGAGCCGGCGACGGCGGTGATCCGCGTCGAGCGCCTGCGACTTGACGGCGCCGCGCAGGATAATAGCCTCCAGCTACCGCTGCTGACCAGCATGTACCTCGGCGACCGCTGGGAGTACCTGTTCCGTACCGAAGGCGACGACTTTCCGCTGCGCGCCTACGGAACGGCGCTGCGCGATGCCGAACACTGCCATCTGACGCTCCCGGCGGAGGATGTGTGGATTTTTCCGCAGCGGTAGCCGCCCGTTACCCCGCCAGATGGCACACGGCTTCAATATTGTGCCCGTCTGGCGCAATCACAAACGCGGCGTAGTAACTGGCGTGGTAGTTTGGCCGTAGCCCCGGCGCACCGTTGTCCTTTCCTCCGGCGGCCAGCGCCGCCTGCCAGAAGGCATCGACCTGCTCGCGGCTGTCGGCGCGAAAGGCAATGTGCAGCGGCGCCGGTTTTTCCGCACTTTGATAGAGGCATAGAGAAGCATCGCCGCTGCCGGCCAGCTCTGCGCCGTAGCTCGGTTCGCCTTCGCCGACCAGCGTTACGCCAAGCGGGGCCAGGGCCTGCAAAAAGAACGCTTTGCTGGCGGCATAGTCGCTAACGCCGAATTTCACATGATCGAACATATCTTCTCTTCTCCTGTGGATGGTACATCACCAGCTGAAGGCGCTAGCCGGACAATAGATACAAGATAGTTAACAACGGTTATTAACTTTTTTAACAGCTCAAAATGTTTAATTATTCCTAATACGAGTATTTACAGACGTTTAATCTGCCATGTACCATAAACAAAAAATAACATTTGTGATACAAGTCACTCTTTTTTGGCGCATGGGTAAGCTCAGCGCGGTGTGAATGCCGCTGGTTTACCGCCTCAAGGTTATGGCAGCACTCTTCTCACGATGACAGACCGGTGAATTTCTCTCCGATTTTCCGCGTTTCGTTGAGAATCGTCTACTATCCAAACGATAACCCTATAAATGATATCGCCTCTGGCGATGTTTTATCCGACTTGCCGGGCCGGGCCAGACGCTAAGCGGTTTAAAAGCGCAATGGTATCGGTTCCAGCGCGACATTCACTGGTTTTGTCAGCGACAAAAACAGTAATTTTCAATGACAGGAATGTGATGATGTCGAGCGAGAAAACCAACAATTCCAGGCGTGATTTCCTGGTGAAATCGATGGCGCTGATCCCGACGGTGGTGATCGGCGGCGCGGGAGCAGGGGCTATTGGCGTGGCCACCAGCGCGACCGCGCAGGCGGCCCCCGCTTCAGAGCCAGCCTCCGGGAACACCGCGGCGGCCAGCGACTGGAAGCCGCAGTTCTTCAACGATCGTGAGTGGGCGTTTATCAACGCCGCCGTCGCTCGCTTAATCCCGGCGGATGAACTCGGTCCCGGCGCCAAAGAGGCCGGCGTCCCGGAGTTTATCGACCGCCAGCTCAATACCCCTTACGCCACCGGCTCCATCTGGTATATGCAGGGGCCCTTCAATCCCGACGTGCCGAAAGAGATGGGTTATCAGCTGCCGCTGGTGCCCAAACAGATCTATAACCTCGGGATCGCCGACGCCGAGGCGTGGTGTCAGGACAAATATCATAAAACCTTCGCTGAACTGAGCAGCGAGCAGCAGGACGAGGCGCTCGGCCTGTGGGAATCGGGTAAAGCCGAGTTCAAACAGCTGCCGGCCTCGCTGTTCTTCACCTATCTGCTGCAAAACACCCGCGAAGGGTTCTTCAGCGACCCGATCCATGGCGGCAATAAAGGCATGGTCGGCTGGACGCTGATTAATTTTCCCGGCGCGCGCGCCGACTTTATGGACTGGGTTGAACGGGGCGAACGCTACCCCTTCCCGCCGGTATCAATTAATGGGGAGAGGGCGTAATCATGGCCACCGTATTGAAAAAAACCGATGTCGCGATCGTCGGCTTCGGCTGGGTTGGGGCGATCATGGCCAAAGAGCTGACCGAAGCGGGGCTCAACGTCGTCGCGCTGGAGCGCGGCCCGATGCGCGACACCTGGCCGGACGGCGCCTATCCGCAGGTGATTGATGAGCTGACCTACAACATCCGCCGCAAGCTGTTCCAGGATCTGTCGAAAAGCACCGTCACCATCCGGCATAACACCAGCCAACAGGCGGTGCCCTATCGCCAGCTGGCGGCCTTCCTGCCGGGTACCGGCGTGGGCGGCGCCGGGCTGCACTGGTCCGGCGTCCATTTCCGCGTCGATCCCATTGAGCTGCGGATGCGCAGCCACTATGAAGAACGCTACGGCAAAAACTTCATCCCCCAGGATATGATCATCCAGGATTTCGGCGTCACCTACGACGAGCTGGAACCGTTCTTCGATAAAGCGGAAAAAGTATTCGGTACCTCCGGGACCGCCTGGTCGATCAAAGGCAAGGTCGTCGGCAAAGGCCGCGGCGGCAACGCCTTCGCCCCGGACCGCTCGGACGACTTCCCGCTGCCGGCGCAGAAAAACACCTGGTCGGCGCAGCTGTTTGAAAAAGCGGCGCTGGAAGTGGGGTATCACCCCTATAACCTGCCGTCGGCCAACACCTCCGACTCCTATACCAACCCCTACGGCGCGCAGATGGGCCCGTGCAACTTCTGCGGTTTCTGCAGCGGCTACGCCTGCTACATGTACTCTAAAGCCTCGCCGAACGTGAACATTCTGCCGGCGCTGCGCCAGGAAAAACGCTTTGAGCTGCGGACTAACGCCAACGTGCTGAAGGTCAACCTGACCGACGACAAATCCCGCGCCACCGGCGTGACCTACGTCGACGGCCAGGGGCGCGAAATGGAACAGCCGGCGGACCTGGTGATTGTCGGCGCCTTCCAGTTCCACAACGTGCACCTGATGCTGCTCTCCGGGATCGGCAAACCGTACAATCCGGAGACCGGCGAAGGGGTGGTGGGGCGTAACTTCGCCTACCAGAACATGACCACCATCAAGGCCATTTTCGACAAAGACACCTATACCAACCCGTTTATCGGCGCGGGCGGCAACGGCGTCGGGGTCGACGACTTCAACGCCGACAACTTCGACCACGGCGCGGCGGGCTTTGTCGGCGGTTCGCCATTCTGGGTCAACCAGGCCGGGACCAAGCCCATCTCCGGTTTCCCGGTACCGCCGGGCACCCCGGCGTGGGGCAGCAAGTGGAAAGCGGCGGTGGCCGACACCTACACCCATCACCTGTCGATGGATGCCCACGGCGCGCACCAGTCCTATCGGCAGAACTACCTCGATCTTGATCCGAACTACAAAAACGTCTTTGGCCAGCCGCTGCTGCGCATGACCTTCGACTGGCAGGAAAACGACATCAAGATGGCGCAGTTTATGTTCGATAAGATGGCGCCGATCGCCAAAGCGATGAAGCCGAAATATATCCTCGGCAGCCCAAAAAACGCCAACAGCCACTTTGATACCACCACCTACCAGACCACCCATATGAACGGTGGGGCGGTGATGGGGGAAGATCCGAAAACCAGCGCCGTTAACCGTTATCTGCAAAGCTGGGACGTGCATAACGTCTTCGTCATCGGCGCCTCCGCGTTCCCGCAGGGGCTGGGCTACAACCCAACCGGCACGGTGGCCGCGCTGGCCTACTGGTCAGCGAAGGCGATCCGTGAGCAGTATCTGAAAAATCCGGGTCCCCTGGTGCAGGCATAAAGGAAGGCAGATGATGAAAATGCAATGGTTATCGGCCCTGGTGCTTGGGGCATTGAGCTGCGCGGCTTTTGCCGAAGAGGCGCCTGCGGACAGCAATCTGATTAAGCAGGGGGAGTATCTGGCGCGGGCGGGGGACTGTGTCGCCTGCCACACCAACGGCAAAGCGGGGAAACCTTTCGCCGGCGGTTTGCCGATGGAGACGCCGATCGGCACCATCTACTCCACCAATATCACGCCGGATAAAGAACACGGCATTGGCGGGTACACCTTCGAAGAGTTCGACGACGCGGTGCGCAAGGGCGTGCGGAAAGACGGTTCCACGCTCTATCCGGCGATGCCGTATCCCTCGTTCGCGCGGATCAGCGAAGCGGACATGCGCGCCATGTACGCCTACTTTATGCACGGCGTGGAGCCGGTGAATGTCGCCAACAAGGACACCGACATCCCATGGCCGCTGTCGATGCGCTGGCCGCTGGCGTTCTGGCGCGGCATCTTCGCCCCGACGCCGAGCGACTTTGTCGCCAACCCGCAGGTTGACCCGGTGCTGGAGCGCGGCCGCTATCTGGTGGAAGGCCTGGGCCACTGCGGCGCCTGTCATACCCCGCGTAGCCTGACGATGCAGGAAAAAGCGCTCAGCGAAAGCGAAGGCGATGATTACCTGGCGGGCAGCAATGCGCCGATTGACGGCTGGGTCGCCTCCAGCCTGCGCGGCGAAAACCGCGACGGTCTGGGGACCTGGAGCGAAGCCGAGCTGGCCGAGTTCCTCAAAACCGGACGCAACGATAAATCGGTGGTCTTCGGCGGCATGAGCGATGTGGTGGAGCATAGTCTGCAGTATCTCTCTGATGACGACATCACCGCCATCGCCCGCTACCTGAAGTCGCTCCCGCCGCGCGGCGGCAAACAGACCCCAGCCCCGGTGGAAGACAGCGTGGCGAAAGATCTGTGGAAGGGTAACGACAGCATAACCGGCGCCGCGCTGTACGTCGATAACTGCGCCGCCTGCCACCGTACCGACGGCGCGGGCTATAAACGCGCCTTCCCGTCGCTGAAGGGCAACCCGGTGGTCCAGACGGAAGATGCCACTTCGCTTATCCACATCGTTCTGACCGGGAGCACCACGCCGGCGGTGAAAGATGCGGTCTCCAACCTGACCATGCCGTCGTTCGGCTGGCGCCTGGACGACCAGCAGGTGGCGGATGTGGTCAATTTCATCCGCACCAGCTGGGGCAACAACGCGCCGGCGGTCAGCGCCAGCGATGTGGCGAAGGTGCGTAAGGAGACCGCGGCGCACGATGAGAAGGCGTTAGGCAACGCCGATATCTCGAAGCTGCCGGGGGCCGGACAGTAACCGTCAGGGTTGCGTCGCCCGCGCGACGCAACCCATACTTAGCGACGACGTAAAATACTGTCTGAATCAAGGAGTTTGCCTTCATGCTGCATGCA
The DNA here is from genome assembly GCF_018223925.1 of Klebsiella sp. 10. Lineage (NCBI taxonomy): Bacteria > Pseudomonadati > Pseudomonadota > Gammaproteobacteria > Enterobacterales > Enterobacteriaceae > Klebsiella > Klebsiella sp. 10. The sequence continues at coordinate 306,526 of NZ_JAGRRB010000001.1, forward strand.
GAGCGACTGACCTGCATCGTTGACGATCGACCGCTGTTTGCGGCGCTGACGCTGTCCCTCGCTGCCGGCGAGCTGCTGCAGGTCGCCGGTGATAACGGCGCGGGGAAAACCTCGCTGCTGCGGATCCTCTGCGGCCTGGCGCGCCCGGAAAGCGGGGTGGTGAGCTGGCAGGGCCAGCCGCTGGCGAAGGTCCGGGAGTCATTTCACCGTCAGCTGCTGTGGCTGGGCCATAAACCCGGCGTTAACGCGGCGCTGACCGCCGATGAAAACCTGCGTTTCTTCTTTCCGGCCAGCCGCCTTCAGCAGCGGGAAAGCGCCCTCGCCGCCGTCGGCCTGGCGGGCTATGAAGACCTCCCCTTGAGCCAGCTCTCCGCCGGGCAGCAGCGTCGGGTGGCGCTCACCCGCCTGTGGTTAACCGACGCGCCGCTGTGGATCCTCGATGAGCCGTTCACCGCCCTCGACGCCACGGCGATGGAAACCCTGACCCGTCGCCTGGAGCAGCACGCCCGGCAGGGGGGATGCGCCATCCTCACCACCCACCAGCCGCTGCGGCCGTTGGGCTGTCCGTTGCGCACCCTGCGCCTCGGCGGCGAGGCTGGAGGCGGGCAATGATGCGTGCGCTGTTGGCCCGGGAACTGCGCCTGGCGTGGCGCAGCGGGGCGGAGATCCTCAATCCGCTCTGGTTCTTTCTGATCGTCATCACCCTGTTTCCGTTCGGCGTAGGCGCCGCGCCGCAGCTGCTGGCGCAGATTGCGCCGGGCGTGGTGTGGGTCGCCGCGCTGCTGGCGGCGCTGCTGGTGATGGATCGGTTGTTTCGCGACGACTGGCAGGACGGTTCCCTGGAGCAACTGATGCTCCTGCCGACGCCGCTGGTGGCGGTGGTGCTGGTGAAGGTGGTTGCCCACTGGATGATGAGCGGCCTGCCGCTGCTGATCGTCTCGCCGCTGGCGGCGCTGCTGCTGGGGATGAGTCTGCATGACGCCGGTGTGCTGGCGCTGACCTTGATGCTCGGCACCCCGACGCTCAGTTTTCTCGGCGCGGTGGGGGTTGGCCTGACGGTCGGCCTGAAGCGCGGCGGCGTCCTGCTGAGCCTGCTGGTGCTGCCGCTGGCGGTGCCGCTGCTGATTTTCGCCACCGCGGCCTGCCAGGCGGCCGCCGCCGAGCTCCCGGTCGGCGGCTATCTGGCGATGCTGGCGGCGTTCTTAACCGCCAGCGCCACCCTGTGTCCGTTCGCCACCGCCGCTGCGCTGCGGCTGACCGTGCGATAACTCGCTGCGCCTGCGGGCGCGGCCATCATAACCGTGTGAGTAAGCGTCTATGTGGAAAGCGTTACATCAACTGGCGATCCCCGAGCGGCTGTACCGCCTGTGCGGATGCTGGATCCCCTGGCTGGCGGCGTTGAGCGCGCTGTTGCTGGTCATCGGCCTGGGGTGGGGCTTTGGCTTCGCCCCCGCGGACTATCAGCAGGGGGAAAGCTACCGGATCATGTACCTTCACGTCCCGGCGGCGATGTGGTCGATGGGGCTGTACCTGGCGATGGCCGTCGCGGCCTTCGTCGGAGTGGTCTGGCAGATCAAAATGGCCGATCTGGCGATCGCCGCCCTGGCGCCGGTGGGGGCGGTCTGCACCCTGGTGGCGCTGGTCAGCGGCGCGGCATGGGGCAAGCCGATGTGGGGGACCTGGTGGATCTGGGACGCCCGCCTGACCTCAGAGCTGGTGCTGCTGTTTCTGTATGCCGGGGTCATCGCCCTGTGGCACGCCTTTGACGACCGGCGGCTGGCCGGGCGCGCGGCCGGGATCCTCGTCCTGGTCGGGGTGGTCAATCTGCCCATCATTCATTACTCGGTCTACTGGTGGAACACCCTGCACCAGGGCTCGACCAACCTGCAGCAAACCATCGACCCAAGCATGCGTCTGCCGCTGCGGATCTGCATCTTTGCCTTCCTCACGCTGTCGGTCACCCTGACCCTGATGCGCCTGCGTAACCTGATCCTGCAGCTGGAGCGCCGTCGACCGTGGGTGGTGGCGCTGGTGAATAAAGGAGCCGCCCGATGAGCCCCGCCTTTTCGTCTTTCGCCGCCTTCCTGAATATGGGCGGCTATGCCGTGTACGTCTGGCTGGCGGTGGCCGTGACCGTCGCCGCCTTTGGCCTGCTGACGGTGCATACCCTGTGGGCGCGGCGGGCGCTGTTCCATGAGGTGCGACGCCAGCAGGCGCGCGAGCGGCGGATCGCTGCCGCCCGCGAACATGACAAGGAGGCCGCGGATGCAAGCGCGTCGTAAAACCCGGCTGTATATCGTGCTGGCGGTGCTCGCCGGCCTCGGGCTAACCGTCAGCCTGACGCTGTACGCCCTGAGCAGCAATATCGATCTGTTCTACACCCCGGGGGAAATTATCTACGGCAAAACGGAAACCCGGGCGCTGCCCCATACCGGTCAGCGGCTGCGGGTGGGGGGCTACGTTCAGCCGGGCTCCCTGCAGCGCGACCCGCAAACCCTCGATGTGCGCTTTAAGCTGTATGACGCCCGCGGGGTGGTGGACGTCAGCTATAAGGGCATTTTGCCGGACCTGTTTCGTGAAGGGCAGGGCGTGGTGGCCCAGGGCGTGCTGGACGGCGAGCGGCATATTACCGCCCAGCAGGTGCTGGCCAAACATGATGAAAATTACACGCCGCCGGAGGTGAAAAACGCCATGACGCCGGAGAAAACGGGGGCGCAGCCATGATGCCGGAGCTGGGCAACTTTTTATTGTGTCTGGCGGCGGGGCTGGCGCTGCTCCTGAGCGTCTATCCCCTGTGGGGCGCGGCGCGGCAGGATCGGCGGCTGATGGCCCTGGCGCGGCCGCTGGCCTGTGGGCTATTCGCCTGTATCGGCGGCGCCTTCCTGCTGCTGGTGCACGCCTTTGTGGTCAATGACTTTACCGTCCGCTACGTGGCGGAAAACTCCAACAGCGCGCTGCCGGTGTGGTATCGGGTAGCGGCGACCTGGGGGGCGCACGAGGGCTCGCTGCTGCTGTGGGTTCTGCTGCTCAGCGTCTGGACCTTCGCCGTCGCCATCTTCAGCCGCCGTATGCCGCTCGACGCCGTCGCCCGGGTGCTGGCGGTGATGGGGATGATCGCCTTTGGGTTCCTGCTGTTTATCCTCTTCACCTCCAATCCGTTCAGCCGCGGCCTGCCGCAGTACCCCATTGATGGCCGCGACCTCAATCCGCTGCTGCAGGATATCGGCATGATTTTCCATCCGCCGATCCTCTATATGGGTTATGTCGGCTTCTCGGTGGCCTTTGCCTTCGCCATCGCCTCGCTGCTGGCGGGCCGGCTGGATACTGCCTGGGCGCGCTGGTCGCGTCCCTGGACCCAGGCGGCATGGATGTTCCTCACTCTCGGCATCGTGCTGGGCTCGGCGTGGGCATACTACGAACTGGGCTGGGGCGGCTGGTGGTTCTGGGACCCGGTGGAAAACGCCTCGTTTATGCCGTGGCTGGTGGGAACCGCGCTGCTGCACTCCCTGGCGGTGACCGAGAAGCGGGGCAGCTTCCGCGCCTGGACGGTGCTGCTGGCCATCGCCGCCTTCTCCCTGTGCCTGCTGGGCACCTTCCTGGTGCGCTCCGGGGTGCTGGTTTCGGTGCATGCCTTCGCCTCGGATCCGTCGCGCGGGCTGTTTATTCTGGTACTGCTGATTGTCGCCATCGGCGGATCGCTGCTGCTGTACGCCCTGAAGGGCGGCAGGGTGCGGGCGCGGGTGGAACATACGCTGTGGTCGCGCGAGTCGTTCCTGCTTGGCAACAATATCTTGCTGATGGCCGCGATGCTGGTGGTGCTCCTCGGAACGCTGCTGCCGCTGGTGCATAAAGAGCTGGGCCTCGGCAGCATCTCCATCGGCGAGCCGTTCTTTAACACCATGTTCACCGCCCTGATGGCGCCGTTTGCGCTGCTGCTGGGGCTGGGACCGCTGATCCGCTGGCGGCGCGATGACGTCGCCAGGCAGATTAAGCGCCTGATTATCGCTCTGCTGGTGACGTTGTCACTTTCTCTGGCGCTGCCGTGGCTGCTGCAGGACCGTATCACCGCCATGGCGGTCATAGGCCTGATGATGGCCCTGTGGGTGCTGATCTTCGCCCTGCTGGAGGTTCACGAACGGGCCACTCATCGCCACGGCTTCTGGCGCGGCCTGCGCACGCTGACCCGCAGCCAGTGGGGGATGGTGCTCGGTCACGTCGGCGTGGCGGTGACCGTTATCGGCATCACCTTCAGCCAGAACTACAGCGTGGAGCGCGATGTACGGATGCGTCCCGGCGACAGCATCGATATCGACCGCTATCACTTTGTGTTTAACGGCGTGCGCAATATCGTCGGCCCCAACTGGACCGGCGGCGAAGGCATTATCGCCGTGACCCGCAACGGCCGCCCGGAAGCGACGCTGTATGCCGAGAAACGCTTTTACACCGCCAGCCGGATGATGATGACCGAGGCGGCGATCAGCGGCGGGCTGACCCGCGATCTGTACGCCGCGCTAGGGGAAGAGCTGAGCGACGGCAGCTGGGCGGTGCGTCTGTACTATAAACCGTTCGTTCGCTGGATCTGGTACGGCGGGGTGCTGATGGCCCTCGGCGGTCTGTGCTGCATGCTCGATCCGCGCTACCGGATGCGTAAGAAGCTGCAGGAGGCCTCATGAACCGGAAGCTACTGTTTATCCCGCTGGTGCTGTTTCTGGCGCTGGCCGCCGCGCTGTTCTGGCAACTGATGCGCAACGCCGAGGGCGATGACCCGACGACCCTCGAGTCGGCGCTGATTGGCAAACCGCTGCCGGAATTTCGCCTTGAAGCGCTGAATACCCCCGGTCAGACGCTGGACCGACGGACGCTGATTGACGGCAAGCCGCTGCTGCTCAACGTCTGGGCCACCTGGTGTCCAACCTGTCGCGCCGAGCATCAGTTTCTCAACGGCCTGGCGCAGCAGGGCGTGCGGGTGGTGGGGATGAACTACAAAGACGATCGCCAGAAGGCGATGAGCTGGCTGCAGCGCCTGGGTAATCCCTACAGGCTGAGCCTCTATGACGGCAACGGCATGCTTGGCCTGGATCTCGGGGTCTATGGCGCGCCGGAGACGTTTCTCATCGACGGTCAGGGCATTATCCGCTGGCGGCACGCCGGCGACCTGAACGAACGGGTGTGGCGCGAGGAGCTCCAGCCGCTGTGGGATCAATACAACCGGAGGGCGGGCTGATGAGAAGTGTAATAATCATCCTGCTGGCGCTGATGCTGACCGGCCAGGCGTGGGCCGCCATCGATACCTGGCAGTTTAAGGATGAGGCCCAGGAGCAGGCCTTCCGCGAGATCACCTCCCAACTGCGCTGCCCTAAATGCCAGAACAACAGCATCGCCGACTCAAACGCGATGATTGCCGCTGATATGCGGCAGAAGGTGTACGAGCTGATGCAGCAGGGGAAAACGAAAGGGCAGATCGTTGACTATATGGTGGCCCGCTACGGTCATTTTGTCAGCTACGAGCCGCCGCTGACCGCGGGCACGGTGCTGCTGTGGCTGGGGCCGGGGCTGTTCGTGCTGGCGGGCGCGGGAGTGATCATCGCCCGCGCGCGCCGTCGCGACATTCCTGACGCGGCGCTCAGCGCCGAAGAGCGCCAGCGGCTGGCGGCATTATTGCAAGAAGGAAAAGAACGATGAGCCTGTTGGTAGTTATCGCCGGGCTGTTGCTGGCTGGCGCGCTGGGGCTGCTGTACTTCCCGTGGTCGGGCAAAGGGGCGGTAGACCGCGATGCCCTCAACCGCGCCCTGTACCAGTCGCGCCTGCAGGAGCTGGCGCAGGAGCGCGGCGAGGACAACCCGGCGCTGGTCGTCGAACTGCAGCGCACGCTGCTGACGGATATTCCGCCCCAGGCACAGCCTGGCGAACGGCCGCTAAGCTGCTGGGCGCTGCTTCCGGGCGCGCTGCTGCTGGTGGTCCTGAGTCTGGGCCTGTATCTGAAAACCAGCGATATTGGTCAGGTGCTGCTCTGGCAGCAGGCTGAACGACATTTTCCTGCGCTGTTGCAGCAGGTTAAGGACCCGACGGCGGCGCCGCTGCGAATGGATGAGCTGGCGGAGCTGCGGCTTGGCCTGCGCAGCCACCTGCAGGATACTCCGAACGACCTCGCCGGCTGGCAGCTGCTTGGGCGGCTGGGCCTGTTGTTAAACGATGGCGAGACGGCGATCGGCGCCTTTGGCCGGGCGCATGCTCTGTCGGGGGACGACCCGGCGGCGGCTTTCGATTACGCCAGCGCGCTGGTACGGGCGGGAGATAGCGGCCAGGTTCGGATGGGCGAGCTGCTGCTGCGCGACCTGCATCAGCGGCAGCCGAACAGCCTGCCGGTGCTGGAGATGCTGGCCCTGAGCGCGGTGCGTAATGAAGATTACCCCGAGGCCGTGGCGGCCCTGCAGGCGTTACTGGCCCGGCTACCGAAAGGGGATGCGCGGCGCGAGGCGATCGTCCGCCAGCTGGCGCAAGCGCAGCAGCAGGCACAATAACTGCCCGGCGGCGCTGAACGTGGGGTCTGCCGCGAGGGCGGTACGGTCAGCCCTGGTTTTGTAGGCCGGGTAAGGCGCAGCCGCCACCCGGCACCCGGCACAAATCGGCTCCGTGCCCGCTGTCCTTGCCCGGCGGCGCTACGCTTGCGCGGGCCTACGAAGGGCGCGAATAGAGCGCCAAATCGCGGGTAGCCTTTGTAGGCCGGGTAAGCGAAGCGCCACCCGGCAACATGTTGGGCTCGGAGCCTGATTTCTTGCCGGATACGGTTATCGGTTTTCCTGGTTCTCAGCCCGGGAAAGCGTTTCTCACGCGTGACTTCAGCGTACTCTGTGCTCCCGCTTCGTGGTGCTATGGAATTCTATATGTTCTGAAAAGGATTTATCCATGAGTGTCCTCTTTCCACCCAGGCTTGCTCCAGGAGATGTTATTGGTGTAACCGCTCCCTCTTCTGGCGTACCTGAACATCTGCATCCCAGACTGGAACTCGCCATAAAAAACCTAAAGAAAAGAGGTTACCAGGTCCGCGAAGGACGCTGCTTACGCTCGCAGCACAAAAATAAAAGCGCAACTAAATTTTCTCGCGTTGAAGAATTAATGTCTTATCTTACTGACCCAGATATAAAAGCTGTTATGCCACCTTGGGGCGGTGATCTGGCGATGGAATTACTTGATTTGATTGATTTTGATCTGTTGTCCCGGTCTAAACCAAAATGGTTTGTGGGCTTTTCAGATCTTAGTACACTTCATTTCCCACTGACGACGATATCGGGCTGGGCTACTTTGCATGGGCCGAACCTCATGGATCTTGGCGCTCAAAAGTTAGATGCCACCACTCAGGCCGTATGGGAAATTCTGGAATCGAATCGGGGAACTGTAATCAAACAGTACTCTTCAACAGCATTTCAAGCGGATGAAAATCAATGGGGAACAGCGTCAGACGGAGGTTTCAATCTGACCCAAAAAACACAGTGGAAACGCCTTGATGGTGTTACATCTTCTCTGACATTTAGCGGGAAACTGATCGGCGGCTGCCTCGAAATAATATCCAGGTTAGCAGGTACACCATTCGGGAATGTGCCCTTGTTCAAGGCGAGCAATAGCCCTCAAGGAATAATCCTCTATTTTGAAAATGTGGAAATGGCTCCCTGTGAATTAACACGCGCATTATTTAGCTTACGATTACAGGGTTGGTTTGATAACTTAAATGGTGTTCTTATCGGCAGAAGTGCTGCACCCGACGTAAGCGACCCGACTAAACATAATTATCTGGATGCCCTTAAAGCTGCTTTTGATAATATTGCCGTGCCCGTACTGTATGATGTTGATATTGGCCACATACCTCCTCAAATATCCCTGGTCAATGGAGCCGATGCGACGGTATTTTTCGCTGAAAATGGTAGCTGGGTAACTCAGCAGTTGTAGATAAGGCATTATTAATAATAAAGGCGGGCCTTGCTGTTCTTTTGCACTGAAGATCCGCTCTTCGTTCAGAGCGGATCTTCAGTGCAGTTAACTTTTCCGATTCGTGCAAGGCGCGGACAATGGTCCGGATTAATTTCTGTTAATAAAGAAGCAAGTCGGTCCATATACTCTCCATAATTTGCAAAAAATAAATCAACAAACCTCTGTCAGAATTTCCTTTCTGAACCGGAGGCGTTATGAACAAAATAAACTATCAAATCAAATACATTGAATATTTGTTAAGAAAATGCAGAACAATTTTGACTAATGACATTTCATTTCATGCAGACAGGTTAAGAGAAATATCTGGCACATATCCGGATTTACTCAACCCTGTAACGCTTAATGAGAAAATTTGCCATCGCATTTTATTTATCCACAACCCATTTTATACATTGCTTGCTGATAAACTTCTGGTCAGGCAGTATGTTGAGAAACGGACTAATTTAATTAAGCTTATTCCTTTAGTAGGTGTTTATAATAGAGTTGATGATATTGATTTCGACAAACTTCCCTCAAAATTTGTTTTGAAATGCAATCATGATAGTGGTAGCGCGGTCATATGCACGGATAAAACGAATATTGATCCCGCTAAGGTTAAAAGCAAATTAAAACTATCTCTTAAAAAGAACATGTATTATACGACCCGAGAATGGCAGTATAAAAACATACCACCCGTGATCCTATGCGAAATGTATCTGGATCTATTTTCCAGTAAACACCGGAATATAACTCCGGAAATGATAAGAATACATTGCTTTCACGGTGTGGCATGTTTTATCGAGGCCGACTTTACTGACAGCGATGGAAACGAATTCATTAACGTTTATGACAGAGCGTGGAATTTACAACCCTTTCAGATGGAATACCCAAACACGCCATTGCCGGTTGATGAACCAGAATCATTTCATAAATCCGTTATTGCCGCCCAGGACTTAGCAAAAGAAATAGACTACTGCCGCGTCGATCTTATGCTAAAAGGAGATGATATCTATTTCAGCGAAATAACATTAAGCCCCAAAAGAGGCAAACTTAAAATCACCCCATCAATTTGGGACGCAAAACTCGGCAGTATGTGGGATCTGTCTCTTGCTAAAACAGGTTCGATCGAGCCTGTGTATTCATGCCCTTAAACAGGCCATGAGAGTTTGAAAAGTGAGCCATTTTCTGGTGTTAAACTATAGCTAACGTCTCCACCGTGGGCGCACATAATGGCTTTAACTACCGACAACCCTAAACCACAGCCCTCTGGATTAATATTTTTGGCGTATTCTCCTCGCTGAAAAGGCTGGAATAAGGACTTCTGGAGTTCTTCAGGAATTCCAGGTCCTTGGTCCTGAACGATAATAAAATTATCGTTTCCTGTAATACCATTCTTTATTAACAGCGTTTGTGATGTGGAGTATTTTAAGGCATTGTCAAAAAGAACGGTGAGGCACTGAATAATGCGTAAGGGATCGCAAACGCAATACTGCTGGTTAATCTCAGTGACAATTTTGAAATGCTTTTTATCAAAGTCCGGCCAAAAGGTATCAAGCGCATTTGAAATCGTGGCCTTGAGATCGACTTCACTCAGCATCAAGGAGTACCCTGCGCCTCCTGAAGAACTCACGACGCGGAGATCTTCAATTAAGTTGGTCAGACCTTCAGTTTGTTTAAGAAGGTTTCTGAATAACGACGGTTCTGGTTCGAAAACACCGTCAACCAGTCCCTGAAGCCTCCCACGTAAGATAGTCACCGGCGTCCGGAGTTCATGAGCAATTGCAGCATTCCATAAATTTCGCTGCGCATCCAGCGTCTGTAACTTTTCAGCCATCTCATTAAAGTCATTGACGAGCCTATTCATCTCTCCCAACTTAGAACTGCTGTTAAATGCTCTGGCACTAAGGTTTCCCTGAGAGATTTGTTTCAGGCTGTATGCAACGTCATTCAGTGGGTTGAATATTCTTGCAGACAGCTTTACGGTAAAGAAAAGTGCAACGACCAGACTGGTAATGGACGCCATCAGAATCCACATCCAGTCAAGGAATGTCATAGCATCTTCACTACCTTCGTTCATTCCACCCGGCAGGTAATAAATCAGGAAACTATAAAATAAGTAGGAACCGAGTATTGCAATGGCAATAATAACAAACGTTAACAACAACATATATGTCAAAATCTGACGGCTCAGAATCGTTTCTTTGTTCATTTTTTGTCACCCAACCGGTAGCCTAATCCTCGGATGCTTTCCGGAATGCCCTTCAATCCGGCATGTTCAAGCTTTTTCCGAAGTTTACTCATATGACTGTCTACAGTACGATCCAGCGAGTCTCCCTCAGGTAAACACGCATCGAGTAACTCTTCACGTGAACAGACTTTTCTCGGGTTTCTCGCCAAATAGGTTAAAAGCTTAAACTCAGTGGTGGTTAATACTGGCGTGGAAACCTCACCTTGTGCAGTGATTTCAACGTAAAACTCATCAGGATAAATCGTTAAAAAAGGCGTTCTTAAAGGCCGTGAATGTGTAGACTCTGCAACCGGTCTGGTTCTGCGAAGCACAGCTTCAACCCGGGCAATAACCTCAGATGGATTGAAGGGTTTTATCACATAGTCGTCAGCCCCGAGCCGTAGCCCCATCAGTTTATCAACGTCTTGATCCAGTGCTGTCACCATGATGACCGGTACATTCGTTTCCTTTCTTAACGTGGTGAGAACATTCCAGCCATCGTACACGGGCAGGTGGATGTCCAATAGCAGGAGATCAGGCTTGTTCAGACGGGTAAGATTGATTGCCTGCTCACCGTCTTCGGCTCTTAAGGTTTTCATACCTGCCTTACGTAAATAGCCTGTCAGTATGGCAGCGATGTCATCATCGTCTTCTGCGACGATAATCAGATTGTTGTTGTTCATATTTTCTTCCACAGTGCTGATGACAACATGCATTTTACCCTGAAAGCACTTTTATCGTCATGCTTAAAGCTCTTTAACTCAATTACAAACATTAATTTTCAATTTGATGTCTTTTGACAGGTACTTTTTGGAAAAGTTCATCAAGAAATTTTCTTAAAATTTTACCAGACTCACTCTCCATATTCACTACACATTTTATAAATAATTAATCAACATCGCTAAGTGATAATCTACAACCAGGTTAAGTGGTGCATGCAATATGTACTTTGTCTAAGGAGTTTTATGGTGCTGACTAAATGTTTTTTCCGGCGCGAGAATTTGATGGCCTCACTTTTATTTTGCATCGTTTCATATGGGTTGCTATCTACTTGGCTTTACCTTGTGCATTCAATTAATGAAAAAGTAGAATCAACATTACCCTCATCTTTACTGATTCGTGTTTTGATAATCATTACAGCATTATCATTTATTATTCAGAAAAAACCTGGAGTTTTTAAAAACTTCATTGCAATAACATTCGGTCTGGTTTTAGTGTTTATACACACCATCATTGTATTACATCTGCTTTTGAATACTTTTCCAGATATCTATGATTTTGTTTTTTATTATGAATTTTTTTTAATGGTTTTCTTTTGCGGACTACCTTTATGTTTATGTATAAGAATGGTTTGATATTATGCAATGTCAATATGATACATAACCTCAGGAGTGAGTACACATATCCTCCATAAAACATCCATTCACGATTGACATCATCACGTTACACTTAGCACATGGATTTATGACTGCTCTGTTCTGCTGTCTCGTTTCACTTAGCTGACATAATAAACCAACTGCAGAACCCTTTACACACAGATGTTTAATATAATTTATCATGATTTATAAAGGCAACGACAAACCTATGGCCCCCGGGGTTGCTATTTCACTTAAGAGACTTGCCTGGCGGCACAGAAAGAAATTGTGCATTACTTTCATGCTGGTTATTGCTGAAAACGTTGCATTCCTGCTCTACCCCGTTCTGGCGGGCATGGCGATAAATGCCATCCTGGGCGGACAGACGTCACATGCGGCTCTTTATGGCCTGATGGTTCTGTTCATGTGGTGCATGGGAGCCGCCAGACGTAGTGTCGATACGCGAACGTTTGCACGTATCTACGCAAGTCTTGCTGTGACTGTAGTATTATCCCAGCGAAAATATTCACTTAATCACTCGACTATTGCTGCGAGAGTCACTCTATCACGTGAATTTGTAGATTTCTTCGAGTTGCACCTGCCCGTATTGATCACCTCGATCATTTCCCTTTTCGGCGCAGCAATTATGCTGTTATGGATTGAATTCTGGACAGGTATAGCCTGTTTGATCATCGTGGCAATACTGATGTGTTTTGTCTCAAGCTATGCCAGCAAAAATGAGACATTCTACAGACGGCTGAATAATCGCCTTGAGAAAGAGGTCGATTATGTTAATAAGGCGTCTTTTGGTGCTCTTAAGCGACATTATGACACACTTGCTCGTCTGCGCGTGGTGTTATCCGACAGAGAGGCATGGGGATATTTATCAATAGGCCTTCTGGTTTCTGCTCTCTTTTCCATGACCATTATCAGGATGAGCATGGAATCCGGAATTAATGCCGGACATATTTATTCCGTCATGACCTATATGTGGATGTTTGCAACAAGCCTTGATGACGCACCACAACTTCTTGAGAAATTTTCCCAGCTCAGGGATATCGGTAAACGGGTTTCGACTGACGATGAGACCTCTTTATCAGGAAAACCATGCTGAACTTTTACCCTTTGTATGTTGACTGGAAGTACACCTGATGCCGCACTTTTTCATTGAGCGCCCCATCTTCGCATGGGTTATTGCCCTGTTTATTGTTCTGACGGGACTGTTGTCCATACCTCGTTTACCGGTTGCGCAATACCCTGAAGTTGCGCCACCCGGTATTATCATTTCAGTGAGTTACCCTGGAGCTAGCCCGGAAGTGATGAACACATCCGTCGTGTCTCTGATCGAGCGTGAAATTTCGAGTGTTGACAATTTACTCTATTTTGAATCTTCCAGTGACACGACAGGGATGGCGTCAATTACGGTAACTTTCAAACCCGGCACCGACATCAAACTCGCCCAGATGGATCTGCAAAACCAAATTAAAATTGTGGAATCTCGCCTGCCGCAGTCGGTAAGACAGAATGGGATAAATGTTGAGGCAGCTAATTCCGGTTTTTTAATGATGGTGGGGTTAAAATCGCCAAGCGGAGCCTATCAGGAAGCTGACTTAAGCGATTATTTTGCAAGGAATGTTACTGATGAACTCCGTCGCGTACCTGGTGTAGGTAAAGTCCAGCTTTTTGGCGGAGAAAAGGCACTCCGCATATGGCTGGACCCGATGAAATTACACAGCTATGGGCTCTCTGTTACGGATGTATTAAGCGCCATCAGTCAACAAAACGTGATTGTTTCACCGGGCAGAACCGGAGATGAACCCGCGACGAGCAGTCAAGAGGTGACCTATCCAATAACGGTAAAAGGGCAGCTCTCTTCGGTTGAAGAATTTCGCAATATCACGATTAAATCACAGGTCTCAGCCGCCCGGGTGACACTGGCAGACGTTGCCCGCGTGGAATCCGGGTTGCAAAGTTACGCATTTGGCATCCGTGAAAATGGCGTGCCTGCAACGGCTGCCGCCATTCAGTTGTCTCCTGGCGCAAATGCGATTAGTACTGCGTCGGGTATCCGCGCGCGGTTAACAGAACTGTCCGGTGTGCTTCCCGAGGGAATGACATTCACCGTGCCTTTCGATACGGCTCCATTTGTAAAGCTATCGATATTGAAGGTAGTTGAGACATTTGTTGAAGCCATGGTTCTGGTCTTTTTCGTGATGCTGCTTTTCCTTCACAAGATACGCTGTACGCTTATTCCTGCGATTGTGGCACCCGTGGCGCTGCTCGGCACATTTACCGTAATGCTATTAAGCGGTTATTCCATCAATATTTTAACCATGTTTGGAATGATACTGGCCATCGGGATTATTGTTGACGATGCTATTGTTGTGGTGGAGAACGTCGAACGACTGATGGAAGACAAAAAAATGTCTCCACAGGATGCAACGCGAGAAGCGATGCGTGAAATTACGCCGGCAATCATTGGTATTACGCTGGTGCTCACTGCGGTGTTTATACCAATGGCCTTTGCCAGCGGTTCTGTGGGTATTATTTATCGACAGTTCAGCATTTCGATGGCGATATCCATTTTACTGTCGGCATTCCTGGCGCTGACGTTAACGCCTGCGCTTTGTGCAACCCTGCTCAAACCACATGGTATTCATCAGGGTAAAAGCAGCGTATTTTCAGCGTGGTTTAACGCTCACTTTCATCGCCTGACTTCGTTTTACGCCACTGGTCTGGGATTTGTACTGAAGCGTACTGGCCGTATGATGATGATCTACGCTGCATTATGTTTGGCATTGTTTGCCGGGCTGTCCACCTTACCATCATCATTTTTACCCGATGAAGATCAGGGTTATTTTATGTCCTCAATCCAGCTTCCTTCTGATGCCACGATGCAGCGGACGCTTAAGGTCGTCGATACATTTGAAGAGGAGATCGCCCATCGGCAGGCGGTAGAAAGTAACATTATGATTCTGGGATTTGGTTTTTCAGGGTCAGGCCAAAATTCGGCCATGGCATTCACCACCCTCAAGGACTGGAGACAACGCAAAGGAACCACGGCACAGGAAGAAGCTGACCATATTCGGTCCCAAATGGCAAACGTGCCGGACGCCGTAACAATGAGTCTGCTGCCTCCGGCTATTTCTGATATGGGAACCTCATCCGGGTTCACTTATTATTTACAGGACAGAGGGGGGAAAGGCTATCAGGCACTCAAAAAGGCGGCCAATGAGCTTATTGTACAGGCAAATCATAATCCTCACCTTGCCGATGTCTATATTGATGGACTTGGTGAGGGAACAAGCCTTTCCCTGCATGTCGACAGGGAAAAAGCGGAAGCCATGGGGGTTTCGTTTGATGAAATAAATCAAACCATTTCCGTTGCAGCAGGTTCCAATTATGTTAATGACTATACCAATAATGGTCGGGTTCAGCAGGTTATCGTCCAGGCGGATGCGCCATACCGGATGCAGCCTGAACAACTTTTGGCTTTGTCTGTTAAAAACCGTCTGGGGCAGATGCTTCCATTATCCACTTTTGTGACGCTTTCGTGGAATGTTGCACCGCAGCAACTGATACGCTATCAGGGATATCCTGCCATACGCATAACCGGGAGTTCCGCACAGGGAAAATCGTCAGGTACCGCAATGGCGGCAATGGACAATCTGGCTAAGCACTTACCACCGGGGTTCGCCGGGGAGTGGGCGGGAAGTTCGTTACAGGAAAAAGAGTCTGCATCACAGCTTCCGGGTCTTATTGTGCTCTCGGTACTGGTGGTATTCATGGTGCTGGCTGCTCTTTACGAAAGCTGGTCCATTCCCTTCGCGGTCATGCTCGTTGTTCCTCTGGGGCTGCTCGGCGCTGTGCTGGCCGTATCCGTTACAAATATGACGAATGACGTCTTTTTCAAAGTGGGTCTGATAACCCTGATTGGACTTTCCGCCAAGAATGCGATTCTGATTATCGAGTTCGCGAGACAATTGATGAAAGAAGGAAAGAGCCTTATTGACGCGACATTGACGGCTGCAAAGCTACGCTTACGGCCAATTCTGATGACTTCTCTGGCTTTCACATTAGGTGTTGTTCCGCTGATGCTTGCCAGTGGAGCCAGCGACAGCACGCAGCATGCGATTGGTACCGGTGTATTCGGCGGGATGATTAGCGGAACGCTACTGGCCATTTTCTTTGTTCCGGTATTTTTCGTGACGATCACACGATTTACAGGCATGCGAAAATACAGACTGGGGAATAGCCGGAACGGCTAATCTCTGCCCTGTGTACCGGCCAGTTTAAAGCAGACTTCTTGCTGAACTGGCTGGCATTACATTATCAAGGACATTATGACCATCATTACCACTCAAAGATTAATCATTCGCCATTTTAAGGAAGAGGATGCGGCAGCTCTTTTCGATTACCTCTCTTCACCACGTACTCCTTGCTTTAAGGATGAAAAGTTACATTCACTCGCTGAGGCAGAGGTCGACGTGGCTAAACGAGCCTCTGACCCAACACAGTTTGCCGTTTGTCTAAAAGAAACCGATACGTTAATCGGACATCTTTTTGCGGACAATAGCAACGAACCAGACAACAATACCTGGTCAGTAGGCTGGCATTTTAATCAACGTTTTGAACATCAGGGATATGCAAGCGAGTCAGTTGCTGCACTGTTTGATTATTTATTTAAAGTAAAAGGCGCCAGACGTTTGTATGCCTGGGTGGAAGATTATAATTACTCCTCTCAAAAACTATGCGAGCGACTACTTATGCGACGTGAAGGATGTTTTAAAGAATTTGTCTCCTTTGAAAACGAGGAGGGTAAGGCAAGGTATGACGACACATACATCTATGCGTTACTGCATAAAGAATGGACGAAGTAGAGGACGAAGAAAAATGTCCGCTCCTCGCTCATGGCGGACCTTTGGCTCAGTTAACAGTTCGCGCCGTGCCAGAAGCGGATCTCGCTTACTGCCAGGTATCAGTATTTACGGGAAGCAGATCAGCCAGGCTAGGGATATCTATTATTGAGTATTGAACTGAAATCGTATGTCTTGGATTTAAAATCGTTTGCGGGTGGGATATAGGCATTGAGCTTTTTACTGATGCTTGATACTCTCAGAGCACAAGCAGCGACCCAACACCATACTATAAAAGCCACAATAACGACGTATAGAGATTTCAAAATCTCTATACCATCACTCTGTGAAGAACCTCTGTATATCTCAGCACCGATATATAATAGCAACGATATTAACACAAAAGGTATTATCCACTTATGGAATTTATGAGGGTATATATTCCCGTTAGTAATTGTGTACATGCCCTGATAACGCAAGACTGCCTTCAAGGACGGAATCAATGACTGTGCATAATCTGAACTCAAGCATATGATTTTATAAGATAAAAGCCAATCTCTATGCAGTCCGAACGACTGTAGGCGGAACTGCTGTTCCGCCTTTGCTAACGGATCGGAGATGGGTACAGAAGAGGTTCTAAGCCATTCGACTGCTTTTATCTGCTCGGAGGATGAGCGTGAAAAAAAGTCTCTGCGATGAAACTGAATATACTTTTTTGTAATCGCTCCAATGATAGTAAGAATGACTGCGGAACCCACTTGGTTACTAAATAGGTCCTTTATTATCGATATCATAGCTTTTCTCCTGCTTATCTAATTTCTAAAAGAGATAATATTTTATTTTTTAAAAGCTAAAAAATTTGGTTCCTCAATTTTATAGCAACTACAGTTCCTTTCAAAAGATCTCAGTCTAAAGAATACTACTTTCTCCGGCAGCAACTCCATTACCTGTGGTTTAACACGTAGCATAAAGTCATCAATGGAGCTATCCCGTTCCCGAACTTCCGCTCCTCGCTCAAATCAGACCTTCATCCCAGTCAGATTGCCCACGTCGTGTCGAAGCGTAAGTGAGAACGCCAGAAGCCCTCAAATATCGATGCTTCGTTTCTCCGGGATGCTTACACTTACACCCAAACCAAAAAAAGCCCCTGCGCGAAAGCAGGGGCAAGCCATGTCAGAGCTTTTTTTATTAGTTAAAGACCATCCCGCCGTCGATCAGCAATGACTGACCGGTCATATAATCAGAATCCGGGCTGGCAAGATAGGAGACGCAGGCGGCGACATCTTCCGGCTCGGACAGGCGGCCGAGGGTGATGCGTTTGGCGAACTCGGCGGTACCGTAGCCCAGCGGTTTACCGGCGGCTTCGGACACCTGGCGGTCAATTTCGGCCCACATCGGCGTTTTGACAATCCCCGGGCAGTAGCCGTTGACCGTGATGCCCAGCGGCGCGAGGTCGCGAGCGGCGGTCTGGGTTAAGCCGCGTACGGCGAATTTACTCGAGCTATATACCGCCAGCTCCGGGTTGCCGACGTGGCCGGCCTGGGAACAGGCGTTGATGATTTTCCCGCCGTGACCCTCTTTCTTAAAGGCCTCGACCGCCGCCTGGATGCCCCAGATCACCCCTTTGACGTTGATATTGTAGACTTTGTCGACAATCTCCGGGGTAATGGACTCGATCGGCGTGGATGGCGCCACGCCGGCGTTGTTGACGATGACGTCGAAGCCGCCCAGCGTTTTGCGCGCCTGTTCGACGGCGGCAAATACCTGGTCGCGGTCAGAAACATCCACTTTCACCGCCATGGCGCGGCCGCCGGCCTGGTTGATTTCGGAGGCGACCGCTTTGGCGGTGGCGTCGTTATAATCGGCAATGGCCACGGCAAATCCATCCTTCACCAGACGAAGGGCGATAGCTTTACCAATCCCCTGGCCGGCGCCGGTAACAAGTGCGACTTTTTTCATTTTTCTTTCCTTATTGTGATGACTTACAGAATCTGACTCAGATGCAGCTGGCCCATCAGCAGCGGGTTATCGCGATAATCCACCGGGATGGCCACTACCGCCGGGCCGTCGACGTCGATCGCCGCGCGCAGGGTCGGCTCCAGCGCCTCGGCGCTTTCCACGGCAAACCCTTTCGCGCCGAAGGATTCGGCATAGGCTTTAAAATCCATCGGCCCGAACTCGACGCCGGACAGGCGCTGATATTTTTTCTCTTCCTGGATAGCGACCATGTTGTAGCCGTTATCGACCCAGATCAGGTGCAGCACGTTGGCTTTCAGGCGGACGGCGGTCTCCAGCTCCATGCTCGACTGCAGGAAGCCGCCGTCGCCGGAGACGGAGACCACTTTGCGCTCAGGATTGACCAGCCAGGCGCCGATGGCCCAGGGTAGGGCGACGCCCATGGTCTGCTGGCCGTTGGAGATCATCACCTGGCGGGCGCGGAAGCTGTACAGGTAGCGGGCAATCCAGATATGGAAGCTGCCCATGTCCACGGTTAACGTGACGTCGCTGTTGACGATGTCCTGCATGGCGCGAACGATGCGCAGGGGATGCAGGGCAAACTGGTTGAGCTGCGCGCCGCGGCGGTCCAGCAGCTCGCGCTGGTGCTGGCGGTCGCGGAGGATCTCCGCCGCCTGCGGGGAGAGCACCAGCCGATGATCGATATTTTGCGCCAGCTTGTTGAGAGTGCCGGCGATATCGCCCACCAGCTCGACATCCGGGGTATAGTTGCGCTCTTCATAGGCGGGCAGCACGTCGATGTGCACCAGCGTCGCGTTGCCGCTGTTCCACATCGCCGGTTCGTATTCCACCGGGCTGTAGCCGATGCAGATCACCAGGTCGGCAAGCTGCAGCAGACGGTCCCCGGCCTGGTTGTTAAACAGCCCAACCCGGCCGGCGAAGCGAGAGAAGTTATCCTGATTCACCGCTCCGGCGGCCTGATAGGTGCTGGTGACTGGAATATGGCTGGTCTCCAGCAAACGGCGCAGCGCCTTGCTGTTTTCCGGCTGGCTGGCCATCAGGCCGAGCAGGAAGATCGGGTTCTTCGCCTGGGCGATAAGCTTCGCCACCTGGTCGATGGCATCATCCGGCGCGGCGCCCATCTGCGGGGCCCCGCTGGCCGGCAGCACTTTGCCGCTGACCGGGCCATCGACCACATCCTGCGGCAGGCTAACGAACGCGCTGCCCGGCCGGCCCTGCTCGGCGGCGCGGAAGGCGTTGGAGACCACTTCCGCCAGCGCATCCGGCGCCGTCACCTCGACGGCGTATTTGGTTACCGGGCTGAACATCGCCACCGTATCCATACTCTGATGGACCTGTTTGGCTTTATCGGCGCGTTTTACCGCGCCGCCCAGGGCCACCACCGGGTCGCCTTCGCTGTTCGCGGTGGCCATGCCGGTGATCAGGTTAGAACAACCCGGACCGGAGGTGACCAGCGCCACGCCCGCTTTGCCGGTAATACGTCCGACGGCGGCGGCCATAAATGCGGCGTTGGCTTCGTGGCGTACCGGAATAATGCGAATGGAGGAATCCAGCAGTGAATCGAAGACCTTGTCGATTTTGGCGCCGGGGATGCCGAACACCTGGCGTACCCCCTGAGCTTCCAGCTGACTGACGACGAGATCGGCGCCGTGCGCCCACTGGCGTACCGGATACTGTTTGTCCATGTGACCCCCTTAACTTTCTACGGAACGGATGGCGGCATCGAGATTATCGGGATGCAGATTAGCCTGCAGGAACGCGCTGTCGGCGGGCAGGTCGATCATCAGCTTGTGAATTTCGCCGAAGGTCAGCACCCCGTGGTCGAGCTGGTAATCCAGCAGGTGACCACCGCCTTTGCGGTCATCGGTAATAAAATGCTCGTGATACCCGGCGACGTTGATCCCCTGCATATGCTGCGGGGTCCGGAAGCCGACCAGCACCCCTTCGCGCTGGTTAAAGCGGAACACCGGCTGATCGTCGAGTACGTCGGTCATCGCCCGGTACGGCGGCGTCTGGCGCGGCACGGTGCGGGTATGGGCATGGCGGAAATGGCCGTCGATGCGCAGGGCGCAGAACAGGTTGTCAGAGGGGATTTGCTGGTCGATCACCTCGTGCAGTTGCTGGCGGCTCACCGGATGGTCAAAGGTTTTCCGGTACTGCGGCTGGAACCAAGTCATCACCGCGAACGGCGTTTTCTGCTCCGGCTGGGCTTTGCGCGCGCTGCCGTCGGCGCGCAGCTGATAGACCTGACTGCTGAAGGCGATCAGCTCCCCGTCCAGCTCATTAAAGGTGCCGAGGCCGAAATCGCCGTGTTTCAGCAGGTCGGCGATGGTGGTGCTGCCTTCGTAAACCCCGCTCAGCAGGGCGCTCATGAGCGATGTCTGATAGAGCACGCTCTCGGGATGCTGCGCGGAAAACGCCCGCAGGGTTTCGCATAGACTCTCTTCGCAGGTGCATTCAGCAGAATGATTCATATACCACTTCCTCGTTCAACAAATATAAGAAAGGTTAAATAAATGTTGACCCGATTCAGCTCACAGTTCCAATATAGAAACCATGCTGGTTTGAGACGTTTTCGATATGGAACTTCGTTATCTTCGCTATTTTGTCGCCGTCGCCAGGACGCGGCACTTCACCCAGGCCGCCAAGGAGCTGGGTATTTCACAGCCTCCGTTAAGTCAGCAAATTCAGCGGCTTGAGCGCGAAGTGGGAACCCCGCTGTTCCGGCGTTTAACCCGTGGGGTGGAGCTGACGGAAGCGGGAGAGTCTTTCTATGAGGATGCCCGCCAGATCCTCGCCATGAGCGATGCGGCGCTGGAGAAGGCCAAGGGCATTGCGCGCGGGATGAACGGCAGCCTGTCGCTAGGCATTACCAGTTCTGATGCTTTCCATCCGCAAATCTTCACGCTGCTGCACCGTTTTCAGCTCGACCACCCCGGGGTGACCCTGCACCAGATGGAAGACAATATGGCCAATCTGATGACCGCCCTGAGCGAGGCCGAGCTGGATATCGCCTTCGTCCGCCTGCCGTGCGAGAGCAGTAAAGCCTTTAATCTGCGGATTATCGATGAGGAGCCGATGGTTATCGCGCTGCCGCGCGATAACCCGCTGGCGACGCAGCCGACCCTGGCCCTGGAGCAGCTGCGCGACGTGGCGCCGATCCTCTTCCCGCGGGAGGTGGCCCCCGGGCTGTATGAGCTGGTGTATAACAGTTGCCTGCGCGCCGGGATCGATATGGAGCGCGCCTGGCAGTCGTCGCAAATTTCGTCGTCGCTGAGCATGGTCAATGCTGGCTTCGGCTTCGCGCTGGTTCCGCAGTCGATGACCTGCATCCAGCAGCCGAACGTCAGCTATCACCCGCTTAGCGGGGCGCCGCTGAAGACCGATATCGCCATCGCCTGGCGGCGCTTCGAGCGCTCGCGTACGGTGAAACGCTTTCTGGCGATGTTCTGATCTTCGCGGCGCCAGCGGCTTACTGCGCCACCCAGCCGCCATCCATGTTCCATGCGGCGCCGCGCACCTGGGCGGCGGCGTCGCTGCACAGAAACAGCGCCATTTCGCCCAGCTGCTGCGGGGTGACAAACTCCCCGGAGGGCTGTTTTTCCGCCAGCAGCTGGGCGCTGGCCTGCTCCGGGTCGACCCCCTCGGCGATGCGCTTATCGATCTGCTGCTGCACCAGCGGGGTTAGCACCCAGCCCGGGCAGATGGCGTTGCAGGTGATGCCGCTGCGCGCGGTTTCCAGGGCCACGGTTTTGGTCAGCCCGACCACCGCGTGCTTGGCGGCGACGTAGGCCGATTTCTCTTTCGACGCCACCAGGCCATGCACTGAGGCAATGTTGATGATGCGCCCCCAGTTGCGCTGGCGCATACCCGGCAGCGCCAGGCGGGTGGTGTGGAAGACGCTGGAGAGATTGATGGCGAGAATATCGTTCCATTTGTCCACCGGGAACTGCTCCACCGGGGCCACGTGCTGGATGCCGGCGTTATTGATCACGATATCGACGCCGCCGAAGGTGCTTTCGGCATAGTGCATCATCGCCTCGATCTGCCCGACGTCGCGCAGGTCGGCGTCGTGATAGCCGGGGATCTTGCCCAGCGCGGCGACTTCAGCCCGGGCGTGGCTGCTGTCGCCGAAGCCATTGAGCACCAGCTGGGCGCCTGCCTGCGCCAGCACTTTGGCGATCCCTAAACCGATGCCGCTGGTGGAGCCGGTGACCAGCGCCGTTTTACCGTGTAAGTTCATTGTATTACTCCTTCAATCTGGTATCAGACAATGCCGGTCACATAGAACGTGGCAATGACAAACAGTACCGCGAGGCTTTTGATCACCGTGATGGCGAAAATGCCGCCGTAGGCCTGGCGATGGCTCAGGCCGGTGATCGCCAGCAGGGTGATCACCGCCCCGTTGTGCGGCAGGGTGTCCATGCCGCCGCTGGCCATGGCGGCGACACGGTGCAGTACCTCGAGCGGAATATTGGCGGCGTGGGCGGCGGCGACAAAGGTCTCGGACATCGCCGCCAGGGCGATGCTCATCCCCCCGGAGGCCGAGCCGGTGATCCCGGCCAGCACCGTGACGCTGATCGCCTCGTTTAACAGCGGATTGGGAATGGCCGCGAGGGCTTTTGACAGCACAAGGAAACCCGGCAGGGCGGCGATAACCGCGCCGAAGCCATACTCAGAGGCGGTGTTCATCGCCGCGAGAATAGCCCCGCCCACCGCCGTCCGGCTTCCCTCCGCCAGCCGGCCGCGGATATTGCGATAGCCGCAAACCAGCACCAGCACAATGCCGGAGAGCAGCGCCGCCTGCACCGCCCAGATGGCGGTGATTTTTCCCACTTCGGTGACGACAGGCTTCGCCAGGCCCGGCAGGGTGAGCTCATGGCTGGCGCCGTACCACTGCGGGATCCAGTGGGTGAACAGCAAATTCAGCACCCCCACTAACAGCAACGGGGCGATAGCGATTAGCGGATGCGGCAGATCGATGTCATCCGGGGTCTCCGGCTCATTTTGCAGGTCGGTCCCATAGCCTTCGCCGCGGGCCTGCGCTTTGCGGCGCTGACGCTCCAGCCACAGCAAACCGAAGATGATAATGAACAGCGAGCCGATAAGCCCCAGCCAGGGGGCCGCCCAGGCGTTGGTGCCGAAGAAGCTGGTGGGAATAATATTCTGGATCTGCGGCGTGCCGGGCAGGGCGTCCATGGTAAACGAGAATGCCCCGAGGGCGACGGTGGCGGGGATCAGCCGTTTGGGGATCCCGCTCTGGCGAAATAGTTCGGCGGCGAAAGGGTAGACGGCAAAGGCCACCACAAACAGCGACACCCCGCCGTAGGTCAGCAGGGCGCACACCAGCACGATCACCGGGATCGCGTGGCGGCGCCCAAGGATGCGGATGGCGGCGGCGACAATCGAACGAGAGAATCCCGACAGCTCAATCAGCTTGCCGAATACCGCGCCCAGCAGAAACACCGGGAAATAGAGCTTCACAAAGCCGACCATTTTTTCCATAAACAGGCCGGTAAAGGCCGGGCCGACCGCGCCCGGGTCGGTGAGGAGCACCGCGCCGAGGGCGGCGATCGGCGCAAAGAGGATCACGCTGTATCCACGGTAGGCTGCCAGCATCAGTAACGCCAGCGCGGCCAGGGCTATTATCACACTCATCACGACGTCTCACTCTCATTGTTATTGTAGGGGTACAGAACGCGATACTAGGGTTTCAGGGCGAAGCGCAGCTGGTGTTCCCGACGCGACTGGATGCGCTGGTGCCGGGCCTCGTCCCAGCGGTAAAAGCCTTGCCCGCTGCGGGCGCCGGTGTCGCCTCGCGCCACTTTCTCCGCCACCAGCGACATCATCTCCGTGCCGCTGGCCAGCTCCGGCAGCAGGTGCTGGCAGATATCCTGGACCGTCGCCAGGCCGGTCATGTCCGCAGCCTCCAGCGGGCCGACCATCGCATAGCGGCGGCCCAGCGAGGCGCGCATCACCTGGTCCACCACCTCCGGGGAAGCGATGCCGCTGTGGACGATATGCAGCGCTTCGCGCAGCAGGGCGAACTGCAGCCGGTTGCCGACAAAGCCCGGCGCGGCGCGGTTGAGCACCACCGCCTCCAGCGCGCAGGCGGCGCAAAAGTCGCTCACCTCGCGCGCCAGATGAGGCAGCGTGGCGCTCCCGGGCACCACCTCCACCAGCGGGATCAGGTGCGGCGGATGCCAGAAATGAGCGATCAGTAGCCGTTCCGGGAGGCGCATGCCCTGCGCCAGCTGATCCGGCGGCAGGCCGCTGGTGTTGCTGGCGATAATCGCCTCGTCGGCGATCAGCGTTTCCAGCTCGGCGTACAGGGCGTGCTTCAGCGCCAGCCGTTCGGGGATCGCTTCAATCAGCAGCGTGGCATCGGCCAGGGCATTCAGCGTCGGGGTGGGGGTCAGACGGGCCAGCACCGCGTCGCGGTCGACGGGATCCTGTTGACCGCTGGCCTCCAGCTCGCACAGGATGGCGCTGGCCACTGCCGGAACCTCGGCGAGACGCTGCGGATCGGTGTCATACAGGCGGACGGCGTGACCGTGGCGGGCGAAATGGCAGGCGATACCGACGCCCATCAGTCCCGCGCCGAGTACCGCCAGGCGTGGTGTAAACATAGTGGCTCCTGTTAACGTTGTAGAGTCATGGCGATGCCCTGGCCGCCGCCGACGCACAGGGTTGCCAGCCCTTTGCTGGCGCCCCGGCGCTGCATCTCATGCACCAGGCTGACGAGGATCCGGCAGCCGGAGGCGCCGATGGGATGTCCAAGGGCGATGGCGCCGCCGTTGACGTTGACCTTCTCGCTATCCCACTCAAGCAGCTGACCGACGGCCAGCGCCTGGACGGCAAAAGCCTCGTTGGCTTCGATAAGGTCCACCTCGTCCAGCGTCCAGCCGGCGCGATGCAGCGCCTGGCGGCAGGCGCTCACCGGGCCGATGCCCATCACCGATGGGTCGACCCCGGCGACCGCTGAGCTGACAATGCGCGCCAGCACCGGCAGCCCAAGCTCGCGCGCTTTATCGACGCGCATCAGCAGGACCGCCGCGGCGCCGTCGTTCAGCGACGAGGCATTCCCGGCGGTGACGCTGCCGTCAGCCGGGCGAAACGCCGGGCGCAGCTGGGCCAACTGCTGCTCGCTGGTCTCCGGGCGCGGTTGCTCATCGTCAGTCACGAATCGCGGCGGCTTTTTGCCCTGCGGGACGCTGACCGGAACGATCTCCTCACGAAAGCGCCCGGCGGCGATAGCAGCCGCCGCTTTGCGCTGGGAGCTGGCGGCGAAGGCGTCCTGGCGCTCGCGGCTGATGTCGAAGGCGTCGGCGAGGTTCTCGGCGGTAATGCCCATGTGGTAGTCGTTAAAGGCGTCCCACAGGCCGTCCTGGATCATGCTGTCCTGTAGGCTGGCGTGGCCGAAACGCAGGCCGTCGCGGGCGCCATGCATCAGATAGGGAGCATTGCTCATACTCTCCTGGCCGCCGGCGATAACGATCCCGGCGTCGCCGCAGCGGATCGCCTGCACCGCCTGCTGAACCGCTTTCAGTCCGGAGCCGCACACCAGATTGACGGTGACCGCCGGAGTGTCGACCGGCAGGCCGGCCCGCAGCGCGGTCTGGCGCGCCGGGTTTTGCCCGCAGCCGGCGGTAAGCACCTGGCCGAAAATTAGTTCGTCGACCGCTGCGGCGGGCAGCTGGCAGCGTTCAAGCAGGCCGCGCACCACCGCTGCGCCGAGGTCGACGGCGGAAAGAGGGGCGAAGGCGCCGCGAAAGCTGCCTACCGGGGTGCGTACTGCAGCAACAATGGCAATATCGGTCATGGTCTCTCCTTAACTGAAGCGCATTTCGCGCACGTCGTCAGCGACGATCAGCCGTCCCGCCGTTTTACGTATCACCTCGTCGGGGCTGACCCCCGGGGCCACTTCGCGCAGGACAAACGCGCCGTCGACAATCTCCAGCAGGGCCAGATCGGTGAGTACCCGGCGAATACAGCCCACGCCGGTGAGCGGCAGGGTGCACTGCGGCAGCAGTTTGGATTCGCCGTTTTTTGAGGCGTGGGTCATCACCACGATGATGTTCCGCGCGCCGGCTACCAGGTCCATGGCGCCGCCCATCCCCTTGACCATTTTTCCAGGGATCATCCATGAGGCGATGTTGCCCGCGACGTCGACCTCAAAGGCGCCAAGAACGGTCAGGTCGACGTGGCCGCCGCGGATCATGGCGAACGACTGGGCGGAATCGAAGATCGCCGCCCCGGTTTGCGCGGTGACGGTTTGTTTACCGGCGTTAATCATGTCGGCGTCGATGGTTTCCTCATCGGGAAATTCGCCCATCCCCAGCAGGCCGTTCTCCGACTGGAGCATCACTTCAATGCCGGCGGGAATGTAGTTGGCCACCAGCGTCGGGATACCGATCCCGAGGTTGACGTAGTCGCCGTCGCGCAGCTCCTGGGCGACGCGCATCGCCATTTGTTCACGGGTCAGCATCTCAGTGCCCTCCGGCGCGCAGGGTGCGCTGTTCAATACGTTTTTCGAATTGCCCGACGATCAGCCGGTCGACATAGATCCCCGGAGTATGGATGGCGGAGGGGGGCAGTTCGCCCGGCGGCACAATCTCTTCCACCTCCACCACCGTAATGCGCCCGGCGGTGGCCATCAGCGGGTTGAAATTCTGCGCGGTGTGGCGATAGACCACGTTGCCGTACCAGTCGGCTTTCCAGCCTTTGACCAGCGCGAAATCGCCGCGGATCGCCTCTTCAAGGATGTAGTGTCTTCCGTCGAACTGGCGCACCTCTTTGCCTTCGGCGACGGGGGTGCCATACCCGGTGGCGGTGTAAAAGCCGGGGATGCCGGCGCCGCCGGCGCGGATTTTTTCCGCCAGCGTTCCCTGTGGGGTGAGTTCTACCGCCAGCTCGCCGCTCAGCACCAGCTGTTCAAACAGCGCGTTTTCCCCGACGTAAGAGGCCACCACCTTGCTGACCTGGCGCGACTCCAGCAGCATGCCGAGACCGAAACCGTCGACCCCGCAGTTGTTGGAGACCACCGTCAGCCCCTGCACCTGGCGACGCTGCACCTCGGCGATCAAGTTCTCGGG
Organism: Klebsiella sp. 10; assembly: GCF_018223925.1. Lineage (NCBI taxonomy): Bacteria > Pseudomonadati > Pseudomonadota > Gammaproteobacteria > Enterobacterales > Enterobacteriaceae > Klebsiella > Klebsiella sp. 10. Next base: position 334,001 of record NZ_JAGRRB010000001.1, read on the forward strand.
AATGCCGCACAGGCCGAAGCCGCCGGCGAGCAGCGTCATGCCGTCCGTTAACCCTTCCAGCGCCGCTTCGTAACTGGCGACGCGTTTATCCAGTCCTGCCATCTTGTCTCTCCTGCCTTGCGATAGCCTTATCATTGGCGCAGGCGACTGATTTGATAATTTTGAATTTGTGACTCACTCATTTGGAATTTTAATTAATTTCCTGTTAACTAATTTTTTTCAATTAGTTAACAGGATGAAAAATGAGAATGAGTGTCAAACAGTTACGCGCGTTTTTAGCGGTAGCTCACACTCTGAATTTCGCCCACGCCAGCGAAAGGCTGAATCTGTCGCAGCCAGCTCTCAGCCTGACCATCAAAGGGTTGGAGGAGGCGCTGGGCGGCGCGCTGCTGCAGCGCAGCACCCGCAAAGTGACCCTCACCCAGGAGGGGGAACTCTTTCTGCCGATGGCCCGTCAGCTGCTGGCCGACTGGGATAACGTCGAGGAGGCCATGCGTCAGAGCTTTACCCTGCAGCGGGGGAAAATTTCGGTCGCCGCGATGCCGTCGTTTGCCGCCAACGTTCTGCCGGAGGCGCTGAAAGCCTTTCGCGACCGCTATGCCGGGGTGAACGTCACTGTGCATGACGTGATTAATGAGCAGGTGATCGAGATGGTGCGCGAGGGGCGGGTGGAGATGGGCATCGCTTTCGAGCCATCGCCCAACCACAACCTGCTGTTTACCCCGCTGGCGGTGGACCGCTTCGTGGCGATCGTTCCCCAACAATCCCCGCTGGCGAAGAAAAAGCAGCTCACCTGGCAGGAGCTGTTGACCCTCGACTTTATTACCCTGCAGCGCCCCTCGGCGGTACGCCTGATGCTGGAGGAGGCGCTGGCGCGCAGCGGACGTCAGCTGGACGTGGCGCTGGAGAGTCATCAGTTGGTGACGGTGGGGAGAATGGTGGCCAGCGGCCTGGGGGGCAGCGCGGTGCCGGCGCTGTGTAAAACGCAGATGGCATCGTTGGGCGCCGTCTGCATCCCGCTCAGCGATCCGCCGATTGAGAAGTGCGTCGGCGCGATCCATGCCGGACATCTGCCGCTGTCGAAGGCGGCGCAGGCGCTGCTGGATACGCTGAAAGGGTTTTTACCCACCTGAGGTGTGGGCGTCAAAAAAAACCGGCCTGCTGGCCGGTTTGACAATCAGATTTTGCAGGCGTCGCCGCAGTCGTCGTCGGCAACGATCGCCTGGGCTTTTTTGTCCGCTTCTTCCAGACGCTCCGCGTTGCGCTCTTCCGCTTCATCCAGGCCGCTGAAGACCAGGTTGTCGAGATCAATTTCCATAAGTTACCTATCGTTGCTGGTTTTGAATCAGGGTCAAGTATAGGGCATAACCGCCAGCGGATGTAGCCGCGCTTCGCGCCGAAGGCACAGAGCGTTAAGTCGCTGAGCGGAGGGCGTTACCTACCATAAATAATCGTTGACAGAATAAGTTTAGCGACAAATAACGTCGCCAGGATAATTTCCTGCCTAAATATTAAATGAAAGGACAACGAAGGAGTAATTAAGCGTTGACGAAACGCTTTTATGTTAATATGGCCGCGATTATGGATGAATCTATGGATCTTAATCAATGGAACATACTGTTGCAGGCGCCATCAAAGAATGGCGTAAACATAATAAAGTGATCGGTCAGGTCAAAATAAGCTATAAAAAAATTTTACGAAAATGCAGAGAGCTCTCGCTCGCAGGAGGTAAATACAGAGAATATCAAGGACTTTGTGCGAAATATCAGTGCGCGCGGTTGACCGCGGTGACCAAAGGACTGGTGCCTTTTGAGGATAAACCGTTTAAAGCGTATCTCAATAAACGGCTGTCAAAACGACGCAAACTGGATATTGCCCATGGTTCACTGAATTTCATCGAGAAAACGTTTCACCCTGATATCCTGCCGCAGCTCTACAATGTCGCGGATTTTGGCCGCGAGATGTTTTCTATTCCCTTGAAAAATGGCGATAAGCTTGACGTTAAGCTGCTGGCCTCGCCGTTTCAGGAGGAAGGGGAGCTGATGCTGCAGCTGTTTCTTGGCGACCGGCGCGTCTATAGCGTCTGTTTTTCCTGCACCGACGATGGCCGCGCTTATATCGGCGGCATCCAGGGCGGGAAAGATATCACCAATGACGAAGTGAAGGTGCTGACTAAAGAGCTGCATGGCGCGCGGCCGAAAAATATCATCATGAGCGTGCTGTATGGTTTGCTGCGATATTTCAACATCTCCACGGTCTACGCCATCGATTCTGATTACCACGTGAAAAGCGATCTGGTGAAAGCCAGTTATTCATCGCTGTGGCTGGAAATGGGCGGTGAGAAACAGGCTCGCGGCTGGTATAAACTGCCGGCGCAAGAGATCAAAAAGAGTATTGAAGAGGTGAAAAGTAAGCACCGGAGCCAGTTTATTAAGCGCGAAGGTCTTAAAGAGCTGATTCAGATTAATATGGCGAATGCCCTGCAGCAAATTACCTTGCCTGCGCGGGTGAATTAACGCCACTCACACGTCAGGCGGGCAGCAGGGGGCTGCTGCCCGCCTGACGATATCCTTTCTTCACTGGCGCGTTTCCAGCCAGATTTCATCCTATCCCAGGGCTTTTGTGGCCGGTCGAAAATGGCGAGGCCGCGCGTCCGGCAAGCAGTGCCAGGAATACATTCCTCAGGTTTCGGCATGGGTACCGGCTTTGACGATCTGTAGCGCGCTGGGGCTCGCCACGCTGCCGCTGGCAGTGACGAACCCCGGATGGACGGTCTCGCCGCTGGCGCTGTCCACCAATGCAATAGGCGGCGCGCTATGCAGCACGTGCTGGTGGCCCCATTCCATCAGGGCGAACAGCACCAGCGCCGGGATACTGCTGTGGCTGGTGCCGATGGCCGCCCTGGCGCTAATGCTGGGCTGGGCGCATCCGCTGACCCAGATGAGCGGGTTCTTTACCAAAGCCGCGCTGATGACTTTCGGCGGGGCGTATGCCGTCCTGCCTTACGTTTACCAGGGGGCGGTGACCCACTATGGCTGGCTGACCGCAGGGCAGATGATGGACGGCCTCGCCCTGGGGGAATCGACCCCCGGACCGTTGATCATGGTGGTGACCTTTGTCGGGTTTGTCGGCGGTTACACCAAAGCGGTATTGGGCGTTGATGAAGTGCTGCTGGGGGGCATCGCGGCGGCGTGCCTGGTGACATGGTTTACCTTTTGCCCTCGTTTATCTTTATTCTCGCCGGCGGGCCGTTTATCGAAACCACCCATAATAAAGTGGGATTTACCGCGCCGTTGGCCGCCGCCGCGGTGGGCTTTATCGTCCATATGGCGGGACTGTCCGGCGCAGGATGATGTTGGGCGGCAACGGGCCAGCGACCCGTTAGCGCCCAACCGGACCGGGGACCATCAGGTCGTGGGGCTTTCGCGGGTGGCCCGCGTCAGCGGGTTGCTGTCCAGTTCCAGCTGGTCGCGCAGCGCCCAGCCGCGCAGCTTGCCGGGGTTAAGCAATCCCGCCGGGTCGAGAGACTGTTTCACCGCCACGACGTCGGGACGAATCACGCCCTGTTTGCCGTCCTCAACCTGCAGCACGTGGGGGTTGTTAATCTTGACGTCGTTGTCGCGAAATATCTGCATGATGTCGTTAAGACGTTCGGGCGTGGTATAGCGCACCAGCTGCAGACCGCTGGCGGTGAGATTGCCCTCGATATCGCGCAGGAATTCAATATGGGACATCACCTCCCCGGCGAAGTGCTGCTCCATCTGTAAAATTTGCTGCGGATAGCGCAGCGGATCAAACGCCGTCTGCAGATAAGTCAGCGTATTGTCCACCTTGAGCGCATGCAGGGTGGTGTGGTTCCAGCAGTATTCCATTAACGAGCCGTTGCGCGTCCGGGCCTCCTCGCTGGCCTGCCGGATGGCGTTGCTCCCGTGATGGCGCGGTAACAGGCTGGCGCAGAGTCCTTCGCTCTCCTCGGCGATCAGGCTGATAACCGCATGCTGCCCGGCGCGGTAACGATCGTTGAGGTGGCTAAAATAGTCAGCGATCGGCGTGGCCAGCAGCGCCACCTGGCGCTTCACCAGCCCCGGCGAGCGGACGCAGGCGTTGGCATAGTTCAGCGCATCGGCGAAATCGTCAAACACGTCCAGACGTTCAATCCACTGGTGCACGGGCGCCAGCGCCAGCTCAACCTCCAGGATAATGCCGTTGGTGCCGTAGGCGTGATGCAGCAGCAGCGCTTCGGGAGCCGGGACGGTCAGCACGCGGGGGGCCGGCTCGACGGTCATCACTTTGACGCTGAGCACATTGCCGGGCGCCGCCAGCGGCCCATAGTTGATGGAGCCGATGCCGCCGAACCCGCCGCCGTAGAGACCGCCCAGGCTCGCCAGTCGATAGGTCGATGGCATACAGCGCAGCTCCCAGCCCGTCGGGCGGGCGGCGGTTTCGATGTCCGCCAGGCGAATGCCGGCCTGGGCCCTCACTGTGCCGTTGCCGAGGGCGACGATCTGGTTGAGCCCGGTCATATCCACCAGCAGCCCGCCTTCGAGGGGGACCAGCTGTCCGTAGTTGCCGGTGGCGCTGCCGCGCAGGGTCAGCGGCAGCTGGTGCTGCGCGCAGGCGCAGACCAGCTGGCGCAGCTCCTCTTCATCGCGCGGGCGAACCACCGCGTCCGCCTGTTTCCCCGCCAGTTGCTCGGTGAGTAGCGGACTGAACCAGTGAAAATCGCGGGAGAGCCGTTTGATCTTCGCCGGCTGTAAGGTCCACTCCAGCGCCGGGAGTGCCTGCTGGATCGCCGCGACCGCGTGTTGACGCTGTTCATCAGTCATCATTCTTTTTCCTGTTCGTCAGCAGAACATTAATGAGATTGCACGGCTTCGCTTTCATGCCAGGCGCTGAGCGCCCGGCGCGAGACCCAGGACATCACGCCAAACAGCGCGATACCGGCGAGAGAGATCAGCAGCAGCGCGGCAAACATCAGCGGGATATCCAGCTGGTAGCCGGCCTGTAGGATCTGATAGGCCAGCCCGGTATTGGTCCCGCCGGTCCCGGCGACAAACTCCGCCACCACCGCGCCAATCAGCGACAGCCCACTGGAAATACGCAGCGCGCCGAAGAAATAGGGCAGCGCCGAGGGGATACGCAGCCGCACCAGCGTTTGCCAGCGGCTGGCGTGATTGAGGCGAAAATAGCTCAGCAGGCCGGGGGAGACGCTGCGCAGTCCCTGAGTGGTATTGGAGATGATGGGAAACACCGCCATCAGGGTGGCGCACACCACCAGCGAGAGCGTGGCATCTTTCACCCAGATGATGATCAGCGGGGCGATGGCGACGATCGGCGTCACCTGCAAAAACACGATGTAGGGAAACAGGGCGGTTTCCACAAAGCGGTTCTGCACCAGGATAAACGCCACCGCGGCGCCGATGACAATCGACAGCAGAAACGAGATCAGGGTGATCTTGAGTGTGAACAGCAGCGCCAGCAGCAGCGGCGTGAGATGCGTCCACAGGCTTTCCAGCATCACCAGCGGCGACGGCACCAGAAAGGCCGGGATACGGAAATAGCTCACCGCGCCCTGCCACAGGAGCACCATCGCCACCGCGACGAGGGTCGGATAGAGAATTTTGAGAAAACGCGGATGCTGGACCCACGGCGTTGAGGTTGTGTTTTTCATATTATGGCTCCATACCAGACTGGCTGGCCTGCAACAGACTGTCCTGCAGCTGACGGGCATACAGGGAAAAGGCCGGACTGACGCGGAACGCCTCGCTGCGCGGGAACGGCTCCCGGATGGCGATATCTTCCACCACCCGTCCGGGACGGGCCGCCATCATGATCACCCGCTGTGAGAGAAACACCGCTTCGTGGATCGAGTGGGTGACAAACACCACCGTCAGGTTCTGCTCCTGCCAGAGACGCAGCAGGTCGCTGTCGAGTTTGTTACGCGTAATTTCATCGAGCGCGCCGAAGGGCTCATCCATCAGCAGCAGCTTTGGCCGGGTGACCAGGCCGCGGGCGATGGAGACGCGCATTTGCATGCCGCCGGAGAGTTCGCGCGGCAGGACGTCGGCGAATTTGCCCAGCCCCACCAGCTCAAGGACTTCACTCACCCGGGTATTACCTTCCGCGCGCGGCACGCCGGCCAGATCCAGCGGCAGCCTGACGTTATTGCGCACGCTGCTCCACGGCATCAGGGTGGCTTCCTGGAAGACGAACGACAGCGGATGCTGGGCTTTCTCCCGGCTATCGCGCCGCCACAGCATCAGCTTGCCGTCGCTGGGCTCCACCAGGCCGGCGACCATCTTCAGCAGCGTACTCTTCCCGCAGCCGGACGGGCCGAGCAGGGTAATAAACTCCCCCTGATTGATTGTCAGGTTAACGGGCAGCAGCGCCCGGGTGCCGTTGCTGTAGATTTTCTCCGCCGACAGCACCTCGATGGCCGGGGTGGCAGCGGCGGGTATAAAGCGGGTATCGCTCATCACGGTCAGTTTCGGGGCGGTATTCATGGCATCACTCCGGCGTCTTTGACCATCTCCAGGGTGTAAGTCTGCTCAAACGGCACCCTGCTGGCGTCGATCAGTTTGTTTTTCACCAGCATGTCCCAGGTTTTCTTCAGCCGCGGCTCGGTGATGATGCCGATACCGCCGGACTTAGCATCGCCGCCGGTCACCAGCTGGTACTGCTTCATCTGGGCAATGCCAAAGGCGATCTGCTCGGCGCCCATCTGCGGATTTGCTTTACCGATCAGGCTGTTGCCGGGGGCGGGATCCTGCAGGTAGCTTTTCCAGCCTTCCATGGAGGCTTTGACGAAGGCCGCCACCGCCGCCGGACGTTTGCGGATGGTGTCGGCCATACAGATAATCGAGTTGCCGTAGGGCGGGTAGCCCCAGTCGCTGAGCGGATAGACATAGAACGGCTGTCCGCCTTTGGCGACGGAGAACGGCTCCGAGGTCACGTAGCCCTGCTGCACCAGGTTTTTATCGGCGAGGAACGGCTGAACGTTAAAGGTATAGGGGCGCACTTTGCTACCAGCCAGACCCAGCTCGCTTTTCGCCCACGGCCAGAAGGAGGTATAGGCCTCGGTGGCGAGCAGGAAGGTTTTGTCTTTAAGTTCCGCCGGGTTCTCCACCTTGTCATGGGTGATAAACACCGTCGGCGAGTGCTGGAACACGGTGGCGACGGTCACCGCGTGCACCCCGGCCTGCCAGGTCTCCAGCGCCTGGCCGTTGTCGCCAAGGGTGCAGTCCGCCTGACCGGCCGCCATCAGCTGCATGACGTTGATCTGCGGGCCGCCCATTTTAATTTCGACATCGAGACCGGCGTGTTGATACAGCCCGGTGGCCTGGGCCTGGTAAAACCCGCCGTGTTCGGCCTGGGCATACCAGTTGGTGAGAAAGGTAAACTTCTCCGCCGCGAAGCAGGAGGCTGAGGTCGCGAGGGCGGCCACGGTCAGCAGGGTAAAAACGGGCGTCAATCTGGTATTCATCAGGGCTCCCTGGATTCAGCAGCGAAAGAAGGTGGTAGGGACTGCACAAAGCCGTGCCAGTGCTGTTTGCCCCAGGTCGGTTCGCGACGTTCGACCCAGGCCATGCGGTGGATCTCGATGATCGCCTGCGCCCAACTGGCGGCGAGGGAGTTGAGAAGCCCTTCGCCTTGCTCCCGCGTCGCCGGGGTCGGGTCGCCAATCACCCCGCTGGGGCCAAAGTCATAGGACGCCCACGCCGCCGCCGGGCGGCCTTTCGACAGGGTCGGGCAGGGGAATTCCGGCGGGAAGTTGGCGACCGCCCGCTCCATATGAACGCACTCCGGGGCCAGCGCCAGCATCAGCGCCGTTTCGCTATGCCCGGCGTGCATCGCCATCCGCTGTTCATGCGGGCTGAGAAACTGTTTTTCGCAGTTGGGTACGTTGAACACATCGTGCGGGATGGCGATGAAATCCCCGTGGCGCAGGCGCATTTCCCGGCAGGCGATTTGCAGGATCTGCGGCTGGCCGCCGTGGCCGTTGATCATCAGCAGCTTGCGAAAACCGGCCCGATAGAGGGATTCGGCGATCTCCAGCAGGGTATGCAGCAGCGTATCGCCGCTGAGGGTCAGGGTGCCGGGAAAATGCAGATGCTCCTCGGACTTACCGTAGACGATCGGCGGGATGGCGTAGGCCGGGATCGCCGCCGGCAGCCGGGCGAGGGCATGGCCCGCCACGCCGGAAGATATCACGCTGTCCACCGAGCAGGGCAGATGCGGGCCGTGCTGTTCGATCGCCCCGGTGGGGAGGACGATAACCGTATTGCTTTTATCCGGCAGGGCGGCCACGTCCGTCCAGCTCAGAAAAGGAAGAAAGCGCGCGGCAGGAATGTAACCGTTAATCATCGCGGTGCCTCGGAGTTAAATGACGGGGGTAACCAGACGGTCGCTTCGACTTCAATCAGTACCGTGGCGTCGGGCAGCATTTCGCTGACCTGCACCACGGTGGAAACGGGCGGCTGGTCGGGGTAAAACAGCTTCCTGACCCGGCTGTAATAGGGAAAATGGTCAAGGTTGCGAAAGTACTGCACCAGTTTGATAACGTCGCTCATTTGCCCTCCCGCGGACGCCACGGTGCGGCGGATGCTCTCCAGGACGTACCAGCTCTGGGCGAGGATCGGGCCCTGTTTCGCATCGGTTGAAAATTCGCCGGTCGCCCCCAGCAGCTCCCGCACCGGCTCAGGCACATCCTGAAAGCCGTTGACGATGGTGCCGGTCAGGGGATTGACCGGAATAATGCCGGAGAGAAAGATAAAATCGCCGGCTCTGCGCCAGGCGGCATACCGCGCCAGCGGCGCCCCCGCGCCTGCTTCAAGACTCATGTGCCATCTCCTCTTGCCACACGCGCCGGTGGGTTAACCTGCCGCGGTTAACCACCAGACGGGCGGCGCTGTTTAAAGGCCAGGTAAAACGGTCGCTACCCGGGAAAATCACCACGCTGGCCGCCGCGCCGATGGCAAAGGGCGCCGCGTCTGCCGGCGAACCGGTTAGCGCCGCGCGATCGCAGATCAGCCGCGACTGCCGGTCGAACAGGTCGCTGAGCTGAGCGCTGAACAGGCCGCAGGCCAGGGTGTCCAGCGGGTCGTAGCTTCCCGCCGGGCAGAAGGCATCCTGCACGTTGTCGCAGCCGAGCAGGGTGGCCACGCCGGCGGCCTGCGCCTCGTGCAGCAGAGTGATCCCCCGCTGGCGCGGCGTGCGGCCGAACGTCGCATCCTGCAGCAGCAGGTTGGTCATCGGCAGAGCGATAAGGGTGACGCCGTGCGCCGCCAGCTGGCGCAGGATCGGCGCCGCCTGTTCGTCGCTGCCGGCGGCCAGCGCGCAGCCGTGGCTGCAGCAGATATGCCCGGGAAAAGGGTGGCGGGAGAGATGATCCGCCAGCCAGGTCAGCCCCTGAGACACTTCGCTGAGCTCCTCATCAATATGCAAATCCAGATCCAGATCCCAGCGGGCCGCGCTGCACAGCAGATTTTCCATGGCGGCGGCGTCCCAGTTGGAGGAGTGGATGAAGCCGCCCAGCAGGCAGCGCTCCCCGCTGTTGGCGACCGCGCGGGCAATGGCCTCGGCTTCCACCGGATCCTGAAACAGGGGCAGCGGGACCAGCGCCACCCGCTCCAGGGTGATGCCGCCGGTATCGAGGCGGGCGATCTCCTGCCAGGCGTCCGGCGCGTCGGCGGTAAACCAGTCGACATGGCTGCGCAAATGGGTCACGCCATTCGCTGCCGCCCGGGCCAGCGCGGCGGACGCCCGACGTTGAATATCTGCCCTGGTCCAGTGTCGGCGATCCTCGTGCATGGCGTGGATCGCCGCCAGCAGTCCGGCCTGCGTCGGACGGCAGCGTTCAATGGTGAATGTCTTGTCCAGATGGGCATGGGGTTCCACCAGGCCGGGGAGCGTCAGGGCTCCCGCCAGGTCCCACAGGCCGGGAGTCGGCTGGTCGGTTGGGGTCAATGCGGCAATCCGGCCGTCGCGAAAGGCCAGGTCCGCCAGCAGCGGCTCACCGTTGGCCCGCGTCGGCCAGCCGTCGGGCAGCGCCCAGGCCGGGAGTCGGGCGCGGCTGATACCGGTGAGCGGCGCGCAAGAGGAGGGGAGCGTCATCGTCAGTCTCCTCACAGATCCAAAACCAGACCCGGCGATTTCGCCCGCGAACAGCAGAGCGTGATCTGGTCGTTGCCGGCTTTCTCTTCCGCCGTCAGCACGCTGTCCCGGTGCTCGGGGATCCCGTCGAGGACCCCGGTAATACAGGAGCCGCACATTCCCTGTTCGCAGGAGAGCATTACCTCCACCCCGGCGTGCTGTAATACCTGAGCAATGGTTTGATCCGCGGCCACCTGCAGGCGCTGCCCGCTGGAGGCCAGCTCAATATAAAACGCATTTTTCGCCGCAGTATTATTTTCCGCCGCGGGAGTAAAACGCTCGAATACGAACTGCGACGGCGACCAGCGATATTCCTCCATGACCGACCGCAGTCTCTGAATAAAACCCTCCGGGCCGCAGGCTATTACTGCGGTATCAGGGTGGGGCACAGTTAAGCATTCGGGGACCCGCTGGCGAAGCGACGCGCCTTCCTCGCTGCAGTGAATGGCCACCGTGCCGTTCGCAGTCAGCTGGTTCAGGCGCGGGGAGAAGGCCGTCTGGCGCGAACTGGCGACATAATAATGCAGCTCCAGCGCCCCCTTTCTGGCGGCAATCGCTTCAGCCATCGCCAGCAAAGGCGTGATGCCGATACCGCCGGCAAACAGCAGGTAGCGCCCGGCCTGCGGCAGGGGAAAATGGTTGCGCGGCGGCGAAATGGCGAGCCGATCGCCGGCTTTGAGCTGCTGGTGCAAATAGCGTGAGCCGCCGGTGGAGGTGTCAGTCAGCCTGACGCAAATTTCATAAGTATTACTGCGGTCAGGCGTGCCGCACAGGGAATACTGCCGGGAGCCGACGCCGGGAATAATAATATCGATATGCGCCCCGGCAGAGTAGGCCGGTAATATTTCCCCGGCCGCCGTCTGCAAAATTATGGATAGGTTTCCCTGTCCGTTGGGGCGTATTTCCCCGACCGAGACCGAAATAAGATCGTGGCTGTGCATTACCGTTTACTCTCCCTCATTCCGCTGTCTGCAGGGCGGCCAGGGGCGGCGAAGAGATAACTCCCCTTCGCGGTGAACTGTCCGGCATGCAAGAAAATGGGTGAAACGATCGTTTCTCCGCTATGAATGCTACGGTATTGTGATAAAACTGTTGCGTCCAGAGCTTTGATTCGCACAACCCGTTGCAAAAAAGAGAGCACCCAAACCATGTTTGCCTTCTCCCGATTTCTGCTCTATTTCACCGAAGTGGCCCGTCAGGGATCGTTTCGTAAAGCGTCAGAGGCGCTGCATGTGTCGGCGTCTTCCATCGACCGTCAGATTTTGCGCGTGGAACAGGAGCTGGCGATGCCGCTCTTCGAGCGCCATCCCACCGGGCTGAGGCTGACCGCCGCCGGGGAGCTGCTCCTGCACGCGGCCAATAACTGGAAAAAGGACTTTACCCGGGTCTGCGAGCAGCTGGACGATCTGCGCGGGCTGCGGCGGGGGCATGTGCGCATCGCCACCATCGATGCCATTAACCGGCATTTCTTTTCGACGATGCTCAAAGAGGTGCATAAACATTATCCCAACATCTCTTTTACATTGACCACCATCAACAATATCCACATCCAGCAGGCGCTGATCTCCGGCGAGGCGGATTTCGGCATCATGCTCAATCCCCAGACCTCTCGTGAACTGCAGGTCCGGGCGTTTGCCGAGATGAATATGGGGATTGTGGTGCCCACCGGCCATCCGCTGGCCAGCCGCAGCGCGGTGCGCTTTAGTCAGTGCCTCGACTACCCCTTTATCCTGCCGTCCGCCCCATTGATGATCAGCGAGCCGGTGGAGGCGCTGGTGAACATCAGCGGCAACGAGGTAAAGGAGGTGGCGGTATCGAATAACATTCACATGATCCGCACCCTGATCAAAGAGCAGATGGGCATCGGCATCCTGTGCCGGCTGGATATTCTCGATGAAATTGAGTCCGGCCAGCTGGCGTTTGTGCCGCTAACCGATCCGCAGCTTAAGCCTTTCACGCTGGCGCTGTGCGTCTCGCCCGCCCGCCAGCTTTCCCTTGCCGCCTCGATGATGCTGAACCAGCTGGAGATGCTCTTCAGCCAGCTGTGAAATGTCGGGCAGGCACTAAAATCATTCATTAGCGCACCATTATGGTGCGTTTCTTGTGGGCATGAATCAAAGGTTGCATGCCCAAGGGCGGCGGCGCAGGCGATTTCTCGCGGCCGCTCGCGGGCGATAAAATCTGGCATTGTTTTTGTATAGCTGAGTGTGAGTAGAAGCGGTCAGTACGGGTTATCCATACGGGACATTGCTCAGTCACCATGTCGCGGTTCAATGTTGACCGGGATGGGAGGCTGAGCCACATTCGCTCGCTCCCCCTCCCGGCGTAAAGAGGAGAGGGATATGAAAACAGGCGCACGCCTTCCCCGGGGCATACGCTGGCTGGGCCTGATGGCCCTCGGCGGTGTCTCGCTGGCCGTTCAGGCCGAGGAGAAAATCGTTCTGCTGACCTCCTGGTACGCCCAGGCGGAGCAGGGGGGTTATTATCAGGCTCAGGCCACCGGGCTGTACAAAAAATACGGTCTCGACGTCGAGATCCGCTCCGGCGGACCGCAGGTCAACGGCATGCAGTTGCTGTTGTCGAAGCGGGCCGATGTGATCATCGGTTACGACCTGCAGCTGCTGGAAGGCATTCAGCGCGGCTTCCAGGCAAAGGCCATTGCCGCGCCCTTTCAGTACGATCCCCAGGGGCTGCTGACCCATGCCGATGTCACCTCCCTGCAGGGGCTGAAAGACAAAACCCTGCTGGTCTCCAGCTCCGGTCAGGCGACGTGGTGGCCGTGGCTGAAGGCGCAATATCAGCTGAGCGACGCGCAGGTTCGCCCCTATACCTTCAATATTCAACCCTTTGTCGTCGATGACGCTGTCGCCCAGCAGGCCTATGTCAGCTCCGAGGTGTTCCAGGTGCAGAAGGCCGGAGTGAAGGCGAACTTCTTCCTCTTTTCCGAACACGGCTATCCCCCCTACGGCGGCATCCTTATCGCCCGCCCGGATACCATCGCCGAGCGTAAAGCAGCGATGGCGAAGTTTGTCCGCGCCTCAATGGAGGGCTGGGTGAGCTATCTCAAGGATCCGGCGCCGGGCAATGCGTTGATTAAGCAGGACAACCCGAAAATGACCGACGATCTGCTCGCCTGGGGCGTGACCCAGATCCGTGAGCATCACCTGATCGACGGCGGGGATGCCGGCAGCCAGGGCTGGGGGACGATGACCGACGCGCGCTGGCAGAAGACCCGCGACTTTATGGTCAGCGCCGGTCTGCTGGCGGCGGCCACCGACTGGAAACAGGCCTACACCACCGAATTTGTTCAGGCCATGCAGGTTAAACCCTGAGGAGCGACGCCATGTCATTAATGATTAAAAATGCCCATGCCATCCTCAGCGGTCTGCCCGGAGAGGCGGCGCGGCTGGCCGGGCCGGATATTCGCATCCGCGACGGCAAGATTGCCGCCATCGGCAGCCTGACGCCGCTGCCGGAAGAGCGACAGATCGATGCCCGCGACTGCGTGATCTATCCGGCGTGGGTGAACACGCACCACCATCTTTTTCAGTCGCTGCTGAAGGGCGAGCCGCAGGGGCTGAACCAGAGCCTGACGGCCTGGCTGAGCGCCACGCCGTACCGCTTTCGCGCGGCTTTCGATGAACATACCTTTCGTCTGGCGGTGCGCATTGGCCTGGTGGAGCTTCTGCGCTCGGGCTGCGCCAGCGTGGCGGATCACAACTACCTGTACTGGCCGGATATGCCTTTCGATACCTCGGAGATTGTCTTCAGCGAAGGGGAAGCGCTGGGGATGCGCATCGTCCTGTGCCGGGGTGGGGCGACCCAGAGCCGGGCGGTGGAACAGGATCTGCCGGTGGCGCTGCGTCCGGAAACCTTCGACGGCTATATGGCGGATGTCGAACGGCTGGTCAGCCGCTATCACGACCCCCGGCCCGAGTCTCTGCGCCGGGTGGTGATGGCGCCCACTACCGTCCTGCACTCCGCGCCGGGCGCCCAGCTGCGGGAGATGGCGAAGCTGGCCCGCCAGCTGGGGATCCGGTTGCACAGCCATTTATCGGAAACCGTCGATTATCTCGACGCCGCGCGGCAGAAATTCGCCATGACGCCGGTGCAGTTCTGCGCGGAACACGACTGGCTGGGAAATGACGTGTGGTTTGCCCATCTGGTGAAGCTGCTGCCGGAGGAGATTGCCCTGCTGGGCCGTACCGGAACCGGCATCGCCCACTGCCCGCAAAGCAACGGCCGGCTGGGCAGCGGCATCGCCGATCTGCTGGCGTTAGAGCAGGCCGGGGTCCCGGTCTCGCTGGGGGTGGACGGCGCCGCCTCGAATGAAGCGGCGGATATGCAAAGCGAAGCCCATGCCGCATGGCTGCTGCAGCGCGCGCGCAAGGGGATGCTGGCGCAGCCGCGCTACGCCGGGGGCACCTTTGAGGGTGGGGCCGATGCGGCCACGGTGGAGGATGTAGTGCGCTGGGGCAGCGCCGGCGGGGCGCAGATCCTCGGCTTAGCGCAGAGCGGCACCCTGCAGGTCGGCATGCAGGCGGACCTTGCCATTTACCGGCTGGACGATCCGCGCTACTTCGGCCTGCACGATATGGCTATTGGGCCGGTGGCCTGCGGTGGGCGCGCCGCGCTGAAGGCGCTGCTGCTGAATGGCCGACCCATCGTGGAAGACGACGCTATTCCCGGTCTCGACCTTGACGCGATGCGCCACGACGCGCTGGCGGCCGTCCGTACCCTCCAACAGCGCGCCGCTGTGTAACTGATAACAGGATAATGACGATGAACGCAACCACCCAGAATCAACGCTACGCCTTACAGGAACTGGAAAAAGAGGCGCTGATGGGCGCCGAGGGCGAAGAGATCTTCGCCCGCGAAGTGCGCTGTATCGACCTGTCGAACTTTGCCGCAAGAAAAAATGACATTGCCGAACAACTGTGGGAGGCGGCGGTGGAGATTGGCTTCTTCCAGGTCAGCCATCACGGTATTCCGCTGGCGGATATCCGCCAGGCGTTCAGCATGACCGAGGCGTTTTTCGACCTGCCCGACGAGGTGAAGCGCCAGTATCCGCTGGCCGGTAACGCCGGCTGGGAAAGCAAAGCGCAGGTTCGGCCGTCGACTCGCACCCCGGATCAAAAAGAGTCGTATCAGATAACCCGGCCTCTGATGGCCGGGCGCTGGCCCAGCGATCGGGAGTTGCCAACATTCCAGCAGACAATGCTCGGGTTTGAGTCGCAGTGCTGGCAGCTGGGGATGAAGATCCTCTCCTGCTTTGCTTTGAAGCTCGGTTTTCCGGAATCGTTTTTCACCACCGCGCACGATCCGCAGCGTGACACCTATCAGAGCACCTTGCGCATGCTGCATTACTATGCAACCGAGCAGTCGCAGCAGGGGATGTGGCGGGCCGGCGCGCACACCGATTTTGACTGCCTGACGCTGCTGTTCCAGCGCCCCGGCCAGGGCGGCCTGCAGGTTTGTCCCGGTAAAGACCGCGAAAGCCAGCAGTGGACCAGCATTGAGCCGCGCGAGGAGGTGATCACCTGTAATATCGGCGATATGCTGATGCGCTGGAGCGACGACCAGCTGCCGTCTAACTTCCATCGGGTGAGAAATCCGCTGCCCCATGAATATCAGGGGCCGCGCTACAGCCTGGCGTTTTTCTGCCAGGCCAATAAAGATGTCGAGATCCTCGGGCCGCAGAGGAAGTACCCGCCCATCAGCGCCGAGGATTATCTGCAGCAGCGGATCCAGGCCAATTTTGCCAAAGGGTAAGATGCTGCCTTGAGAGGTATACCTGCCGCCGGCTTTCGCTGGCCGGGCGGCAGGATATCCGGCGCTGAGCTTTTCAGCTACCGTGTTAAGTTCCCTGGTGTCGTTGAAATAACTGAAGAATATCCCCTAAGCGTCAGCAGCAAGCTACCTCGACTAAGGACCTCGAAATCACGCCCTTTATGTCGTAAACGCCGTAAAGCCAGCGCTCCGGGGTTAAAGGGATTACCTTAACTTTCTTGATTGCTGTTAGTGGGTTCAGGCTAACCAGGGCAGGGCGGAGGCAGAATTTATAGGCTGGTAACCGGCTACGCCGGGCTTTCGGCGCCATTTGACTCCACAGACACATGTAACCTTATCTGGCGCCTCCATGCCGCTGACGCGGCATTCAGAAGCTTTCCGATGCTGTAGGTTTTAACGTCTGCTTTGTGCCAAATGCTGACGCTCAGGAATTGAGTTTCAGGTACTTTAAAAGCGAGGCTAGCGACTCGACAGGTCCAGCGTGACAACTAGGTGAGCGGGTTTCATCCCAGGGCATTGCATCATCAGTGCAGAAGTCTCCTGCACATTCCATTTCAAGACGTTCGTCAATTAAACCAACAGGAACCCAGACATAAGGTACGTCTCGCAGACTGTTAGGCACAGTTGAGCCACATACATTGCAAAAATCTGTACGGTACCCCGTTGGCTTAGACCATGAAGCAATGCAGTTTTCCCCTTTAATCCAGCGAAACTCACTGTCTTTGACTAGTGTGGCGAGATTGTAACCCACACCGCTCTGCTTTCTGCAAAGCGAGCAATGACAACGATAAAACACTGCTGGTTTATGAGTAAGTTCAAATTCAATTGTTCCACACAAACAAGATCCATTCATTTCAAAACCATTCCTGCAAGGTCTAAGAGATTTTATGAAACATTACCATCTTTTTTGTACTGAATAGGAGCGCTCTTTTTGGCAACTCAAAATCAGCTATCAGTCGGTCTGAATATCCGCTCTTCGCTCACAGCGGACTTTAAACTCACCCAGTACGCCCGCTTCGAGCCAGGAGCGCACATTTTGAAAGCCATCAAGTCCTTAGTTTGATGCCCATCGGAATTGTTTACTTTACAATACCAGCTACGAACAGCCTAACTAAAGCCAGGTGATCACGTGCATTCAAACATGATTGAATACCTTAATATTTTCGTACAGGTTGTTGAGCAGGGCAGCTTTACAAGGGCCGCTGACATTCTGCAGATTCATCGTCCCACCGTGAGCAAAGCGATACAGCAGATAGAGGACGACCTCGGCGTAAAACTCATCCATCGCACTACCCGTAAGTTGAGCGTTACGGCTGAAGGGGAGGCGTTTTATCATCGTGCCAGGCTTGTATTGTCTGAAGTTAATGACATGATGGCGAGCTTTTCACCTACCCTTCCACCTCGGGGGCGGCTCAGGATTGATGTCCCGCTGGCGCTGGCTCACGCCATACTGATCCCTAATCTCAAACATTTCCAGTCACTGTATCCTGACATTGATGTCATATTGGTTTCATCGGACAAAAAAACCGATCTCATTAGTGAAGGTGTGGACTGTCTTGTCCGCCTGGGTGAGCTTCAGGATTCGAGTTTTATTTCCAGACGTCTTGGTGACATCAGGATGGTCACCTGTGCAGCCCCGTCTTACTTGCAACAATATGGACGACCGGAAACACTTGCGGATCTGGATCAGCATCGGGCAATAAACTTTTTCAGCGACCACAGTCGTGATGTGATGGAATGGAAATTTACTAATGACGGGAAGATTGTTTCGTTGCGTCCCGTAGGCAGCATGCTGGTTGATAATTCAGATATTCTGCTCTCCTGTGGACTGGCGGGCCTCGGCATAATCCAGGCCACCTTTAACGCCCTTGCTCCACATATTGCTTCCGGCGCTCTTGAAGAGATTCTGACGCAATACCCTTCTGTGTCTAAGCCTGTGTCGGTGCTGTATCCGGACAGGCACTACCTTTCGCCCAAAGTACGGGTCTTTATCGACTGGTTCAGTGAAGTTCTGACCATGCAGAACCGCTGAAACCAATGGATTGTTAACAGATAATTAATACTGAAGTTCCCTGTCAGCTATTTTTGGTACGTTTATAGCAGCGTAGATTGTCAGTAAATAAACCGGGCATGTCTTCAACAATATTCGAAAGATGTGCTGATAACTGACGAGAGCTGAATATGTCTAAAGTTGTTACCTTTAACCGCACCGGTGGTCCGGAAGTTTTGGAAATTGTCGATATGGAGGTGCCCGCACCAGCAGCGGGTGAAGTTCAGATTCGCGTGCAGGCTATCGGTCTTAATCGTGCAGAAATCATGTACCGCAACGGCCAATATGTTATTGAGCCGGAATTTCCGGCACGTCTTGGTTATGAAGCGGCTGGCGTTGTGCAGGCCGTAGGTGAGAATGTTGAGGCGTTTACCACTGGCGATCTGGTCAGCGTAATCCCTTCGTTTATGTTTAATGAATACGGCATGTACGGCGAACTGGTCAATGCACCTGTGCACGCTGTTGTGAAGCATCCTGAAAATCTTTCCTTTGAGGAAGCCGCTGCAAGTTGGATGATGTATGTCACTGCATATGGCGCGCTGGTTGAATATGGCAACCTTCAGGCTGGGCAGAATGTTGTGATCCGCGCAGCATCAAGCAGCGTAGGACTGGCTGCCATACAGATTGCTAACATGCTGGGTGCTAAACCCATTGCGCTTACCCGAACTGCCGAAAAAAGAGACATGCTTCTTAAAGCGGGTGCCGCCACTGTTATCGCTAGCGCTGAGCAGGATATGGTTGCGGAAATCAATCATGCGACAGATGGCATGGGCGCCCATATTGTTTTTGATCCTGTCGGTGGGCCGGACGTGGCAAAACTGACCCAGGTGATGGCACCGCAAGGGATGTTCTTCCAGTACGGCGCGCTAGACAGCCGCGACCTTCTTGTGCCTGTCTTTGATATTCTCGGTAAGCATCTCACGCTGCGTGGATATGAGCTGTTTGAAATTACGACGGACCCTGAAAAAATGGCACGCGCAAAATCCTTCGTCACCGAAGGGTTACGTTCCGGCAAACTGAAACCTGTCATTGATAAAACATTTCCGCTTGAGGATATTGCGGATGCACAGCGCTATATGGAAGCAAATGGACAGGTTGGCAAAGTCGTTGTAGTGGTTGAGTAAACCTCAAACCCACTAACCGTTCACCCAGATGAGCTGGTATGAAAGGTGAAGCGGAGGGCCATACGCTGCAGATCAGGATTCAGCGGTGCAGACTTTTCTGACCTAAAGGGAAGGGGGCGGCACACTCTGCTTCAGTGGGGGTAGCTAATCACCTCAAATTGTTAGATACAAGGGGTGGGGGTGCCGATGCGGGTGACAAGGGTATCTCTGCCGCAGCCATAAAATCGATAAAACAGCGTATTCGCGGTGACAGATAGCGGCTGGCGGGCCACAGGACCGAGAAATGCCCATCCTTGACGCAACAGCCGGGCAACACCTCCTGCAGTTGTCCCTCATCCATTGCCTCGCGCACGACAAAATCAGGCACATAAGCGATGCCCATCCCCGCCACGCTTAAGCGAATGGCGGCCTCAATGTTATTGACCGTCATCACGGCAGCGGCCCTGAAATCTCCCGTCAGTCGCATACCGCGCAGTTCCCAGGGCTGGATCAGCCCCGTCGCGGGGAAGCGGAAAAAAATGCACTTGTGTGCCGCCAATTCCGCTGGTGAGCCGGGAACGCCGTATTCCGCCAGATAGGTCGGACTGGCGCAGAGCACAAAACGAAAACCTCCCAGCTTTCTGGCGATCAAGCGGGAGTCCGCTAATTCACCGCTGCGGATAGCGACATCAACTCCCTCATCGATCAGATTGACCAGCCGGTCGCTAAAGTCGAGATCCAGTTCAACCTGCGGATAAAGACGGCTAAAGGCGGTGAGGGCGGGGAGCAACAGGCGGTAGCCAATGACGGGCAGTGAAATCCTCAGTTTGCCGGTGGGCTGTGAGAGACTGCTGGTCAGCTCTGACTCGGCCTCCTGGATCTGCTCCAGGATACTCTGACAGCGGGTCAGAAATGCGGCCCCCTCCGCCGTCAGGCTGACGTTTCTGGTGCTGCGGTTGAACAGCCGGACCCCCAGTTTATGCTCAAGCCGGGCGACATTCTTACCCACCGCCGAGGCAGATATGCCCAGCAGCCTGGCGGCCTGAACAAAGCTTAGCGTTTCGGCGGTGCGGACAAAGGACGTCAGCGAGGTGAGGCTGTCCATCGATTATAAACCTTATGTCTCTTAAGAAGATATTTTCAGTCTATTTATCGGCAAGAACATCCGCAATAGGATGGCGACAGTTTATTCTTTCTTGCCGACTGATGAGGGCCGCCCGATGTTACTCACCGCCAGAACACCTTCCCGATACGCCAGCGCCCTGGCCGCGCTTTCTGTCTTTATGGCGGCCTTGCTGCTGCCGTTAAGTTTTACCGGCGGTGTCATGACCACCCCCGCGATACAGCAGTCGCTGGGCGGCTCTCCCGCTGCGCTGTCGTGGCTGACCAATGGCTTTATGCTGACTTTCGGCAGCTTTTTGCTGGCCGCAGGGGTGACGGCGGATGCCATCGACAGAAAACGTATTTTTATCGCCGGCGCCGCGCTGTTGTGCCTGAGCAGCCTGCTGTTTTGTCTGACGCACAATCTCTTCCTGTCAGGCGTGTTGAGGGCGCTGCAGGGCCTGGCCGCGGCGATGATTTTAGCCAGCGGCAGTGCGGCGCTGGCCCAGCTGTATGATGGCGCCCAGCGGACGCGGGCATTCAGCATCCTCGGCACGGTGTTCGGCATTGGCCTGGCGTTCGGTCCGCTGCTGATCGGCTTCATGATCGACGCGGTGGGCTGGCGCGGCGTATACGCCCTGTTTGCGCTGCTCTCGGCAGGGGTTCTGCTTATAGGCCTGGTATCTCTGCCTGCGACAGAAAAAAGCGAGCCGCGGACACCCGACAACCTGGGCTTAACCCTGTTTACGCTGGCCCTGATGCTGTTTACTGCATCGCTTATGGTCATTCCGGCCCGCGGTTTTTTATCCCTGACCACGCTGGCCTTGCTCATCGCGTCGGGGGGGCTGTTCGTGGCGTTTGTCGTACGCTGCCGGAGGGTGAACAACCCGGTGCTGGAACTCTCCCTGCTGCGTCATCCGCGTTTTGTCGGCGTACTGTTGTTGCCTGTCGCCACCTGCTGTTGCTACGTGGTCCTACTGATTATTGTTCCACTGCATTTTATGGGCGGAGAGGGGATGAGTGAGTCGCAGAGCGCACTGTATCTGATGGCGCTGACCACGCCGATGCTGGTTTTCCCATCCGTTGCGGCCCTGCTCACCCGCTGGTTTTCACCGGGGCAGGTGTCCACGGCGGGACTGATGATGGCCTCCGTCGGGTTGTTGTTGCTGGGCGATGCTTTTCACAGTAACCACCTCCCGCAACTGGTGCTGGCGCTGATCCTCTGTGGGGCGGGGGCGGCGCTTCCCTGGGGACTGATGGATGGCCTGGCGATATCCGCTGTGCCGGTCGCCAAAGCCGGTATGGCGGCAGGCCTGTTCAACACCGTACGCGTTGCCGGCGAGGGGATCGCCCTGGCGGTCGTCTCCGCGGTATTAACGGCAAGCAATACCCTGACCCTGCAGAGTCGCGTTCACGGGTATGCCCCCGAGGTGATTCACCGCGCCGCAGGCTGGCTGGGGGCCGGCAATATGCCGCAGGCGGCTGCGCTTTTGCCTGATTTTTCCCTCCGGGTGCTGCGCGAGAGCTATGACTCTGCTTATACGCTACTGTTTAGCGGGCTGGCGGTCGTCACCCTGCTGTGCGCCCTGATGATCTGGCTGACGCTATGCCGGAAGGGGGGCGCTATCCAAACCCGCGACAGTGGATCCTGAACCCCCTTGATAGCGCGGTGGCGTCACGCTTCCCGGTCTGCTCAGCGAACCGGAACTGTTATTGTTTCGCTGACGGAATTATGCTGATTAGGGCGGCCATATGCGCCGCTCCGGCAACGGAAACTGTGACTGACAGGCGGCGGTATGGCGAGTGATACGGACCGGATTTATATCGAGATTCTGGAAACGGTGCTGATGGCCACCCTGGATCCTGATTTGTGGAAATCGGCGCTGCAGAAACTGGCGTTTCTCACCGGCAGCGCCTTGATGGAGTTGTTTAACGTCAAGCCCGCCGAAAACGCAGTGGCGGAGCTGCTGGTGCGGGGTATGACGCCTTACATCTGGGCGTATCTATCGCCACGATCGGAACCCACCTTAGCGCCCTGTACCAGAAAACCCATACTCGACATCAGGCAGAGCTCCTGCTGATTCTCCGCGTAATCGACGGCGAATGGTTTCGCTCGGTCAGGAATGATGGTCGCGCAGGAAAACGGTCAGCACCTCTTTCGGCGGCACGCCGCCGCATTCGCCAATCATCCAGCCCACCGCGCCGCGGTGATAGGCGCCGTGAAAGAGCATGTGGTTCAGCATCTCCATCGCGGTCATATTGCCGTCGCCGCCGTCGACAAATTTGAAGGCGATACGTTCGTGGAAGTCGGCGGGGGTCATGGCGCTGACGTACTGAATGTATTCGTCCGTACAGGCGGTCATGGCCGTTTCCAGCTCATCAACGGTTGGCGTCTCAGGGGTATTCAGCGCGGTGTAGCCGTGCGGCCTGCCGCGCAGGTTCGCCCGGAAAATCATATCAACGACATGGATATGGTTCATCAGCCTGATGGTCAGGTGACGCTTTTCGCCATGTACCGTTCCGTCAATCGCGCGGATCGCCTGTAAGGTGGCAAGGTCAATCCAGCGCTTGTATTTCAACAGCGTTACTACTGTGTCTTTGTCCATAGTCGGTCCCGGGTTGGTTGAACCGTTATCATACTGGTTATGCCGGTGAGCCGTCACTCACCGGCATCAGGCACAAAAAAGCCTCGCCGAGGCGAGGCTTTTCAATAAGCAGGTGATTTAGTCAAACACACCGTTAATCACGGCGGTGACGATCGCGGTGCTCAGGGCCACCAGCACCAGATCATCGCCGACCGCCCGCCATTCATAGCCCGGATAATAGGGCAGGTCGTTAATCATAGAAGCTGGCAGGGTCTTTTTGGCGATCCCCGGAGGGAGCGGTTTGCCGCGGGCGACATTTTTGGCGATACCCGGCGGCAGCGCCTGATAGCCGACCAGACCGTAGTTCACGGCAAGGGAGCGCGCCCGTGAGAAGCTAATATCGCTGTCGACGTGGTCGGGCTTGCCGTAGTTTTTCCGTTTGCCGTGATCTTCAGTGGACTGGCCTTTATTTTGCCCTTTATTGCCATGGTCGCCACTGTTACCGTTGTTACCATGATTGCCGCTATTGCCATGGTTACCACTGTTCCCGTGATTACCACCGCCGTTGCCATTGCCATTACCCGGGTTGGCATACGCTGGCGCGGCCATGACGGCAAGGGAAATAACCGCCGCCAGTGCTGTTTTGAGAGTGCGACGCTTAAGCATGATGTTGATACCTTAAGAGGGGGTACACGCTTAAAAAATAAGATAAAGCTATACCCCAGGCAATCTCATGTTGTCTTATTTTTTTGCCCTTATTTAATTAGCGGCGGGAAAAGGGTAGCGGGACGCGGACGAGCAATTCCATTGCTGCGTTTTGACAGACGGGCGACCGCGCCCCGCTAAATATCTTGCCGGGAGGATCGCTCCCGGGCGTGGAGAAAAAATGCCCGAAGCCATTGGGCAAAAGAGTACAAAGATGTTCCGCTTCATTTATCGCGCGTCTCACAAGACGGGGCGGATAGTAAATCCTGGCGCTGCCGCGCACAATCGGTCGGTTGTTTAGAAATAAATAACCCCATTGACCGCGCTCAGGATGCGACCCAATGACAGGCGACCCGATGGCCCGGGGCCACCTCGCGCAGCGCCGGAGGCTCTCTGCGGCAACGTTCGCTGGCCAGCGGGCAGCGGGATGAAAAGCGGCAGCCGGCGGGGGGATTGGCCGGATCCGGGATCTCGCCTTGCACCAGCGCCTGCGGTTCACTGTGCGGGTCGAGGGTCGGCACCGCAGCCAGCAGGGCGCGGGTGTAGGGATGGAGGGGGCGGTTGAACAGCGCATCGCGGCTGGCGCTTTCCACCAGTTGCCCGAGATACATCACCGCCACATCGTCACATAAATGCTCCACCACCCCGAGGTCGTGGGAGATAAACAGAAACGTGACCCCGCGGTTGTCGCGCAGGTCGGAAAACAAATTGATGATCTGCGCCTGAATCGACACATCAAGGGCCGAGATGGGTTCATCGGCGACGATAAAATCCGGGTTGAGGATCAGCGCCCGGGCAATACCGATCCGCTGACGCTGGCCGCCGGAAAACTGATGCGGGAAGCGGGCATAGTGTTCCGGCGCCAGGCCGCAGATCTTCATCACGTCGATCACCCGGTCATATAGCTCATTGCGGGCGCACAGTTTGTGCTGCAGCATGGCTTCGCCAATCGCGTCGCCAATACGCAGCCGCGGGTTCAGCGAGCTATAGGGGTCCTGAAACACCAGCTGCATCCTGGGCCGGATAGCGCGCAGGGCAGGCGCGGTCAGGTCGGCCAGCTCCTGACCGTGAAATTTCACGCTGCCGGCGCTCTTCTCGTACAGGCCAAGCAGGGTCCGGCCGACGGTGGTTTTACCGCTGCCGGACTCGCCCACCAGGCCAAAAATGGTGCCCGGACGGATATTAAAGCTGACGCCGTCCACCGCGCGAAGCTCGCCGGTCTGCTGACCAAACAGGCCGTCGCGTAGCGGAAAATATTTTTTCAGTCCATCCACTTCAATGACATAGCGTTCGCTCATGCTGTCACCTCCGCAAATTCGCTATAAAAGCAGGCAGCACGTTGGCGGTCGCCGAGCAGCGGCGGAATCGCCTCCCGGCAGCGCGCCGTCGCCCGCTCGCAGCGCCCGGCAAAGGCGCAGCCCGCCGGCAGGGCGGCCAGATCCGGCACCTGGCCGGGAATTGAGTACAGCCGCCGACGCCGCTCACCGGGCACCGGTCGGGAGGCGATCAGCCCCCGCGTGTAGGGATGCTGAGGATGCCGTAGCACTTCCGCGGTGGCGCCTTGTTCCACAATTCGTCCGGCATACATCACCACCACCTGCTCGGCCATCTGCGCGATCACCCCCAGGTCGTGGGTAATCAGCATCATCGCCATCTGGCTGGCCCGGGCCCGATCCTGCAGCAGGCGTAGGATCTGCGCCTGCACGGTCACGTCGAGAGCGGTGGTGGGTTCGTCGGCGATCAGCAGTTTGGGCCGACAGCTCAGCGCCATGGCGATCATCACCCGCTGCAGCATGCCGCCGGAAAGCTGGTGAGGATAGCGGGTCATCAGGCTGTCCCCGCGCGCCAGGCCGACCTCGCTTAACAGCTGGATGGCCTGATGCCAGGCGGCTTTCGGCGTGGCGCCGAGGTGGCGGATCGGCGGTTCGCACAGCTGCTCCCCGATGGTCAACACCGGGTTGAGGGCCGACATCGGTTCCTGAAAAATCATTGCCAGCTGGTGGCCGCGCAGATCGGCCATCTGTCTGGCTTTCAGCCGCAGCAGATCGCGGTCCGCGAAGCGGATCTCGCCGCCGTCGATGCGCGCCGTCTGCGGCGGCAGGAGGCCCATCAGCGCCATGGCGGTGACGCTTTTGCCGCAGCCGGATTCACCCACCACGCCAACGGTTTGCCCGGCCTGAATGGTGAAAGAGACCTCCTGCACCGCGCGCACGCGAGAGCGTTCGCCGGCGAAAGAGACGGAGAGATGATTAAAGGAGACTAACGGCGTGGTCATTTCAGCCTCGGTTTCATATTGGGATCCATGGCGTCGCGCAGGCCATCGCCCAGCACGTTGATGGCGATCACGGTGATAAAGATGGCGATGCCCGGCGGCATCCACAGCCAGGGGCGGCGCTGGAAATCGATCAGGCTGTTAGCGGCATCCATCATATTGCCCCACGACGGCGTCGGCGGCACCACGCCGAGGCCGAGATAGCTCAGCGCGGATTCACTGAGAATGGCGTTGGCGACGGCCATGGTCGCCATCACCACCAGAATCGGAATGGTATTCGGCAGCAGGTGGCCAAACAGCCGGCGACGCGCCGACAGGCCCAGCACCTGGGTGGCCAGCATAAAATCGCGTTCGCGCAGGGAGAGACATTGCCCGCGCACCAGCCGCGCCAGTCGGGGCCACTCCAGCAGGCTGAGCATCACCACCACCATATAAATGCGCGAGTCCGGCGAAAAATCGAGCTCAGAAAGCATCGCCCCGGCGACGATCAATAGCGGTAACCCAGGGATAGTCATCACCAGGTCGGCCACACGCATGATCAGTTTGTCGGTTAACCCGCCGACGTAACCCGAGAGGGCGCCGAGCAGGTAGCCGAGGCACACCGACATCACCATGGTCAGCAGGCCGATAACCAGCGAGATGCGCCCGGCCAGCAGCAGGCGGGTGTAGACATCGCGACCGAGGAAATCGGTCCCCAGCCAGTGTTCCGCCCCGGGCGGCTGGTTGATGCTCAGGGCGTCGGTGGCATCATCACTCCACGGCGACCAGACGGGCCCCAGCACGCACCACACCGCCATCACCGCCAGCAGGAGCAGGCAGAACATGGCCAGCCGGTTACGGCGCAGCTGTCGCCACCCCTGGCGCCAGGGAGAGGGGGTAATGTGCGCCAGCGCCGGGATAGCCGCCTGCCGCTGGCGGCGACGGGAAGCTAAGTAAGACAGGATCATCATGACCTCACCCGAATACGCGGATCGGCCCAGGCGTACAGCACGTCGGCAAGCAGATTCCCGACGATCGTCAGCACCGCCAGAAACAGGGTAAACCCCATCAGTACCGGATAGTCGCGGGCGGCCAGCGAGTCGATATGAATGTGGCCCGCCCCCGGCCAGTTGAATACCTTTTCGGTAATGATCGCCCCGGAGAACAGCCCCGGCAGCTCGAAGCCCAGCAGGGTGATAATCGGCAGCAGGGCGTTGCGCAGGGCATGTTTGAGGATCACCGTGCGCTCCTGCAACCCCTTGGCGCGGGCGGTACGGATAAAATCCATTTTCACCACGTCGAGCATACTGGCGCGCACATAGCGCGTCAGGCTGCCCGCCTGCAGCATCACCAGCGCCAGCACCGGCAGCGCCAGATGGGCAGCCACCTGCAGCACATACTGCCAGCCGCTCTCGTCGCTGCCGGTATTGGTCATCCCGCCTACCGGCAGCCAGTGGAGATCGACGGCGAACCATTTAATCAGCAGCAGGCAGAGGAAAAAGGTGGGGAACGACATGGCGGCAAACACCGCGACGCTCACCAGATGATCAAACCAGGAGCCAGGGCGCAGGGCAGAAACCACGCCCACCGCCAGGCCGATGCCCCAGTAAAAGACCAGCGCGACGCTGGCCAGCAGAAAAGAGTTCCAGATGTACTGGTTGAGCAACTGGCTGACCGGGATCTGATACTGCAGCGAAAAGCCTAAATCACCGCGCAGCAACTGTCCCAGCCAGTGGAGGTAGCGGGTCAACAGCGGCTGGTCGAGGCCGTAGATCGCCTTCAGCTCCGCGGCGCGGGCAGCGGTCAGGGTGATATTGCCATCGATAAAGTCGCCGGGGGTTTTGGCAAACAGCAAAAAAATAATGAAGGAGGCCAGCAGCAGCATCGGCAGCGTTTGCAGCAGGCGCCTCAGGATGAAATTTCTCATGACGGTCTCACATCAGCCGCCGGTTAACCCGGCGGCCAGGGATTTATTTGACGATTTTTACATCCGGCAGGCTGCCGGTCAGGCCGTTGTAGATATCCGGCTTAAAGCCGCTGACGCGGGCGCTGCTGGCGGAAAGGATCTCGCGATAGCCGAGCAGGATCACCGGCGGATCGTCGGCCAGCACTTTATACAGCTGGTGGTAGATCGGCTTGCGCTGTTCGATGTCGAGCACCGCGTTGCCGGCGTTAATCAGCTTATCGACTTCCGCGTTATGGTAGCCGGACTCTTTAGCTTCGCTGCTGTAGAAATCCCATACCCCGTCGTGCGGGTCGTTGAGGGTGCTGGTGCTGAACGAGGCCAAATCGTAATTTCCGGCTTTGCGCTGCGCCATCAGGGCGTTGAAATCCACCACCTGCGGCTTAAGCAGCACGCCGATCTGCCGCCAGTTCTCCTTGGCGATGGGGATCAGCGCATCGTTGAGTACCTTCTTGCTCACCAGCAGGGTCAGCTCCAGGCGCTGGCCGTCTTTGGCGCGGATACCGTCGGCGCCTGGTTTCCAGCCAGCCTCATCCAGCAGCTTTTTGGCCTGTGCCGGATCGTAAGGGTAAGGGTTGACGCCTTCAGCGTTAAAGGCCCAGGAGATCGGCGCGATCGGTTCGATGGCGACTTTGCCGTATCCCTGATAGACCACGTCGATCAGCTTCTGCCTATCCAGGCCGTAAATCAGCGCCTGGCGCACGCGCTTATCCTGCAGCGCCGGGCGATGCACGTTGAATTCCACCTGGCTGTAGTCGCTGGAGCCGTAAAGATTAATATTGGCGAAGCCGAGCATCTTCAGTTGCTCAATATCGTCGGGGCGCGAGGTAAAGGCGTCGTAGTCGGTTTCCCCGGTCTGGAACAGCTGGAAGTTGGTCGACGGATTGGTCACGCGATAGATAAAGCGCGGCGTTGGCGGCGTCCCACGGTAAAAATGGCTATTGGCATGGAAGCGTATTTCCTGACCGGGAATATATTTGTCGTACACGTAAGGGCCGTTGCCCAGCGGCTTGCCGTGCAGTGAGCGCAGATAGTCGAGATTCCCCCGCTGATACCCTTTGCCGTACCAGGCTTTCGACAGTACAGGCCCGCCAATTTTGGCCAGCGTGGTGGCGCCTGGCTGCGTGGTGGTCACCTGCAGGGTGAGCGGGTCGATGACCTTCAGGCCGCTGACGCTGTCAGCCTTGCCGGCTTTGTAGTCCGCCCCGCCGGCGATATTGGCCAGGGTGATGTCGGTATCGCCATCATAGCTGGGGTCGAGCAGGACCGTCAGGGTAAAGGCGACATCTTCCGCCGTCAGCGGTGAGCCGTCGCTAAAGGTGAGACCAGGGCGCAATTTGATGGTATAGACTTTGTTATCCGGGCTGACCGTCCAGCTCTCCGCCAGTCCCGGGACCAGCTTGCCCTGGCTGTCCCAGTCGATCAGGCGTGAAAAAATGACGTTAGTCACGTTCTCATCCCAGCCGTTGACGAAAAAGTAGGGGTTAAAGATCCCTTGCGGCTCGGAGATCCCGGCCACCACCGTGTCTGTGCGCAGTTTGGCGCTGGCCGGGATCTGGCTGGCGTCAGTGGCCGGGGTGATACCTTCTTTCAGGATCACTTCCGCATGGGCAACAGAAGAAAATGCTACCACGCCGCCGAGCAGGGCCACTTTTAGCGCCAGGGCGAAGCGGGTTTGTCTGGTTTTTAATCCTTGTTGTAATCTGGACAAAAGTGCTACCTCATCAAATGATTGCGTGGTTATTTACAATTCATGACGAAAGATAAGAGGCGCACTTCTCCCTGTCTAACACTGAAACGCTATGATTTATAACTAATTATCCTTAGCAAAGGATCGGCAATATAATCCCATTTTATGGCTATGAAGCAGTGGTTTCCGCTGTCTGATGATGGTTGGTCAGCATGCTGTCTGTGACCCAGTTTTTCAATCGGGAGGTTCTGAACAGGCGTCACACCTGCGCGGTATTCGCCGGCTGAAAGGGAACGATGATAGTGGCCCCGTACCGACCGCCGTGTAGGGAGTAAGGCTCCCTGGCGGTCAGCTCCGGGCAGACGTTAACGCTCCTTCGCCGCTGGGGGCAGCAGGGAGGGTGCGGTTTCGGTTAGCGGCAACCAGAGCCGCTCGGGGTCATTAAATCCCTCTTCGACAAGGGCATAAAAGCGGCTGGCGTGGAGACCATCGACGAAGGCATGGTTAAACCGCCCGGCCACCGGGATAACGCCATTCTGCAATTTACCCCAGGTGAGCGCGGGGACCGCCGCGCCGACGGCATATTCCGCATGGGTCATCGAGGTGAAGTGGAGCCATGGCAGACAGCTGGCGCAGATAAAATGCTCGCCATCGACGATGAGCGGCGCCGGGGATGTCTCTCTTGCCGCGACAATCTTCGGCGTGGCCGCGGCGCTGAAGGCGGTGAACTCGGGGGCGTTGTCGCACCACACCTGACGGAATCCCTCTCCGACGGTCATCACCGGCGTCATTACTGCCAGACTGTCATATTCAATCACCTCATCGTTCCACACGCGCTGGCGTAGCTGCGGTACCCCGTTGGCCGCGCGCAGCAGGGCATAGAGCGCGAGCTGAAAAAACGAGACCCGACGGTCCTTCGCACATTCGTACAGGCGCTGCGCCGCTATCGGCACGCAGAGATTAAAGCTGGGGTTGGCGAATTGGCGGTAAAAAGTGAAATGGTCCCGGCGGGGCCAGGATGCGGTGTCGATAATCCGGTAATGTGCCATGGATGCCTCCTGAATACTGGCGTTCTGCTGACTATGCGACGATTTCGATCAGGTTGCCATCGGGATCGGCGATCACCGCCTCGTAATAGCCGTCGCCGGTGGTGCGCGGCGGCGAAATCAGTATTCCGGCGGCCCCGGCGCGTTGGGCGATGGCATCGACCTGTTCCGCCCCGCCAACCGAGAGGGCCAGATGCGCCCAGCCGGTATGGTTATTATTCGCGCAGGCCTGCTGCAGGCCAGGCTTGGTCATCAGCTCGATCACCACCTCGTCGTCGATAGTAACAAAATAGGAGGCAAAGCCGGGGTTGGTCTGGCTAAGGTATTTTTCATTGATGCTGGCGGCAAAGAAGTCCACCCAGAAGCGGGCCTGGACGTCGAGCTGTTGGGTCCACAGGGCGAAATGGGCAATTTTCATGGTAAACCTCCGGGCAGGAACGTTGACAACCAGAGCAGGGCAGACGATCATGCTTGCTACTGCTCGGTTTTGATCATTCAAGGATTGTGTTATGCTCGATTATGCTGCTTTCCCTCAACAGCGACAAGCGCTGATTTGCCAGATCCTGCAGGAAAACGGCAGAGTGGTGTGCGCGGAGCTGGCGGCGCGTCTTCAGGTGTCGGAGCATACCATCCGCCGCGATCTGCATGAGCTCAGCCGCGAGGGATTCTGTAAAAAGGTGTATGGCGGGGCGGTGCTGAGTCTGCCGGAAGCGGGGGATTACAGTGAGCGGAAAGATAAAAACCGCGCGATAAAGCTCAGGATCGCGCAACAGTGTGCCCGGCTGGTGAAGCCCGGCGGCACTATTTTCATTGATACCGGGACCACCAATCTGGCGATGGCCGAGGCGCTGCCCACCGAGCTGGCGCTGACGGTGGTAACGAACTCGCCGGAGATCGCCGCGGTACTGGTGAAAAAACCGCTGTATGACGTGGTGATGCTTGGCGGCCAGGTACAGCGCGCGAGCGGCGGTTGCGTCGGCGCCGCGGCGGTGGCTCAGGTGCAGGGCATGTTATTCGACCAGGGGTTTATCGGCGGCTGCGCGATGGCGCCAGAGTCGGGCCTGACCGGCTTTGACTATGCCGACTGCGAGTTCAAGAAAGCGGTCATTAAACAGTGCAGCGAGATTATTGTTGGTCTGACTTCGGATAAAATTCCGGCAGCAGCGCGGTTTGTGGTGGCCGCCAGCAGCGATATCGATGTGCTGGTGGTGGAAGAGAATATCAGTCGCGAATATCGCGTTGCCTTTCAGCAGCACGATATTCGCATCTATACCGTGTAACCCGCTAGCGGGTGAGGGAGGTGGCGATAAGCCGCAGGCCCAGCGCCCCCAGCACCGTCGCTGTGGCGATGTCGATCCGCCGCTTCAGCCGCAGGTAGACGCGCCGCGGGCGGTCGGCAGACAGCACCAGCGCCACCAGCGAATACCAGCTGACGTCGATCAGAAAGCTCATCAGCGGCACGATGTAATAGAAGGCGGTGGGGATCTGCGCCGGCAGCAGGGCGGTAAAAATTGAGGCGAACACCAGCGCCGTTTTGGGATTGCTGAGCTGAGTATACAGCCCGTCGCGGAAGGTCTTCAGCAAAGAGCGGTTGCCGGCCATCCCGCTGGCGGAAAAATCCATCGGCTGCGCCGACCCGCGAAAAATTTTATAGCCCAGCCACAGCAGATAGAGCCCGCCCGCCACCTTCAAACCAATAAACAGCTCCGGCACCGCGGTGAGCACCTTCTGCAGGCCCAGCATCGCCATAATGGAGAAAATGGCCGCACCGGCGCCGGTACCGAGGGCGGTCACCATACCGTGCAGACGCGAGCGAGCGACGGCATTGCGCGCGACAAAAATAAAGCTTGGGCCGGGACTGATCACGCCCATGATCAGCACCGCGGCAATGGCCATCAGGCTGGATAGGAACATAGCGACTCCTGTTATGTCCGCCGCAGGCAGGCGGTCGGTAACGTGTGGACGGTTGGAGCAGACAGAGTAGCAAACTGGTTCAGGAAAGCACGTCAAAAAGGTGTGTATTAGACGGGGAGAAGCAGGCGTTGGCGGCGCGCGTTTTCTGCGCAACTGTTTGAATAACGATTCCCATTCTTGTCATCGATGGTAAACTGAATAACTGTGATCTTTGTCATACCGTAATAACTACAGAGAAGAGACACTGCTATGCAACATATCATTGAGGGCTTCCTCAACTTCCAGAAAGAGATCTTCCCCCAGCGTAAAGAACTCTTCCGCAGCCTGGCCTCCAGCCAGAATCCCAAAGCGCTTTTCATCTCCTGTTCTGACAGCCGTCTGGTGCCGGAACTGGTTACCCAGCAGGAGCCGGGACAGCTCTTTGTCATTCGTAATGCCGGGAATATCGTGCCGTCTTTCGGGCCGGAGCCGGGCGGCGTTTCCGCGACCATCGAATATGCCGTGGTTGCGCTGGGCGTGACGGATATCGTGATCTGCGGCCATTCCAACTGCGGCGCGATGAAAGCGATCGCCACCTGCCAGTGCCTTGAGCCGATGCCGGCGGTGTCTCACTGGCTACGCTATGCCGATGCCGCGAAAGCGGTGGTGGAAAAGAAAACCTGGGCTAGCGAAACCGATAAGGTCAACGGCATGGTGCAGGAAAACGTCATCGCCCAACTGAATAACATCAAGACCCATCCTTCGGTGGCGGTTGGTCTGCGCGACCATACCCTGCGCCTGCATGGCTGGTTCTACGACATCGAAACCGGCGATATTCAGGCGCTGGATAAAAACACGAAATCCTTTGTTTCGCTGTCGGAAAATCCGGACGTCTTTTTCGAATAAAGTCTTTCCAGGGCACGGAGGCCCTGCAAACCCTCACCACGCCACGCAAATTTTGCCAAAATGGGCGCCGCTTTGCAGATAGCGGAAGGCCTCCGACTGATTCGCGGCGACAGACCACTCCGCTTTACGCCGACAAGCCGCAGATAATCCAGCCAATCGGGTATTTATTGTTATCAGGCTTTTTTTGTGCTGAGTGTCAGTATTGTCCAGGATCCGGCGAATGCCGCATGGACCTGCCGGGAAAGGTCAGGAAGGGGAAAAACTAAAGCGCCGTCCAGGCGGCGCTTTAGGAAACGTTTAGGGGCAAGGGTTTATTTGCTCAGTTCAGCCGTCATATGAACACGGTTGTTAAACTGGGCGCTGGTAATTTTATAGGATGCACCCTGTTCTGCGGCCTGGGCGGCAATTTTAGCTTCCGCGCGGTCCAGCGTGGAGGCAGTGGCGCTGACGCTCTGAGCAAAGCTGGCAGCAGAGAACAGAGACAGCGCAGCAATAGCTACGAAAGTTTTGATGAATTTCATGATCGTATTCCTTAATTTGGTGTCTGATAAAGGGCCTGTTGCCCTGATGTGATAAAGAATACGCTTGATTGCTGGGGCTTAAAATCAAAACAATTTGCGAAACTCTTTCAAATAATATGAATGATTTTCCGCCGGTCGCGAGGCTGCGCGCGGCGGCAGGGTTGCATTAGCTGCTGTGGTCAGGCATCGGAGGTCGGCAGACAGGCGACTAAAAGAGAGCCTGTCGGTCATGAAATGATGAAAATGGCTATGACTGACCAGGCGGAAATTCACTTTAATCCTTTCCAGGCCGTTATAGACCCGCTTGCGATTAATCCCCAGCGTAGCGGCCATTTGATGAACCGACTGACCCTTCATGGTGGCATCAATCATCCGCATCTCCAGGCGGTTGAGCGGGGCTCGTTGACGGAAAGAAACGCTCTGACGTTGGTGACGCGGCACGAGTGGCCAGCGGCGCTCGGCCAGGCAGCGCAGAAGGCGGCTCACTTCACGTACCGCTTCGCGCTGGCTGACCCACAGTAGGGTATCCGCGAAAAAGGCGCGTCCGCGCCTTACGTTGCCGGCTGACGTAAAGCCAATGACCAGGCCCTGAAAGTGCTGAGCGATTTCAGCGGCAGCCAGGTAATCATGATAGTTTTCCAGTGACAAAATAATCACATCCAGCCCGGACAGTTCTGGAAGATGGCTGAGGGGCAGGGAGTGAATAACCTTTAATTCGGGCGCTGTTTTCTGAATATCCCGAAAACACTGGGCGATACCGATATTAAAATAAATATTATTGCTGTGAATTAAAATATTCAACGAATAAACCCTGTTGCTGGCGATGTAAACGGCGCGGGGAGGGGGTTAGCTGCGTACCAGAAGCTTATTCATATCAGCAGGCGAAGTGTTTATATAATTCATCATCCCCGGCGGTTTGTATGAATAAATTTCGGCTACGTAAACGTTATTAATATAATACCCCGCGCACTTAACGCGGATGATTAACGCGCTCTCCACGCCAGCCTGGTGTAAGCGAGACTTTAAGCTCTGAATAACCTGCCATAGGCGCTGCGCGGAAGGGCGGAGATTATTTTTTTCCCAAACGTTAATCATTAACTCTTCATCGCTGACCAGACGTTCTCTGCCGTGCGCCAGCAGGTACTCCAGTAAACAGGCCATGGTGCTGCGTAGCTGGACTTGCGTCCGTGTCCCGCGCAGCGTGATAATTTCCCGATGATGCAGGCAGTAGAAAATATTATCCGCTAACTTATAGCCAAGTAGTTTATAGCCTTTAGTCATCCACAACTCCCTGACAAATCCTCTTCTTGCCGGTGCAGAGTACCTGCCCGCTGCTGACTGACCAAGTGAATTTTATCAGTTAGAATAATCAAAACAAATAACCACATAGCCATACATAACTAGAATAAAAATCTGATAATATCGCTTGATTCTGTTGTATTATGCGGTATAGGAAAAGTCTTAATCAGGCGGCTGGCGAAGGTAAGCGGTTGAAAATATAGGTGGCATCGAAAAATAAATGCACTTAAATTGATTTGGATCAATTTAAGCTATTTCAGAGGGCGATGACCATTTACATTCTAAAACAAAGATTGAAATAACTTCCGTTACGCGGTGATACGCTAATTCTGAACTTGTGGAACTACCCAGGGAATGGTTCATTACTTTTCAGGAGCGTTTTTATGGTCATTGCAACTCGTAAGCCTCTGTGCAACAAACGCTGGTCGGCCAGCCCGGCCTCCCAGGATCTTCAGTTGACTCAGCTACGTCACCCGTGGGTCGCCACCAAAGCCAGCTGCAAAAGTAAAAAAGGGTGGAAGAGTCGCGGTTAACGGCTCGTCCACTTTCCCGGACAAAACGCCCCGGTCGTGCTCATGCCGCGACCGGGGTTTTACTGTGGTCATTGTTCTGCTCAACGATCACACCGAGCGCAGACAATAGCCTGAGGCGGTGTTCTCCACTCTGGCGAATCCCGGCAGGCCAAGATGCATACCGGCAATCAACCACCGTTCGCTGGCGGCCTGGCGCAGCAGGATCTCCCTGGTACGCCGGGCCTGTTCAGGATCGACGTCGAAGGCGACCGAGGCTTCTGGCCGCGCAGACTGAATGGACGGGAAATGGACGATATCCCCCCAGATCAGCAGCGAGGTATCGCCCGCTTCGAGACGATACCCGGTATGCCCGGGCGTATGGCCGGGCAGAGGGCACGGGCGGATCCCGGCGATCACCTCCTCATCATCAACCCCGCTGATTTGCGCCGCGCAGTTCGCCAGTACACGGCGAACAAGCAGCACGTTGCGCCGGCCGCGATCGCTGGCGTTGTCGAACGTGGATGTTGCCAGCCAGTAAGCGCTTTCCCGCGTAGGCAGGAACACCGTGGCGTTGGGATACGCTGGCGTACCAGCGGCGGACAGCAGGCCGCCGATATGGTCCGGATGGGCGTGGGTGAGAAGGATGGCGTCGATCTCCTCAGGACCAACGCCGAGCCGCGCCAGATTGGCGATAAGTTCGCCGCCAACGCCATTGGCTCCGCCGGTGCCGGTATCCACCAGCACCGTGTTCCCGCGACCGCGGATCAGATAGGCGCCAATCGCAATGGTCTCCGGCGAGGCTAATCCTGAATGCCGCTGCAGATGTTCCGCCTCCTCCCGCGAGATACCCGAGAGTAAGGACAGCGGCGCTGACATCAGACCATCACTCACGGCAGTCACCGTCAGGTCGCCAGCGGTCAACGTATAAAAGGGAGCAGGTGACATGGCGACCTCACGCGCGCTGCGCCGGGTTGCGTAACCGGGCGGTGATGGGCTGATAGATAAAGACGGCGGCAGTCGTGGCCAGGTGATGCAGGTTGTCTCGTGGGAGGATGGCGGCATACCGGCTTTGTTCGGTCGCCAGGCCGCCTGGCTGCAGGAGTATCGGCGCAGCGACGGGCAAGTCCTCCGCGGTATCGCCCAGCAGCAGCACTTCATCCGGGGCAACCTCCCGCAGCGTATTATTCGTTAGATAGAGATGGCGATGCCAGTCGGCGATCGCCGATTGCCAGCGGGCAAAATGGCCGCCGCCGTTGCGGCGGTAGGCATCGCTGTCGATGACGGTAGCATCGTGGATATCGTGCAGCGCCAGGTAGCAGGGGCAGCCCTCGCTAAGAGCGCGGAAGCGCTGGGAGGCGTAGAAACCGGGCACAGAGACCAGCGCCGGTAGTTTTTCCTGATTGTAAAAGGTATTCCACGCCGCTTCGCTTTGGGGATCGGTGTAGGCGCATTCGACGACATAGAGCATAGTGACCTCGATGAACAGATGATGTGGCGCACAAGGCGCTTTAGTGAGTTTTCATCATCCTATCGGCTAAAAATGGCGCTGAAAAACGATGTTAATTCAAGGCTTAGTGATATTCTGTCACTGACTTTCGGTGAGCCTGCACAAGGAGCATTGGCTATGCGTCGTAAAATCCCCAGCAGCGCTGCGCTACTGGCTTTTGAGGCCGCGGCTCGTCACGGCAACTTTGCCCGCGCGGCGGCGGAGCTCGCGTTAACGGAAGGGGCCATCAGCCGGCAGATTGCCCGTCTGGAAGCGCTCCTCGACAGTAAACTCTTCGACAGGACGGGGAGCCGGGTGCGGCTCAATCCGGCAGGCGCCCGCTATGCTCGTCAGGTCCGCGAGATCCTCGCTCGTCTGGAACGGGACACCCATGACGTCAGCGGGATGCCCGTCGATGGCCGCAGCCTGGAGATCGCCGTGCTCCCCACCTTCGCCAGCCGCTGGTTAATTCCCCGGCTCGGGCGCTTTGCGGCGCAGCATCCGCATATCGTGGTCAATATCGCCGCCCGCAGCGATCCCTTCATTCTGCCGGGAAGCGGATTTGATGCCGCTATCCATTTTGAACACCCGGCGTGGACCGGAATGGAGGTGACGTTTTTATTTGCGGAGTATTTGCTGCCGGTCTGCCATGCTGCGCTGCTGACGGATGACGATCTTCCGGGGCTGCTTAACCGGCTAACGCGCATTCACCGGCGGCAAAACCCGGACGCCTGGCTGCACTATGCCCGTGAGTGCGGTCTGGCGCTGGATAACCCCGCCCAGGGGCCGCGCTACGATCTGCATGAGATGGCGATCGCCGCGGTACTAAGTCAGCAGGGAGTGGCCCTGGTGCCGAAGATGTATGTGGAAAGCGAGCTGCGCGCCGGAACGCTGGCCGCCCCGTGGCCGGGCTCCCCGACGCTGGCTAAGCGCTTCTGCTTGATCAAACCCGGCGGCGGGGAGGGGGAGCCAGCGCTGCAGATGTTTGAGCGCTGGCTGCAGACGGAGATTGCGGCAGGTTAAGTCAGAGCTGGCCGGGAGACATTTAGCGCCGCCCATGGTTTCCTCCCTGTTTTACCGCGCGCTCGCTTTTTTAGGCCAGGGAATAGTTTTCAGTATGGAATATTGTTGTTGCGAAGCCACCGCTTCCGCCCTGCGTCCAGACGGCCTCCTTCTCTCGTCTTACAAAATATTATCAGTTTATTTTTTTTATTCTGTTTGTCGTCTTTTTCAGCATTACGCAGTTACTCCCGATCTGAACCGAGATGCCACTGAATTCAAACTGAATTTACTCCGGCAGTACGCGGATATGAACGGGATTTTCTTGTGCATGTATTGCTGAGCGACTGTTATTCCGGGCGTTAAATAAAAGATCACCGTTCTGCCTTACCCAGTGCGCTTTGGGTTCCTGTAGGGAACAGCGACGGGCGGTAGCGTTCGCGAAAGCAGGCGGGTGCGATAGCGCGGCCAGTGGGTGGGATGGCGAAGGGTAACGAATGGAGGACGTAATGATGAATCTTAACGCCAGAAAAGATGGAATGAAGCGATGAGGAACAGGCTGATAAACGATGTAACCAGTTTGGTAAAGCAACCGCCGGGGCAGTCACGCTACCGGATGGTTGTTCACCGGGGGTCGCAATATCGACAGCCTGCTGAATCAGCAACTGTTAACCCATATGGCGGCAGGACCGAAGCCGCAGCACCTGACGCGGAGCGGGATGAGGAAGAGGGGAACGCCTCAAGATGAGTGACCGCATTTTTGCAGGAAGTCTTGCCGGATTATTATTATCCGTTGGAGCTGAAACATCCAGAGCAATATACACGTCCCGATATCTGAAGCGCAGAAATCCGGTACTGCATGATAAACTGCAAAATCTGCGAGATCTGGATCTTCTGTATTTTCATGTTGAGGATATTGTAAAACCTTTCGAAACAGCGTGTATGGCCAGTGATAAGAATCCAGCAGAATTTAACAAAATATGTGAATATTTCTTTGGTGGATTATGAATATAAAACGAACATTACTCATCCTGTTTTCCCGTGTTATCAGAGGGGCTGGGATGGGATTAGGTGCTTCAGGTATCGCGCTGGCTGGTTGGTTCTTTTTTTTCTAAGTAAATGAATATAAATTTCTCTGGGGTTTACTTTCAGTTGTGGAATTCCTGGTGGGGTATCTGATATATCGATTTGCATATGCATATATTTATGATGAATGGAATGATTATCATTAAGAAATTAAACGGCGTGGTCTGTTGATCGATTTTTGATGCTCATTAAAAGGGTTGGCTTCCTTAGCACTCATGTGGACTAGTATGGACTATGCAAGGAAAACGCTTTGCCAATACACAACATTTTAAGTCAGCAATACCAACGGGGAGCAGGTGATAAAATTCAGGAATTACAGAAGGAAAAATGATTGGTGCGTCTGAATGGACTCGAACCATCGACCCCCACCATGTCAAGGTGGTGCTCTAACCAACTGAGCTACAGACGCATTATGGTGCGTTTAATTGGACTCGAACCAACGACCCCCACCATGTCAAGGTGGTGCTCTAACCAACTGAGCTATAAACGCATTATGGTGCGTTCGATTGGACTCGAACCAACGACCCCCACCATGTCAAGGTGGTGCTCTAACCAACTGAGCTACGAACGCAATGTTGTGGTGACAACGGGGACGCATATTAGCGGCAGGGAGGGGATGTGGCAAGAGGTAAACGTCACTTTTCTTGCACATTGCATGCGATTGCGGAACTTTTACTCATTCCGGATATATTTTACTGAACCACAAGGATATTTCTTCGCCAGCGAGCATCACGGCTCTTATTTTTCAGGCAGTCCAAACCTGCGCGGAAGGGTTGGCGATGTGTTAAATTATCGGCCACCAGAAGAGAAGGAGTCATAACGAAGATGAAATCGATTGGTATTTTCTGCGGTTCTTCAGCTGGCGAACATCCGCTGTACCTCGAAACCGCCCGTCTGGTTGGACGTACGCTGGCGCAGCAGGGGTTGGCGCTTGTCTATGGCGGCGGCAAAGTTGGTCTGATGGGGGCGGTCGCCGATGCGGCGCTGGAGGCCGGTGGTGTGGTGATCGGCGTGATGCCGCGCGGCCTGGTGGAGCGGGAAATTGCCCACCGCGGCTTGACGGAGCTGCATGTGGTCGAGGATATGCACGAGCGGAAAACCAAAATGGCGGCGCTGGCGGATGGCTTTATTGCCCTGCCGGGCGGGGCGGGGACGCTCGAGGAGATTTTCGAACAATGGACCTGGGCGCAGCTGGGGATCCATGAGAAACCGTGCGCGTTCCTGAATATTAAGGGTTATTACGATCCGCTTCAGGCGATGGTCGATAACATGGTACGGGAAGGGTTTATGCACCCGCGCTACGCGGAGATGCTGCCGTTCGCTACCTCGGCAGACGAGATTATCGCCGGTTTTCGCGACTATACGCCGCCGGCCCGAAAATGGGTTCAGCAGCCAGCTATTTAAACATCAAGCGCAGGGTAAACAGCGCGCAGACGATGAGCAGTAACAGCAGCAATTCGAAGCGATAGCGTTGCAGCATGATGTCCTCCTGAAAAAAAACCGGCGCTGTTCAGCGCCGGTTGATCACCTTAACGCCCTGACCATTATGCCGCCGGTTTAGCTGCATGGTGCGTCGTTTTATGGTGTTTCTTCGCCGCCTGCGCTTTCTGCGCTACTGCCGGTTTAGCAGCGGCTTTATGGTGTTTCTTCGCCGCCTGGGCTTTTTGCTCAGCAGCCGGTTTTGCAGCGGCTTTGTGGTGTTTCTTCGCCGCCTGCGCTTTCTGCTCGGCTGCCGGTTTCGCGGCCGCTTTGTGATGTTTCTTATGGTGAACGGTAGTATGGCTGGCTGCTGCACTCGGGGTGGTGCTTGCCGCATCGGCAGCGAAAGCAACTGATGACAGACCCATAGCAGCGGCAACGACCAGAGCTAATACTTTTTTCATTCTGAAATCCTCGACTTGGTTTCTTGAGTAACCCCACTGCGGGGCTGTTGGCAACACTATAAGCGCCTGCCGGGATGCTATCAGTGAGTCTTTGGTGTCAGGGAGTAACGGAATGTACAACGCGCCGTTATAGCGAAGAACGAAAAAGCCCGCCGGAGCGGCGGGCTTAGACAAGTTAGCGCGCAGCGCGCTTTAAGATGATGCTGGAAGGCTGGCGCTGCAGAAAACGCATCCGCAGCATCATCATGATGGCGGCGGAGGTCAGACCGATGATAAATCCGCACCAGAAACCGGCAGGTCCCATGCGGGGCACAATCATATCGGTCAGCGCCAGCAGATAGCCGCTCGGCAAACCCAGCACCCAGTACGCGGTAAAGGTAATGAAAAAGATAGACCGCGTATCTTTATAGCCGCGCAGAATGCCGCTGCCGATCACCTGAATAGAGTCGGAGATCTGATAGATAGCCGCCAGCAGCATCAGGTGCGAGGCCAGCGTCACCACCTCGGGATTATCGTTATACAGCAGCGCAATCTGCTTACGCATCAGGACGGTAAAGATAGCGGTAAATACCGCCAGGCAGACCCCCACGCCCACGCCGGTGCGGGCCGAAACCTGGGCATCGATCGTTGAGCCCTGGCCAAGGCGGAAGCCGACGCGAATGGTGACCGCCGCCGCCAGCGACAGCGGCAGAACGAACATCAGCGAGCTGAAATTAAGCGCGATCTGGTGACCAGCGACGTCAATGATCCCGAGCGGGGAGACCAGCAGCGCGACGACGGCAAACAGAGTGACTTCAAAGAACAGCGCCAGAGCAAT
The DNA here is from genome assembly GCF_018223925.1 of Klebsiella sp. 10. Classification (NCBI taxonomy): domain Bacteria; kingdom Pseudomonadati; phylum Pseudomonadota; class Gammaproteobacteria; order Enterobacterales; family Enterobacteriaceae; genus Klebsiella; species Klebsiella sp. 10. The sequence goes on from NZ_JAGRRB010000001.1 coordinate 375,839, forward strand.
GGGCAGCCCCAGCTGCACCAGCCGTAACAGGACGGCAAAATCAGGGCCGCTGAAGCGCTCGGCGCAGCGGATATCGCGCATCGTACGCGCCCGGCGCACCCACCACAGCATGCTGGCGAACATCACCCAGTAAACGGAGGCCGTCGCCACACCGCAGCCGACGCCGCCCAGCTCGGGCATGCCGAAATGACCATAGATAAAAATATAGTTCACCGGAATGTTGACCAGTAATCCAATAAAGCCCATGACCATCCCGGGCTTGGTTTTTGCCAGCCCTTCACACTGGTTACGGGCGACCTGGAAGAACAGATAGCCCGGCGCGCCCCACAGCAGCGCGCGCAGGTAGCCAACCGCCTTCTCTGCCAACAGCGGATCGATGTTATGCATGGAGCTGATGATGTATCCGGCGTTCCACAGCACGACCATGATCAGCACCGAGACAAAGCCGGCCAGCCAGAAGCCCTGACGCACCTGCGGCGCGATACGCTCTCGCCGCCCGGATCCGTTAAGTTGCGCCACCACCGGGGTCAGCGCCAGCAGAAGGCCGTGGCCGAAGAGGATCGCCGGCAGCCAGATGGAGGTCCCGATGGCCACGGCGGCCATATCCGTGGCGCTGTAGCCACCCGCCATCACGGTATCGACAAAACCCATCGCCGTCTGCGCCACCTGCGCAAGGATGACGGGTATAGCCAGAGCTAATAACTGACGCGCTTCAACGAAATACTTCTGCACGTGAACACCTTCGAATTGTTGTTATTTTGAGACTAAAAAAGCCGCCGTAACTGGCAGCAAGGGGATAAAAATGAGGAATTTCCAGTCTATTGTAGCGAGGATTGGCTATTAAGCCAGTGAAAAAAGAGTCGAGGCACGAAGCGCGCTGGCAACCGCTTTGCCCTCCTGTTATTGTTCCCGATAGCGAAAGCGGTAATGATACCGTCATGATTTTCAACAGGAGCCAAACATGTTTACTGGTATTGTTCAGGGAACCGCGAAAGTGGTCTCCATTGATGATAAACCCAATTTTCGCACTCACGTGGTTGAGTTACCGGCACATATGCTGGAGGGGCTGGAAACCGGCGCCTCGGTAGCCAACAACGGCTGCTGCCTGACGGTGACCGAAATCAACGGCGCGCGCATCAGCTTCGATCTGATGAAAGAGACGCTGCGGATTACCAATCTTGGCGATATTCAGGTCGGCGATGAAGTGAACGTCGAGCGAGCGGCGAAATTTAGTGATGAAATCGGCGGGCATTTAATGTCCGGCCACATTATGACCACCGCGGAAATCGTGAAGATTCTGACTTCCGAAAATAACCGTCAGATCTGGTTTAAAGTGCAGGATCCAACGCTGATGAAATACATCCTCTATAAAGGATTCATCGGTATTGACGGCATTAGTCTGACGGTGGGTGAGGTGACGGCGACCCGTTTCTGCGTGCATCTTATTCCGGAGACGCTGCAGCGGACCACCCTGGGAGCGAAAAAACTGGGCGATCGCGTCAATATTGAGATTGATCCGCAGACCCAGGCGGTTGTCGATACGGTCGAACGCGTGCTGGCCGCGAAAGAGATGGCGGCTAAGGTCAATGAAGCCTGAAAAAAAATCCCCCGCCGATAAGCGGGGGAGTGTTATTTAACGGGCGACGCGCAGTCCATGTTCAATACCGCGCGAGAACACCACCTGCCAGAGCTGAATGTCGCGGGCGCGGAAGGCGCCGGCGCAGGCGTTCAGATAATAGGTAAACATGCGTTTGAAACGCTCAGAATAGTTATCGGCAATTTCCGGCCAGCTGGCGAGGAAACGCTCATACCAGGCCATCAGGGTCGTGTCGTAATCGGCGCCGAAGTTGTGCCAGTCTTCCATCACAAAATGCTTCTCGCTGGCTTCGGCAATGTGACGCACGGAAGGCAGGCAGCCGTTCGGGAAGATATATTTATCGATCCACGGGTCAACGTTATGGTCGGTGACCTTGGAGCCAATGGTGTGCAGTAAAAAGCGGCCGTTGGGTTTCAAATTACGGTCGGCAACCTCAAAGTAGGTAGCGTAATTTTTCGGCCCCACGTGCTCAAACATGCCAACGGAGACGATGCGGTCAAAGCTGTCGTGCAGATCGCGATAATCCTGGAGACGAATCTCTACATCGAGATCGGCGCAACGCGCCTGGGCCATTTTTTGCTGTTCGGCGGAGATGGTTACACCCACGACGCTGACCTGATAATTTCGCGCCATATATTCGGCGAGACCGCCCCATCCACAGCCAATATCCAGTACCCGCATGCCTGGCTCCAGCTCCAGTTTGCGGCAGATGAGATCCAGCTTAGCCTGCTGGGCGGCCTCGAGGCTCTGCGCCTCTTTCCAGTAACCGCAGGAATATTGCATATAGGGATCAAGCATCCGGCTGAAGAGATCGTTGCCAAGGTCGTAGTGCTCTTTACCGACAATCCAGGCACGTTTTTTACTTTGTAGATTAAACAGACGAGCGCCTGCGATGCGGAGTGTGTCTTTGAAATGGTGTGGGAGCTGCTTTTCCAACCCGGCGCGTAACACCTTGTGGAAGAATATATCCAGACGCTCGCATTCCCACCAGCCGTCCATATAGCTTTCGCCTAAACCCAGCGAACCTTCCTGCAAAACCCGTTTAAAAAAGAGAGGATTTTTAACCCGCAGGTCGGACGGCGCGGAGCCATTGATTTCAATTCCCGCACGGCCTAATAATTCAGCTGCAATCCGGTACCAGTCATCATTTGGTACACTTACTTCTTCTATACACGATGAACTCATAGCTTCTCCATCACGCCCAAGTGATCAGAACCTTAAAACAGCGTAGACGCTTTTTTGGCTTTGTGAGAAATCTCACGGATAATCCGTGAAGTCGCTATCCGACGTAAACAGAGGAAGGGAGATAACCCTTGCCGAAAGGCCTTCCATGGTGAAACGGAGGCATCCTGCATCCGTTAATCTGTAACTATTTTCTATTTATGTGAACCCGGATCCAGTATAGGACGCTAAGTACTGGCTTTCAATAAAAATTTCTTAGCATGCTAACGACTGGTCCGGGCCCTGGCGACGGGCATTACGCGTGGGAAGGGTGGGGTGTCAGCTCCGGCGTCTGCTGCAGGCGATAGCCTATTCCGGCTAAGCCAATCGAAACCAGCATGACGCTGGTGGTGGTCAGCAGCGGCGTGGCGATCAGCGCGGATACCAGCAGACTGGTCAGGAAGCACAGGCCAAGCTGCAGGGTATTTTGCAGCGCCGCCGCGCGGCCGGTCGCCTGCGGAAAAGGCTTCAGCGCCTGAGCAACCACGATGGGGTAGATCCCGCCGTTGACCACCGCCATCATGCAGAACGGGATCATTAACGCCACCAGCGAGGCATGGGTTTGCAGGCCCACCAGCCAGGTGGCGGCTACGCTGACGGCAAAAATCACCAGCAGCCACGGCAGCATCTGTTGACCGGACCATTTCTGCAGCAGCGCGCGACAGCCATAGCCTCCCACCAGAAAGGCGATGGTCTGCGGAATATAGCTCAGGCCGATAGCGGTTGGGCCATAGCCCATTTCATGCAGGATAAAAGGTGAACCGGTAAGCCAGGCGAAGAAGCTGGCGGAACAGGCGGCGTAGATCAGGACGTTGCCGCTGTATTCCCGGGAGCGCAGCAGCGCGAGAAAGGTGATCTTTTGCTGCGTCACTACTACTGACTTCGCGGCTGCCTTCAGGCGCAGGGCAGGCAGCATCAGCAGCAGAGTGATGGCGAACAGGGTGGCGAAGATGGCTTGCCACTCGAAGTGCACCAGCAGCCAGCTGCCCAGCAGCGGGGCCAGCGCCGGCGACAGTCCTACCAGCGGCATAATGGTGGCGAAGATGCGGTTCGTGCGCTGGGCAGGATAGTAATCGGCGACCATCGCCTGCCAGGTAACGGCCGCGGCACAGACGCCAATCGCCTGCAGAAAGCGCAGCGCCAGCATCAGGGTGGCGTTGTGCACCCACAGCATCCCCAGACAGCCGGCCGCGAAAATCGCCAGGCCGCTCAGCAGCACCGGTTTACGTCCATAGCGGTCCGACAGCGGTCCCCAGAACAGCTGGCCCAGCGCGAAGCCGGCGAGGAACAGGCTCAGGCTGGCGCTAATGGAGGCGGCGGAGGTGTTGAGATCCTGCTGCATGGCGGCAAACGCCGGCAGGTACATATCGGTGGCCAGAAAGCCCAGCACGCTCAGGCCGGCCAGCCAGACTAAAAATCCTTTCCCGGGTTGTGACATAACGTTCTCATAGTTGGTGTACAGGTACGATGCCGCAGAGTGTAGGGAGTGCATTGTGGCTTGTGAAACGCTAATATTTGTCACATGCATTCAAAAATTTTGCAGGCAGAAAATGTGGTCTGAATACTCTCTGGAAGTGGTTGATGCCGTCGCCCGTAACGGCAGCTTCAGCGCGGCCGCGCAGGAGCTTCACCGGGTGCCTTCCGCGGTCAGCTATACCGTGCGTCAGCTCGAAGAGTGGCTCGCCGTTCCCTTATTTGAGCGTCGCCATCGTGATGTGGAGTTGACCCCCGCCGGGGTCTGGTTTTTACAGGAAGGGCGCTCTGTTATCAAAAAAATGCAGATCACCCGCCAGCAGTGTCAGCAAATTGCGAACGGCTGGCGCGGACAGTTGTCGATCGCAGTGGATGATATTGTGAAACCGGCGCGGATGCGTCAGATGATCGTCGACTTCTATCGCCATTTTCCCGACGTCGAACTGATCGTCTTTCAGGAAGTATTCAATGGTGTATGGGATGCGCTGGCCGACGGCCGCGTTGAGCTGGCGATTGGCGCAACGCGATCTATTCCGGTCGGCGGTCGCTATGCGTTCCGCGATATGGGGATGCTGAGCTGGGACTGCGTGGTGGCGAGCGATCATCCGCTGGCAAAGATGGAGGGACCCCTGAGCGACGACGTCCTGCGTAACTGGCCGTCGCTGGTGCGGGAGGATACCTCGCGCTCGTTGCCTAAACGGACAACATGGTTGCTGGATAACCAGAAGAGGGTAGTCGTCCCTGACTGGGAATCATCAGCAACCTGTTTGTCGGCAGGACTCTGCGTCGGCATGGTGCCGAGCCATTTCGCCCGTCCATGGATAGATCGCGGCGAGTGGACTGCGCTGGCGCTGGAAAATCCGTTCCCGGATGCCGCCTGCTGCCTGACGTGGCAGCAGAACGATGCCTCACCGGCGCTGAACTGGATGCTTGACTATCTGGGGGACAGCGACACGCTGAATCGGGAGTGGCTGCGGGCGCCGGAGAGATCCGCGCCCGCCAGATGCCTTAACGACGATAATCGACAAACGGGCCATCCGCTACCGAGCGGCGCTCAACCAGACGAGGGTGCACTTCGATAGACTGCGACTCTTCACGCTTGTTGACGATACGATCCAACAGCATGTTAAATGCGGCCTCGCCCAGGGAATCTTTCGGCTGATGAATGGTGGTTAACGCCGGGCTGAAATAGCGGGCGTTGCGCACATTATCATAACCGATCAGCGAAATGTCCTGCGGCACCCGCAGTCCCATTTCATCCGCCGCGCAGATAGCGCCCATCGCCATGATATCGCCGCCGCAGAAGACCGCCGTCGGGCGGTGCTGCTGGTTTAGGATCTGCTGCATTGCGCGGTAGCCGGACTCCGGCTCGAAGTCGCCCTGCACAATCCAGTTTTCCGGCACGCTGATATGCGCCTCTTTCATCGCCTGCATGAAGCCGGCCAGTCGCCCCGCGCCGGTGTTGCGCTCCAGCGGACCCGGGATCACGCCGATTTCGCGATGGCCGCGTTCAATCAGGTAGCGTCCGGCGATATAGCCGCCCTGGAAGGCGTTATCGATCACCGCATCGGTGAAGTCGGCTTTCGCCTCGCCCCAGTCCATCACCACCATCGGGATATGGCGGTACTCTTCCAGCATGCTCAATACCGAATCCGGATACTCGGAACACATCACCAGCAGACCGTCTACGCGCTTTTGCGCCATCATCGACAGATAGGCGCGCTGTTTTTCCAGATCGTTCCACGCGTTACCGAGGATCAGAGTATAGCCCTTCTGGAAGCAGCTCTTTTCAACGGACTCAATAATTTCAGCGAAATAGGCGGCTTCGCTACTGGTCGCCAGCAGGCCAATCGATTTGGTGTGATTGACTTTCAGGCTGCGCGCCACGGCGCTCGGCGAGTAGTGCAGCTCTTTGATCGCCGCCCATACCGCATTACGCGTCTCTTCGGCAACGAAACGGGTTTTGTTAATTACATGTGACACAGTTGTAGTGGAAACGTTTGCGCGTTTCGCTACATCTTTAATAGTTGCCATTACATCTCACTCCATGCCTTGACCTGATCGCCTGATCATCGATACGTAAACGTTTGCCTACACACACCCTGAATACAATTTTCAACATTGCATCACGTCGGGAAAACGACACAGAACGACAGGAAGGGGTCAATGGCCGATACGCTTTTAAATTAGCGTGGGATTTTGTCCGATCTTGGGGCAAAGTGGAAGAGCAAAAATGTGCATCGCCCTAAATCCCGGAAGATTTTTGCGATTTTTTGTGCAAAAATGAGCAAGCTCACTTTTGGTGTGGGGATAACAAGAGGGAAAAATGATGGATACCAATTTAAAGTTTTCGCTGATCACCACGATTATTGCTCTCGGCGTGATTGTCGCTTTCAGCCTGACCGCCATACTGCACTAATGTTTCGCTGAGGGAGGAGCGTCGCTTCCTCCCCATATCCCGCTATTATTATCAATTCTGCAAAAATCTTTTGTCATTTCGTTCACTTTTGTTTTTTTGTGATTGATGTCATGCTTTTGACTTCTGATGTTACGCCGTCCTCTCTGACGGTCTGATGGAGTCATTGAATGAAAATCAACTTTCCTTTACTTGCGCTGGCGATCGGCGCCTTTGGCATCGGTACCACCGAGTTCTCCCCGATGGGATTGCTGCCGGTGATTGCGAAAGGTGTGGACGTCTCGATACCGGTAGCGGGAATGCTGATCAGTGCGTATGCCATCGGCGTCATGGTCGGCGCACCGCTGATGACGCTGCTGTTGTCGCATCGCGCACGGCGCAATGCGCTGATTTTTCTGATGGGGATCTTCACCGTCGGCAACCTGTTGTCATCCATCGCGCCGGATTACACCACGCTGCTGCTGTCGCGCATTATTACCAGCCTCAACCACGGCGCTTTTTTCGGCCTGGGATCGGTGGTGGCGGCCAGCGTCGTGCCAAAGCATAAGCAGGCCAGCGCGGTAGCCACTATGTTTATGGGCCTGACCATCGCCAACATTGGCGGCGTGCCGGCGGCCACCTGGCTTGGCGAAACCATCGGTTGGCGGATGTCCTTCCTTGCTACTGCGGGATTAGGCCTGCTGGCGATGGTTAGCCTGTGGTTCTCCCTGCCGAAGGGCAGCGCGGGGGAACGTCCTGATGTCAAAAAAGAGCTTTCTGTCCTGCTGCGCCCGCAGGTGCTCTCCGCGTTACTGACCACCGTGCTGGGCGCCGGGGCGATGTTTACGCTATATACCTACATTTCGCCAGTGCTCAATACGCTGACCCACGCTTCATCGCTGTTTATAACCGCGATGCTGGTGCTGATTGGCGTCGGTTTTTCGCTAGGCAACTATCTGGGCGGCAAATTTGCTGACCGGTCGGTCTCCGGCACGCTGAAGGGCTTTCTGCTGCTGCTGATGGCGATCATGCTGGCGATCCCGCTGCTGGCGCAATCCCAGGCCGGGGCGGCCATCAGCATGATTGTCTGGGGCGCAGCAACCTTTGCGGTGGTTCCGCCGCTGCAGATGCGGGTTATGCGCGTAGCGCATGAGGCGCCGGGGCTCTCTTCTTCGGTGAATATCGGCGCGTTCAACCTCGGCAACGCGCTGGGCGCCGCCGCCGGTGGGGCGGTGATCTCTGGCGGACTGGGATATGCGTTTGTGCCGGTGATGGGCGCGATTATCGCTGGTCTGGCGCTGCTGCTGGTCTGGTTTAGCGGGCGAGCGCAGCCGGAAGAGGCTTTCGCCAGCCAGTAATCATCGGCTGGGCAAGGGCAAAAAAAACCGCAGCCGGGGAGACCCCGCTGCGGTTTGTCGTTTATGCCGCCAGGTTAGCCGCAACAAACTTCCAGTTAACCAGCGCCCAGAAGTGGTCCAGGTAGCTTGGACGGGCGTTGCGATAGTCGATGTAGTAGGCGTGTTCCCAAACGTCAACGGTCAGCAGCGGCTTCGCGTCGGTGGTCAGCGGGGTGCCGGCGTTGCTGGTGGAGACGATAGCCAGGCTGCCGTCGGCATTTTTGACCAGCCAGGTCCAGCCAGCGCCGAAGTTTTTCGCCGCGGCATCGGTAAATTTGGCTTTAAAATCCGCGAAGCTGCCGAAAGATTTGGCGATTGCGGCCGCCAGTTCGCCTTCCGGTTCGCCGCCGGCGTTAGGCGCCAGGCAGTTCCAGTAGAAGGTGTGGTTCCAGACCTGCGCTGCGTTGTTGAATACGCCGCCTTCAGACGTGCGGACGATCTCTTCGAGGGACTTGCCTTCGAACGCAGTGCCTTTGATCAGGTTGTTGAGGTTAGTGACATACGCCTGGTGGTGTTTACCGTAGTGATATTCCAGGGTTTCTGCGGAAATGTGCGGCGCCAGGGCGTCTTTTGCATATGGTAATGCAGGTAATTCAAACGACATTGCTACTCTCCTTATAACTTTTTGTTTTATCTCACATTGACAGGATGAGGTTTTCACCTGAATCGTGTTCTGACCGCCCGACGCTGTCGCGTCCCGGGCGTGTTATTGTATTGAGAATGTTAACATTTGCCGCAAGCAGTGAAAAGCCTTACAACGATAAAGGCTATTATCTCCGGTGCATGTGGTGAAGGCTTAACCGTTTTCTGCAGGAGTGGCCGATAAGCCGCCAAAATTGTTGCAACCCTGTATAAGGAGATGCCCTCTGCGGATTTGCGAACTCGCATGGCAATTAACTACTCTGCTTCGCCGCTGTCACGCAATGCGCTGAACAAAAAATAAAACTTTAATATCAAACGATTAATAAAAATATGCGCTCAGGCAATCGTCGCTATGCCAATAATTCATTGTCTATTTTTTAATTTGTATGACAAATATAGCCGCCAGCAGTAATTTCCCCAGGATGACGACGATGGCAAAAACAGATGAGGTGGTGAGCGCGAAAATGATCCCGGTGGTGCAGGGGATTGTTGACTGGATCGAAGCACATATTTTCGACACCCTGTCGGTGAGCGCGATTGCGAAAAAGTCCGGCTACTCACACTGGTACTTCCAGCGACAATTCGCCATGGTAACGGGCTGCACGCTGGCGAGCTACGTCAGCCGACGAAAGATGACGATTGCGACAATCTATTTAACGCAGACGCAGGCGTCGATACAGAGTATTTCTCAGTGCCTGGGATACGAGGGACAAGCCGCTTTCTGCCGGACCTTTCACCGTCACTTTGGCATGTCGCCGACCCGCTATCGTCGTGATACGCCGGGCAAAGAGAGCAATATGCAATATCCCTTGCGGGTGGGGATGGAGATCGAGCAGGAGAGGCGGTCTGCCGCCGCAGCGGCAGACCGGGATCAGCGAATGGTTTTCGGCGTCATGACGCGACGAGCGCCGACATAATGGCGAACCCAGTAATCCTCGCTCAGGGAGGTGATTTGAATATCACGACCTGTGCGCGGCGACTGAATGAATTTTCCGTTGCCGACGTAGACGCCGACATGGTCGGCAGCGCCCCGTCCGCGGGTGCGGAAGAAGACTAAATCGCCGCTCTGCAGTTCATCACGATCCACCGGACGCGCATCGCGCAGGTGGTACATTTCGTTGGCCGTACGCGGGATGTGGATCTTTACCAGGTCCTTATAGGCGTAATAGACCAGCCCGCTGCAGTCAAACCCGGTGCGCGGCGAGGTGCCGCCCCAGCGATAGGGTTTACCCAACTGGCCCATCAGTTTGTTCATCGCGGTACTTTGCGCTTTTTGCACCCGGACCTTGTGGGCGTCGGCGATCGTTAAATTCGCTTCGCTGGCCTCGGGCTTACAGCGTTTTTTATAGCCCTTGCGCACCACGCATTTGCTTTTGACGCTGTTTAGCGCCAGGGTCGGCTCGGCGCTGGCGGCGACCGTTTTCGCGCACTGCTTTTTATAACCTTTACGCAGCACGCATTTTTTCGTCGCGCCGGCGGCCTGACGATGAAGTGCGGTTTGGCTTGCTGCGGTAGTGCGGGTAGGGAGCCGGGTGCGCGAGGACTTTTTACTGGTGGTTTTAGCGGTGGTTTTAGTTTTTTGACTGGTTGCTTTTTTCTTGCGCTCTGAGCCACTTTTCGCGGGCAACGCTTTTGGCGAAGCGGAGGCGTGCGTATGCCCTGATGCCTGAGCCAGTGGCGTGAATGAGATAGACGTGAACAGTAATGCACAGAGCGATATCGCGATTTTGTTTAGCCGCGCCACTGAGCAATCCCCTGATTAATTACAGACATGTACAAATGCCTGACGATGAATGACAAACCGGAATGATTCTAAAGCATAAAAAGCCGGAAAGTTAATATTCTTTTGTATCAAAAATGTCGATTGGTTAACGATTGCAAGAAAACGCGTCAGACATTGACCGCCTCGCACAGAAAATGCGCAATGAGCGCCCGCCTGTGACCGCAAAATGATATTTTTAAGGCAACTTCGCGCAACAGAAGATAAAATATGAATAGTGAAAAAAATGTTATTATCCGTCCTGCCTACAGGACGCTACAATGACAAGTTACTGCCGTAGAAAGAAGTTTAAGGAAGCACGACAATGAACTCGACTTTAGAAAAGATCCAACGCCAAATCGCTGAAAACCCGATCCTGTTGTACATGAAAGGGTCGCCGAAGCTGCCAAGCTGCGGTTTCTCTGCCCAGGCCGTTCAGGCGCTGTCCGCCTGTGGCGAACGTTTTGCTTACGTTGATATCCTGCAGAACCCGGATATCCGCGCCGAGCTGCCTAAATACGCAAACTGGCCGACTTTCCCGCAGCTGTGGGTAGACGGTGAACTGGTGGGCGGCTGCGATATCGTCATCGAAATGTACCAGCGCGGTGAACTGCAGCAGCTGATCAAAGAGACGGCGGCAAAGTACCATACCGACGAGCCAAAAGCGGAGTAATTCCCGCCATCAGTAAAAAAGCGACTTCCTGGAAGTCGCTTTTTTTATCACTCCGGGGTGGCTACGGGCAGCGGCCAGCCGCCCAGACGCTTCCAGCGGTTCACGATCTCGCAAAACAGCTGCGCCGTCTGCTCGGTATCATACAGGGCGGAGTGAGCCTGCGCGCCGTCGAACGGCATACCCGCGGCAATACAGGCTTTCGACAGCACCGTCTGGCCCAGCGCCAGCCCGCTTAGCGCGGCGGTGTCGAAGGTAACAAACGGATGGAAAGGGTTGCGTTTAAGTCCCGCGCGTTCGGCGGCGGTCATGGTGAAGCTGTGGTCAAAGGTGGCATTGTGCGCCACCATGATTGCCCGGCTGCAGTCGCTCTCTTTCATCCCTTTGCGCACCATTTTGAAGATGGCATGCAGGGCATCGTATTCGCTGACGGCCCCGCGCTGCGGGTCATGCGGGTTAATCCCGTTAAAAGCCAGCGCTTCGGGCTGCAGATTGGCGCCCTCGAAAGGTTCAACATGGAAATGCAGCGTTTCATCGGGCATCAGCCAGCCGTGCTCATCCATCTTCAACGTAATGGCGGCGATCTCCAGCAGGGCGTCGGTTTTGGCGTTAAATCCTGCGGTTTCAACATCGATCACCACCGGATAAAAACCGCGGAAACGGTCGCACAGACCATTCAGTTGAGCGTTCTCGGACATCAGATTCTCTTAGCTGGAAAAAAGTAGCGCGCATTATGGCAAATTTTGCCGCGGCTTGCAGCAGGCAGGGGTGAAAACAACGGGCGCCGTAGCGCCCGGGCGAGCCATGGCATTAAATATGCCAGCGTGGGGAAGCTTTAGTTGCCCAGACCTTTGCCGGCATCTTTCTCTTCAATGAGCTCGATTTTGTAACCGTCCGGATCTTCCACGAAGGCGATGACGGTGGTGCCGCCTTTTACCGGCCCGGCTTCACGGGTGACGTTGCCCCCGTTCTGACGGATCCGTTCGCAGGCTTCGGCGGCGTTATCGACGCTCAGCGCGATATGGCCGTAGGCGGTGCCCAGCTCATAGCTGTCCACGCCCCAGTTGTAGGTCAGTTCGATTACCGCGGTTTCGCTCTCTTCGCCGTAGCCGACAAAGGCGAGGGAGTACTTGTACTCCGGGTTTTCGCTGGTGCGCAGCAGCTTCATGCCCAACACGTTGGTATAGAAGTCGATAGAACGTTGCAGGTCGCCAACGCGCAGCATGGTGTGGAGTAAGCGCATAATGTCCCCTATGCAGTTTATTTGATAGATCAGAACGTTGAGTATAGCGGCGATACGTCGCCGCTATCAATGGAGGGATTACAGAGTCGGGTAATCGGTGTAGCCTTCCGCGCCGCCGCCGTAGAAGGATTCCGGGCGTTGCGGGTTAAGCGGCGCTTTTTTCTGCAGGCGAGCCACCAGATCCGGGTTGGCGATGTAATCGCGGCCAAAGGCCACGGCATCAATCAGCCCTTTATTGATAAGATCGTTGGATTTTTCTACTGTGTAAGCGCCAGCGCCAATGATCACCCCCGGGAAGCGGTCGCGGACTTTCTGACGGAAAGCTTCACTGTAAGGTTTGCCGCCCGCCCAGTCCGGCTCGGACATGTGCAGATAGGCGATACCGCGTTTCGCCAGCTCGCTAATCAGATACAGCGCGTCTTCTTCTTCGTTCGGGCCATTATCCACATTCTGGAAGCTGCCAATCGGCGACACGCGGATGCCAATGCGCTCGGCGCTCCACTCTTGACTCACGGCGTCAACCACTTCCAGCACCAGACGGGCACGGTTCTCCACGCTGCCGCCGTACTGATCGGTACGCTGGTTCGCCGATGGCGAGAGGAACTGGTGCAGCAGATAGCCGTGGGCTGAGTGCAGCTCAACCAGATCGAAGCCGGCGTCACGGGCATTGCCGACCGCCTGACGGAAATCGTTGACGATCCCTGGGATCTCTGCGGTTTCCAGGGCGCGGGGCATTGAGGTGTCGACGCGGATGGCGTGGCCGTTTTCGTCACGCAGTGAGGTACGGGTGCCCGCGCTCAGCGCGGAAGGCGCTACCGGGGCGGCGCCGCCAGGCTGCAGGCTGCTATGGGAAATTCGGCCTGTGTGCCACAGCTGGACGGCGATATGACCATTTTCGGCATGAACGCCGGCGGTGATTTTCTGCCAGGCGGCAATCTGCTCCGGGCTGTGCAGCCCAGGCGCGCCGGCGTAGCCTTTGGCCTGCGCGGAGATCTGCGTCGCTTCGGTGATGATCAGCCCGGAACTGGCGCGCTGGCGGTAGTATTCGCCCATCAGCGGAGTAGGGATATCGCCCGGCTCAATGCTGCGCAGACGCGTCAACGGCGCCATAAATACGCGATTAGGGGCGGTGACCGCACCGACTTTCAGTGGGCTGAATAATTTTGCTTCCGACATAGTGACTCCTGAGTAGACCGGTCGTCTAGTAACTGATGAAATAAAAACGCCTGTTATACCGCAGGCGCCGCAATAATCTGTTTGGCGTGGGCAAGGGCGCTTTCCAGCGGCGTTGCGCTACGCGTAATTTTGGCCTGCAGGTTGGCCCCGAGCCACAGGGAATACAGCACCTGCGACAGGGTCATGGCCTCGCCGTCAAATGCGAGACTGCCTTCCTGACGTCCTTTCTCCAGCGCGTCGCCCAGCAGGGCGATAATCTGGCTGGCTCCGCGATCCATGGCGGCGCGCATATCTTCCGACAGATCGCAAACCTCCGCGGATAGCTTGACAGTAAGACACCCGCTAATAATCCCCTGCTGGCAGAACTGATTCAGCGTGTGCTGATAGTAGGCCAGTAGGCGATCGCGATAGTTACCGTCGCCATGATCGAAGTGGTCCACCAGGCGCTGCAGATATCCGGTGTAGTGATGTTCAAGCAGCGCGACGCCGAAGGCTTCCTTAGAGCGAAAGTAGTGGTAGAAGGAGCCCTTGGGCACCTCCGCCGTCTTCAGAAGTTCGCTCAAGCCCATTCCGGTAAAACCGCGATGCATGCAAAGCTGCTCGCCGGTGGCCAGGATATGTTCTCGGGTATCGCAATCGCTGTGTCTGTTCATGCTGCACACTGTAGTAGACCGATTGGTCTAATGCAAGCGTCGGCGGAAAAATGTTAGCTGACGCAGCACGTAGTGAACAAAATTTGCGTCAGCGCGGGGAAACGTCTTCAATGAAAGGAGACTAGGGGACAGGAGGCGTGTGGTGGCAGAGCAGTTAGAATTTTTCCCGGTGCAGAGCCCGTGCCGGGGAATATGTCAGACCGATGAGCGCGGCTACTGTCGCGGCTGTTTCCGCAGCCGTGAGGAACGTTTTAACTGGCAAACGATGAGCGATGCGCAGAAACAGGAGGTTTTGCGTCTTTGCCGCCAACGGCTGCTGCGCAAAATACGCGCGAACAGGCCGGAGCCGGCGGAAGAACCGCAGCAACCCTCACTGTTTTAAGCCAAAAATTACGTATACTCAGAGCACTTTTTTATTGAGGAAGCGGTTATGGTTCAGCGTATTGCTATGGCTCCCCAGGGGCCGGAATTTTCACGTTTTGTGATGGGCTACTGGCGTCTGATGGACTGGAAAATGTCGCCTGGCGAGCTGGTCAGCTTTATTGAGCAGCATCTCGATTTAGGCGTAACCACCGTCGATCACGCCGATATCTATGGCGATTATCAGTGTGAGGCTGCCTTTGGCGAAGCGCTGAAGCGAGCGCCGCATCTGCGTAGCCGGATGGAAATCGTCAGCAAATGCGGTATCGCCACCCGGGCGCGCGCTGAGAACACCATTGGCCACTACATTACCGACCGCGATCACATCGTGCTCAGCGCCGAGCAATCGCTGCGTAATCTGGCGACGGACCATCTCGACTTGCTGCTGATCCACCGGCCGGACCCACTGATGGACGCCGACGAGGTAGCCGAAGCTTTTCTCGCGCTGCATCATAGCGGTAAAGTGCGCCATTTTGGCGTCTCGAACTTTACCCCCGCCCAGTTCACCTTGCTGCAGTCACGTCTGCCGTTTACCCTGGCCACCAACCAGGTCGAAATTTCACCGGTGCATCAGCCGCTGCTGCTCGACGGTACTCTCGATCAGCTGCAGCAACTGCGTATTCGTCCGATGGCGTGGTCTTGTCTTGGCGGTGGTCGCCTGTTTAACGAAGAGGGCTTCCAGGCGCTGCGCGATGAGCTGGCGCAGGTGGCGCACGAGCTTAACGCCGACAGCATCGAACAGGTAGTTTATGCCTGGGTGCTGCGTCTGCCGTCGCAGCCGCTGCCTATTATTGGCTCGGGCAAAATCGAGCGCGTGCGCTCGGCGATTGTGGCTGAAAAACTCAGCATGACCCGTCAGCAGTGGTTCCGCATCCGTAAAGCCGCGCTCGGGTACGACGTACCGTAACGGGCATTTCCCCTCCGGAAAGGCGTTCCTGGTTTACACTTAACAGTGAGACAGCCATCCGGAGGTGTTATGCAACGATGTATTCTCGCGATCTTATCCCTCGCATTTTGCGCTGGCGCACAGGCCGTTAGTGAAGATGTGCAACTTAATCTCGTGACCACCCAGGGCGTCGGTCAGACCATCGGCAGCGTCAAAATCACCGAAACCGACCGCGGACTCGAGTTCGCCCCCACTCTGCGGGCGCTACCGCCGGGTAAGCACGGGTTTCATATTCATGCCGAAGGCAGCTGCCAGCCGGCGATGAAAGAAGGTAAAGCCGTGGCCGCCGGGGCGGCGGGCGGACATTACGATCCGCAGCATACCGGCAAACACGAAGGGCCGTTGGGGGCCGGGCATCTTGGCGACCTGCCCCTGCTGGTGGTCAACGATGCGGGCGTAGCCGACCAGCCGATTATTGCTCCGCGCCTGAAAACGCTGGCGGAGGTGAAAGGGAAAGCGCTGATGGTCCACGTAGGCGGGGATAACATGGCCGACAGTCCGCAGCCGCTGGGCGGCGGCGGCGAACGGTTTGCCTGCGGGGTGATTAAGTAGTTCCTTCGCCAATTGTGCCGGCCACCGGGGCCTGTTCCAGCTGCGACAAGGCGCAGTACAGTCGCCAAATCGCGGCGGCCAGTTCCCGCGCCGCCGGCTGATGATGGTGGTTCAGGGCGTCGCAGATCCGCTGCAGCTCCTGCAGGGTGGAGGCCAGCGGGCGCTGCTGCACGCCGCGCTCGCTCATCACATCGCGTAACAGGTTGATGCACAGGTCGCGCACCTGGGCGAGAGGATCGGAGCGGGTTTCCCATTCGCGAAGCTGCCAGACGACGTGCGAGCAATTGAGCAGCACGACGCCCCAACGCAACAGCCAGCGGCGCGCCAGGGCATCCTTACTCTGGCTGAGCTGACTGACGTGGTGATAGACCAGCGATTCAAATTCATGCTCACTGTGCTGAGGATGACGGCTGAGCTGATCGACAAAGTGACGCCGTAACGCTCTGATATGGCGTCGCCCTTTGCGGGCGTCTGAGCCCGGACTCAGTACCGCAAAGGCCAGCCAGGCAAAGCCTACCCCGACAATCTTGCTCAAATTATCATTGAAAAAGGCCGCATAATCGTACACCGGCGGGTTGGTGACGGCGATAAACGAGCCCATAAAGACGATAAGCTGTCCCCACAGGCCGGCGTATTTGGGCCACTGCAGTTTGAGTAACTGCATGGTGGTCAGGAGCGGGAACAGGAACAGCAGAAACTGCCACAGGTCGGTTACCTGCACCATCAGGCCGAACTTCACCACGAAACTGAATAGCGACAGCAGGACCAGAGTCTGCATCAGCAATGTCAGCGAGCGAAACGGCGAGGCGGATACGGAGTAGAGCACGCAGCAGATGGAGGCCAGGGTCAGGGCCGCCGCGCAGCTGGTCCACTGGGTACTGATCCCCCATGCGCCAATCGCCACCAGCGCGCAAAAGGTACGGACACCGTTGAGCAACGCCTCCGCCTGATCTGTATGGCGGGCTAACGGCGGGGCGGCGGGCACATTGAACTCGGCGATCGCCGAGGTATTTTCAACGCGGCGGATCCAGCGGCTGCTCTCCAGGTAAATGCGACAGAAATAGCGCAATCGCGCCCAGAAAGCGATGTGCCGGTAATCGGCATCCTGCCGCGGCGCCAGCGGCGCCAGGATCCGCGCAACGTGATAGCTGTCGGCATGAGGGGTGGCGAGCTCGGCGAGCAGCGACTCCAGTACCTGGCGAGTGTTCGCCGGCGCGTCAGGCCAGTTCAGCAGCATCCGTCGCAGACTGGAGATGACGCTGGTCATTCTGAGCTGCTGATGCAGGAGGTAGTTCAGCAGAGGATTCTGCCGACGGAAACGGTAGTGGCTCCAGAAGGCCTGGATACGCAGCAGGTTCATGGTCAGGATCTGGCCAATCACGCTCTCATGGGCGGTGCGAATGGCATCCGTCGTCTCCGGCACCCACAGCAGGCTGGCGTGCTCCAGCAGCCGGGCGTGCATGGTTTTCAGGGCCGTCAGCAGGTTGCTGCCGTCGGAGGTGCTTGGCAGGATCATCATCATTAGCCCGCCGCAGAGGATCCCGACGATGACTTCGCAGACGCGCGACTGGGCGATGACCCACAGCTCGTAGCTGTCGCTGATGTTAATCACCGGAAAGGCGATGATGGCGCAGGTATAGCCCGCCAGCTGAAAGGCGTAGGCGACGTTGTTGGTGAACAGGGCGCAGGCCCAGGTGCAGAGCGCCAGCCAGCCGGAGATACTGAACAGAAACAGCCAGGGATCGTTGAGTGTATGACCGGCAAGCAGCAGGGCGGCGCAGGCGCCGAGCAGGCTGCCTGCGATGCGGCCAAAACTTTTACTGATCACGCCGCCGACGGTGGGAAAGCTGACCACCGCCGCGGACGTCATCGCCCAGTAGGGCTCATCAAGATCCAGCGCATAGGCGATACTCAGCGCAAGACACATCGCGATGCCGTTGCGCAATGCGTACCGCCACTGCGGCCGGGTGGCTTTAACCCAGGGGAGTGCGCGCCACGACAGGGTCTGCAGGTTCATTACTGCCCGCCAATTGAGACAGTGCAGGTGGTACCGGAGACCAGGGTGACATCGGCCGGCAGCGTATCAAAGGCAATTCGCACCGGAACGCGTTGGGCGAGACGAACCCAGGGGATATTTGGTTTGATGTTGGCCACCAGCCCGGTTCCCTGTTCCACGCTCTGGTCGACAATCGCGCGGCCGATGCTGGCGACATGGCCCTTTAGCGTCTGCTGATTGCTATAGAGAATAATTTGTGCCGGATCGCCGATGCGAATGTGGCGCAGTTTGGTCTCTTCGAAGTAGCCCAGTACGTAAAACGAATGGCTGTCCACCAGGGCAAAGACCGGATGGCCGGTGGTAGCGTAATCACCGACGCGGGTGGAAAGGTTGGTCACCCAGCCATCCACCGGCGCTTTGACAACCGTCTGGCTAAGCTGCCACTGCGCATGTTTCAGCGCCGCTTCGGTTACGCCGACCCCCGCTCTGGCGGCAGCCAGGGTGGTGGTGGCGGTATTCAGGGCGGTATTGACGTTCTCAAGATCTTCAGCCGAGATGGCATTTTGCGACAGGCTTCGGCGACGGCGAGCCTCGCTGGCGGCCTTGCTTTGCTCCGCCTGCGCTTTCGCCACCTCCGCCTGGGCTTTCGCCAGCTGCGCCTGGGCGTTCAGCACCGCGATGCGATAGGGGGTGTCGTCGATGGTAAACAATACTTCCCCGGCTTTGACCCGTTGGTTATCGGTTACGTTCAACTGCAGAATACTGCCGGAGACCTGAGGGGTGATCCCAACCTGCTCGGCGCGCACTTTGCCGTCGCGGGTCCAGGGTGACTGAGTGTAGAAATTCCATAACAACCATGCGGCAATCAGGGCGACGGCCGCGACCAGCAGCGTTGACAGATATTTTAATCTTTTCATAACAGGGAGATCACCAGGCAATGAGCAATACCAGGGCCAGACAGACCGCGAGCGCGAACAGGGAGAGATCCATTAGTAGCGGGTGCCAGATGTCGCCCGCATACATCCAGTCACGCAGCTGGCGATGTAAAAACAACCAGATAAAGAAACCCAACAAGACGGCTTTGAACAGCGGAGGGAAATAGACGGATGCGCCGAACACCAGGTCCTGCAGCGGCAATCCGGATGTGTTAAGACTCAGTTTCACAAGCAAAAATCCTTTGCCATTACAGGGGTAACCTCAGGACGTGCTACTCTTTAACAGTGTAAATCATTGTTTTGGTTTTTGTTGAATCAAGTAATTCATTTGTTTTGATAATTCAAATGCTGCACACTATTCTAAAATCAGTATAATAACTTAGCAAGCTAATTATAAGGAGATGAAATTGGAATCGCCACTTGGTTCTGATCTGGCACGTTTAGTTCGCGTTTGGCGCGCGCTAATCGACCATCGCCTGAAACCTCTGGAGTTAACGCAGACCCACTGGGTCACGCTGCATAACATCCACCAGCTGCCGCCTGAGCAGTCGCAGATCCAGCTGGCGAAAGCTATCGGTATTGAACAGCCGTCGCTGGTGCGCACGCTCGATCAGCTGGAGGAGAAAGGGCTCATTTCTCGCCAGACCTGCGCAAGCGATCGGCGGGCCAAACGCATCAAGCTGACGGAAAAAGCCGAACCGCTGATCAACGAGATGGAAGAGGTGATAGGTAAGACCCGTGATGAAATCCTCTCAGGGGTCTCGAAGCAGGAAGTGGAAACCTTGCTCCACTTAATCCGTAAACTTGAACAAAATATCCTCGATCTCCAGGCTAAAGATTAATTCTTTGCGGCCCGGGCTAATCCGGGCCTTTTTTCACCCTCCCTGCCGATGCCAGACGATCACCTGGTTACGTCCGTTATTCTTTGCTTCATACATGGCTTCGTCCGCGCGCTGAACGCACGCTTCCGCTGTCACGCTATTGTCGTGGGTGGTATACACCCCCATGCTGATGGTCATTCGCTCCGGTAAATGGCTCTCCCCGGCACTGACCGCCAGGCGGATACGCTCGGCGATCGCTTGCGCTTCTTTTTCACCGGTGTTGACCAGCAGCAGAGCAAATTCCTCACCGCCGATGCGTGCGGCGGCGTCATCTACCCGCGAATGGCTTTCCAGCACCGAGGCGGCGAACTGGATCACTTTGTCGCCGGCGACATGGCCGTAGCTATCGTTGATGCGTTTGAAATGGTCGAGGTCGCTGATGAGCACCGACAGCGGATGCTGGGCATTCACCTTCGCCAGCTGTTGGTTAAGGGTGTCGTAGAAGAAGCTGCGGTTGTAGAGGCGGGTCAACGGGTCGCGGATCGAATTCTGATACGAATGAACATATTTGTGGTTAGACTCGCGATAGAGGATAAAGACGTCAACCAGTAGCACCAGAATCAGGAACAAGGTGCATAGCGTTTCGAAAAAACGCGCCTGGTACCAGGTCTGATCCAGCTCCCCTGCGGTGGAGAGCAGCTGGAAAAGCGTGAACAAATAAGCGCTGCAAAAAAAAGCGCTGCTGAACCAAAAAATATTACGCAGTTTACTCAAGCTAATTAATAAAATCAGCGTGATGAACCAAACTGCCATCAGCAGCCAGCCGATAATACTTTGCCACAACGGGGTAAAGGTATGGCTCAGATCGTCGATAAAATTGACGCTCAGCCACGGCGAATGGCTGGAGTATAGCCATGATAAAACAATAATGGTCAACGTAAAAAGTATACATGCTGTAAATGTAAGAACGTGTGCTTTCCACGAATGCATGATGCGCTGGCGAAAATAGTACAAAATAATAGATGACATGAATAACACAGCCATCATTATATTGCGGAAGAAATAATAGATAACGGCGTCATTTTGATTAACGACCGGGGCCGGATTGCAGGTAAGCCAGTCCGGATAGCTGCTGAGCGTGCCAAGCATCAGCAGCGCTGAGCAGGCAAACCCGAAAGAGACTGGAGTAAGGTACAGACGCCGCTTGCTGCTCCAGTATTTCATGCCCATAAAACAGGCAATGGTAATATGAAAAACCATCAGGAAACTGGTCAGCAGCGGAAATAATATTGAGGAAGTACTACTGAAGCTGGTATGAAAAAACGCAGTCATCCCGGAAATGCCAATCCCGGCCAGTAAACAAATGCAAATATAAAGGATTAGACGTTTAACGATATGATGCACATGTTCGGGCATAGGCAATATTCCACATAAAAGGCAACGGCAGCGACGATGAGTCACCAGGGCTAATTTACGTTCTTGAGGGTAATAGGGGCGGGCAGATAAGATATTGCGCAGGCGCAATGATTCATGGAATATTAAAATAAAGATGTCTGATGGTTACTACGAATTTATTACGGCGAAATAAACGTGGCTGAAAAATACGATGCGGCGCAACCGGCCGCATCGTAAGGGAAATTATCGCGGAGAGACGGTGACCTGGCTGCCGCTGCCGGCAATGGCCACGCGCTGACCAACGGAGAACGGAGTGCTGCCCTGTTTCTGCACTACCATAATGGTATTGCCATCGTCCTTACGGATTTCCAGTTCAACGCCCTGCGTTTTATTCATCGCGCCCTGAACGCCCTGACCGGCTACGCCGCCCGCGACCGCACCTGCCGCCGTAGCCAGAGAGCGTCCGGTACCTCCGCCGATGGTGTTTCCAAGGAACCCGCCCAGTACCGCACCGCCAATGGCCCCGATGGCATTGCTATCGTCGCCGCTCTGGATCTGTACGGCGCGCGTATGCACGATGGTACCGTAAGTCACACTCTGCACCTGTTTGGCTTCAGATGCGGAATAAACGTCGCCGGACAGGCCGCTGCTGCTCACGCAGCCTGCGAGCGTAAAACCAATCATCGATACAGCCAAAACACGTAAAATCATTTATGAATCTCCTGTTCACCGAAGGTGTTCAATTGAACGTCCATACGGTTAATTATATGGCATTTAGTCGTCGGCGGGCATAGGTTCTCCCTGGACTATACAAAAAATAATAAACACTGGTGCTTCAACCTCAACTAAACGCCGGTTCTTTACGATGTTCTCTGATTTGTCGCTCTATTGTTAAAAAGTATTAGTACAACATAGCATTAGCCGACACTTTATGATGGAGTGAGGGTATACAAGGGTCATGGAATGAAGGAAAACGTATGAGATCGGGTCGCTTTATTGGCGTTATGTCTGGTACCAGCCTGGATGGTATCGATGTCGTTTTGGCCACCATTACTGAAAACATGGTGGCGCAGCAGGCTAGTCTCACCTGGCCCATTCCACACGCGATAAAAGAAGAGATTCTGGCGATTTGCCAGGGGCAGTCGCTGACCCTTTCGCAGCTAGGCCGTCTGGACACCCGTCTGGGACGGCTGTTTGCCGATGCCGTACTGGCGCTGATGCGCCAGGAAAGTCTCAAACCCACCGACGTCATCGCCATCGGCTGCCATGGACAGACCGTATGGCATGAACCGCAGGGAGAGGCTCCGCATACCCTGCAAATTGGTGATAACAACCAGATCGCCGCCCACACCGGGATAACCGTAGTGGGGGATTTTCGTCGCCGGGATATGGCGCTAGGCGGGCAGGGGGCGCCGCTGGTGCCGGCTTTTCATCATGCGCTGCTGGCCCACCCCGTTGAGCGACGTATGGTGCTCAATATCGGCGGGATCGCTAATGTGTCGCTGCTGGCGCCAGGTCAGCCGGTGCGCGGCTATGATACCGGGCCGGGAAATATGTTGCTGGACGCCTGGATCTGGCGCCAGAAGGGCAAACCGTACGACAAGGACGCCCAATGGGCTAGCGAAGGTAAAGTGCTGCTGCCGCTGCTGCAGGACATGCTGAGCGATCCGTGGTTTGCCTTGCCGGCGCCGAAAAGCACCGGTCGGGAATATTTCAATTACGGCTGGCTGGAGCAGCATATGGCCCGCTATCCGGGGCTACGCGGGGAGGATGTTCAGGCTACGCTTGCGGAATTGACCGCCGTCACCATCAGTGAGCAGGTATTGTTAAGCGGCGGCTGCGAGCGTTTGTTAGTGTGCGGCGGCGGCGCGCGTAACCCCTTGTTAATGGCGCGCCTGGCGGCGCTGCTGCCGGGAACCGAGGTCTCCACCACCGATGAGGCGGGGATCAGCGGCGATGATATGGAAGCGCTGGCCTTTGCCTGGCTGGCCTGGCGAACGCTGGCTGGTCTGCCGGGCAATCTGCCCTCCGTGACCGGCGCCAGCGAAGCCTCGGTGCTGGGCGCCATTTTTCCGGCTAACCCGCCGCAGAATCGGAGTTAACTGAAATCTTAAATACGACGCGACCGGTAAACTGGACAAGTTAAGCGGAGGGCGGAGTGCCCGCCGTGACCGGGAAAGTCGAAGGCAAACGAATGAAAAAAATTCTTATCGCAGTTGTACCTTTTATGCTGGCGGGCTGTAGCTACTACAACCAGTTTGTCGAGCGGATGCAGACGGACACGCTGGAGTATCAATGCGACCAGAAACCATTGACGGTCCATCGCAATAACGCACGCCAGCAGGTCAGTTTTATCTATGATAATCAGCAACTGAACCTGTCTGAGGGGCTGTCGGCTTCCGGGGCGCGCTACACCGACGGCGTCTATGTGTTCTGGTCAAAAGGCGATACCGCCACCGTCTATAAGCGCGACCGCATCGTCCTTGATAACTGTCAGCTGCAGACGGCCAAACGTTGAGATTTCTGTCCGGGGGGCGCACAATAACGCCACCTTATGACTACATCCTCAATGGCCATGTCTGATAACGACGAACTCCAGCAAATTGCGCATTTGCGCCGTGAATACACCCGTGGCGGTTTGCGTCGCCACGATCTTCCTGCTGAACCCCTGCCGCTGTTTGAACGCTGGCTGCGTCAGGCCTGCGATGCGAAACTTGCCGACCCAACGGCCATGGTGGTCGCCACCGTCGATGAGCGCGGCCAGCCCTACCAGCGCATTGTGCTGCTGAAGCACTACGATGAAAAAGGGTTGGTGTTTTATACCAACCTTGGCAGCCGTAAAGCGCATCAAATTGAAAACAACCCGCAGGTCAGCCTGCTTTTCCCGTGGCATATGCTGGAGCGCCAGGTGATGGTAATCGGCAAAGCGGAGCGTCTGTCGACGCTGGAAGTGGTCAAATATTTCCACAGCCGTCCGCGCGACAGCCAGATTGGCGCCTGGGTCTCGAAGCAGTCGAGCCGGATCTCAGCCCGCGGCATCCTCGAAAGCAAATTCCTCGAGCTGAAGCAGAAGTTCCAGCAGGGTGAAGTGCCGTTGCCGAGCTTCTGGGGCGGATTCCGCGTCAGCATTGAGCAGATGGAGTTCTGGCAGGGGGGAGAACACCGTCTGCACGATCGCTTTTTATACCAGCGCGATAGCGGCGCCTGGAAAATAGACCGTCTGGCGCCGTAAACGCCGAAATTAGTTATCGAAGCGCTGGCGCTGAAAGGGCCGGCGCTTTATTCTATGTACTTTTCGCATCTGGCGAAAAGTCGTGTACCGGCAGAGGTGCAGTCGTTTATACATGGAGAATTTGATGGCAAGCAGTAACTTGATTAAACAATTGCAAGAGCGGGGGCTGGTAGCCCAGGTGACGGACGAGGAAGCGTTAGCAGAGCGACTGGCGCAAGGCCCGATCGCGCTCTATTGCGGCTTCGATCCTACCGCTGACAGCTTGCATTTGGGGCATCTTGTTCCATTGTTATGCCTGAAACGCTTCCAGCAGGCAGGTCATAAACCTGTGGCGCTGGTGGGCGGCGCAACCGGTCTGATTGGCGACCCAAGCTTCAAAGCCGCTGAGCGTAAACTAAACACCGAGGATACCGTGCAGGAGTGGGTGGATAAAATCCGCAAACAGGTGGCTCCGTTCCTTGATTTTGACTGCGGCGACAACTCGGCGATCGCGGCGAATAACTATGACTGGTTTGGCAGCATGAACGTGCTGACCTTCCTGCGCGATATCGGTAAACACTTCTCTGTTAACCAGATGATCAACAAAGAAGCGGTGAAGCAGCGTCTGAATCGTGACGATCAGGGTATCTCCTTTACCGAGTTCTCTTACAATCTGCTGCAGGGTTACGACTTTGCCTGCCTGAACAAGCTGCACGGCGTGGCGCTGCAGATCGGCGGCTCTGACCAGTGGGGCAACATCACCTCCGGCATCGATCTGACCCGTCGTCTGCATCAGAACCAGGTGTTTGGCCTGACCGTACCGCTGATCACCAAAGCGGACGGCACCAAATTCGGTAAAACCGAAGGCGGCGCCGTGTGGCTGGATCCGAAGAAAACCAGTCCGTACAAATTCTACCAGTTCTGGATCAACACCGCGGATGCTGATGTCTATCGCTTCCTCAAATTCTTCACCTTTATGGACATTGCGGAGATCAATGCCCTGGAAGAAGAAGACAAAAACAGCGGTAAAGCGCCGCGCGCCCAGTACGTGCTGGCAGAGCAGGTGACGCGCCTTGTTCACGGCGAAGAAGGCCTGGAAGCGGCGAAGCGCATTACCGAAAGCCTGTTCAACGGTAACCTGAGCGACCTGAGCGAAGCAGACTTCGAACAGCTGGCCCAGGATGGCGTGCCGATGATCGAAATGGAAAAAGGCGCCGATCTGCTGCAGGCGCTGGTTGATTCCGAGCTGCAGCCGTCCCGCGGTCAGGCGCGTAAAACCGTTGCCTCTAACGCGGTGACCATCAACGGCGAAAAACAGGCCGACCCGGAATATGTATTCAGTGACAGCGATCGCCTGTTTGGCCGCTACACCTTGCTGCGTCGCGGTAAGAAAAATTACTGCCTGGTCTGCTGGAAATAAAAAAATACTGCCAGGGCGTGGGAAACCACGCCCTTTTTCTTTTTAGGGTTGTGGTAAGAAAATGAAGAACATCCTCGCCATTCAGTCTCACGTTGTGTTTGGCCATGCCGGCAACAGTGCCGCCGAATTTCCGATGCGCCGTCTGGGCGCCAATGTCTGGCCCCTGAATACCGTACAGTTCTCTAACCATACGCAGTACGGCAAATGGACCGGCTGCGTCATGCCGCCTTCGCATTTGACGGAGATCGTTCAGGGGATTGCCGATATCGACAAGCTGCAGACCTGCGATGCGGTACTGAGCGGCTATCTTGGCTCCGCTGAGCAGGGAGAGCATATCCTCGGTATCGTGCGTCAGGTTAAGGCGGCCAATCCGGCGGCGAAATATTTTTGCGATCCGGTTATGGGTCACCCGGAGAAGGGCTGCATCGTCGCGCCGGGCGTGGCGGAGTTCCACGTGCGCTATGCGCTGCCGGCCAGCGATATTATTGCGCCGAATCTGGTTGAGCTGGAGATCCTGTGCGGTCATCCGGTCGCCAGCGTCAGCGAGGCAGTGGCCGCCGCGCGGGAGCTGATTGCCCAGGGCCCGGAAGTGGTATTAGTTAAGCATCTTGCCCGTGCGGGTCTGAGTATGGATCGTTTTGAGATGCTGCTGGTGACGGCCGAAGAAGCCTGGCATATTAGTCGGCCGCTGGTGGATTTCGGCCTGCGTCAGCCGGTGGGCGTCGGCGATGTGACCAGCGGTCTGCTGTTGGTTAAATTGCTGCAGGGGGCAAGTCTGCGCGATGCGCTGGAACACGTCACCGCCGCGGTGTACGAGATTATGCTCGCCACCAAAAATATGCAGGAATACGAACTGCAGGTAGTAGCGGCGCAGGATCGCATCGCCGTACCGGAGCACTGCTTCAGCGCCACCCGGCTGTAACTCTCAGGGCCTGCCCGACGGTCCGCCGGGCAGGTTCAGGCCTTATTTTAAGCCTTCAGCCGCCAGTGCGGCCGCCACCGCCGGACGCGCTGCCACCTGCGTCATCCAGTTGCCGATATGACCATAGGCAGCCATATCCAGTTTTATAGCATAGGCCCAGCGCAGCACCGTAAACAGATAACCATCGGCAATGGTGAAGCGATGGCCGGTCAGCCACTGTTTGTCTGCCAGCGCTGCATCAACGTATTGCAGCTTTTTCTCAAGCAGCCCCCGCGCGACAGGCTTATAGTCCTCCGGGGTATCCGGGCGGAACAGCGGGGTAAAGCTTTTATGCAGCTCGGTGGCCACATAGTTCAGCCATTCGAGAGTCTGATAGCGCGCAATCGAGCCCACCGGCGCCAGCAGATGACGATCCGGCACCTGGTCTGCGATGTACTGCATGATGGCTACGCCCTCAGTGAGCAGGATATCATCATCCAGCAGCAGCGCCGGCACCTGACCTTTCGGGTTGATCAGCAGATAGTCTTCCCCGTTTTCCAGCCGTTTCTGGGCCAGATCCACGCTCTGCAGGGTAAAATCCAGACCGCTTTCGCGCAGGGCAATATGCGAGGCAAGGGAACAGGCGCCGGGTTTGTAGAACAGTTTCATGCGTGACTCCTCGTGGCTGCAGTTTTCTGTATGTTAGTCCTGCCAGGGGTAAAAAAAAAGCCGCTAAACTAACGTTAGCGGCTTAAAAATAATTAGTTTTCCCTGCGGCGTCAGGCAGCCGCGGTTTCGCGTGCTTTAATGTCCGCGCTGTCGTCCTGAGTCATACGATTCAGTTTCGGCGCGGTCAGCAGCATCAGGGCGGCGATAACCGCGGTGACGATACCAATCTGCAGGAATACGTGACCGTACACTTCCAGCGACACCAGCGGATCGGTGACATTCTCCGGGACTGCCATCAGGTTAGCGATTTTCCCGGCGATGATCGCCGCGCCTGCCGTGGTGAGGAACCAGCTGCCCATAATGAAGCCCATCAGACGCTGAGGAACCAGCTGAGCGACCATCGCCAGGCCGAGGCCGGAAATCATCAGTTCACCGATAGACTGCAGCGCGTAGCTCAGAATCAGCCAGTTGACCGAGACGATACCGGCGTCGCTGGCGAACTTCGCCCCTAAAGGCAGGACGAGGAATGCGCCAGAGCACAGTACCATACCGATAGCAAATTTGTGCGGCATCGGCAGGCGGTCGCCCATCTTGTTGTAGATGGCGGCCAGAATCGGGCTACCAATCATGATCCAGAACGGGTTCAGCGCCTGATACTGTTCCGGCTCAAAGGCGAGACCGAGGATCGAGTGCTCCACGTTACGGATGGCGAAGAAGTTCAGCGAGGTCGGCATCTGGCTGTACAACACGAAGAAGACAATCGCTTCTACCATCAGCAGGAAAGCGACGATCATTTTACGACGCGGAGCGCCTTTCAGGCCTATGGTTTCTTTGGCGAAAATCACGACGATACCCAGTGCGACGACGCCCAGCACCATACGTGCGATACCCTGGTTGTGCAGCAGCCAGGTGGCGATAGCGACCAGCACCACCACGCCAGCGATGGTCGCCAGCAGTTTACCCATGTGTACCGGGGCAAAGTCCGGTTTAGAGCCGTACTGTTTAACCCATTTCTGACAGAAGGCGAAGTTAATAATGGTGATCACCATCCCCACCACGCTGAGGGCAAACGCTACGCTCCAGCCAAAACGTGCGGCCAGCCACGGGGTTGCCAGCATAGAGAAGAACGAACCGATGTTGATGGACATGTAGTACATGGTAAATGCACCGTCCAGACGTGGGTCGTTTTTGTCATAGCAGGTAGAAAGCAGGGAGGACGGGTTGGCTTTAAACAGGCCGTTACCGACGGCGATGGTCGCCATACCCATATAGACGATAGCGGCGTCATGGCCGGACCAGGCCACCAGCGCATAGCCAATCGCCAGCACGATAGCGCCCAGCATGATGACACGCTTGGTACCCAGCACTTTATCACCCAGCCAGCCGCCAATGGCGACGAGGCCATAAACCAGCGCGCTAAAGGAGGAGAACAGAGTAATGGAATCCGCTTCCGACATACCCAGCTGTTTTACCAGGTAAACGGCCATGATCCCTTGCAGGCCGTAGTAACCAAAACGCTCCCACAACTCGATCGAGAAAATGAGATAGAACGCGCGTGGTTGTTTGAAAGCGTTCAGACTCACGCTTTCTGCTGGTTTATTGTTTGCAGTAGACACATATACCTCTTTTTTTACATCCCATATTTACTGGGGGGTGTTCGGGGCGCAATCTCGTTGGACCGCCGCCTTTATAGTTATTCTTGGAGGGAAAACGGCAAGTAATGTTCACTATCCTGGCGCATCAGGCAAGGCTTTTGTAATAATCTGTTACACATAATCAGGGTGGTATAATGCTCCGGACATATGAATGTTATACAGCGTTAAATTTTACCGTTTCGATATCGTTGGTATTTTTATCTTTTGGGTTCGCCGGTTTGTCGGGAAAAGGCGATATATTCTACTGATCTGGCGTAAGCATAGTGATATGGTCCATTATCTTAAAAAATCATGGGTCATTATCCTGATAATCTTTACTCATCCGTTGTATTGCCTGACATTTATTTCCATTCCAGTAACATTCATTCAACATAAAGTTGCGAGCATGATCTGGATCACAAATGCATAGAAATTTTGCGCTGATAAAAAATGAATGAACTAGTTGTTTGTTATATAACCGGATAATCATCCATAATCATGATGATTATGTGGTGTTAATGGCCGGTGAAATAGATGAATGCGGGCCATAACCCAGAGTTAAGCTATGACCGCAATAGAGACGAGACAGTCAGGCGTAGACTTTATCTTTGTATTCGCAAAGATCTTCAATCAGGCAGGAGCCGCAGCGCGGCTTGCGGGCAATACAGGTATAACGCCCATGCAGGATCAGCCAGTGATGGCAGTCGACCTTAAACTCGGCGGGGACCACCTTCAGAAGCTTCTCTTCCACCTGTTCAACATTCTTGCCCGGGGCGAACTGCGTCCGATTGCAGACGCGGAAGATGTGCGTGTCCACGGCGATGGTCGGCCAGCCAAAGGCGGTATTCAGCACCACGTTGGCGGTTTTACGGCCCACGCCGGGCAGCGCCTCCAGCGCCGCTCTGTCTTCCGGCACCTCGCCATTGTGCTGCTCCAACAGGATGCGGCAGGTTTTGATGACGTTTTCCGCTTTGCTGTTAAACAGGCCGATAGTCTTGATATACGATTTCACCCCATCCACCCCCAGGGCCAGCATCGCTGCGGGCGTATTGGCCACCGGATAGAGTTTGGCTGTCGCTTTGTTGACGCTGACATCGGTGGCCTGTGCAGAAAGCAGAACGGCAATCAGCAGCTCGAATGGCGAACTGAAATGCAGTTCGGTGGTGGGGTGGGGATCGTTTTCCCGCAGCCTGGTGAGGATCGCCAGGCGTTTGGCTTTGTTCATATTATGCTTTCCCTGTCACGTCGGACGGGGCGACAGAGACGGCCCGGGCCGCTTGCGCCTTCCGCTGTTTGCTACGTTCATCGATAAGGTATTTAATCGCCAGCATCATGCCGAGGCCAATAAAGGCGCCTGGCGGCAGCATAGCCAGCAGGAAAGGGGTGTCGGTGTGGAAAACCTCGATGCGCAGAACCTTCGCCCAGCTGCCAAGCAGACTGTCGGCGCCGTCAAACAGGGTGCCGTTGCCAAGGATCTCGCGCAGGGAGCCCAGCACAAACATCGCGCAGGTAGCGCCCATGCCGATCGAGAAACCGTCCAGTGCCGACAGCGCTGGCCCTTTTTTGGCGGCAAAGGCTTCGGCGCGGCCGACCACGATGCAGTTGGTCACGATAAGCGGGATGAAAATCCCCAGCGACTGATAGAGGCCGAAGGCATAGGCGTTGATCAGCATCTGCACGACGCTCACCACCGAGGCGATAATCATTACGTAGATGGGGATCCGGATCTCCGCCGGCGTCCAGCGGCGCAGGCTGGAGATGGTCAGGTTGGTCAGGGTTAACACCAGGGTGGTGGCCAAACCCAGCCCGAGGGCGTTGGTGGCGGTCGAGGTGACCGCCAGCAGAGGACACATACCTAACAGCTGAACCAGGGCGGAGTTATTTTTCCACAGGCCCTGGACGATGACGTCTTTAACTTCGCTCATGGTTATTCTCCACAGGCGGTGAATTCAGGAAGTTGCGCAGGCAGCGTTTGTGCATATAAGCCTGCGCGCTTAACGGCATTGACCACCGCCCGGGGGGTGATGGTGGCGCCGGTGAACTGGTCAAAATCGCCGCCATCCTTTTTGACCGCCCAGTGGCTATCGCCCTGGCCGTGGATGACTTTCCCGGCAAAATGGGTAATCCAGTCCGACAGGCGAAGTTCGATTTTATCACCCAGGCCCGGCGTTTCATGATGCTCAGTTACGCGGGTGCCGAGGACCGTGCCGCTAAAATCGGCGGCAACCAGCAGCTGTATTGCTCCGGAGTAGCCGTCCGGCGCGGTGGCTTCCATCACCGCGCCGATCGGTCGATCGTTATTTTTGGCGATCCACACTTTATGCTGGCCTTTGCCCAGCGCCGGGGCGCTGACCAGATAGCAGCTCTTAAGCAGATCGTTATTATAGCGGTCGGCAGGTAAAACCTGGTCGAATAACGCCTTTTGCTGCAGGGCCGCCTGCTGGTCGATGGTGCTTTTGGTCAGCTCATTGATCGCCGCCGTCAGCCCGGTGGAACCGGCGGCAAACAGCGCCAGCGTGACGCCGTGTTTACGCATCGTTTTTAACATCATTGCTCTCTCAACGGTGGCCATATACGCGCGGGCGCGTGTAGTAATCGATCAGCGGCACGGTAATATTCGCCAGCAGAACGGCAAACGCCACGCCGTCCGGATAACCACCGAAGCTGCGGATGAGCCAGACCAGCAGGCCAGCGAGGGCGCCAAAGATCAGACGGCCGCGGTTGGTTGTTGAGGCCGTCACCGGATCGGTCAGGATAAAGAAGGCGCCAAGCATGGTCGCCCCGGAGAGCAAATGCATCTGCGGTGAGGCCAGGCTCTGCGGCGAAAAAATCCAGCCGAGGGTGGCGCACAGGCCGAGGCTAACAAGGAAGCTGACCGGGATATGCCAGCGGATCGCCTTCTGCCACAGCAGGAAAAGGCCGCCTGCCAGCCAGGCGATATTCACCCACTGCCAGCCCAGACCTGCCAGCACGCCGCCGTAGACCGGCAATTGCAGCACCTGCTGAACGCTATGTCCGGCATGCAGGGAGGTTTTAAAGGTATCCAGCGGGGTGGCCTGGCTGACGCCGTCGATACCCAGCCGCAGACTGGCCATGTCGCCTCCGGCGGCGGTATGACCGGTGAAGATCATCTGCAGCGCGTCGCTGAATGCCGGGATATGGGCGGCTATCTCATAGGAAGGCAGCCAGGAGGTCATCTGCACCGGGAACGAAATCAGCAGCACGACATAGCCGATCATTGCCGGGTTGAAGGGGTTATGGCCCAGGCCTCCGTACAACTGCTTGGCAATGACTACGGCAAAGGCAGTGCCCAGCACCACCATCCACCACGGGGCCAGTGGCGGAATACTCACCGCCAGCAGCAGGCCGGTGAGCAGGGCGGAATTATCTTTCAGCGTGGCAGCAACAGGCTGTTTACGCAGTTTGAGAATAGCGGCTTCGGTCGCCCAAGCCGTCAGGGCGGCGAGGACAATCTGCAGTACGGTGCCCCAGCCGAAAAACCAGGTCTGGACCACAATGCCAGGCACAGCGGCGAGCAGCACCAGCAGCATAATACGCGAGGTCTGCCGCTGGTTATGGGTATAGGGGGAGCTTGCGATTCTGAAAACCATTTATTCCTCGTTAACTGCCTGCTGTGTTGCTTTACGCGCATGAACGCGGGCGATAGCCGCGGCGACGGCCGCTTTGCGCGGGTCGTCATTGGCTGCGGCTGACGCGAGATCCTGTTGTGCGGCCTGCTGTTCGGCTTTACGCGCTTTAGCGCGGGCGATGGCGGCTTCCACCGCCGCCTTGCGCGGGTCGACCGGTTCGGCGGCCGGGGCGTCCACCGGCGCGGCCTGCTGTTCGGCTTTACGCGCTTTGGCGCGGGCGATGGCGGCTTCCACCGCCGCCTTGCGCGGGTCGACCGGTTTGACGGCCGGGGCGTCCACCGGCGCGGCCTGCTGTTCTGCTTTACGCGCTTTAGCGCGGGCGATAGCGGCTTCCACCGCCGCCTTGCGTGGATCGACCGGTTCGGCGGCCGGGGCTACCACCGGCGCGGCCTGCTGCTGCGCTTTGCGCGCCCGGGCCTCAGCCTTACGCGCTTCGCGGGCGGCAATCGCCTCGCTGTTGTCAGGTTTGGCGCCGGCCTGGATCACGATCGGCTGCGCGGCATCGCGCTGTTTATCCCGTACCCGGGCCAGGGCGGCGCTAATCGCCTCCTGATCTTTGGCGGCAGGCTGAACGGCGGCTTTTTTATGCCTCTCGGCGCGCGCGGCTTTCTCACGCTCCAGGCGCGCCTGTCGGGCCTCGAATCGGGCTTTGGCTTCCGCAGCGCGCTGCTCTTCCTGACGAATCGCCGCGATCTCGGCCTTTTCCTGACGGAAGTACTGCACCAGCGGAATATTACTTGGACATACCCACGCGCAGGCGCCGCACTCGATGCAGTCCGCCAGATTATGGGCAGTGGCTTTATCGTGCTGCTGACCTTTGCTGAACCAGTACAGCTGCTGCGGCAGCAGATCGGCCGGGCAGGCGTCAGCGCAGGCGCTGCAGCGAATGCAGCCTTTCTCTTCCTGCGGTTCGCCCATCTCGCTGGCGGAAGGCGCCAGCAAACAGTTGGTGATCTTCACCACCGGGACGTCGAGCCACGGCAGGGTAAAGCCCATCAGCGGGCCGCCCATGATCACCATTGGCTCGGCGCTGGGGCAGAAGCCGGCATCGTTCAATAGATGGCGCACCGGCGTGCCAAGACGCGCCCAGACATTGCCCGGTCTGGTTACCGCTTCGCCGGTGAGGGTGACCACGCGCTCGGTTAACGGCTCACCGTCAACCACCGCGCGTTTCACCGCATAAGCCGTACCGACGTTCTGCATCAGCACGCCAATGTCCGATGAACGACCGCCGTGCGGTACCTGTTTGCCGGTGAGAATTTGGGTGAGCTGCTTGGCGCCACCGGAGGGATATTTGGTGGGGATCACGCGCAGCGAAATGCCATGGGCGTCGCAGAGCACCGCCCGCAGCATTGAGATGGCCTGCGGCTTATTGTCTTCAATGCCGATCAGCACTTCTTCAGGCTGCAGTATATGAGCGAGGATGCGGATACCCTCGACAATCTGCGCCGCGCAGTCCTGCATCAGGCGGTCATCCGCCGTGATATAGGGCTCGCACTCGGCGGCGTTAATGATCAGCGTTTTAATTTTATCTCCGCCACCGCGCAGTTTACTGCCGGTGGGGAAGCCTGCGCCGCCGAGGCCAGCAACGCCAAACTGGTGGATACGCTCGATCAGCGCTTCACGCGTGCGGGTCTGATAGTCGCTCCAGCCATCGCGCTCGATCCAGCGGTCTTCGCCGTCGGCGTCAATGATCACGCTCATCTCCGCCAGCGCCGACGGGTGCGCGGTAGTGTGCGGAGCGATGGCGGCAATGGTGCCGGAAGTCGGGGCGTGAACGGGCAGCATTCTTCCCCAGCCGCGGGTCAGCGGCTGGCCGCGCAGCACCCGGTCGCCCACTTTAACGCACAGTTCGCCCTCGGCGCCAATGTGCTGCTTCAACGGGATAACAAAGCGCTGCGGCAGGGAAACCTGACGCAGCGGGGTGCCGTTAGACTGGGTTTTCATTTCAGGCGGGTGAATACCGCCGTTGAAATCCCAGACCTTGTCTTTTCGGAAAGCGGAAAATAGCTTAAACATGTTGTTCCACAGGAATATTTCGCACCGGGATCGTATGCAGATCCCATTTCCAGGTCTCCGGGGTGGTGGCCACCGGAACGAGTGAAATGCACTGGGTCGGGCAGGGGGCGACGCACAAATTGCAGCCGGTGCACAGGTCGCTCATCACGGTATGCATGGCGCGGGTCGCCCCAACGATGGCATCCACCGGACAGGCCTGGATACACTTGGTACAGCCAATGCAGTTCGGCTCGTCAATTACCGCGAGCATGCGGGCCGGCTCCGCTTCCTGTGCGTCGCCGTCGACAGGCTGCGGGTCGACGTTCAGCAAGGCGGCGATTTTTAACATCACCGCTTCGCCACCCGGCGCGCAGCGGTTTATTTTCTCACCCTGTACGCCGACTGCTTCCGCATAGGGGCGACACCCAGGGTACCCGCACTGCCCACACTGGCTCTGCGGCAATAGCTCATCAATTTTTTCCACCACCGGGTCGTCCTGCACCGCGAAACGACGCGAGGCGTATCCCAGTATTAAGCCGAAAATCAGCCCTAACAGGCTGATGGCGATCACGGCTATCCAGACTGCGCTCATTACAACTTCACCAAACCACTAAAGCCCATGAAGGCCAGAGACATTAAACCGGCGGTAATCAGCGCGATGGCATTACCGCGAAACGGCGCGGGGACATCGGCCACCACCAGCCGTTCACGGATCGCCGCGAACAGCACCATTACCAGCGAGAAGCCGACGGCGGCGGCAAAGCCGTACAGCGCCGACTGCAGGAAATTGTGGCCCAGATTAATATTCAGCAGCGCTACCCCGAGTACGGCACAGTTGGTGGTGATCAGCGGTAGAAAGATCCCCAGCAGGCGATAGAGCGCCGGGCTGGTTTTACGCACCACCATCTCAGTAAACTGAACCACCACGGCGATAACCAGAATAAAGGCCAGGGTACGCAAATAAACCAAATTTAGCGGGATAAGGATCCAGGTATCAATCAGCCAGGCGCAAATAGAGGCCAGGGTCATCACGAAGGTGGTAGCGAGCCCCATCCCCATTGCGGTTTCCAGCTTTTTGGAAACCCCCATAAACGGGCACAGACCAAGAAACTTCACCAGAACGAAGTTATTGACCAGGACTGTACCAATAAAGAGCAGTAAATAATCAGCCATCATGCGACCTGAAACGAAAAAAAGCCGCTTATTATCGAATAAAACGATACCAGCGACAACAGGTTAAGTGTGGGGGTATTACGGATTAACAAAAGTCCGTTTTACCCGCTGCGAACGGCGAAAATAGGGCGCCAGCAGCGCAGCGGCCAGCAGCGGAAACAGCAGCTGACGCAGGGCAAGCACATCCGAGACCGGCGAGAAGGCAAAAGCCTTTATCGCCAGCAGCAGGGTGATGAGCAGCCAGATAATATAGTGTTTCGGCACCACCGAGCGCCGCTTGAAAAAGGCGATAGTCAGCCAGAGCGTGTAATACCACATGGCGAGGGCAAACAGCAGCGAGGCGACCCACAGCGCCATATGGCCCGCGCTCATGGCGCGCAGTAGGGTATAGGTCTGCGGCGACATCAGCGCATTGGCAAAAAACAGCAGCGATAACGAGGCGCTCAGCAGCGCCACCAGCAACCAGGCCAGCGGAGCCAGCAGCCATCCGCCGATGCGCTCTGCAGATTGAGACGTCATGTTTCTCCCCTATTCAACGCCAGTGAATAAAATCAGGCCGGGAAGTATAAGCAACTGGCGTGAAGGATGACAGCCTTACTGCACGAATCGCCAAACGGATTTAGGAACCTGGCCCACATCGAACAATTTACCACCGGAGACCAGCTCTGCGCGACGATGATCGGCGGCGCGATACATATTCACGATCTCCTGGGTGTCAGTCAGGGAGTAGTTAAGGTGATCAAATAGTTTTTCAAGGCTTTCCAGCGAACTGATTTTGCGAAATTTTAATAAGTAGTCCAGCACGGTCATTTTCGTATCCATTTTATAATCGGAATTATTGCGTTGAATATTATCAGCATTCACTAAACCTACTCTCAACCAACGGCGCCTTCTGCTGGGGCCGCGTGGAATGAATCAGGTTATATAAACCCATGACAAGGGGCAAAGCCAGCCTTGAAGAGCAGGGAGAAGTTTAAGAATATTCTAAAATCAGACCGGGCGCCGAATGGCGCCCGCAAGAGAAGATTAACGCTGTTCGCCGTGACTGGCAATAACAGATTTGTACCAATAAAAACTCTTCTTTCGTTTCCGCGCCAGATTTTGCTGGTGATCGACATAGACAAAACCATATTGCTTTTGATAGCCGTTGAGCCAGCTCAGCAGATCGATAAATGACCAGGGGTAATAGCCGCGCACATCTGCCCCCAGCGCCAGCGCTTTTTCGAGGGCGCCAATATGGCTGCTGAGATAATCAATCCGCGGGTCGTCGACCACTTCCCCGTCAATAATCGGGTCCTTCGCGCCGAGGCCATTCTCGGTGATATATATCGGAATATCGCCATAGCGCGCCTTAATCATCATAATGCCGTCAGTTAGCCCCTGCGGCCAGATTTCCCAGCCCCATTCGGTATATGTACTCTTGGGATTACGCACGAAATAGAATAATCCCTTCACGCCAGGCTCGCCGCCGGTAGCGATCTCAGGCGGCTGGGCAGATACCGTTTCCCGGCGATAGTAATTCAGACCGATAAAGTCGCAGCGGTTGTCACGGAGCAGCGCGTCGTCGCCTGGAGCAAAGCGAGGTACCCCCCACAGCGCCTGGGTCTGCGCCAGCAGGTCGGCCGGATAGGTGCCTTTCAGCACCGGATCGTACAGCCAGTGAGTATGGATGGCGTCAGCCAGTTCGGTGGCCTTAATGTCCGCCTCGCTGTCGGTGAGCGGGGTATGCGGTTGCAGTACGTTGACGAAGCCAATCTCGCCGGCCACAGCCATCTCGCGAAAGGCCTTCACCGCCAGCGCATGGGCGATAAATACGTGGTGGCAGGCCTGAATGGCGCGCGCCGGATCGCGGACCGCCGGGGGATGGAGGCCGTTAATGTAGCCGTGCCCAATGAAGACAATGGTTTCGTTGAAGGTAGCCCACAGCTTCACCCGTGAACCAAAGCGCGCATAGCACAGGCGGGCGTACTCGGCGAAGGCCTCGGCGGTAGTGCGCGCTTCCCAGCCGCCCTCATCCTGCAGGGCCTGCGGCAGATCCCAGTGATAGAGGGTGATCATCGGCTCAATATTGTGCGCCAGCAGTTCGTCGATCAGATCGCTGTAAAACTGGACTCCCGCTTCATTCACCTTACCGCGCCCAGCGGGCAGCAGGCGGGGCCAGGAGATGGAGAATCGATAGCTTTGCAGGCCCATCTCGGCCATTAACGCCACGTCTTCGCGAAAACGGTGATAGTGGTCGA
The DNA here is from genome assembly GCF_018223925.1 of Klebsiella sp. 10. Classification (NCBI taxonomy): domain Bacteria; kingdom Pseudomonadati; phylum Pseudomonadota; class Gammaproteobacteria; order Enterobacterales; family Enterobacteriaceae; genus Klebsiella; species Klebsiella sp. 10. Next base: position 414,026 of record NZ_JAGRRB010000001.1, read on the forward strand.
CGGCAATATCGCCGGTGGTGCCTTCAAAGGTGGTACCCGGCAGATGAGAGTAGATATCCCAGATTGACGGTCCTTTACCGTCGGCGTCGTGTCCTCCCTCAACCTGATACGCTGCGGTAGCGGCACCCCATAAGAAATTGTGCGGAAAAGCGGCCATGAAAAAGCTCCCTGTCTGATGATAAAGGGAGTGTAATAAAAGCGCGAGCATACGTGCAACCGGTTTCTGAAACCGGTTGCACAGTTGCGAGGCGGGTCACTGTTTTAACGCGGAGCTACTTCGTGTGCACCACATCCGTTGGCGGTGGGGACTGATAGTTATCTATATGGTGTGCGATAACCAAAAGCAGTGCCGAAATACCAAAAACAACCCAGCCAATAAGTTCTACAATACGGGTAAAAACAGTTGTCATAACACTTCAATATCCTTTGAACACAGCGTGAAATGTTACTCGATGGTCAGCAGATCACAAGGGGTATCTGTCTGATTTCTCACCCTTGCATGTAAGTCGCAAAGTAAGGAATGATAAGTTTTGCTCACGGTTTGTAAAATTATTCTCATTAACCTGGTGTTGATATCAGTTGCATAAGCGAGGCGGTAAGATGAGCGATGCGATCCGGGTGGGGCTGGTGGGGTTCGGTTACGCCAGCAAAACGTTTCATGCGCCGTTGATCGGCGGCACGCCGGGTATGGCGCTGAAGGCGGTCGCCAGCAGCGACGCCGATAAGGTCCATGCCGATTGGCCTGGCGTGAAGGTAATGAGTGCGCCGGGGGATCTGCTGGACGACCCGGATATCGATCTGGTGGTCATCGCCACCCCCGAACGACACCCACTTTCCGCTGGCGAAAGCGGCGCTGGAGGCGGGAAAGCATGTTGTGGTGGATAAACCCTTTACCGTGACACTGTCACAAGCTCGCGAGCTGGAAAGCCTGGCGAAGCACTGCGGTCGGATACTTTCGGTGTTTCATAACCGGCGCTGGGACAGCGATTTCTTAACGGTCAGCGCGTTGATCAACGAAGGTCAGCTGGGGGAGGTGTGTTACTTCGAGTCGCATTTCGATCGCTTCCGACCACAGGTGCGCCAGCGCTGGCGTGAGCAGGCAGGTCCTGGCAGCGGCATATGGTATGACCTCGCGCCGCATCTGCTCGACCAGGTCGTGGTGCTGTTTGGCCTGCCGGTAAGCATCACGGTGGACCTCGCGCAGCTTCGGCCCGGCGCGCAATCCACCGACTATTTTCACGCCGTGCTGGCCTATCCGCAGCGGCGGGTAGTACTGCATGGTACGTTACTCGCCGCCGCGGAGAGCGCGCGCTTTATCGTCCACGGCTCGCGGGCCAGCTATATTAAGTACGGTCTTGACCCGCAGGAGGAGCGGCTAAAAAACGGTGAACGGCTGCCGCAGGAGGACTGGGGATATGATATGCGCGACGGTACCCTGACCCGCGCCGAAGGGGATGAACGTAGTCAGGAGAAATGGCTGACGCTACCGGGTAATTATCCCGCCTACTATGCCGCTATCCGCGACGCGCTTAACGGCGTAGGGGAAAACCCGGTCCCGGCCAGCGAGGCGATTCAGATAATGACCCTGATTGAGTTGGGTATCGAGTCGGCCAGACATCGCGCCACGCTCAGCCTGGTCTGAGGAGGAGCCCGGCAGCACGGCTGCCGGGCCGGTTATCAGCCTTTGGCAACCCGCTGAATGAGGGCGGCTTTTTCCTGTTCGCCGAGGAACGCCAGGGTCAGGCCGTTGATCTGCGCCTGACGGATCTGCTCCCGGCTCAGCCCTGCCGCCGGCGCCGCCACGGTATACTCGTGAATGATGTCCACACCCTGGACCGCCGGATCGTCAGTGTTGAGGCTCGCCAGCACGCCGTGCTCAAGGAACTGCTTCAGCGGATGCTGGGCCAGGGAGGCCACGGTGCTGGTTTGCACGTTCGAGGTCAGGCAGGATTCAATCCCGATGCGGTGCTCGGCCAGGTAGTCCATCAGGGCTGGATCCTCTACCGCTTTAACCCCATGGCCGATGCGCTCCGCGCCCAGCTCACGAATGGCCTGCCAGATACTTTCCGGGCCGGCCGCTTCGCCCGCGTGGACGGTGATATGCCACCCGGCGTCGCGGGCCTGGTTAAAATGGTTGCGGAACAACGTACCCGGGAAGCCTAGCTCATCGCCGGCGAGGTCGAGGGCAGTGATGCCCTCGCGGTGGGCGAGCAGCGCCGCCAGCTCTTCCTGACAGGCGGCTTCGCCGAAGGTGCGGCTCAGAATACCGATCAGCCGGGCGTCGACCTGGAAATCGCGGCATCCCTCTTGAACCCCGGCAATTACCGCGTCTACCACGCCGTCGACCGGCAGCCGGTGGGTCATCGCCATATAGCGGGGAGAGAAGCGTAGCTCAACGTAGTGCAGGCCATTTCGCGCCGCGTCTTCGACGTTCTCATACGCCACGCGGCGACAGGCTTCCAGCGAGGCCAGGACCTTTACCCCCCAGTCGAGCTTGGCGAGGAAACTAACCAGATCGGGCTCAAGGCTGGTGACCTGGACGTGGGGACGCAGCGTGTCGAGGGTGGTTGCGGGAAGAGCGATATTAAATTCGCGGCCAAGATCGAGGATGGTTTGGGCCCGGATGTTACCGTCAAGATGACGATGAATGTCGGTTAATGGCAATGAGGAATCAATCATGGTCGCACTCTTTTTTAGTTAAAGTGCACGTCATTATACAACATGAACATAACTGTTTAAAAGCATTGAAAAAATGTATGCGATACAAATAGCTGGCAGCAATCAGGTCAGCGTTACGGTCTTTTTGACTGGCCCCTTTAAAACGCAGAACGAATATCATGATTGACGCGATCCTGACCAGATCAGAAATGCACACGCGCTGACCGCGGCCCCCGCAAGGCAGACCGCCTGCCATCCCCAGTGGGAATAAAGCTGTGTGGCAACGATAGCCCCTGTCGCGCTGCCCAGCGAATAAAAACACATGTAAGCCCCAACCAGGCGGCTTGCCGCTGCAGGCCTGGCGGCAATGATCAGGCTCTGGCTGGAGACATGAACGGCCTGTACCGCAAAGTCCAGCGCAATGACGCCAGCTATCAGCCAAAGCAGAGAGGTTTCGGCATAGCCGATAGGAAGCCATGAGATGGTCAGCAGCGCCAGCGCCAGGCCGGTAGTGCGCTGAGCCCATCCCTGGTCAGCCCACTTGCCCGCTCTGGCGGCGGCCAGCATGCCAGCGAAGCCGGCTAAGCCAAACATCCCCGTCTGGGTGTGCGAGAGGGAAAGGGCGGTGAGCGGCATGACCATGGTCGTCCATAGCATGCTGAAAGCGGCGAAGATAAATAGCGCCAGGATCCCGCGCTTTCTCAGTTGCGGCTCGGTGAGGTACAGCTGAAACACGGACTTCAATAAGGAAAGGTAAGTCGGCTTTTGCGGCTGCGGCTGCTGCGGGGGCGAAGGCATGATTTTCCAGACGACCCCTGCAATCACCAACATCAGACAGGCAGCCGTGAGATACACGGCTCGCCAGCCGGCGATATCGGCTATCGCGCCTGAGATAAACCGAGATAACAGGATACCTGAAACAATGCCGCTGGTCAGGGTACCCACCGCCTGGCCTCGTTTCTGCGGCGTCGCCAGTATTGCCACCCAGGCCACCAGCACCTGCACCACCACGGCCATCAGGCCGACGATCAGCATGGCGCCAAGCAGCGTTGCTATATTGGGGGATAACCCTGCCGCGACTAACGCCGCTACTGAAAGCAACAGTTGACTCATCACCACGTATTTACGGTTCAACCAGTCCCCGAGCGGAACCAGGAACAGCAGGCCAATGGCATAGCCCGCCTGCGTAGCGGTGATGACGCTGCCAATCATGCCTGGCGACACCTTCAGGCTGACCGCCATCGAGTCGAGTAAAGGCTGTGCTGAATAAACATTGGCTACTGCCAGCGCGCAGGTTAGTGAAAACAACGCCGTTATCCCTGTGGTCAGCATCGTGTCAGGGACTGACGCAGTTTGGATCCTTTGGCCGGTACATCTACTTGCCTTACATTTCATAAGAGACCCTCTGTCTGGTTGCTTTTTAAAACTAGTGTACCTATAGAATTAGCCTTGCTGGTTTTTTTTTGCAACTGGTAAAGGTGAGGATTAAGCTAGATCAGTAGATAAATTGATAAGGAGCGCGCAGATGGCAAAGCATGAATCACTTAGAACCAGTGAATGTCCGGTGGCGAGAACGTTGGAATCAATTGGTGAACGCTGGTGCCTGATGATTATCCGCGAAGCATTTGACGATGTGCGGAGATTCAGCGAGTTTCAAAAAAATTTGGGGCTGGCCAAAAATATCCTTGCCTCGCGGCTGAAGCATCTGGTTGATATCGGTATTTTCGAGATTTTACCGGCATCGGATGGCAGCGCATACAAGGAATATGTCCTGACTGAAAAGGGGCGCTCCGTGTTTCCCATTGTTGTGGCGCTGCGGCAATGGGGAGAGCGTTATATGTTTGAGCAAGGGGAAACCTATTCGGTCCTGCTGGATAACGCGCACGGCCAGCCCCTTCAGTATCTGGATGTGCGTTCCGCTCAGGGGGATAAACTGCAACCAGGCGACTGTCATCGCCGGCGCATTGTGTCCGATACCCGCGCCGAATGAATAATGGCGTGAAGAATTTGCAGGATACCAGCGATAATACGAGCGTACCGCTAAAGGGTCATGGAACAATCCTGACGTGTTTTTTTGCGAACTGCTTCTGATGCCAAAGCTCCGGACGCGTGAAAGTGACCCACCGCCAACTGCAGGAGGCGGTGCATAACCATTTACAATTATATTTTATTTGAATGTATTCATGTTACATATTAAATTCTGCTTACTTTATCGACGATGAGGCAAGGATGCGGGTGTGGAGAGCGTAATCCATAACAATATTGAGGGTTTTCTGCTGTTGTTATTAAGCATGTGGCCGATTCTGCTGGTGGTATTCATTGGCGTCGCAATTTCATTCTATACCATGCTGTTACGCAAGACGGCGCTGGCCTGCCTGCTTTTCGCCCTCGCCATCGGCGCCGCAGGCTGGAGTCTCGCTTAGCCGCTGGCCTCAGGGTTTATCCAGCAGGCTCATACTGGAGGTGGCGGCGCCATCATTCAGATTGGCGGGCGAATGCCAGTCGCGACCCGCCAGCGCACTGTCGCTCTGTCCGCTGCCGACGCCTTGCTGCGTCGACAGCGATGAACCTTCCAGTGCTTCATCCGCCCCTGACCGATCGGGCAGGGAACTGGTATAGCCGCCATTATTCGAGTACGTATCCATGCCGTTGACTTCGTTAGGCACCGTGTCGGTAGTCGTACCGTCATCGTTAATGCAAAAAGAGCCGCCAATGCCGTTTGGCTGACAGTCTGCAGCAAAAGCCGGACTGGCCAGCGCGGTCAGTAGCAATAACGGTAAGCCGATTTCCTTCATTCTTATCTCCCAGGGCCGTGTGGTCTGCCAGACATTCTGTACTATAGCGGCGGCAGTAGCGCGGTAAGTAACAAAACTGTGTAATTTTGTAATGACCGGTGGACGGTTTGTCGTTCGGCCAGGAAAGAGCGTGCGCTAAGCGTGGTATAGCGGCTCGGCAGAAAGCGGTAATCAATTGTTAATTCTACGTAAAGGTTAATGAAAATTTAAGGGAACGCCGCTATGTTGGCAGCATCATACTTTCCATAAAGGATATGCCATGCGCGATAAATATTCCGGCCTGCAGATTGGGATTCACTGGCTGGTTTTTTTGCTGGTAGTAGTAGCCTATGCGGCGATGGAGCTGCGCGGTTTTTTCCCCCGCAGTGAGCGGCCATTGATTAATATGGTGCATGTTTCCTGCGGGATCACCATTTTCGTGCTGATGGTGGCGCGTCTGCTGGTGCGGCTGAAATCGCCGGCGCCGCCGATCGTACCGAAACCATCGCCGATGATGACCGGTTTCGCCCATCTTGGTCACCTGGCGATATATTTGCTGTTCATTGCCTTGCCGTTGATCGGCATGGTGATGATGTACTGGCGCGGTAACCCCTGGTATGCCTTTGGTCTGACCATGCCGTATGCCCCGCAGAGCGATTTTGAGCGGGTGGATACCCTGAAGGCGATCCATGAATGGTTGGCCAATGCCGGGTACTTTGTGATTGGCCTGCATGCTCTCGCCGCGCTGCTCCATCATTACTGGTGGAAGGATAATACTCTGCTGCGAATGATGCCTCGTAAGCGCTAAATCATCCTCTTTCACTTCCTGACCCCGTCCCGCGACGGGTTTTTTTTTTGCCTTCACCGCTAATAGAATATAGTATACCCCCCTATATGATACGGAGGCGTAATCGTGCCACATTCACCTGAAGATAAAAAACGGGCGCTCAGCCGCGTAAGACGCATCCGCGGCCAGGTCGAAGCCCTTGAGCGCGCGCTGGAGTCCGGCGAGCCCTGTATGACTATTCTGCAGCAGATCGCCTCGATTCGCGGGGCGGCGAACGGCCTGATGGGCGAAATGGTGGAGATCCACCTGCAGGACGAGCTGGTCAGCGGCGACACCACCCCTGAGCAGCGGGCCGCGAGAATGGCAGAGGTCGGTCATCTGCTACGATCCTATTTAAAATAACATCACGACGAGGAAGAGACAGTTATGAAATCACGCGCAGCAGTGGCCTTCGGCCCCGGTCAGCCGTTAAAAATCGTTGAGATCGACGTCGCGCCGCCGAAAAAAGGCGAAGTTCTGGTGAAAATCACCCACACCGGGGTGTGTCATACCGATGCCTTCACCCTCTCCGGTGACGATCCGGAAGGTGTCTTCCCGGCGGTGCTGGGCCATGAGGGCGGCGGGATTGTCGTGGAAGTAGGCGAGGGCGTCACCAGCCTTAAGCCGGGCGATCACGTCATTCCGCTGTATACCGCCGAATGTGGCGAGTGCAAATTCTGTAAGTCGGGTAAAACCAACCTCTGTCAGGCGGTGCGTGCCACCCAGGGTAAAGGACTGATGCCGGACGGCACCACTCGTTTCTCGTACAATGGCGAACCGATCTATCACTATATGGGCACCAGCACCTTCAGCGAATATACGGTTTGCGCCGAGATTTCGCTGGCGAAAGTCAATCCGCAGGCGCCTTTGGATAAAGTGTGCCTGCTGGGCTGCGGCGTAACCACCGGTATCGGCGCGGTGCATAACACGGCGAAGGTCAAGGCCGGGGATACCGTCGCGGTCTTTGGTCTGGGCGGCATTGGTCTGGCGGTGATCCAGGGCGCGGTGCAGGCGCAGGCCGGGCGCATTCTGGCGGTTGATACCAACCCGGATAAGTTCACTCTCGCTAAAGAGATGGGCGCGACCGATTTTATCAATCCGAACGACTACGATAAGCCGATTCAGGATGTGATCGTTGAGTTGACCGACGGCGGGGTGGATTTCAGCTTCGAGTGCATCGGCAATGTAAATGTGATGCGCGCGGCGCTGGAGTGCTGCCATAAAGGCTGGGGTGAGAGCGTGATCATCGGTGTAGCCGGCGCCGGGCAGGAGATCAAGACCCGTCCGTTCCAGCTGGTGACCGGCCGCGTGTGGCGCGGTTCCGCCTTCGGCGGCGTAAAAGGGCGCAGTCAGCTGCCGGGCATGGTGGAAGACGCCATGGCGGGTAAAATTCGCCTCGATCCGTTTATTACCCATCGCCTGCCGCTGGAGCAGATTAACGAGGCCTTTGATCTGATGCATGAAGGTAAATCGATTCGCACCGTGATCCACTTTGGAGACCAGTAATCCCCGACGCTGAAGGCGAATCGTCACCCATAAAAAAAGGGCCCGGATGGGCCCTTTTGTGTATGTCGATCAGTGATGGTCTGGGAGCGCGTAGGCGATGATGTAATCGCCGCGATCCGGTGACTGGCGGGCGCCGCCGGCATTGATAATGATGTACTGCTTACCGGTTTTCGGTGAGACGTAGGTCATCGGGCCGGACTGGCTGCCGACCGGCAGACGCGATTTCCAGATCTCTTTGCCGTTCGCGGTATCAAAGGCGCGCAGGTAGAAATCCTGGGTGCCGGCGAAGAACAGCAGTCCGGACTGCGTTGCCAGCGATGCGCCAAGGGTCGGCATGCCGATTGGAATTGGCATGTGCATACGTATGCCCAGCGGCCCGGTGTCTTCTACGGTGCCAACCGGCACCTGCCACACCAGTTTCCCGGTTTTCAGATCCACCGCGGACATGGTGCCGAACGGCGGCTTCTGGCACGGAATGCCCAGCGGCGACAGGAAACGTTCGCGCATCGCGCCAAACGGCGTGCCTTCCATCGGCACGATGCCCATCTCGATCCCGCTGGCGTCTTTCGCCACCTTCGCGCGCGGCACCATATAGTTGGCCAGGCCCAGACGCATATCGTTGACAAACATCAGGCTGTTGTTTGGATCCAGCGAAACACTGCCCCAGTTCATGCCGCCGAGCGAGCCCGGGAACTGCAGGGAACGGTCTTCACCTGGCGGGGTAAAGACGCCCTGATGGCGCATCTCTTTGAACTGAATACGGCACAGCAGCAGGTCGATCGGTGTCGCTCCCCACATATCGGACTCGGTCAACGTCTGGTTGCCGATCATCGGCATCCCTACCGAGTAAGGTTGCGTCGGCGAGTAGCGTTCACCTTTGACGTTGCCCGCCGGCACCGGACGCTCTTCCACTTTGGCCACCGGCTCGCCGGTCTCGCGGTTGAGCATAAAGATCATGCCCTGCTTGCTGGTCTGCACCAGCACCGGGGTGGTGCCGCCCTTGCCGTCAGGCAGATCGTACAGCAGCGGCTGAGAAGGCAGGTCAAAGTCCCACAGATCGTGGTGTGTGGTCTGGAAGTGCCAGCGCACCTGGCCGGTGGTGGCATCCACAGCCACGATAGAGGAGCTGTATTTATCGTCCAGCGCGGTACGTTCGCCGCCAAAGAAATCTGGCGTGGCGTTGCCGGTGGGCAGATAGATCAGATTCAGCTTCGCGTCGTAGGACATCGCCGACCAGACGTTTGGCGTACCGCGCGTGTAGGTCTGGCCTTCCGGCGGAACACCGGTCAGCGCTGGATTGCCCGGATCCCACGCCCATGCCAGTTTGCCGGTGTGGACATCAAACGCGCGGACCACGCCCGGCGGTTCGCCAGTGGAGTAGTTATCCGCGACGCGGCCGCCCACCACCACCACATTGCCCGCCACCAGCGGGGTGGAGGTCTGCTGATAGTAACCCGCTTTCACTTCACCCATGCCGACGCTGAGGTCGACAATACCGCGATCGCCGAAGCTTTCGCACAGTTTGCCGGTATCGGCATCAATGGCGATCAGGCGGGCGTCGATGGTCGGCAGGAACAGACGACGGGAACAGGCGGCCGGCTGCGTGCCTGACGCTTGCGCGGTTTGCGCCTGGCTATCTGCGTAATACCCTAAGCCGCGGCAGCGCTGCCAGTTGGGTGAAGAGGATTTGGAGTCATAGCGCCATTTCTCTTTTCCGCTGTCCACATCCAGCGCCAGCACTTTACTGTAAGGGGTACAGACGTAGAGAGTATCGCCAATCTGCAGCGGGGTGTTCTGATCTTCCGCGCCGGAGCCGTTGCTCTGCGGGATATCGCCAGTATGCGCTACCCAGGCAACCTGCAGCTGGTTGACGTTTTGTTTGTTGATTTGGTCGAGGGCGGCGAAACGGTCGCCGTGGGTGGTGTTACCCCAGTGCGCCCAGTTTTTCTGCTGTTCGCCTGGCGCGACGGGCTTGACTGGTACCGCTTCAGTCGCGCTGACCAGCGGTGCGGATTTGAACATCCAGCCAAAGCTCACCGCCAGCGCCACGGCGAGAACGGCGGCGACGCCATAGGCCGGGCCTTTTTTCGCCGGTGGGCTGGCGAGGAAAGGCCAGACCAGGGCGGCCAGGAAGGCCAGTACGCCGAGCGCAAACAGGCGCGAGAAGAGCGGCCAGTAGTTCCAGCCAGCGTCACTAATCGCCCAGATCACCGAGGCGATAAACGCCACGGCGTATAACAGAATACCGCCGCGGCGGTTGCGGAAAATCAACACCGCCGCGATGACCATGACCACGCCCATCAGCGCGAAGTACAGTGTACCGCCGACGAGGGCCAGTTTTGCCCCAAGAATACCCACAGCCAGACCGATGATGAGCATCAGTCCGGCGAGAAGCCACTGCAGGATCCGGGGGAATCCGCGCGGCGCATTGCCAGTTGCCATGTAATCTCCTTAACCACACTAGCCACCTCACTGTGAACCAAATGAAACATGTTTCTATTGAATCATTTTTGAATGAAGTGGTTTTAACCTTCATAAAACTGTATTTGTTGCTTGATTAGATTTCGAGTGAACCATTTGGTGAAATCGAGACATGATAGATCTGTTAAAGAAGTTTGCGCAAATGTTAATAAATAATTTCGCACTAAATGATTATTTTGCCGAATATGTCTAACGTTATGGGGAGCGGCGTCGGCGCGTTTGCAGGTTCCCCGGCCGCTGCGGGCCGGGGAGAAAGGGGGTCAGGCAGGCATGGACTTACGGATAGCGCTGAGCAGCGTCTGCGTACCCGGAGTCAGTGTCGCATCGACGCGGGTTAAAATGCCGATGGGCTCTCCGGCGCCCTGGGTGGCGATCGGCAGGGCGGTTAGCACGCCACGGCGAAGATCGTCTTTTACCGCCCCGGAAGGGACAAACCAGACATAGTCAAAATCCACCGTCAGCTGGCGCGACAGGGAGGCGGAGAGGGTCTCGATGCAGCCGGCGGGCATCTTACAGCCCTGGCTCTGGAGCAGCGCTTCGGCGTTTTGCCGCGGCACGGTGCCTTTAGGTGAGACCACCACCGGCCACTCCATCACCCGACTAAGGGTCACCGTCTCCTGAAGCAGGGGATGTCCCGGGCGAACCACCAGCTTCAGGGATTCAAGGAACAACAGTTCGTAATGCAGCCCGCTCATCAGCTCCGGGTCGGACATACGTCCAATGCCGATGTCGATCTCCCCGGATTTTAAGCCGGCAAGCAGCATGGTGTTGTTCATAGTGGCGACCTGCAGCGTGATATCTTTTTGCTGCTTGTGAAACTGGCCGATCACCGTCGGCAGGATCCCCAGCGCGGCGGTGGGCAGCGCGCCGATGCGCACGATGTCGTTATTCAGGCCCTCTTTGCGGTTCAGCGCCTGGCCGGCCGAATTAAGGGCGTCAAGCACCTTAACGGCATGCGTCAGAAACTGTTCGCCGACCAGGGTTAGCTGCGCCCCAAGACGACCCCGCTCGAACAGCCGGGTACCGGTCAGCTGTTCTAGCTCGTTAAGCGTTTTCGAGAGTGCTGGCTGGCTCAGATTTAATGTTTCAGCCGCGCGCCCCAGCGTTCCCTGTTGAGCGACGGCCACGAAGGTGTGTAGATGGCGCAAGCGAATGCGCTGACTGAAGAGACCATTTTTTTCCATAGTAAGATGATGTTAAAAACACAGCGGTGAAAGAGACAAGCGGACTTGTTTAAATTTGATAACCAGATAGCAAAATATTATTAACATTTGAGTTGGTTACATGACAAGATCTTTCCCTGTGGTTGAAAACGCCTTCGCCCCGCAGAACCGGGGCGAAGGTGGTGGTCACCGCGACGGCTAAATATCGAAAAAGACGGTTTCGTTCTCGCCCTGCAGATGAATGTCAAAACGATAGACCACTTCCGTACCGCGAACCTCGCGCTCGGCGATTAAGGTTTTGCGCCTCACCTCCCACTCGATGAGATTCAGCACCGGGTCGCTGGCGTTGGCCGCGTGTTCATCGGCAAAGTACATCCGCGTATTCAGGCCAATATTGATCCCCCGCGCCACCACCCACAGGTTGACGTGCGGCGCCATCAGCCGGCCATCGCGACCGACCACCGGGCCCGGCTTGATGGTTTCAAAGCGCCAAATGCCGGAGGTGAAATCAGAGCAGGTACGCCCCCAGCCGCGGAAGGCCGGGTCGACGGCTTTCTGCTGTTGACGATCGTCAGGATGGTTATAGCGACCCGCGGCGTTGGCCTGCCAGATCTCCAGCAGCACATCGCGGACCGGCGTCCCGGAGCCGTCGATAACCCGGCCTTCAATGGTGATGCGCTCCCCGGCGGTATCGGCGGTAGTGAGGACCGGGCCAAAATTTTTCTCAAAAATATGAAAGCCTGCGGCGTCCGGCGCCAGGCCGATATGAACATAGGGTCCCGCCGTCTGCGAGGCGGTTTCAGGCAGATACTCTTTCATCGGGCGGCCCCCTGAGTGCGATTTTCAAACAGCGTGGCGCGGTGGCCGCGCAGAACAAGGTCGAAGCGGTAGGCCAGACAATCCAGCGGTACGGCGGCGTGCATGTCCAGCTCGGCGATCAGCGTGCGCACGGCGTCGTCATTCTTAATAGTCCTGACGATCGGGCACTGCTTAATCAGCGGGTCGCCTTCAAAATACATCTGGGTGATCAGGCGCTGGGCCCAGGCGTCGCCCGAGAGAGAAAAATGGATATGCGCCGGACGCCAGTCGCTGGCCTGGTTGCGCCAGGGGTAGGGGCCGGGTTTGATGGTGCGAAAACAGTAATAGCCGTTTTCATCGGTAAGCACCCGGCCGCAACCGCCAAAGTTCGGGTCAATCGGCGCCAGATACTGATCTTTTTTATGCCGGTAGCGACCGCCAGCATTGGCTTGCCAGACTTCGACCAGCATATTTTTCATCGGTCGGCCGAATCCATCGCGCACGTAACCGTGGACGATGATCCGCTCGCCGATAGGCAGGCCTTCTTTGGCATAGTTCAGGATTAGGTCATTATCCAGAGGGCCGAGGTCGTCGCGGCTAAATACCGGGCCGGTGATCTCTGACAGCGAGTTCTGCAGAGAGATGAGGGCGTTTTTTGGCGAGCGCAGGACGCTGGTTTTATAGCCCGGCGCGTAAGCGGGCGGGTGGCTACTGTAATCGCGATGGACAACCTCACGTGGGGACCATTTGTCGTTCATAGGGTACTCCGTGTAGACGGTAGAGGGGCATATTGTTGTAATGTCGCCAGAAGCAGTGTGTGTAAATGTATTGTTAATTTAAAGTGAAATTACCGGGTGTTTTTCATAACTATGGGTTATGTTTTGCGCAATGACCTGGACCGGCGGCAGGTTATCGCCATCACAGTTTGTAAATTCTTCCCCCCGCGGCGAGGCAGCTTTCCTACACTCCAGGAAGTATTCACTGGAGGTAACACATCATGGCGAACACCATCACGGCTGATGAGATTCGGGAGCACTTTTCGCAGGCCATGTCGGCCATGTACCAGCAGGAAGTTCCGCAGTACGGAACGCTGCTGGAGCTGGTGGCTGACGTCAACCTGGCGGTACTGGAAAATAATCCGCAGCTGCATGAACAGCTCGCTAACGCTGACGAGCTGGCGCGCTTAAACGTGGAGCGCCACGGCGCGATTCGCGTGGGCACAGCGGAAGAACTGGCGACGCTCCGTCGCATGTTTGCCATCATGGGGATGTATCCCGTTAGCTATTACGATCTCTCGCAGGCCGGCGTGCCGGTCCACTCCACGGCGTTTCGTCCCATCGACGATGCCGCGCTGGCGCGCAATCCATTTCGGATTTTCACCTCGCTGCTGCGCCTGGAGCTGATTGAAAATCGCGCCCTGCGCGAGCGGGCCGAGGCGATCCTCGCGCGGCGCAAAATCTTCACCCCCCGCTGCCTGGCGCTGATTGCGCAGTATGAAGCAGAGGGCGAATTCACCTCTGCCGACGCGCGCGAGTTTGTCCAGGAGGCGCTGGAGACGTTCCGCTGGCACCGGCAAGCCACCGTCGATGAGGAGACTTACCATGCTCTGCATCGCGAGCACCGCCTGATTGCCGATGTGGTCTGTTTCCCGGGGTGTCATATCAACCATCTCACGCCGCGGACGCTGGATATTGACCGCGTCCAGTCCCTGATGCCGGAGTGCGGTATTGAACCCAAAGCGTTGATTGAAGGGCCACCGCGCCGGGAGGTCCCGATCCTCCTGCGGCAGACCAGCTTTAAGGCGCTTGAGGAGCCGGTGATGTTCGCCGGAGAACACCGAGGCACCCATAGCGCCCGCTTTGGCGAAATTGAGCAGCGGGGCGTGGCGCTGACGCCGAAAGGGCGCGCGCTGTACGATCGGCTGCTGCAGGCGGCAGGAACCGGGAAAGACAATCTCAGCCACCAGCAGCATCTACAGGAGGTGTTTAGCGAATTTCCCGACAGCGAATTTCTGCTCCGTCAGCAGGGGCTGGCCTGGTTTCGCTACCGCCTGACGCCCACGGGTGAGGCACATCGCCAGGCGTTTCGCCCGGGCGACGATCCGCAGCCGCTGATTGAGCGCGGGTGGGTGGTCGCCCAGCCGATTATTTATGAAGATTTTTTACCGGTCAGCGCGGCGGGCATTTTTCAGTCCAATCTGGGCAACGAAACCCAGGCGCGCAGCCACGGGAACGCCAGTCGCGAGGCGTTTGAGGCAGCTCTGGGCTGCCCGGTGCAGGATGAGTTTGAACTATACCGACAGGCGGAGGAGCGCAGCAAACGACGTTGCGGTCTGCTGTAAAATCAGTACCCTGCTGGCATCAGCCTTACAGGGAGCAGGTTATGCAACATCCGTCGAAACCGTTGGCGAAAACCCGTCAGGGAACGCTGGCCGGGAGCGCAGAACAGGGGATTCATATCTGGCGCGGCATTCCGTACGCCGCGCCGCCCGTGGGCCCGCTGCGCTGGCGCGCGCCGCAGCCAGCCGCCCGCTGGCAGGGGGTACGTCCAGTCGAGACCTTTTCCGCCGCCAGCTGGCAGGACATTGACTACTGCCGCGAGCTCGGCGGCGGCGATCCTGGCGCCTTCAGCGAAGACTGCTTATATCTCAACGTCTGGGCCCCGGCCAGCGCAGCGCAGCCGCTGCCGGTGATGGTCTGGCTGCACGGCGGCGGGTTTACCATCGGCGCCGGCAGCCTGCCGCCTTACGATGGCAAAGCGCTTGCCAGCCGCGACGTGGTGGTGGTGACAGTTAACTACCGGCTGGGCCATCTAGGCTTTTTCGCCCATCCGGCGCTGGAAGAAGAGGCGGGCGAACGTCTCTATAATTTCGCGTTGCTCGATCAGATTGCCGCTCTGCAGTGGGTTCAGGAGAATATCCACGCCTTCGGCGGGGATGCCGCCAACGTCACGCTGTTTGGCGAATCCGCCGGGGCGCGCAGCGTGCTGTCGCTAATGGCCTCCCCGAAAGCGAAAGGGCTGTTTCATAAAGCGATTATTCAGAGCGGGTATACGCTACCCGATCTGCCGCGGGAAAAAGCGCTGGAAAAAGGGCGCCTGCTGGCGGAACACTTCGCCTTACCGCAAGCCAGCGCTGAGGAATTGCGGGCGATCCCGGCGGAGGCCTTCTGGTCGCTCACCGCGCCGCTGAATACCGGGCCTGCGCCTATTGCCGGAGACGCGGTGCTGCCGCAGCCGATGCTGGAGACCTTCTTTGCCGGCCGCCAGCATCCGATACCGGTGATGATCGGCTCCAATAGCGATGAAGCCAGCGTGATGGCCGTGTTCGGCGTCGATATTGCCGGGCAGATCCAGAAGCTGCGCCGAGAGCGCCGTCTGGGGCTGGGGCTGATCAAACTCCTCTATCCCGGCGTGAAGGGCGATGAAGCGCTGGGGCGGGAAGTATGCCGCGACATGGCCTTCACCACCCTTGGTTATGTAGTGATGCAGGCGCAACAGTGCGTGGGTCAGCCGTGCTGGCGCTACTGGTTTGATTATGTCGCGGAAGCGGAGCATGACGCCTACCCGCATGGGGCCTGGCATGGCAACGAGGTGCCCTACGTGTTTGATAACCTGCGGTTGACCGACCCGGTGCGGCAGTACGCCAGCGAAGCGGATCTGGCCTTCGCCGCTCAGGTCGCTGACTACTGGACGCAGTTTGCCCGCCTCGCCAGCGGCGAGCAGACGCTTTCCGGCGCGGTGCGCTGGCCGGCGTGCCTGCGCGGGCGGGATCGCCTGTTGCGCATTGGCTTGCATAAGCGCGCCGGGTTTAAAGTGGAGAACCGCTTTATGCGCGCCAGACTGGCGCTGTTTCGCCGGGTGATGAAGCATCACGTGACGCTGGAATAAATCCCATAATGCGCAACTGTCGCCACCGACCGGTGGCGACGTTATCTCACATGACCACCACCGGCTTGATCACCTTGCCGGACGCCGAATCGGCGAAGGCCTGGTTGATATCGGCCAACGGATAGCGGGCGATAAGCTTATCGATAGGGAATTTTCCCTGTTTATAGAGTTGCACCAACAGCGGAATAAACAGCGCCGGCACGGCGTCGCCTTCAATCACCCCGACCAGCGATTTTCCCTCCGCCATCAGGTCGTTCTGCACGTTAAGGGTGATATCTCCGGTAAAGCCCACAATCGCCACCGTTCCCAGCGGTTTCACCGCGTGTACGGCCTGCAGAACGATAGCGGAGACGCCGGTCGTTTCCACCGCGTAGTGGGCGCCTTTACCGGTGATTTGTTTAATCACGGCGACGGCATCCTGTTCCTTGCCGTTGATCTGATGGGTGGCGCCCAGTTCGCCCGCCAGGGCGAGGCGGCTGGCATGGATATCCACCGCGATAATGTGTGAACAGCCGGTTAATTTCGCTGCCATGATGGCGCTGAGCCCCACCGCGCCGCAGCCAAACACCACCAGCGATTCGCCGACCACCGGTTTCAGGCGGTTGAGCACCGTCCCGCTACCGGTCTGGATACCGCAGCCCAGCGGGCCGAGCAGGGTGAGATCAACCTCCGGGTCGACCACGACCGCGTTGCTGGCGCGGGTGACCACATACTGGCTGAAAGACGACTGGCCAAAGAACAGGGACAGATCCTGGTCTCCCAGCCGGTAGGGGGTGGTGCCATCCTCGCGTCGGCCGCCAAAATTAAGCGTATTAAAATCTTCGCAAGCCGAAGGGTGGTTGCTTAAACAATTTTCGCAGTGGTGGCAGGCGGCGTAGCTGAGCACCACGTGGTCTCCTACCCTGATGCCGCTAACCGCCTCGCCGACGCTGGCAACGATCCCGGCGCCTTCATGGCCGAGGATCGCCGGCATAGGCACCACCCCGGGGTTGTCGCGCATCACGGCGTCGGTATGGCAGACGCCGGTGGCGACAATTTTCACTAATATCTCGTCCTTCCCCGGCGGGGCGACCTCGACGTCTTTGATGACAAAAGGCTGCTGGTAGCCCAGCGTGACGGCTGCTTTCACTTGCATGGCATGACTCCTGAATGAATTCCCTGGAGAGCGTGGCGGGACAGCCCGAACGGCTCTCCCCTGTTGGCCGCTAACGTGAAGAAAGATAGCGGTTATCGGGGAAAAGTTAGCACCAGGCGCGATGGAAATTTGCGCGAATCGTGCCTAAAAAACGCGCGCGGCGAGGAGCGATACATGGGGTGAATATTCAGCACTGGAGAATAGATTTCCCTTGAATAGTCAGGGGTAAAAAGCGGCAGGCAGCGTGTATGCCCAGGCTACACGTCAGAGGAAATGAAAAAAACAGGCTGTTCCTCTGGACAGGGCTTTTTTACCTTTTTTCTGCTGGCAACAATTGGATTATTAATCGTTTTTGTCTAGAGTGGGCGGAAATTATCACGCAGCGTGATGACGCGTTGCGAATCAATTCACCCGTGCAGAAGGACGCTTTCTCAGGCATGAACCGCAGACGTTTTCTTAAATCTTCCATGGCTGTTGCCGCCGTATGCGGAACGTCAGGAGTCGCTTCCTTATTCAGTCAGGCCGCTTTTGCCGAAGACGCGGGCATTGCCGACGGGCAAACGCGTCGTTTTGATTATGCTGTTCTGCAGGCGATGGCTCACGATCTGGCGCGCCAGCCGTGGGGCGGCGCCCCGCGCGATCTGCCGCCGACGCTCGCCAATCTCACCCCGCAGGCCTATAACAGCATCCAGTATGATGCCAACCACTCGCTGTGGAACAATATTGAAGAGCGTAAGCTGGACATCCAGTTTTTCCACGTCGGGATGGGGTTCCGTCGCCGCGTGCGGATGTTCTCTTTAGACGCCAGCACCCAGCAGGCGCGCGAGATCCACTTCCGTCCGGAGCTGTTTAAGTACAATGACGCCGGTGTGGATACCCGTCAGCTGGAAGGACAGTCTGACCTCGGCTTCGCCGGGTTCCGGGTGTTTAAAGCGCCGGAGCTGGCGCGCCGCGATATCGTGGCGTTCCTCGGCGCCAGCTACTTCCGCGCGGTAGACAGCACCTATCAGTATGGCCTGTCGGCCCGCGGTCTGGCGGTGGATACCTTTACCGATACCCCGGAAGAGTTTCCCGACTTTACGTCGTTCTGGTTCGAAACGGTCAAAGGGGACGCCACGGTGTTTACCGTTTACGCGCTGCTGGACAGCCCGAGCATCACTGGCGCCTACAAGTTCACCATCCACTGCCAGGATACCCAGGTTATCATGGACGTGGAAAACCACCTGTACGCCCGCAAGGATATCAAACAGCTGGGTATCGCGCCGATGACCAGTATGTTCAGCTGCGGCAATAATGAGCGGCGGATGTGCGACACCATCCATCCGCAAATCCACGACTCCGATCGGCTGTCAATGTGGTTGGGCAACGGGGAATGGGTCTGCCGGCCGCTGAATAACCCGCAGAAGCTGCAGTTCAATGCCTTCCAGGACAAGAACCCGCGCGGCTTTGGTCTGTTGCAGCTGGACCGTGATTTCTCCCACTACCAGGATGTGATGGGCTGGTATAACAAGCGTCCCAGCCTGTGGGTTGAGCCGCGTAACCAGTGGGGCAAAGGGGCGGTCAGCCTGATGGAGATCCCAACTACCGGCGAAACGCTGGATAATATCGTCTGCTTCTGGCAGCCGGAAAAGGCGGTGAAGGCGGGCGACGAACTGGACTTCCGCTACCGTCTTTACTGGAGCGCGCAGCCGCCGGTGAGCACTCCGCTGGCGCGCGTTCTGGCCACCCGCACCGGGATGGGGGGCTTCCCCGAGGGATGGGCGCCGGGTGAACACTACCCGGATAAGTGGGCGCGTCGTTTTGCCATCGACTTTGTCGGCGGCGATTTGAAGGCGGCCGCGCCGCGCGGTATTGAACCGGTGATCACCCTCTCCAGCGGGGAAGCGAAGCAGATTGAGATCCTCTACGTCGAGCCGTTCGATGGCTACCGGATCCTTTTCGACTGGTATCCGACCACCGACTCAACCGACCCGGTGGAGATGCGTCTGTTCCTGCGCTGTCAGGGAGAAGCCATCAGCGAAACCTGGCTCTATCAGTATTTCCCGCCGGCAGCAGATAAACGCAACTACGTTGACGACCGGATCATGAAATAACCCTGAGTCACCCGACGCCCGCAGGCAGTCCCTGCGGGCCAGAAGAGAGCGCTATGACCGCAGATATCCCAGCAGTACCTGAGTCGATCCCGGTAACCGACGCGCTGACGCTAATCGCCATTGATGAGCGCTACGTTAGCGACCTGCACCAGCTGGTGGTCAAAAACCAGCGCTGGCTACAGCAGTCGCTCAGTTGGCCCGCCGAGGTGCGCAGCGAAGACGAGACCCGCCGCCATGTGCAGGGTAACGTGATGCTGCATCAGCGGGATTACGCCAAAATGTTTTTGCTGTTTCTCGATAAGCAGCTAGTCGGGGTACTGTCGTTCAATCAGATCGAGCCGCAGAATAAAACGGCCTATATTGGCTACTGGATCGATGAAGAGCACCAGGGGCAAGGGCTGCTTTCCCGTTCATTACAGGCCTTTATCCGCCATTATGCCGCCAGCGGGCTGGTGCGCCGGTTTGTGATCAAATGCCGGGTGGCGAACACCCGCAGCAACCAGGTAGCGTTGCGCAACGGGTTTGTTCTGGAAGGCTGTCTCCGACAAGCCGAGTATCTGAACGGTAGCTATGACGATCAGAATATCTACGCCCGCATTATTGACCGCGATGAGGCATTAAAGCGCGCCTAACAGCGGCGTGCGGGTGATGTGCTGCTGGCCGTCAAGCGTTTTCGGGCCGCGCAGATGAATGGCCTCTCCCTCCTGTGCGGCAATCTGCACCTCGTCATTGATGGAGACCTGGTGCTCAACGATCACATCGCCGATGATGACTGTCCGCCCCTGGATCAGCACATCGTCGTCGAGCAGAATCGGACCACCTCGCAGCTGCGCCTCGCCGCCGACCATCGCCCGATGCTTCAGCAGGCAGTTGCCTTCAATCACCGCATTCTCTGCCACCTGCGAACTGTAGCGTACGGTGGGAATGGCATCCTCTCCGCGACCGGCGATCAGGCGCGCGTGCCCGTATACCCGGGCGTTATCGCACACCCAGACGTCGTTTTCTTCGTTCCCTTCAAGTCTTGCCTGGTCAAACACTTCCGCCCGATGTTCGACAAACGCATGCTCAACGAAGGCATCGCCGTAGATTTGCGCCTGGTGGAGAATGCGCGAGGCGCTGACGGTGGCTCGCTGATAGATCTGCAGGACTTTGTCGCGATCGGCGGTTAACCCGCGCGCGGCAATCACCTGGCAGTGGGGGAGAAGACGCGCCTCGTCGGCAAGGCGACAATAACCGCGCACCTGGCTCTGCGTAACCGTGACGTTGTCACTGATCTGCGCGTGATGGCTGATCTGCGAGGTGTGAATGCAGGCCCGTCCGCCGATGGTGGCCTCATGGCTGACCACGCAGAACCCGGTTAAGCGGGCGTCGTCGCGGATGCGCGCCCCGGCGAAGACCACGCTGTTGACATCGTAGATCCAGCACTCCCCCTGCTGGCTGAGAGCGCATTCCTCATCCACCCAGCCGCCTTCGCTGCCCGCTTTAACGTCAGCGAAATCAATAAGCGCCACGATCTGGCGCAGGGTGACGCTTTGTTTGCCATGCTCTTCCTCATAACAATACTGCCGGGTCTGTTCGCTGAGACGGTATTTACGCATGGCCGATCCTTATTACTTATGGTTAACATAAACATAGCAAAGATCGCCATAGCGCGCGGGATAAGGTTCCTTTAGAATGCAACTTCAAATTAAATTGATATCATCAATAAAATGAATAAAACGCAAACGCCGCGGCAGGTGCTAAACCTGCCGGCGGGTTATTTTGGCATGGTGCTCGGCACTATCGGAATGGGCTTCGCCTGGCGTTACGCCAGCACCCTCTGGCCGGTCAGCCGCAGCATTGGTGATGGGCTGGTGACGCTGGCGATGGCGATGTGGGTCCTGCTCAGCATGGCGTTTATCAGCCGGGCGATCCGCTTTCCGGCGAGCGTGCTGCGGGAGATGCGTCATCCGGTGAGCAGCAGCTTCGTCAGCCTGTTTCCGGCCACCACGCTGTTGGTGGCGATTGGTTTGGCTCCCTGGTGCAGGCCGCTGGCGATCGGGCTGTTTGTGCCGGGCGTGGCGCTGCAGCTCGCCTATGCCGCCTGGCAAAGCGGTGGGCTATGGCGGGGGAACCATCCTCGCGAGGCCACCACGCCGGGGTTGTATCTGCCGACAGTAGCCAATAATTTTATCAGCGCGATGGCCTGCGGCGCGCTGGGATTTTCCGATGCCGGACTGGTGTTCCTCGGCGCCGGGGTCTTCTCCTGGCTGAGCCTCGAGCCGGCGATCCTCCAGCGTCTGCGCAGCGCAGGCGAGCTGCCGACGCCGCTGCGCACCTCGCTGGGGATCCAGCTGGCGCCTGCGCTGGTGGCCTGCAGCGCCTGGCTCAGCGTCAACGGCGGGGAGGCCGATACCTTCGCTAAGCTGCTGTTTGGTTACGGCCTGCTGCAGCTGCTGTTTATGCTCCGTCTGATGCCCTGGTATCTTCGTCAGCCGTTCAATGCTTCTTTCTGGAGCTTTTCGTTCGGCATTTCCGCGCTGGCCACCACCGGTCTGCATCTCGGCCAGGCCAGGGGAGACGGCTTTTTTCATCATCTGGCGATGCCGCTATTTATTTTTAGCAATCTGGTTGTCGGCCTGCTGCTGCTGCGTACAGCGTTGCTGTTGGTCAGCGGGAAACTGTTGCTCCAGGTCGACCGGGAAACACTCCTGAATAAGAAGGAAGGATCATGACAAAGCGTGACGCGGATTATTTTAGTCAAAAATACAGCCTGACCCGCACCCATTCCGAGGTGCTGCATGCCGCGACGATTGTGCCGCCGGGGCGGGCGCTGGATCTGGGCTGCGGCAACGGGCGTAACAGCCTTTATCTGGCGGCGAACGGCTTCGCGGTGACGGCGTGGGATAAAAATCCGATGAGCGTCAACAATCTGGAAAGTATTCGCGCCGCCGAGCGACTGGATAATCTGCAAACGGCGGTGAAAGACCTCAACAGCCTGAGCTTTGACGGCGAGTATGACCTGATCCTCTCCACCGTAGTGATGATGTTCCTCGAGCCTGACACCATCCCCGGCCTGATCGCCAATATGCAGCGCTGCACCGCCGCCGGCGGCTATAACCTGATTGTGGCGGCGATGGATACCGAAGACTATCCCTGCACCGTCGGCTTCCCGTTTGCCTTTAAACCTGATGAGCTTCGTGATTATTACCAGGGCTGGGAGCTGCTGAAATACAATGAGGACGTCGGTGAGCTGCATCGCACCGACGCCAACGGCAATCGCATCAAATTGCGCTTCGCCACCCTGTTGGCGCGCAAGCCTGCCTGATTCGCCGCGGCGTGGGAAGCTGAGCATGGCCCGCGCCGCATTCCCCGCCAGAGCCTGGGCAAGACAGAGACCCGTTGCGGCGAAAATGAGCCTGGAAAACCGCGCGATACCCCTTTTAAGTGATTATTTATTAACGTAATGTTCAGGCCATCAATATTTATAAATCTTCCTTGACGAAGCCCTTTTTTTGTCACAAAACTAGTGAGTCCTATTTGCTATAACGTCTGCCGAAAAAAAACTGCATTTACAGGGATCTCTCTATGCGTACTCGCGTTTTACTGAAAGTCGCCGCTCTGGCGGGAATATTGGCGTTGACCGGCTGTGCGGCGAAAGTGGCGCAACCGGATCAGTATTCGGGCTTCTTAAAAGATTATTCCAGTTTGAAAGAAACGACCTCTGCCTCCGGCAAGCCGGAGCTGCGCTGGATCGATCCGAACTTCAATCCGGCCAACTATGACAATATCGTTTATCACCCGGTGACCTACTATCCGGTACCGAAGCCGACCACCCAGGTAGGGGAGAAGGCGCTGCAGGATATTCTTAACTACACCAACAAAGAGCTGAAACAGGCTATTTCCGAGCGTAAACCGCTGGCCACTACCGCCGGCAAGCGCAGCCTCATCTTCCGCGGGGCGATCACCGGGGTGGACTCCAGCAAAGAGGGGCTGCAGTTCTATGAAGTGATCCCGGTCGCTATGATTGTCGCCGGCACCCAGGCCGCCACCGGCCATCGTACCATGGACACCGATCTGTACTTTGAGGCGGAGGTCATTGACGCCAGCACCAATAAGCCGGTCATCAAGGTCGTACGTAAAGGGGAAGGCAAAACCCTGGCGAATGAGAATACACCGCTGACCGTCGATACCCTGAAGCAGGTTATCGATGATATGGCGGTCGACGCCGTTAAATTCGATCCCTCTCAGCGTTAATCGTGCCAGCGCCGTCTGACGACGGCGCTGGTTTTCTTCAGCCTCCTCAGGCCAGCCTTCGGCGCAGCAATAGCTGTTCCGGTTTGGCAAACATCACCAGGTTACCCAGCAGGATCAGCGCCAGCCCGATCACGGCGCTGCTGTGCCAGACATACCCTTCATAGACGGTGGAAATGGATAAGGCGACCAGCGGAAACAGCAGCGTACTGTAGGCGGCTTTGCTGGCGCCGATGCGCCCAACGAGAGTGAAATAGGCGCCAAAGGCGATGACCGAGCCGAACAGCGCCAGGTAAAGCAGGGCGCCCAGATAGCTGACGGTCCATTCTGGCATAAAGTTATCGCCGCGCAGCAGAGCGATCGCCCCCATCACCAGCGTGCCGTAGAGCATCGCCCAGCTGTTGGTGGTCAGCGTTTCCAGCCCGCGGCGCTGGTGGCGAATACTGAACATATTGCCGAGCGAAAAACCGTAGGTGCCCAGGGCGCTCAGCCCGATCCCCCACAGCAGCGAGGCGTTCAGTCCGTTGGCCAGCAGGTCGTCCCAGAACAGGATGACGATACCGGCGAGACCCAGCGCGGCGGCGGCCCAGAAGCGGCCCGGCGGCTGCTGGCGAAAAAAGAGAAAGCTGTTGATGGCGTTAAACAGTACCGCCATCGAAAAGATCACCGATTCCAGACCGGTATTGATCCAGGCGGCGGCGGTATAAAAACACCAGAAATTAAAGCAGAAGACGCAGCAGCCCTGCAGCAGGCAGCAGAGATGATCTTTCGCGCCCAGCGGCCGCAGGCGTCGTGTGACGAGCAGAATCGCCAGCATCGTGACGCTGGCTACGGCGAAACGCCAGAAAATCGATACCGGCGCGGCCACCGGTCCCTGTTGTAAAAAAATCGCGATCCACGTTGTACCCCAGATCACGACAACGAGTGCATAGAGTAATGCGTTCACCCTGGTTCTCCTCTACCTGTTGATGGGAGGAGTATGCCGGCTGCCGCCTGCTGCGGCTTTCACCGGTTTGTTGTCGGCTTGCAAATTCTTGCGCTTATTTGCTATCCGCTGGCGGTGAGGACTGGAAACCGCGCCGTAGTCTCCCTAGACTAGGGCTTTTACAGACAATGTGTGAAGACGATGGGTTACGGGACATTTGAAACATTACGGCGACAGAACGCGGTGCTGAAGGGAACCGTGGAGCTGAATTCCGGTATTCAACTGGCCGCCTGGTATAACAATTGCGATACCGTGACGGTGCGCAGCGACCATCATACTTTAAGTCTGTACGTGGCTGATGGCTACGAAAGCTATCAAAAGACGCCGCACGGCTGGAAAAATGGCGGCGGCCCGGATCGTTTTTGTCTGATGCCGAAAGGCGATGAAAGCGTATGGGATATCCGCGGCGATCTGTCGTTTGTGCATCTTTACTGTACCGATGCGCACCTGCGTCGCGTCGGCGAGGAGGTGTGGGACCGCAGCCCGGCGAACTTCACCCTGCAGGAAAAGACCTTCGCCAGCGATGATAAAATCACCGCAGTGTATCGTCAGTTTTTGCTGGCTAACGACTGGCGGCAGCCGGCGAACCAGCTGACCCTCAGCGCTGCCAGCAGCTTACTGCTTACCCATCTGATCCAGCACTATTCCACCGTGCAGTGGCGTTTGCCGACGGTCACCGGCGGGCTTGCGCCAGGCGTAAAGCGTCACGTACTGGCCTGGATCGATGCTCATCTCGATCAGCCCTTGACCCTGGCCGACCTGGCGCAGCAGGCGGGTCTGAGTGAGTTTCATTTTGCTCGTATGTTTCGTCAGTCGCTAAATATGGCTCCGCATCAGTACGTCATGCAGCAGCGAATGGCGAAGGCGCAAAACCTGATCTGCCATAGCGCGCTGCCGTTAACCGAGATAGCGCTGGCCTGTGGTTTTAGCTCCCCCAGCCATTTCAGCCATCGGGTCAAAGCCGCCACCGGCCTGACGCCCTCCCAGCTACGGGCGGCGCAGCGCGGATAGCACGCCGTAACTCACCCCGCCGAGCACCACGCCCCAGAAGGCGGAGCCAATTCCCGCCAGCGTCACCCCGCTGGCGGTGACCAGGAAGGTTAGCACCGCCGCATCGCGCTCACTGGCCTGATGCACTGCCTGAAACAGACTCCCGCCGATGGTGCCGAGCAGCGCCAGACCCGCCAGCATCTGGATCCACGCCGGCGGCAGGGCCGACATCAGGGCGGTGATTGACCCGCCGAACAGACCGGCCAGCAGATAAAAACCGCCCGCGGCTATGGCCGCCAGCCAGCGCTGGTTCGGATCCGGGTGCGCCTCCGGGCTCTGGCATATGGCGGCGGTGATCGCCGCGATGCAGACGGAATAAACCCCAAACGGCGCCAGCAGTAGTGCCAACCCCCCGCAAACGACGATCAGTGCGGAGACCGGTACGGTATAGCCTGATGCCTGCAGGGTGGCGAACCCCGGAGCGTTCTGCGAGGCCATGGTGACGAGGAAGAACGGCAGACCGACGCTGAGCAAAAGCGCCGGAGTAAACTGCGGGGCGACCCATTCCGGCGTCACAAATGCTAGCGGCACGGCGGCGCTAGCCACATCCCCGGACGCCGCCGCAATCAGCGCTCCAATCACCAGCGCGGCCACCACGGCGAAGCGGGGGCACAGCGCTTTACACAGCAGCCAGGCGGCGAGCATCCCGCCGCACAGCGGCAGATGATCCTGTAAGCCGGCGAAGGCCTGCAAACCAAACCGTAGCAGGATCCCAGCCAGCATCGCGGCGGCCAGCGAATGGGGAATGATCTGCATCAGCCGGGCAAACAGTCCGGTGGCGCCGCAGATAACGATCAGCGCGTTGGCGAAAATAAAGATCCCCACGGCCTCGGCGAGGGTCACCCCCTGCAGGCCGCTAACTAACAGCGCAGCGCCCGGCGTTGACCAGGCGGTGAGCACAGGAACTTTCCGCCAGGCGCTCAGCGCGAGAGTACTGATGCCCATGGCGAGGCCAAGAGCCGTCATCCAGCCGGCGATCTGCCCGGGGGTAGCGCCGGCCGCGGCGGCGGCCTGCCAGATGATGGCGGCGGAGCTGGCGTACCCCACCAACACGGCGACGAAGCCAGCGAACAGAGTGGGAAGCGGAAGACTAAACGAGCGCATCGATGATTCTCATGTGCGTTATAACATCCATTCACTGTATCATTGTGCGTTATAACGCACAAGCGGTGGTTCGCGCAGCTACCCTGGGAGAAAAACTCGCCGCCAGTGGCGTACGATGCCGTTAAACGTCCTGAAAAAATCAGACAAATGGCGGTATACTTTGCGCAGTAAAAACAGGAGGAAGGATGAATATTGCGCAACATCTGGCGGCAACGCTTAAAACCCTGCGCCAGCAGCGAGGCTGGAGCCTGTCGCGACTGGCGGAACAGACCGGGGTGTCGAAAGCCATGCTCGGGCAGATTGAGCGGAATGAATCAAGTCCAACGGTGGCGACGCTGTGGAAGATTGCCACCGGGCTGAACGTACCGTTTTCGGCGTTCATCGTCCCGGACGCCAGCGCCGCGCCCTCCGCGTTTGATCCGCAGCAGCAGGCGATGGTGGTGACGCCAGTATTCCCGTGGGATCCCGAGCTGCGCTTTGACCATTTTTCGATAACCCTTGCCTCCGGCGCGCTGAGCGAATCAACGCCGCATGAGAAAGGGGTGATTGAGCATGTGGTAGTGATAAGTGGTACGCTGGATTTGTGCTTACAAGGGGAGTGGCACTCGCTGCAGGCGGGTGAGGGTAGGCGTTTCGCCGGCGACGCGACGCATGCGTATCGTAACCGCGGCGCCCAGGCGGCCCATTTCCATTCTCTTATCCATTATCCAAAAGAAAAAACCGCGAGCGAACCCGCGGCCAGACAAGATGACTGATGATAACCACTCACAACGTGACGAGGAAAATCCGGAATACGTGATGACAGTACTCTTCGCCGTCATTTGAGGGAAATATCTTTTCCGTCAATACTTTGTTGAAAAGTGAAAATTCGTCGTCGTGTGACGGCGGAAAAGGTTTTCGTCTGCGCCCGGTTCTGACTACAATAGCCGCCATTTCGACCCCCTTATACTGGATAACAACACGCGTATGCGCCTGCACAATCATCGTCTTGAACTTCTTAGTCCTGCCCGCGACGCCGGTATCGCTCGCGAAGCGATCCTTCACGGTGCCGATGCCGTTTACATCGGTGGACCTGGCTTTGGTGCCCGCCACAACGCCAGCAACAGTCTGAGCGATATCGCCGGGCTGGTGCCTTTCGCTCATCGCTTTGGCGCAAAGGTATTTGTGACGCTGAACACCATTCTGCATGACGATGAACTGGAGCCGGCGCAGCGGCTGATTACCGATCTCTACGACGCAGGCGTCGATGCGCTTATCGTCCAGGATATGGGGATCATGGAGCTGGATCTGCCGCCGATTGAGCTGCACGCCAGCACCCAGTGCGATATTCGCAGCGTGGAAAAAGCGAAGTTTCTCTCCGACGCCGGCTTCAGTCAGATCGTGCTGGCGCGCGAACTGAACCTCAGTCAAATCAAAGCCATTTACGACCACACTGACGCCACCATCGAATTCTTTATCCATGGCGCGCTGTGCGTGGCCTATTCCGGGCAGTGTTACATTTCGCACGCCCAGACCGGACGCAGCGCCAACCGCGGCGACTGCTCGCAGGCTTGCCGCTTGCCGTATACCCTGAAGGACGATCAGGGGCGGGTGGTGGCCTATGAGAAACATCTCCTGTCGATGAAGGATAACGATCAGACCGCCAACCTGGCGGCGCTGATCGACGCTGGCGTACGCTCCTTCAAAATTGAAGGCCGTTACAAAGACATGAGTTATGTGAAAAACATCACTGCGCACTACCGTCAAATGCTGGATGCCATTATCGAAGATCGCGGCGACCTGGCGCGCGCCTCGGCTGGACGCACTGAGCATTTCTTTATCCCGTCCACGGATAAAACCTTCCACCGGGGCAGCACTGACTACTTTGTTAATGCCCGCAAAGGCGATATCGGCGCCTTTGATTCGCCGAAATTTATCGGCCTGCCGGTAGGTGAAGTTCTGAAGGTAGGCAAAGACCATCTCGACGTTGAAGTCAGTGAACCGTTAACCAACGGCGATGGTCTCAACGTGATGATTAAGCGCGAAGTGGTGGGCTTCCGTGCTAATACCGTGGAAAAAACCGGCGAAAACCGTTATCGGGTATGGCCGAACGAGATGCCAGCGGATCTGCATAAAGTGCGCCCCCATCAGCCGCTCAACCGCAACCTCGATCATAACTGGCAACAGGCGCTGCTAAAGACCTCCAGCGAACGCCGCATCGCGGTAGATGTGACGTTGAGCGGCTGGCAGGAGCAGCTGGTTCTCACCATGACCTGTGAAGATGGCGTCAGCGTGACCCACACCCTTGACGGGGAGTTCGCCGAAGCTAACCAGGCGGAGAAAGCGCTGGCCAACCTGCGTGACGGTGTCACAAAACTGGGGCAAACCATCTACTATGCGCGCGAGGTGCAGGTTAATCTGCCGCCGCTGTTTGTGCCCAACAGCCTGCTCAACCAGCTGCGTCGGGAAACTGCGGAGATGCTGGATGAAGCGCGCCTCAACGCCTGGCAGCGCGGCACCCGCAAGCCGGTCTCCGTACCGCCGCCGGTCTACCCTGAGACCCATCTCTCCTTCCTCGCCAACGTCTATAACCACAAGGCGCGGGCGTTCTACCAGCGCTATGGCGTACAGCTGATCGACGCCGCCTATGAAGCGCACGAAGAGAAGGGCGATGTGCCGGTGATGATCACTAAGCATTGTTTGCGGTTCGCCTTCAACCTCTGCCCGAAGCAGGCGAAAGGCTCCATCAAGAGCTGGAAAGCCACGCCGATGCAGCTGATCCATGGCGATGAGGTCCTGACCCTGAAGTTTGACTGCCGTCCGTGCGAAATGCACGTGGTCGGCAAGATCAAAAACCATATCCTCAAAATGCCGCACCCGGGCAGCATTGTGGCCTCCGTCAGCCCGGACGATCTGATGAAGACGCTGCCGAAGCGCAAAGGGGCCTGATTCGAGTCGATGCTATTGGCAGGATGCCCGCGGTTTACGGTCGTCCTGCCAGCGGTGATGTTCGCGCAGGTCTGCGGCGGCCTCCTCGTGCTGGCTGCGAAGCTCATCGCTATCCGCTTCGTGCAGCAGCTGCTGTTCGAGACTTTGCACCGGAAAGTACTCGTGTCCCTGACGATGGGCCAACAGATGCCCGGAAAATAATGTGCACAGCAACAGCAGGGCGCTTATGCTTCTCTTTAACATACCTTTTCTCGACGGAACAATGGCGTGGACATACTATGTCAGGCGCAATGCAGGCTTTTTTTCGGGCATCTCAAAGAACGGCAAGAGTTTGTCAACGATGGCTGACGAAGGATGAAAAAAGGCCTGACGCGGAAGCCAGGCCAGAGTGTTACGCTTTCGGCGGCAGCGGTTTCCCGCTGTGCTCGCTCCCTTTTGGCGGCTGCTTGCCGTTGTGCTGCGGCTGTTTACCGTCGTGCTGCGGCTGTTTGCCGTCGTGCTGCGGCTGTTTGCCGTCTCGTTGTGGCTGTTTGCTGTTGTATTGCGCTTGCTTACCTTCGTGTTGGCCGTTTTTCACCGGCGGTTTACCCTGATGCTGCGCGCCTTTTTCCGGCGGCGGCGGCGGGTTGTCGGCAGCAAAAGCCCATGACGACATTCCCAGCGTCATTACGGCGGAGAGTAAAGCTAACTTCTTCATAGCAATATCCTTTCTTCAGATGTATCGCCGTATTTCATCAGGCAAAAGTGAAGATAAGATGGAGAAGTCCCTTTTCGGACCTCTCTGCATCCCACTCAGACTTTTAGCCCTGCGGCGGTCATCAGCAGGCGAAACAGCAGGCTTATGGCGGCCAGCGTCAGTACGCTGCCTCCCCAGAGCGCGATCAGCCACAGCAGACGTTTAGGCCAGGCAGTACGCATCAGTGATATCCCTCCCCAGGCTGAACTTTGCCGCGGAACACGTAATAGCTCCAGCAGGTGTAGCCAAGAATGACCGGAATAATCAGCAGGGCGCCCACCAGCATAAAGCCCTGGCTTTGCGGGGGAGCGGCAGCCTGCCACAGCGTGATGGCCGGCGGGATAATATGCGGCCAGATGCTGATCCCCAGTCCGCTGAAGCCGAGAAAGACCAGGCCCAGCGTCAGCGTGAAGGGCGAAACATGGCGGTCGCGCTGATGCAGCGTGCGCCACAGCCAGCCGCTAACGAGGATCACCAGCAGCGGTACCGGCAGCAGGAAATAGAGATTCGGCAGGCTGAACCAGCGGGCAGCAATCGCCGGGTGCGCCAGCGGAGTCCACAGGCTGATGACGGCAAACACCGCCAGCAGGGCACCCAGCAACTGCCGCGATGCGCTGCGCATTCTCTGCTGCAGCGCGCCTTCACTTTTCATCACCAGCCAGGTGGCGCCGAGCAGCGCATAGGCCACGCACAGTCCGAGTCCGCAGAACAGGCTGAACGGGGTCAGCCAGTCAAACATGCCGCCGCTGAAGGCGCGACCGCTGACGGTGAAACCGTTGATCACCGACCCGACCACCACGCCCTGGCTGAAAGTTGCCAGCAGGGAGCCGCCAAAAAAGGCGCGATCCCAGAATGGCCGGTGCGACGGCGTAGCCTGGAAGCGAAACTCAAAGGCGACGCCGCGAAAAATCAGGCCGATCAGCATCAGGGTCAGGGGGATCGACAAGGCGTCGATGATCACCGCGTAGGCGAGGGGAAAGGCGCCAAACAGGCCGGCGCCGCCGAGCACCAGCCAGGTTTCATTGCCATCCCATACCGGCGCGACGCTGTTGACCATTACGTCGCGATCCCCGCCGCCCCACACCGTGCTGAACAGCAGGCCGATGCCCAGATCAAAGCCATCCATGACGATGTACATCAGCGTGGCAAAGACGATAATCACGAACCAGATCACCGATAATTCGATACCCATTAGCGGGACTCCTTCTGCAGATAACCTTCAGTGGCGGCGGACAGCGGGCGGGCTGGCGTACCGGTTGTCGCCGGGAGCATCTCCTGCGGCCCCTTGCGGATCAGGCGCAGCATATAGCTGTAGCCGACGCCGAAGACGGCGCTGTACACTACGATAAAGGTCAATAAACTGACCGACATATGCAGATCGCCATGAGCGGAAACGGCATCGGCGGTGCGCTGAACGCCATACACCACCCAGGGTTGGCGGCCCACCTCGGTGGTCACCCAGCCGGCGAGAATAGCGATCAGGCCGGATGGCCCCATCCACAGGGCAAAACGCAGAAACGGCCGCGAGTGGTATAGCCGGTCGCCGCGACGCAGCCACAGGGCCAGCACGCCCAGCAGCAGCATCAACATGCCCAGCCCGGCCATCAGGCGAAATGACCAGAACACCACAGTAGAATTCGGGCGCTCCTCA
Organism: Klebsiella sp. 10; assembly: GCF_018223925.1. Lineage (NCBI taxonomy): Bacteria > Pseudomonadati > Pseudomonadota > Gammaproteobacteria > Enterobacterales > Enterobacteriaceae > Klebsiella > Klebsiella sp. 10. Next base: position 446,035 of record NZ_JAGRRB010000001.1, read on the forward strand.
GGAGCGAACTCTTTCAACGCCGGCACCTGTTTATCAAGACTGTGGGTGAGGATCAGACTGCCCAGGGCCGGTATCTCAAGCCCGTAGCGGGTGCGCTGCTGGTCCATATCGGGCCAGCCAAACAGCAGCAACGGCGTTGGCTCACCCGGCGGATTTTCCCAGTGCCCCTCAATGGCGGCGATTTTCGCCGGCTGGTGCTTCAGGGTATTCAGGCCATGCATATCGCCGATCAGCGCCTGGACGGGGGCGACCAGCAGCGTCATCCATAGCGCCATCGAGAACATCTTACGGATCGCCGGCGACTGATTGCCGCGCAGCAGATGCCAGGCCGCCGAGGCGCCGACAAACAGCGCGCTACTGAGAAATGCCGCTACTGTCATATGCAATAATCGGTAGGGGAACGACGGATTAAAGATCACCGCCAGCCAGTCGACGGGCACGACCTGGCCATCAACGATCTCAAACCCCTGCGGGGTCTGCATCCAGCTGTTAGAGGCGAGGATCCAGAAGGTGGAGATGATAGTACCCAGCGCCACCATGCAGGTGGCGAAAAAGTGCAGCCCCGGCCCCACGCGGTTCCAGCCGAAAAGCATCACCCCGAGGAAGCCCGCTTCCAGAAAGAACGCCGTCAGGACTTCATAGGTGAGCAGAGGGCCGGTTATGCTGCCTGCAAACTGTGAGAAACCGCTCCAGTTGGTGCCGAACTGGTAGGCCATCACCAGCCCGGAAACGACCCCCATACCGAAGTTGACGGCGAAAATCTTCGACCAGAAATGGTACAGCGAGCGCCAGACGGGATTTTTTGTTTTTAGCCATAAGCCTTCGAGCACCGCCAGATAGCTGGCCAGTCCGATGGTAATGGCGGGGAAGATAATATGAAATGAGACCGTAAAAGCGAATTGAACTCGCGCCAGATGGAATGCATCAAGACCGAACATGCAGGACTCCACAACAAAATTGATTCAGCGCAATTTTAGGTGGGGTGACGACTGAGGGGCAGAGGCAGTCACGCCATTTTTTATCATAACAGTTGGCCGCTGTTATGATTTTTCAGCTGTTGCCAGGGCGAGAAAATATCCTTGCGCAACCTTGATTAATCCCTGCGGAAGGTGATTAGGCGTCTATTCCGCTGTCTGTCATATTATTGCTAACGGCTGGCTACGCGGCCCTGCCGCCGGTATGGCGTAGTCACCTGGTCGGCATAATATATCCTTACCACCCGCCGTAGCTCATATTTTGGCTTACGAAATCCGCCACGGATTTTTACTCTGATTTATTGTCACTCATTAGTATGAGAATAAGTAAAAACGCTGAGCCGGTTAATCGTAAATTAAATAATAATAAATTGTCGGCTCCGCGGCTAATTTGTACTGTATGAGCTCGGGAATAAATAAAAGGGAATGCCAATGTCTGAAAAAGGATTACAGAGTCTGTGCATTACGCTTGGCGTAATGATTATCTTCTGGTTTGTTTTAATCTCGCTATTCTGGGTGGTGATATTTTAAACCCATCCCGTGCTATCACGGCGACGCGGCCGCCGCTGCAGATATAACAGTTACAGGAAACTATGATTTTTTTAAAACTGATATATGATAATGGGACGTTATCGTACGGGGACGGCCGCAATGAAAAAGTATCAACAGTTGGCGCAGCAACTGACCGAGCAGATCGCCCTTGGCGTCTGGTTGCCTGGCGATCGGCTGCCGTCGCTGCGCGAGCAGGTGATCAGCAGCGGCATGAGCTTTATGACCGTCAGCCATGCCTATCAGCTGCTGGAAAGCCAGGGGCGCATCGTCGCCCGTCCGCAGTCGGGTTATTATGTTGCCCCCCAGCCGGTGAAGCTCCGCCAGCCGGCGCCGCCTGCCCAGGTCACTCGCGATGAAGCCGTCGATATCAATACCTATATCTTTGAGGTGCTCCAGGCCAGCCGCCAGGCGTCGATGCTGCCCTTTGCCTCGGCCTTTCCGGACCCGCGTCTCTTCCCGCTGCAGCAGCTCAACCGCTCGCTGGCGCAGGTAAGTAAAACCGCCACCGCCATGAGCGTCATTGAGAATCTGCCGCCGGGCAATGCAGAACTTCGGCATGCCATTGCCCGTCGCTATGCCCTGCAGGGGATGAATGTCTCGCCGGACGAGATCGTCATCACCGCCGGGGCGCTGGAGGCGCTTAACCTCAGCCTGCAGGCGGTGACCGAGCCGGGAGACTGGGTGGTGGTGGAAAACCCCTGCTTCTACGGCGCCCTGCAGGCGCTGGAGAGGCTGCGTTTGAAAGCATTGTCGGTGGCCACTGACGTCAGGGAAGGCATTGATCTGACGGCGCTGGAGGCGGCCCTGCAAAACTATCCGGTGAAGGCCTGCTGGCTGATGACCAACGGCCAGAATCCGCTCGGCTTCACCCTCAGCGCTGAAAAAAAAGCGGCGCTGGTGGCGCTGCTGGCGCGCTATAACGTGATGTTGATCGAAGATGATGTCTATAGCGAGCTCTATTTTGGCCGCGAAAAGCCGTTACCGGCGAAGTTCTGGGATCGCCAGGAGATGACGCTGCACTGCAGCTCGTTCTCAAAATGTCTGGTACCCGGCTTTCGTATCGGCTGGGTGGCGGCCGGCAAACAGGCGCGGCGGATCCAGCAGCTCCAGCTGATGAGTACGCTTTCCACCAGTTCGCCGATGCAGTTAGCCCTGGTGGATTACCTGTCCACCAAGCGCTATGACGCCCACCTGCGCCGTCTACGTCGTCAGCTGGCGGAGCGTAAACAGCAGGCCTGGCAGGCGCTGCTGCGCCATCTGCCGCCGGAGGTCGTCGTCCACCACAGCGACAGCGGCTACTTTCTGTGGATCGAACTACCGGAAGGGGCCGACGCTAGCGCACTTAGCGCCCGGGCGCTGGCGTCGCACATCAGCATTGCCCCAGGGAAAATGTTCTCCACCTCCGACAGCTGGACCTCGTTTTTCCGTTTTAATACCGCCTGGGGCTGGGGGGAACGCGAAGAGCAGGGGGTGAAGCGCCTGGGGGAGCTTATTCGCGAACAGCTTGCCTGACCCTGTCGTTTATTTTTCTCATCATAAACATTCTGCGAAAATAAGCGAAAGAGGATTTTTATCGAGGCCGGTCATTATTTTACCGGCGCTCACCATAGGAAATATGCATACCCCTCCTCATTCCCTAACTCGTTGTCTATAATCCATAAAGTCCTGCTTGTGTTGGCGATTTTTACGTAATGCGTCCCGGGTCACAACCTGAATAAATTCCCCTGGGGGCGTTAATCCGCTGACTACCCTTATTTCAGGAGATATTTTTACGGCACGGCTGCCGCTAATTCCTTTGTGACAGGAGTAACACCTGATGAGCAAAAAAATTGCCCGTTGCAGCCTTTATGTGCTGGGTATGGCTTGTTTGACCGTTCAGGCGGCAGAGCCGCTCACCTCGCTGGATAAACCGGAAGGGCGGCTCGATATTATTGCCTGGCCGGGATATATCGAACGCGGTCAGACCGACAAACAGTACGACTGGGTGAGTCAGTTCGAAAAGGACACCGGTTGCCAGGTTAATGTCAAAACCGCTGCCACCTCTGACGAGATGGTCAGTCTGATGGCCAAAGGCGGCTACGATCTGGTCACCGCCTCGGGTGATGCTTCGCTGCGCCTGATCATGGGCAAACGCGTGCAGCCGATCAACACGGCGCTGATTGCCGGCTGGGGCTCCCTTGATCCGCGTATTGCGAAGGGGGCGTGGTTTAACGTCGGCGGTAAAGTCTATGGCACGCCGTATCAGTGGGGGCCGAACCTGCTGATGTACAACACCCGCGTATTCCCGACGCCGCCGGACAGCTGGCGCGTGGTGTTCGTCAAGCAGGATCTACCGGATGGTAAAACCAACCAGGGGCGGGTGCAGGCCTATGATGGCCCGATCTATATCGCCGACGCCGCGCTGTTTGTCAAAGCCACCCAGCCGCAGCTGGGGATCGAAGACCCCTATCAACTGACCGAAACCCAGTACAACGCGGTGCTGAAAGTCCTGCGCGACCAGCAACCGCTGATCCATCGCTACTGGCATGACGCCACCGTACAGATGAACGACTTCAAAAACGAAGGGGTAGCCGCCTCCAGTTCGTGGCCCTATCAAGCCAACGGCCTGAAGGCGGAAGGCCAGCCGGTCGCCACCGTGTTCCCGAAGGAGGGGGTAACCGGCTGGGCGGATACCACCATGCTGCACAGCGAGGCGAAGCACCCGGTCTGCGCCTATAAATGGATGAACTGGTCGCTCACGCCGAAGGTGCAGGGCGATGTGGCGGCATGGTTCGGTTCGCTGCCGGTGGTGCCTGAGGGCTGTAAAGCCAGCGCGCTGCTCGGTGATAAAGGCTGTGAGACCAACGGCTATGAGCAGTTTAACCGCATTCACTTCTGGAAAACGCCGGTTGCGGAAGGCGGGAAATACGTGCCCTATAGCCGCTGGACTCAGGACTATATTGCGATAATGGGCGGCCGCTAAGGATCGGAGGCAAACAATGACGTACGCGGTCGAGTTCCAGAATGTATCGCGCCTGTATGGCGATGTGCGGGCGGTGGATGGGGTTAGCATTGGCATACGCGATGGAGAATTTTTCTCGATGCTGGGTCCGTCCGGCTCGGGTAAAACCACCTGCCTGCGGCTGATTGCCGGTTTTGAGCAGCTCTCCGGCGGAACCATCCATATCTTTGGTCAGCCGGCCAGCGAACTGCCGCCCTGGCAGCGGGATGTGAATACCGTGTTCCAGGACTACGCGCTATTTCCCCACATGTCGATCCTTGACAACGTCGCCTACGGCCTGATGGTCAAAGGCATGGCGAAGAAAGCGCGCCATGCCCGCGCCCAGGAGGCGCTGGAGAAGGTGGCCCTTGGCTTTGCTCATCATCGCAAGCCCTCCCAGCTCTCCGGCGGCCAGCGGCAGCGGGTCGCGATTGCCCGGGCGCTGGTGAACCAGCCGCGGGTGCTGCTGCTCGATGAGCCGCTGGGCGCCCTGGATTTGAAACTACGCGAGCAGATGCAGGTGGAGCTGAAAAAGCTGCAGCAGTCGCTGGGGATCACTTTCATCTTCGTGACCCACGACCAGAGCGAAGCGCTGTCGATGTCGGATCGCGTGGCGGTGTTTAACAACGGGCGCATTGAGCAGGTGGATGCCCCGCAGGATCTCTATCTGCACCCCAGGACCGCATTTGTGGCCGGTTTTGTCGGCACCGCCAACGTTTTTGCAGCCGAGGCGGCCCGACGATTGTGCGGGATGGCGGGCAGCTGGTCGCTGCGTCCGGAGCATGTTCGCCTGCAGGGCGGCGGCGAGGTGCAGGTGCAGGGTGTGGTGCAGGCGGTGCAGTATCAGGGGGCGGCGACGCGGATCGAGCTCCGCCTCGCGGATGGCGACAAACTACTGGTCAGCCAGGCCAACATCGATGGCGCGGCGGCGGCCAGCGTTCCGCGAACCGGGGAAATAGTACAGGCGTCATGGTCGCGCTCGGCGATGACCCCGCTGGAAAGCGGAGGCTGAGATGACCATGGCAATAATTCCTGCGCAGACCGGGCGCATATCGGGGATCTTCTGGCGCCGACCGGCGCTGGGCCTGTTTTTACTGCTGCTCGGGCCGCTGATGTGGTTTGGCATCGTCTATCTGGGATCGCTGCTGACCCTGCTGTGGCAGAGCATTTATACCTTTGACGACTTCACCATGTCGGTGACCAGCGACTTCACGCTAGCTAACCTGCGGGCGCTGTTCAACCCTGCCAACTACGACATTATTGTGCGGACCCTGGTGATGGCGCTGTGCGTCACGCTGGCCAGCGCGCTGCTGGCGCTGCCGATGGCCTGGTATATGGCGCGCTACACCAGCGGCAAAATGAAGGCCTTCTTTTATATCGCGGTCATGCTACCAATGTGGGCCAGCTATATCGTCAAAGCCTATGCGTGGGTGCTGCTGCTGGCGAAAGATGGCGTGGCGCAGTGGTTCCTCGGTCATCTTGGACTGGAAGGGGCGCTGAACGCGCTGTTGAGCGTCCCGGCGGTCGGCGGCAATACCTTGTCCACCTCCGGCCTTGGACGCTTTCTGGTGTTCGTCTACATCTGGCTGCCGTTTATGATCCTGCCGGTGCAGGCGGCGCTGGAGCGTATTCCGGGATCGTTGCTACAGGCCTCGGCCGATCTCGGCGCGGCCCCGCGGCAGACCTTTCGCTACGTGGTGCTGCCGCTGGCCATTCCCGGCATCGCCGCTGGGTCGATCTTCACCTTTTCGCTGACGCTAGGCGACTTTATCGTGCCGCAGCTGGTGGGCCCGCCGGGATACTTTATCGGCAATATGGTTTACTCGCAGCAGGGGGCGATCGGCAATATGCCGATGGCAGCGGCGTTTACCCTGGTGCCTATCGTCTTGATTGCCCTCTATCTGGCGTTCGTGAAACGTCTGGGAGCCTTCGATGCACTCTGAACGCGCGCCCTGGTATCTGCGACTGGCGACCTGGGGCGGGGTGATATTCCTCCACTTTCCGCTGCTGATTATCGCCATCTATGCTTTTAATACGGAAGATGCAGCCTTTAGCTTTCCGCCGCAGGGGCTGACGCTGCGCTGGTTCAGCGAGGCGGCCGGGCGCAGCGACATTCTGCAGGCAGTGACACTGTCACTTAAGATCGCGGCCCTGTCGACCGCCATTGCCTTAGTGCTTGGCACGCTGGCTGCAGGAGCCCTGTGGCGCAGCGCCTTTTTTGGCAAAAATGCGGTGTCGCTACTGCTGCTGCTGCCTATCGCCCTGCCGGGGATCATTACCGGCCTGGCACTCCTGACGGCGTTCAAAGCGGTCGGCCTTGAGCCTGGCCTGCTGACGATCGTGGTGGGGCACGCGACCTTCTGCGTGGTGGTGGTGTTTAACAACGTCATCGCCCGCTTCCGCCGGACTTCGTGGAGTATGGTGGAAGCCTCGATGGATTTAGGCGCTACCGGTTGGCAGACCTTTCGTTACGTAGTGCTGCCCAATCTGGGGTCGGCGCTGCTGGCGGGGGGAATGCTGGCATTCGCTCTGTCGTTTGATGAAATTATCGTTACCACTTTTACCGCGGGGCATGAACGCACCTTGCCGCTGTGGTTGCTGAATCAGCTGGGGCGGCCGCGAGATGTGCCCGTCACCAACGTTGTCGCGCTGTTGGTGATGCTGGTAACGACGATACCAATCTTAGGGGCCTGGTGGCTCACCCGCGACGGCGATAACGACGCCGGAAACGGGAAATAAAACCATGAAACAGGATAATGCTATGCAACACAACCTATTGATAAACGGTAAGTTAGTGGCAGGTGAAGGCGAGAAGGTTCCGGTATATAACCCTGCAACCGGCGAAGTGATCCTGGAGATTGCCGAAGCGACAGCGGCCCAGGTCGATGCCGCCGTTGAGGCGGCGGACCGGGCATTCGATGCCTGGAGTCAGACGACGCCGAAGACGCGTGCGGAATGCCTCCTGAAGCTGGCGGACGCCATCTCGGCGCAGGCTGAAACCCTGGCGCAGCTGGAGTCGCTGAACTGCGGCAAGCCGCTGCACTGCGTGATTAATGATGAAATGCCGGCCATCGCCGACGTCTTCCGCTTCTTCGCCGGCGCCGCTCGCTGCCTGCCGGGGATGGCGGCCGGAGAGTATCTCGAAGGGCATACCTCAATGATCCGCCGCGATCCGGTGGGCGTGGTGGCCTCCATCGCGCCGTGGAACTATCCGCTGATGATGGCGGCCTGGAAGCTGGCCCCGGCGCTGGCGGCGGGCAACTGCGTAGTGATAAAACCCTCGGAGATCACCCCGCTGACGGCGCTGAAGCTGGCGGAGCTGGCAAAAGATATCTTCCCGGAGGGGGTTATCAACGTGCTGTTTGGCCGCGGTAAAACGGTGGGCGACCCCTTGACCGCCCACGTTAAAGTGCGAATGGTCTCCCTGACCGGATCGATTGCCACCGGAGCCCATATCATCGGCCATACCGCCTCGTCGATTAAACGCACCCACATGGAGCTGGGCGGTAAGGCGCCAGTGATCGTTTTTGACGATGCGGACATCGATGCGGTGGTGGATGGGGTGCGGACCTTCGGTTTTTACAACGCCGGCCAGGACTGCACGGCCGCCTGCCGGATCTACGCCCAGCAGGGTATCTATGACCAGCTGGTGGAGAAACTTGGGGCGGCGGTGGCCAGCCTGAAAATGGGGGCGCCGGAGGACACTGCCACCGAACTGGGTCCGCTGAGCTCGCTGGCCCATCTTGAGCGCGTTAGCGCGGCGGTGGAAGCCGCAAGGGCGCTGCCGCACATTAAGGTGGTCACCGGCGGCAGTCGGGCTGACGGCGCGGGCTATTACTTCCAGCCGACGCTGCTCGCCGGCGCCCGGCAGGAAGACGCTATTGTCCAGCGCGAAGTGTTTGGTCCGGTAGTCAGCGTGACGCCTTTCAGCGATGAAGCGCAGGCCCTGAGCTGGGCGAATGACTCTCAGTATGGCCTGGCCTCCTCGGTATGGACGAAAGATGTCGGTCGCGCCCATCGTCTTAGCGCCAGGCTGCAGTACGGCTGCACCTGGGTCAATACCCACTTTATGCTGGTCAGCGAAATGCCGCACGGTGGCCAGAAGCTGTCAGGCTACGGCAAGGACATGTCGATGTATGGCCTTGAGGATTATACCGTGGTCCGCCATGTGATGGTTAAGCATAGCTAAAGGATTGATCATTTAGCGCCAGGCGACTATTGCGCGATGGGTGTGTTAGGCCGCTAATAGTCACAATGGCAAAAATTGTCAAAACTCAACCCAGGGGATATGAGATTATTCTGATGCCCCTTCAAGAGCTAAGCCATCATGAGTGCCGGAGATAAGCGCCGGATGGGGTCCGCCAGTCACCCTGGGCGCACAGCGCCCGGCGGGTGGGGCGGCAACATCGCGGTTCGCGACCGAATTGCGGCCCCTGTCTGTCGGCAGGGGCTTTTTTGTGCTCGCAGAAGAGCGAAGAGATGAGCCGGCCAGTCGCGCCGGGGTAACGAGAATACCGCTTTAATTACTTTCAGCGCTTGGTTTTTTTGCTGGGCAGGCTGGCGCTGCGCCGGTCACGAATGTAGGAAATAAGATTATACACCGCCGCGACCAGCAGGATTAGCGCGATGACCAGCGTGATGATTCCGGACATATCCACCTCGAAATTCAAAGCGCGAACTGCGCTAAAGCATTACCAATGGTTATGAATGTAAGTATTATCTGACGCGAAGGCAAATGATATTTGTTGTCATTTAGCGCTATTTCTGGCTCTTATCCGTGATGACGGAGATGAAGAGGTTATGTTACAACGGCTTGCCATCGCCATTTATCTTCTTACGATGACGGCCCGCGCGATATATTGCGCCTGTGGCGAAGGCGGCGATCCTTTTCCCCTTGCCGACGGCGAAATATTTTCCTTATTAGCGAAATTAACTCCCCTGAACAGAAAGTATTTCACGGCTAGAGATAAGCTTTTAATATTTACGGTTATCGCATGATATTTGTTCTGAATATTTTATAGCCCTGAGGCAGAGGCAAATACCGGATGCCGCCCGGTAGCGCGCCCCGGGTTTGACTTTCCGCCGCCGCTCATGCGATCATTTAGGGCATATTAGGTTTTGACGTTGATGTCGCTGTGAAAATTTTTGCTTTTATTCTGCTGGCTATCGGCGCTGTGGCGCTGAGCTATGGTAATGCCCCGGCGAAACGAATCCAAAGCTGTGAGAAGATGGGCGTAGGGCAGGCCGTCTGCGCCGCCGCCGAATGGGATAGTGAAAAAGTCAACGTACTGCCGCGCTATAACCCTACTCTTAATAAGGTAATAGCTGCCGCGCAGTTAGCCCCCGCCGCCCGACAGCAAGATAACAACTCTGTTGTTCGCGCGTAAAAAAGCAGCCTTCGGGGCTGCTTTTTTAGGTTTCGTTGCTGAATTAAATGATTAAAACCAGCCAAATCTTACGGACAGCAGGCTGATAAGCGCGAACGCGGCGCAGACATTAATCATAACGACGGTTTTACTGGAGACATCCATAGCGCCACCCTAATGAGTAAGTCCTAAAGGTATAGTACGACGCCAGCGGTTGCGCTATCAGATTAAGACGAATCAGGCTTTATTCTGAATATTCAGCCCGTTTCTGATTTTGTTATACAAGTATCTCTGAATCACGACGTCATGGCAGATAATCATCCCACCATGGAACGCCCTCAGGGAAGGAAAAAGTAAGAATGACGTTATATCAAAAAATGTTGGTGTTTTACGCCATTATGGGCGTGATATGCGCCGTGATTAGCTGGTTTTTAACCAAAGAGAGCCGGATGATCCGCCTGCTGGCGGCCCTGCTGATCGGCGCCACCTGGCCGTTCAGCTTCCCGATGGCGCTGCTCGTCTCGCTGTTTTAACCCTCAGGCGCTAGACGGCAGAAAAGGGTAGCACAAAGGATAAGGTTACTGTATAAAAAAACAGTAACCTTATCATGGAGGCATACAGGTGAACGGTTTTTATTCGTCCGTCGCTGGCGCCACGCTGCGCTGGCACGATTTCCCGGGAGATGGCCTTCCGGTGGTGTTTATCCACGGCCTTGGCTGCGCGTCATCCTACGATTATCCCCGCATTGCCAGCGATCCCGCGCTCCGCGAACGGCGCAAAATACTCATCGATCTGCCGGGCTTCGGCTATAGCGATAAACCGCGCGTGTTTAGTTACAACATACATGAGCAGGCTTTAGTTTTGGAGCAGTTCCTCAGCCACCTGCGCCTGCAGCGCTTCGCGCTGTTCGGGCATAGCATGGGAGGGAGCATCGCCATCGAAGCGGCGGGGCTACTGGGCGAGCGGGTGACCACGCTGCTGGTCTCGGAACCCAACCTGTTCGCCGGCGGCGGCGAGTACAGCAGGCGCATTGCGGCGCAGTCAGAGACAGCCTTTGTCGCTGACGGCTATGCCAGGCTGCTGGCGGAGGAGCGCTCGCCGTGGGCGGGTTGTTTACAAAACAGCGCCCCCTGGGCCGTCTGGCGGGCCGCCAGCAGCCTGATACGCGGCAGCGACACGCCCTGGTTTACCCAGCTATGCCAGCTGCGCTGCCAGAAAATGCTGATCGTCGGAGAGCGGTCGCTCCCTTATGCGGATAGCGACCTCGTTCAGGCACAAGGGATCCCGGTCGGCATCGTGCCCCATGCCGGACACTCGATGGCGTGGGAAAACCCGCAGGGGCTGGCGCAGCTTATCGCCAGCCATAGTTAAGAGGCGCTGGGCCTCAGAAGGGAAGCTCGCGGGGTTGGGTCTGGATCGTTATCCAGCGCAGCTCCGTGAATTCCGCGATCCCGGCCCGGCCGCCAAAGCGGCCATAGCCGGAGGCTTTGCAGCCGCCAAACGGCATTTGCGCCTCATCATGCACCGTTGGGCCATTGATATGGCAAATCCCGGTATGCAGACGTTGCGCTACGTTCCACGCTCTGGCGCTGTCGCGGCTGTAGACCGCAGCGGAAAGACCATACTCGCTGTCGTTGGCCACCGCCAGCGCCTCCTCTTCGCTATGAACGCGAATAATCGCTTTCACCGGACCGAAGGACTCTTCACGCCACAGCCGCATCTCGCGGGTCACGCCGTCCAGCAGGGTCGGGCTCATATGGGTATCGTTGGCTTTACCACCGGTCAGCAGGCGAGCGCCTTTCGCTAACGCATCGTCAATGAGCGCGTTGCAGCGGGCGATGGTGTTCATATCGACAACCGGGCCCGTGAGGGCGGCAGGCAGGGCGGCGGCGCGCCTGGCCAGCAGCGGGATAAACGCCTCCGCTACGGCATTGTCGACAATAATGCGCTCGGTGGACATGCAGATCTGCCCGGCGTTGGCGAAGGCGCCAAAAACAGCGCCCGCCGCCGCTTGCTCAATATCAGCATCGTCCAGCACCAGCAGGGGCGCTTTTCCACCGAGCTCGAGCACCGCTGGTTTTAGATACTGTCCGCAGGTGCGGGCGATAATGCGCCCCACCGGTGTGGAGCCGGTAAAGTTAACGCGCCGCACCGCCGGGTGGGCGATCAGCGATTCCACCAGCGCCGGCGCATCTTCAGGCGCACAGGTAAGATAGTTCACCACGCCCGGCGGGAAGCCCGCCGCGTCAAGGGCGTCGATAATCAGTCCCTGAGTGGCGGGGGAAAGTTCGGCGCCCTTAAGGATCACCGTGTTGCCACAGGCCAGCGGCGTCGCCAGGGCCCGGGTGGACAGAATCAGCGGCGCGTTCCACGGCGCCATGCCCAGCACCACTCCCGCCCCCTGGCGGACGCCCATCGCCAGGTTACCCGGCACGTTGGACGGAATTATTTGCCCTTCAATCTGGGTGGTCAGCGCCGCCGCTTCACGCAGAATATCTGCCGCCAGATGAATGTTAAATCCGGCCCAGTGCGCGGTCGCGCCGGTCTCCGCCGCCATGGCGGCGATAAATTTCGCCTCCCGCAACAGCATCTGTTCCGCCGCCTCGAGCAGTAAGCGACGTCGTTCCGCCGGCGCAGTATCGCGCCACAGCGGAAAGGCGCAGGCCGCGGCTTCGACGCAGCGTTTGCCGTCGGCGAGGCTGGCGGCAGCGGCCACCGAGGCTGCCTCATCGTGGGCCGGGTGGCGTCGGGTAAAGGTGCGGCGGCCTTCGGCATCGTGCCACTGGCCGTTAATGTACAGATTGCAGGTGATTGTCATGGTGGAAACCTCTTGTTCTGCGGTTCCCCCAGTGTACCGGGCGGCACTGACGGGAAGCGTGAGCCGGGCGGTTATCGCACATTTTTTTGCAGGAATTTTGTGTGGCTCACAACATCCCGAAGCCCTCTGGCGTAAAAAGCAGCGCAACGTCGATTAAACCAGCAAATTCCACGCGTTTTGCATAAGGTGATAGCCATTGATTATTTGCCGCCGTCAGGCGGCTGTGCTGTTATTACCGTTCTTATAATCAATAATCAGGACTTATAACCATGTCTACAGGGAAAACCACGCTGGCGCTGCTGCTGAGCGCACTGCTGCCCGCCGGCGCCGCCTGGGCCGCAGGCAATGACACTCTGGTCTACTGCTCAGAAGCCTCTCCGGAGTCCTTCAATCCGCAGATCGCCAGCTCCGGTCCGTCGTTCGTCGCCAGCTCGCAGGTACTGTATAACCGTCTGGTGAGCTTTGACCCGGTGAAAAATACGCCGATCCCGTCGCTGGCCACCGAGTGGCACGTCTCTGAGGATGGCAAAACCTGGACCTTTACTCTGCGTCAGGGGGTGAAGTTCAACAGCAACAAATTCTTCAAACCGACCCGCGATTTTAACGCCGACGACGTCCTGTTCTCCGTGCTGCGCCAGATGGATCCTCAGCATCCTTATCACAAGGTGTCGCAGGGGAACTATGAATACTTCCACGACGTGGGCCTCGATAAGCTGATTAAATCGGTGAAAAAGGTGGATGATTACCATGTCCAGTTCGAGCTCAACGAGCCGAACGCGGCGTTTCTTGCCGACTGGGGCATGGACTTCGCCTCTATTCTGTCGGCAGAGTATGGTGAGGCGATGCTGAAGAAAGGAACGCCGGAAAACGTTGATAACTGGCCTGTCGGTACCGGGCCGTATGCGCTGCAGCAGTATAAAGTGGATTCGCAAATCCGCTATATTGCCAATCCCCACTACTGGGAAGGCGAGGTACCGACCAAGCACTTAATCTTCTCCATTACGCCGAACGTCGAGACCCGTCTGGCGAAACTGCAGACCAACGAGTGCCAGATTATTCCCGCGCCGTCGCCGGTACAGTTCCCGGTGATTAAGGGCAATAAAGATCTGGCGCTGCATGCGGTTGAGGCGCTGAACGTCGGCTATCTGGCGTTTAACACCGAGAAAAAACCGTTTGATAATGTGCTGGTGCGCCAGGCGTTAAACTACGCTACCGACAAGCAGGCGATCGTCAAGGCGGTATTCCTCGATTCCGGCAGCGTGGCGAAATCACCGATCCCGTCGACGATGCTCGGGTATAAGAAAGATCTCCCGGACTATGACTACGATCCGCAGAAAGCCAAAGCGCTGCTCAAGCAGGCGGGTCTGGAGCAAGGCGCGGAAGTGACCCTGTGGTCAATGCCGGTCCAGCGCCCCTACAACCCAAACTCAAAACGCATTGCCGAAATGATCCAAAACGACTGGGCGAAAGTGGGGGTGAAAGCCAAAATTGTCAGCTATGAATGGGGCGAATACCTTGCCGGTATGCGTAAAGGGGAGCACGACAGCGCCCTGTATGGCTGGATGTCGGACAACGGCGATCCGGACAACTTTGCTGGCACATTGCTCAGCTGTGATAATATCCAGACCGGCTCCAACGCCGCCCGCTGGTGTGATAAATCCTATGACGCGCTGGTAAAGAAAGCGCTGTTGGTGAGCGATCCGCAGGCGCGGGCCAAACTCTACGAACAGGCGCAGGAGATTTTTTATCAGCAGGCGCCATGGATTACCCTGGCGACCGGGAAAACCTTCTATGCGACGCGCAGCAACGTCAGCGGCTACACCGTCAGCATGATGGGGAGCGATTTTTCCAAAGCGAAGCTGAATTAAGCGAAAGGAGAACAGGATGGCACATCTGGATGAGGTTATCGTCAAAGTCGATGACACCCTGGCCGAGGGCGTTATCGCGCATATGAATGAGCTGCTAATCGCCCTGAGTGATGATGCGCAACTCAGTCGTGAGGAACGCTATATCCAACAGCAGCGTCTGCGCACCGCCATCGCCCATCATGGGCGACAGCATCAGGAAGAGCAGGACGCGCGCCGCGAGCAGTTGACCAAAGGCGGCGCGATCCTCTGAAGATGCGCTCAGAACTGGCGTCTGGCCACCAGCCAGGCGCCCACCACCAGCATCACCGCCCCGCATAACGGTCCGATCAGCGCCCGCACCGGCACGCCGTGGGCGCGAACTAAATCCATGATCAACCCGCCCACCAGCTGGCTGGCCACCAGTACCGCAATGGTCGTCGCCGCGCCAACGTTTTGATAACCGCTGATGCTGGCGAAGACGAAAAAGGACCCCAGCAGGCCGGGGATCAGCGTCCACCACTTCACGCTCAGGGCCAGCTCCTGAAAGCCGGCGACGCCCTGGCGCAGCAGTAACATCGTCACGAAGATAACGATCCCGACCAGCGAATTGAGCAGCATAGCGATAAGGATCGTCGACGCCGACTGGGTGATGCGCACCATCAGAGTGTTCTGCACTACCAGGCCAACGCCGGCGGCGATCAGGCAGGCGAGAGTGAGCGACGCGTTCATGCTTCGCCGTCCGGGTCCTGACGCGCATCCAGCTGCAGCTGCATAAAGGTCAGATCCAGCCAGCGGCCAAATTTGGTGCCCACCTGCGGCATCTGCCCGGTGGTGATAAAGCCCAGCGTTTCATGCAGATGCAGCGAAGCGTGATTCTGCGACTCGATGCCGGCGACCATCACATGTTTATTCAGCCGTCGCGCTTCGGCGATCAAGGCGACCAGCAGTTTGCGGCCCAACCCTTTCCCCTGATGTTCGGGATGAACGTACACCGAATGCTCCACGGTATGGCGAAAGCCGTCAAACGCCCGCCAGTCGCCAAACGAGGAATAACCGGTAATGACGCCGTCTTCCTCGCTCACCAGTACCGGAAATCCAGCCAGCTGGCGGGCTTCAAACCAGGCGATGCGGTTGTCGGTATCCACAGTTTTATCATTCCAGATGGCGGCGGTATGGACGACGGCATGGTTATAGATCTCGGCGATCGCCGCGCAGTCGTCTTTAATGGCAGGGCGAATAGACATAGCAAACCTCAATTTTTCGTACACTATAGTAGTACAATATTATTACAATAATGAACGTCACGCTGTCATCCGTTTTCAGCATAATTTTAACGGCTAACCCGGGAATAACGCGTCTCGGTGGATGGTTGTGTAATGGGGGGGCGCACACTATAGTGTTACGTTATGAATACTATAGAAGACAACCTCAATCAGCGCATCAGCGCGCGCATCCGCATCGAGCGCGAGTCCCGCGGCTGGTCGCTGAACGACCTCGCCGAACGGGCCGGCGCCTCGCGGGCGATGATCCATAAAATCGAGCGCGGCGAAAGCAGCCCGACCGCCTCGATGCTGGGCCGCCTTTCCGGCGCCTTCGGCATCAGTATGTCGACCCTGATCGCCCGCGCGGAAATGCAGGAGGGCAAGCTGCTGCGCTTTGCCAGCCAGCCGGTATGGCGCGACCCGCAAAGCCACTATCTACGCCGCCACGTTTCGCCGCGCAGCGATTTGCCGATCGATCTGGTGCAGATTGAGCTGCCGCCCGGTAGCGATGTGCCGATGCCCGCCGCGTCCTATGCGCTTGCCCGCCAGCTAATCTGGCTGCAACAGGGCGAGCTGGTGTTTGTCGAAGGCAATACCCGCCATGAGATGCAGGCGGGGGATTGTCTGGAACTTGGCCCGCCCAACGATTGTCGCTTTATTAATGAATCCGCAGAGACCTGCGTCTATCTGGTGGTTCGCCTTAATCAATCGCCATCCGGCTCTTAATGGTAAAGCACGTTGCGCATAAAGCAGCTAGCCTCAGTACAGTCTGCTAACAAGAGGAGTTTGCTATGACAGATCAACCGCAACGCCATCGCCGCTGGGTGCTGGCTTCCCGTCCCCATGGTGAACCGACGGCAGAGAATTTCCGCCTGGAAGAGAGCGAAGTGCCGACGCCAGGCCCGGGTCAAGTGCTGCTGCGTACCGTTTATTTATCGCTCGACCCGTATATGCGCGGGCGCATGAGCGACGCGCCGTCCTATTCGCCGCCGGTGGCCATTGGCGCGGTGATGGTGGGAGGGACCGTGAGTCGCGTGGTCAGCTCAAATCATGCCGATTATCAACCCGGCGACTGGGTGCTGGGCTACAGCGGCTGGCAGGATTATGAACTCTCCGACGGCAGCGGACTGGTGAAGCTGGGTAACAATCCGCAACACCCGTCCTGGTCGCTGGGAGTTCTGGGGATGCCCGGCTTCACCGCCTACATGGGTTTGCTGGACATCGGCCAGCCAAAGGCGGGCGAAACGCTGGTGGTCGCCGCGGCGACCGGGCCGGTTGGCGCCACGGTTGGACAGATCGGCAAAATTAAGGGCTGTCGCACCGTCGGCATCGCTGGCGGCGCGGAAAAATGCCGCTATGCGGTTGAGACGTTAGGCTTTGATCTTTGCCTTGACCATCGTGCGGATGATTTTGCCGAACAGCTGGCCCAGGCCTGCCCACAGGGTATTGACGTTTATTATGAAAACGTCGGCGGCAAGGTTTTTGACGCGGTGCTGCCGCTGTTGAATACCGCAGCGCGGGTACCCGTCTGCGGGCTGGTGAGCGGCTATAACGCCACCGGGCTGCCGGACGGGCCAGATCGTCTGCCGCTGCTGATGGCGACCATCCTCAAAAAGCGCATCCGGATGCAGGGCTTTATTATTGGCCAGGATTACGGGCATCGGATCGCCGAATTCCAGCAGCAGATGGGGCGCTGGGTGCAGGAGGGGAAAATTAAATATCGCGAACAGCTGATCGACGGTCTGGACCAGGCGCCGCAGGCGCTGATCGGCCTGTTAAAAGGTGAGAACTTCGGTAAGGTAGTGATCCGCGTCGCGGCGGACGACTAGCCTGGCGGGCTTCGACTTAACAGGCCCCTTTCCCGCCAGGGAAAAGGGGCCTGGCATAGAGGTCAGGCGTAGAAGGCTAACCGCTGGGCGAGCAGATCCACAAAGGCTTCGCGGTCCACATCCAGCATCAGGGTGGTATTGGGCCGATTGCCGGTCAGATGGTAGTAATCGACCACCGTCATCCCCTGGGTATATTTGCCTTCCGTTTCTACGCCAACCCAGCGTTCGATCGTGGTAAAGATCTCCGGCTTGAGGAGCCAGGCGATGGTGCAGGGATCGTGCAGCGGCGCGCCGTCGAAGCCCCACTTTTCATCTTTGTGGTAGGCCATAAAGAAGTCGAGCAGCTCGGCGACGATGGTCGACACCGGGTTGCCAATCTGGCGGAATCGCTCGATATCGGCGGGAAGGATTTGCGCCTTATGGGTGACGTCAAGGCCCGCCATCACCACCGGGATCCCGGACTGAAAGACCATTTCCGCGGCCTGCGGATCAACGTAAATATTAAACTCCGCCGCAGGCTGCCAGTTGCCCAGCCCCATGGCGCCCCCCATGATCACGATGCGGGCGATCTTCGCGTGCAGCTCCGGATGGCTGGCGAGCAGCAACGCCACGTTAGTCTGCGGCCCGGTGGCCACCAGGGTCACCGGTTCCTGGCTTTCCCGCAGCACGCTAGCCATCAGCTCGACGGCGGTGCAGTTCTGCGGCGCAAAGGCCGGCTCAGGCAGGCTCGGGCCATCCAGTCCGCTCTCGCCGTGCACGTTATCGGCGATGATCAGATCGCGCATCAACGGCTTCCACGCGCCGCCGGCAACCGGAATGTCCGGCCGGTTCAGCAGCGTCAACATACGCAGCACGTTGCGCAGGGTCTTCTCCGGGGTCTGGTTGCCCGCGGAAGCGGTGACGGCTTTCACCTCCAGCTCCGGCGAGGCGAGGGCGAGGACCAGGGCGATCGCGTCATCATGTCCCGGATCGCAATCAATCATAATCGGCAGTGCCATAGCAGCTCCTTGTTGGCGATGTTCTGTGACCAGACTAACGCTGCGAGTCGAGGCAGACGAGATGGTGTGCAGAATAGTGTGATGGAGACCACGATTGCTGCGAGGCAACGCGTATCGTTACACGACCGTCCGTAAACATGGCGCCTCGTTTTGCGGTGGCGCAAGATGGCGACCGGCGCGGCGCGATATAATAGAAAAATTGCTAATCCTTACGGATATTAATGGTTTGCTTTTCGGCGGGCGGGTTCTTATCCTTAAGAAAACTCAAGAGGTTATTACGATGAAAGATGTAGTAGATAAATGCAGCACCAAAGGCTGCGCCATTGATGTCGGGACGATCATTGATAACGAGGACTGCGTCTACCGGGCCGAGAAGGTGTTCCCAAGCCGCGAAGAAGCGGAATCCACCGTAGCCGCCGTGCGCGAACGTGCTGCCGCCGCAGCGCCGGCCAGTGAACCGCCGCAGGTCGATTACACCATCGTCGCCGCTGGCGACGCGGTGAAACTCGACCTCTCCATCGCCTTCTCCTGCCAGGCAGAAAAGATCATTTTCGAGTTATCCCTGCGAAATCTGCTTTAATTCGCTCCTGTAGCGGAAGAACGTTGCCCCTGACGGGCAGACGCCTTCCGCTGGAGCAGCACGCTGCCCGCCCGGTGACCAGAGCCGGGTGAGCGCGGTTAGTCTTGAAAGACGACGTTTCCGCCAACCATGGTCATCACCACGCGGCTGGCGCCAATCTCCTCATGGGCTACGGCGAAAATATCGCGGTCCAGCACCTGAAAATCAGCGACTTTGCCGACCTCTATCGATCCGCGTACCGCTTCTTTCCCTTCCTGATAGGCCGCATTGATGGTGTACATCCGCACGCCGTCCGCCACGCTAATTGCCAGTTCCGGACGGATAACGTTGCCGCTGGAAGATGATTTGCGGGTGACCGTGGCCTGAACCATTTTGCGCCAGTTCACCAGCGCCATAATGCCATCTGACCCGCCGGCGACGATGACCCCAAGGTCGATGATATCCCGTAGCCCTTTGCAGATTTCCCCCTTGATGCCACAGTAGCGGGCGCGCTGTTCATAGTCATATGCCGGGCCGCCGGGTGAGGGTTGTTCGGAAAGCAGAATGCCGTATTTTGCCGCCGTCACGAAATCTTGCCGATCGCCCATTGAGCCGTGCAGCACATAATGCCGTCGGCTCTCCCCCGGATAGCGCTGAATCGCCTGCACGAAGCTGTTAATCGTGACTTTTACCGCCTTATCGCCGACCGCATGGACTGCCACCTGAAAACCGCGCTGGTGAGCCAGCAGAATCATCTGCTGTAGCGCCTCAACTTGTGCTTCCTCGGTCGCCTCGGGGCCACCAAACACCGAGCGTCCGCGATATCCCGGCCGGTCGGCGTAATCCTGATTCATCCACGCTGTGTGCGATGTGGGAACGCCATCGCAGAACAGTTTTATGGTCCGACAGTCCAGCCAGTCCCGGTCGGTGAACTGGGAGAAATCAAAGCTATCCAGATCGCGCTTCAGGGTGGCGCAGGATTGAACCCCCCGCTCGGCAGAGTAAAAGGCGATGGATACCCGGGCGGTGAGTTTTCCTTCATCCTGCAGTTCACGGTAGGCGGCGATGGCGCGATCCCCCGCAGCGCCCACCTCGCGCGTGTTTTCCCCCGGACCCATGGCGCCTTCCGTGTAGCTGGCATACCCTTCGCTGTTCATCAGGCGCTGGGCTGCCAGAAGGTTCTCTTTGAGGGCCGCTACGGTCAGACGGGGCATCGTGCCGGATGCGAGATGCAGGGCGGGCAGGTCGATGAAATTGCCGTCCAGTTCGCCACTGGCCGTTCGCCCCATATGTCCGCCGAGGGGATCAGGGGTGCTGGCGTCAAGACCGGAGAGGGCCAGCGCCCGGCTGTTGACGATGCAGGAGTGACCGTCCCACAGGGCGAGCAGGGTGGGATGATCGGCCGTGACGTCGTCAATATCCCAGCGCGTAAGAGAGCGCTGCTCGGCCGCGCACTCCTTGATTGCGTTTGGATCCAGACCGCAGACACGAATCCATGCCCCGGCGGGAGTGCGGGCTGCCTGGTCGCGCAGTCTTTCCCGCAGTACTGCCAGGGAACGCACGTCCTGGCAGTTCAGGCAATGCCAGCTGTCAGCGAGCCAGCCGATATGGATATGTGAGTCATGCGCGGCGGGTAAAATGAGTTTGCCGCCAAGGTCAATGACCTGCGTCTGGGGACCAATATGCTGCTGAATCTCCTGGTCTTCACCAACGTTAATAATCCATCCCTGCTTCACCGCGATGGCGCGCTTAAAACTAAAATGTGCGTCCACCGTGGCGACCTTGCCGTTAATCAATACGCAGTCCGCATAAACGACATTATCCATTTATCCCTCCCTGGCTGATAAAAGTGCCGATCAATATAAATAGTAACCATGGTGATTATGTGGTGGCTATCTGACTACGAAGGGGGTGGAGTGTCAAGCGCGGGTGGTTGGCGGGTGTCCGCCTGGCGGTGGAATAGACGGTAAGGAAAAGCGCTTCGCCCGCCGATCGCGAGAGCCATCGGCGGGGAAGGGGCGCGTTATTCGAAGCGCCAGGCGAGGTTCAGGCCGATGCCGTAGTTACGTCCCGGGGCAGGCTCGTAGTAACGTCCGTTAGACTCGTTAACGATGACAGACCCGACGTACTCCCGGTCGAACAGGTTGTCGATGCGACCGAACAGATCCATATCCATCCTGCCGTAGCTCCATTTATAGCCGGTCGTCAGGCCAACCACCGTCCAGGAGGGCGCTTTGGCGGTGTTTTCGTCATTGGCCATGATATCGCTCATATAGCGAATATCGCTCCCGGCGTACCAACCTTGCTCCGGCTGATAGCCAAAGGAGGCGTAGCCCATATTGCGCGCGATCCCCGGAATGCGATTGCCATTGCAGCTGGCGTCGTCGCAGACGTTAGTGCGATAGGTCGCGTCCAGCCAGGTCCAGGCCGCCTTCAGACGCCAGCTCTCGCCAAACTGCTGATCCAGCCCCAGCTCCATCCCCTGACGGCGGGTCTTGCCGGCGTTTTTATAACTGGTGCGCCCGCCGCTGCTGCTGTCGACCACAATCTCATTATCGGTATTGGTCTGGAACAGGGCGGCGGTGAACAGCCCATTGCCGATCCGCGTCTTGCTGCCGATCTCCACCGTGTCGTTGGTGGAGGGTTTCAGGCCGAAGTTGAGGCCGCTCTGGTTATCGGAGCGGTAGGAGAGTTCGTTAATGGTTGGCGTCTCGAAGCCGCGGCCGGCGGAAAGATAGACGTTCCACGCGTCGGTCAGGGCATATTTCAGCGAGCCCGCGGGCAGCCATTTGTGATAGCTGGCATCACCGCTGTCATCGCCATTGCCTGGGGTGATGTAGTAGTCGTTCGAGTCGAACCATACCGAGCTGTAGCGAACCCCGGCATCGAGCGAGAGTTTGTCAGTGAGCTGCCACTGGGTCTGCAGGTAGGGGTCGACGTTCCACATCAGGTTGCGTTCGTTACGGCGCAGCGCGCCCTGTTCGCCATACTGCGGCGCGCCGTTGACCATCACAAAGTTTTCATACCCTTTGCGCCGCTCGCTCATGTTCTCGTAGTCGAGACCGGCGGTGAGCGTGACGGGCACCAGCAGCTCTCCGCGATGGGTCAGCCGGGTATCAATCCCCTGGTAGTGACGGGTAAGGTCGATCACCCCGCCGGCATGGCTCGGCTTCAGCTGCGGCGCGCGCGGGATCGACTGGAACTGAGTGGTTTCACGTTCTCCAGCGTACATCATAACGCTGAGATCGTCCTGGGCACTGAGCTGGCGCTCATAGCGCAGGCCGGCCTGGGTCTGTCGGGTATTCTTGCGGGTATTATACTGGTCGCCGCGCGGCGACTGGCGCGGGTTATCGCGCCATTCATCGGCGGTCAGGCCACCGGCGTCATTGGCTTTGATATCCACGCTATTCAGCAGCAGAGTCAGCTTACTGACGTCGTTGATGCGCACCCCCAGCCGGGCGTTCGCCAGATTTTTGCGCGCGCCGCTGTGATCGCGATAGCCATGGGTGGTGAAGCGATTGGTTGAGACCGTGTAATCCACATCGCCTGCGTGGCTGCCGTCGCCAACGGCGCCAGTGGCTTTCATCCCGTAGTGCCAGGTGCCGAAGCTGCCATAGTAGCTGCTGGCTTCCACGGTGGGCGGCTGGGTGCCGGTCTGGCTGGTGACGTTGATCACCCCGCCGGACGAGTTACCGTACAGGGCAGAGAAGGGGCCGCGCAGCACCTCAATGGTGTCAACGCTGCCGATATCAATATTTGAGGTCTGCCCCTGGCCGTCGGGCATGGTGGCCGGAATGCCATCCACATAGATGCGCAGTCCGCGCACGCCATAGGTTGAGCGCGAGCCAAAGCCGCGAATCGACAGCTGCAGATCCTGGGCATAGTTTTGCCGGTTCTGCACCTGCAGGCCCGGCACGGCGCCCAGCGATTCAGAGAGATTGACGCGCGGCGCGGCCTGGCGCATCTCATCCCCATTCACCACGCTGACGGCGGCGGGGGTATCCAGTTCAGAAACCGTGGTTGGCGCGGCGGTCACCACCATGGTTTGTTCATCAGCGGCCTGGGCTGCGGCAATGAGCGGCAAGAGCAGGGCCGGGAGGGCGGCGTGACGCACGGACAGGATTTTCATCGATAATACTCAAAACGAACCAAATGGAACATATGTATATATGTTACCTCGTTTGTAAAATATTTGAAAATTATTAACTGCTACTGGTTAACGGATAGTGCTCGCCAGGCATGAATTTACCGCACAACAACAATTAGCGCTCCACTTTGAGATAAATAATGATTACTATTCGCATTCAAAAATAAGGGTAAAGCCAGGACTTTACCGCCGGAAGCGATGTCGGGTCAGCACATACTGGTTTATCAAAGGGAGTCGTCATGTCATTACGTCATTTTGCCGCGCCGCGTCTGCGCCATTCACTGCTCGTCACTTCTCTGCTGCTGGCAGGCAGCTTTAGCGCCCACGCCGCGGAAGAGATGCTGCGCAAGGCCGTCGGAAAAGGGGCCTACGAAATGGCCTACAGCCAGCAGGAGAATGCGCTATGGGTCGCCACATCACAGAGTCGTTCGCTGGACAAAGGCGGGGTGGTTTACCGTCTTGACCCCACCACCCTCGACGTGACGCAGATTATTCACAACGATCTGAAGCCGTTCGGCGCCACTATCAACCATGCCACCGGCACGCTGTGGTTTGGCAATACCGTCGACAGCACTGTCACCGCTATTGACGCCAAAACCGGCGCCGTGAAGGGGCGCCTGGTGCTGGACGAGCGTCAACGCAGCGAAACCGTGCGTCCGCTGCAGCCGCGCGAGCTGGCGGTCAATGAGCAGACCAACACGGTCTACATTACCGGTCTGGGCAAAGAGAGCGTGATTTGGGTGGTAGATGGCGCGACCCTGAAGCTGAAAACGACCATTACCGGTACCGGGGCAATGGCGACGGGTCTGGCGATCGATCCGCAGGCTAAGCGTCTGTATACCACCAACGCCGATGGCGAACTGCTGACCATCGACAGCGAGAGCAACACGATTGCGTCGCGAAAAAAATTGCAGGATGACGGCAAAGCGCATTTCTATCTTAACCTGAGTCTCGATACCGCCGGCCATCGTGCCTTTATTACCGACAGCAAGCAGCCGGAAGTGCTGGTGGTCGATACCCGCGACGGCAAGGTGCTGGAGAAAATCGCCGCGCCGGAGTCGCTGGCGGTGCTGTTTAACCCGGCGCGCAACGAAGCCTATGTGACGCATCGTAAGGCCGGGGAAGTCAGCGTTATCGACGGCAAGAGCTACAAGGTAGTGAAGACCTTTAAAACGCCGACTCACCCCAACAGCCTGGCGCTCTCCGAGGACGGCAAAACGCTGTACGTTAGCGTGAAACAGGCTTCCAGCCGTGAGAAAGAAGCCACCGCGCCGGACGATGTGATCCGCATCGCCCTGTAAGACCTCAGCGCGACGAAACCGGAAAACGGTGGTCGCGCTCCGCATGCCGCCGGGCCAGGCCCGGCGACTCACCCTCTGTTACAAACGCCTATTGGCCTGACAAACCAGATGGTTATACACTTAACCCTTTCCCGCCACGTGCGGGCAGTGGTAATCAGTGGAGATAAAATGAAAAAGCCATTCATGGTGATTTGCGCCGGCGCGATACTGGCGCTGCTGGCAGGTTGTTCGTCAAACTACGTTATGACCACGAAGAGCGGTCAAACTATCGTTACCCACGGCAAGCCGCAGCTGGATAAAGAAACGGGGATGACCAGCTATATCGATGAGTCAGGTAATAAGCGGGAAATTAACAGCAGCGATGTGTCGCAGCTGGTTGAAGATAATTAAGTTCTGACCTCCCGGTTTGCCCGCGATGGACAAACCGGGAGTCCTGCCAGTTACTTCCTCAGCGTCGGCGCCGTGCTGTGAATCTCATGCACGCGTTTACGCACACCAAACCAGCCAGCCACCAGCAATACCGCCAGCAGGGGAATTGATCCTATGGTGTAGGTACCGTTCGGATAATCGAAGGCCATCAGCACCAGCACGCTGAACAGGAACAGCAGCGTCAGCCAGGAGGTGAACGGCGCCCCCGGCATTCTGAAGCTGACCTTTGCCGCTTTCCCTTCCTTGATCGCTTTGCGCAGACGCATCTGACACACCACGATAAAGCCCCAGGAGGCAATGATCCCCAGCGAGGCGACATTGAGTACGATCTCAAATACCTGAGATGGCACCAGATAGTTGAGGAAAACCCCGACTACATATACCCCCAGCGTCGCCAGGATCCCGGCGTAAGGGACGTGGTGACGGCTCATCTTCGACATAAACTTCGGCGCGGAGCCTCCCATCGACATCGAGCGCAGAATACGCCCGGTACTGTAGAGACCCGAGTTAAGGCTGGAGAGGGCCGCGGTTAACACCACGATGTTCATCACGCTGCCGATATATGGCACGCCCAGCTTTGAGAAGAAGGTAACGAACGGGCTCTGTCCGGCCTGGTAGGCGTTCCACGGCAGAAGCAGCACCAGCAACACCACCGAACCGACATAGAACAGACCGATACGCCAGATCACGCTGTTGATGGCCTTCGGCACCATTGTCTCCGGATCCTTACACTCTCCGGCCGCGGTCCCCACCAGCTCGATGGAGGCGAAGGCGAAGACCACCCCCTGCACCAGCACCAGCGCCGGCAGGAGGCCGTGCGGGAAGAAGCCGCCGTTATCGGTGATCAGATGGAAGCCGGTGGCATTGCCGTCCAGCGGCTTACCGGAGCCGAGGAAAATGGTGCCGACCACGAGAAAGGCGACGATCGCCAGCACCTTAACCAGCGCGAACCAGAACTCCATTTCGGCGAACCACTTCACGCCGATCATATTCATGGTGCCGACGATAGCCAGCGCGCCGAGGGCGAAGACCCACTGCGGCACATCGCCAAACGCGCCCCAGTAGTGCATATACAGCGCCACGGCGGTGATATCGACAATCCCGGTCATCGCCCAGTTAACGAAGTACATCCAGCCGGCCACGTAAGCGGCTTTTTCACCGAGGAACTCCCTTGCATAAGAGACGAAGCTGCCGCTCGAGGGGCGGTGGAGGACCAGTTCGCCGAGGGCGCGAAGAATAAAGAAGGAGAAGATGCCGCAGACCAGATAGACCAGGGCGAGCGCTGGCCCTGCCATTTGTAAACGTGCCCCGGCGCCGAGGAACAAACCGGTACCGATGGCGCCGCCGATGGCGATCATCTGTACCTGACGGTTGCCCATCGCTTTGTGATAACCCGCTTCATGTGAGTTAAGCCAGTGGCGTTTTGCAGCATGATGCTCCGCTGCATTTTCGTGTTTCGTATTCATTGATGTATCAGTTTCCTGTCAATGCCCATGTTTGCAGCCGGAATGGAGGACGGCTGGCACATTATGCTGGCTTTCTCATCATTCTGACGTAGGAGATAAGCTCAGACATGGCGCTGAATCCTACACGTAACCTAATAGTTACGCACCTAAAACATTTACCGATAGCATTTGACAGATTTATCAATGAGATCAGCGTCGCAGAGTTTCCAGTAACAGCGTGAAAGCGCTGGTATGCTGGCGCCGGCTGGGGTAATAGAGATGGTAGCCGGGGAAGGCGGGGGTCCACTCTGCCAGCACCCGCACCAGCCGGCCGCTGGCTAAGGCCGCCGCCACGCAGTCATCCGGAACGTAGGTCAGCCCGAGGCCCGCCTCCGCCGCGTCGATGCGCTGCGGCAGGCTGTTGAGGATCAGCTGTCCCTCCACCCGCACCTGAATCTCCCGGCCATCGCGGGCAAATTCCCAGGCGTAAAGTCCCCCTCGTGTCGGCAGGCGCAGATTGATGCAGCGATGTTGGGCAAGATCCCAGGGCGTTTGCGGCGTACCGGCCCGCTGCAGATAGGCCGGCGAACCCACCACCGCCATCCGCATATCCGGGGCGATGCGCACGGCAATCATGTCTTTTGCCACCTGTTCGCCGAGACGCACCCCGGCGTCGAAGCGGTCACCCACGATATCCGTGAGCCCATTATCAACAGTGATTTCGATGTTAATATCAGGATATTGCAGCATAAATGGCTTTAGCGCCGGCCAGAGTACCGCGCTGGCGGCATGCTCCCCGGCGGTAATGCGCAGGTTGCCCGCCGGGCGTTCTCGGGTGTCGCGCAATGCAGCCAGGGCCTGCTCGATCTCTTCCAGATGCGGACCGAGGCGCTGAATCAGTCGCTCGCCCGCTTCGGTCGGCACCACGCTACGGGTGGTGCGGGTCAACAGCCGGACATCGAGCCGCGTTTCGAGATGGCGCATGGCATGGCTGAGCGCCGACTGCGACACGCCAAGCTGGGCCGCCGCGCGGGTAAAGCTGCGTTCACGCGCCACCACCATAAAGGAGAGCAGATCGTTTACGTTCTCTTTTAGCATAATCTTTCCGGATTGATGAATACTGCTCACAGGTACGCAGAGTGTATGCCCGGCCTGAGGATTGTGCCAGCCTGATGGCCGGACGCAGTGGAGCAGAATGGTTATGGCGGATGATTTATTCCTCTGTGCAGGGCAGGTATTGTAGTAGGCCCAAAAAACGCCAGCGCCAGGTGAACCGACATTCGCTGGCGCGGCATGACCGGGGGGACGGCAGCCCGAAAGATGATTCAAGAGTATCGCCAGGCAGAGTCTGGTAACCGGGGAGAAACAGAGATGAATATCAACGTGGTCGGCACCAGCGGCTCAGGCAAATCCACTTTGGCCCGGCGCCTGGCGCACAGGCTGGGACTACCCTGGATCGAGCTCGATCGCCTGTACTGGCGGCCGAACTGGCAGGGCGCGCCGGATGAGGCATTTTTCGCCGCCATTGCCGCCGCGACGGCCACGCCGGGCTGGGTGCTGGATGGCAATTACAATCGCAGCCGCAGCGTTAAATGGAGTGCGGTGGATTTGGTGATCTGGGTAGATTATGGTTTCTGGCGCACGCTGCGCCAGGCGGTATGGCGGGCGGCGAGCCGGGCGTGGCGACATCAGGAGCTGTGGCCGGGCACGGGCAACTGCGAGAGCTTTCGCCGTTCGTTCTGCAGCCGGGAATCCATCATCCTCTGGACGCTGAAAACCTGGCGGCAGCATCGCCGACGCTATCTGGCCGATATGCAGGATCCGCAATATCGTCATATTCGCTTCGTCCGGGTGCGCAATCCGCGGCAGGCCGAGGCGCTGCTACGCGAGCTGGAAGCGCAGCGTTCAGCCGGGCATATCTAATTTTCAGCAGTACACATGTGAATTAATTGTTTCTCAATAGTTAGCAGAGATTTTAATAATGCAGGCACGTACTTTCATATGAGCCTGCGAAATGTCTTATCGAATCAGTATTCTGGATAAAAGTCCGCTTGCCGCCGGGGAAACCGCCGCGCAGGCGCTGGCGCGTACATTAACGCTGGCGCAACACGCCGAAGCCTGGGGCTACCACCGCTTCTGGGTCGCTGAACACCACAATACCGATCAGCTGGCGAGCCCCTCGCCGGAGCTGGTTATCGCCTGGCTGCTGGGCCACACCCGGCGGATCCGTCTTGGGTCCGGCGGCGTCATGCTCCAGCACTATAGCCCCTATAAGGTCGCGGAAAACTTTAACCTGCTGGCCGCCCTCGCGCCGGGCCGCATCGATCTCGGGGTCGGCAAGGCGCCTGGCGGCCTGCCGCTCTCCACCCGCGCCCTGCAGCAGGGCCTGCATCAAGAGGAGAAAGGGACCTTTGCCGATCAGCTGGCGCAGCTGGATAACTGGCTGTCGCTGACTGAGCCCGGGGGAGAGGAGAGCCTACGCGCCACGCCGATCCCGCCGCGCCGGGCAGACGGTTTTCTGCTCGGCGCCAGCCTGGAGAGTGCTGAACTGGCCGCCCGCCTTGACTGGAACTTTGTCTTTGCCGCCCATCTCAATGGCGACAGCGCGCTGCGCCGTGCCGTGTTCAACCGCTGGCGCGAGCTCAGCCCGCGTGAGGCGATGGTCGCCGTCCAGGTGGTGGTTGCTGACGATCCGGCCACCGCCGCCGCGCTGGCGCAGCAGGTCGAGGTGTGGGGCGTCGAGCTGGAGAACGGCCAGCGGGTGACCGTCGGCAGTGAGGCGCAGGCCGTCGCTTTTGCCCGCCAGGCCGGCAGCCGACCGACGCGCATTGCCCGCCGTGAATCTTCGCTGATCTCCGGTACTCCCGAACAGGTTAAAGCCCGGCTTGACGCGCTGCAGGCGGAAGAACAGTTGGATGAACTCATCATTGATACCCCCATTAGCGACGGGCCAGCGCGCCTGCACTCCCTGCGCCTGCTGGCGCAGGCTCACTACGGCAAGGAGGTGCTGAATGTCCTTTGAACAACAACTGATTAGCTGGCGGCGCGAGCTGCACCAGAACCCGGAGCTCTCCCTGCAGGAGGTGGCCACCACCGCGCGGATCCGCGACTGGCTGCAGAGCGGCGGGCTGACCCTGCTGCCCTACGATCTGAAAACCGGGCTGGTCGCCGAAGTCGGCAGCGGCGACAAGGTGATTGCCCTGCGGGCGGACATCGACGCGTTGCCCATCGAGGAGGCGACCGGTCTGCCTTACCGCTCGCAGAATCAAGGGGTAATGCATGCCTGCGGCCACGATATTCACACCAGCGTGATGCTGGGGGCGGCGCTGCTGCTGAAGGAGCGGGAAGCGGAACTCCCGGGGCGGGTGCGGATCCTGTTTCAGCCGGCGGAGGAAAATTTTGGCGGGGCGAAAACCCTGATCCGCGCCGGGGCGCTGGAGGAGGTGTCGGCGATCTTTGGTATGCACAATGAGCCCGGCCTGCCGGTGGGCGAATTTGCCACCCGCGGCGGCGCGTTCTACGCCAACGTCGATCGCTTCGTCTTCAAAGTGACCGGGAAGGGGGCGCATGCCGCCCGCCCACATGAAGGAAAGGATGCGATCCTGCTGGCCAGCCAGCTGGTGACGGTGCTGCAGAGCGTGGCCAGCCGGGAAGTGAACACCCTCGACTCGGTGGTGCTCAGCGTGACGCGGATCCAGGGAGGCAATACCTGGAACGTGCTGCCGGAGAGCGTCGAGCTGGAGGGGACGCTGCGCACCCACAGCAGTGAAGTGCAGCAGCGGGTCAAGGCCCGGGTCAGCGAGATTGCCGCCGGTTTCGCCAGCGCCTTTGGCGCGCAGATTGACGTCTTCTGGTACGCCGGCCCGACGGCGCTGGTCAACGACGCCCGCTGGGCCGACTTCGCCAGCGAGGTGGCAGCCCGGGCCGGGTACCGCACCCATCATGCCGATCTGCATCTCGGCGGCGAAGATTTTGCGGTCTATCTTCAGCATATTCCCGGGGCGTTCGTCAGCATCGGCAGCGCCAGCGAATATGGTTTGCACCATCCGGCATTTAATCCGGATGAACGGCTGATTGCGCCCGCGGCGCACTATTTCGCCCGTCTCGCGGAAGAAGCGTTACAACACATTTAACGAATGACAGGGGGAGGGGTAGCTATGTCTGAAAATCGACAATTGCGTCTGGGAACGATATTACATGGCGCATCGGGAAATATGTCCGCCTGGCGTCATCCGGCGGCGCAGGCGGACGCCAGTATTAATTTTAACTTTGTCACGCAGACGGCGTTAAAAGCGGAAGAGGGGAAGCTGGATTTTATTTTTGTCGCCGACGGGTTATATATCAATGAAAAATCGATTCCCCATTTTTTAAATCGCTTCGAACCTTTAACGGTACTTTCCGCGCTGGCCGCGATCACCCGGCGACTGGGGCTGGTGGGGACGTTATCGACTTCTTACAGCGAGCCGTTTACCACCGCCCGCCAGTTCGCCAGCCTTGACCATTTAAGCCAGGGACGGGCGGGGTGGAACGTGGTCACTTCCCCGCTGGAGGGGTCGGCGAAAAACTTCTCCCGGGCCCAACATCCGGATCATGCGCTGCGCTATCGCATTGCCGATGAATATCTGCAGGTGGTGAAAGGCTTATGGGATTCATGGGAAGAAGATGCCTTTGTGCGCAATAAGGAGACTGGTCAGTTCTTTGATAAAAATAAACTGCATACGCTCGACCACCACGGTGATTTCTTTAAAGTTGCCGGGCCGCTAAATATTGCCCGCACGCCGCAGGGCCGACCGATTATTTTCCAGGCCGGCGCGTCGGATGACGGCAAAAAATTAGCCGCGCGCCACGCCGATGCCATTTTTACCCATCAGGACTCGCTGGCCGAGGCGCAGGCATTTTATCGGGATGTCAAAAGCCAACTCGCCGCATATCAGCGCAGTCCGGACCAACTGCATATTTTCCAGGGCGTCAGCGCCATCGTCGGGGATGACGCCGAGGACGCGGAGCGGCAGTACCAGACCACCGCGGCCTTGGTCTCCATCGAGGATGCCCTGAATTATCTCGGGCGCTATTTCGAACACCATGACTTTTCGCAGTACCCGCTTGATGAACCGTTCCCGGATATTGGCGACCTCGGACAAAACAGCTTCCGCAGTACCACCGACGAGATTAAACGTCACGCCCGCGAGCGGGGCTTAACCCTGCGCCAGGTGGCTCTGGAGGCAGCCAGCCCGCGTCCGCGCTTTACCGGCACCGCCAGCGATGTCGCTGATGGCCTGCAACTGTGGTTCGAGCAGCACGCGGCGGACGGCTTCATTATTCAGGGCGGCACGCCGGAAACCTTCCCGCGCTTTGTGGATGAGGTGGTTCCGCTGTTACAGGCGCGCGGACTGTTCCGTCGCGACTATCCGGGCACCACCCTGCGGGAAAGTCTGGGTCTGGCGCTACCCGCTAATCAATTCCAAAAATAATAAAAGAGAATCACGCTATGCAGAAAACAACACTCTTGCTGGCCGTCGCGTTGGCATTTAGCGCCTCATCGTGGGGTCAGGACGTCAAGATCAATGGCACCGGAGTGAGCCAGGAGGCCAACAAAACGCCGATTCACACAGCGAAAAATCCGCAGGCCATTGCCCTGTTGCCGCAAGATCTGCATCTGGCGGTGCCGGGGAAATTCACCGTCGCGGTGGCGGCCCTGAACTCTCCGCCGCTGACGGTCTTTGCCGATGACAACAAAACCCTGCTCGGCAGCGAGGCGGATATCGCCCGGCTGGTGGCGGAGAGCCTCGGGCTGGAAGTAAACGTGGTTCCCACTTCATGGGAAGACTGGCCGCTGGGGGTCACCTCCGGCAAATATGATGCCGCGATCAGCAATATTACCGTCACCAAAGAGCGGAAAGAGAAGTTCGATTTCGCCACCTACCGCAAAGACTCGCTGGGCTTCTACGTCAAAAGCACCAGCCCGCTGAGCAAGATTGACAAAGCGGAAGATATCGCCGGGCTAAAGATTATTGTCGGCTCCGGCACCAACCAGGAGGCGATCCTGCTGGCGTGGAACGCGGAGAACGTCAAGAAGGGGCTGAAGCCGTTTATCCCGGTCTACACCAAAGATGATGCCGCCCAGACGCTGGCCCTGCAGACCGGACGAGCCGACGCCTTCTTCGGCCCCAACGTGATTGGCGCGTGGAAGGCGGCGCTGACCGGCAAAACCAAACTGGTGGGCAGCGTCGATGGCGGCTGGCCGAAAGCGGCGCATATCGCGGTAACGCTGAAAAAAGACAGCGGGCTGGTGAATGCCGTCCAGGCGGCGCTGAACGGGGCTATCGCCAGCGGGGACTACGCCAAAGTGCTTAACCGCTGGGGCGAAGGGGTGGAAAGCATTCCGCAATCGGAAATCAATCCGCCCGGACTGGGCGACTGACAGGAGGCGCGATGAGCGAAGCATTCCGCGATATTTCTCCGGAGGCTCCGGAGCTGCAGCCGATTATTAGCGGGCTGTTTGCCGAATATGCCGCCCGCTACGGCGACTATTTTTCCCGCGATGCGGAAGTGGAGTTAAGTGAGTGGTATGTGCCGCCGCAGGGGCTGTTTATTGTCCTTGAGCGTGAGGGCGAAATTATCGCCACCGGCGCGTATAAGCCGAAGGATCGCCACACCGCAGAGATCAAACGTATCTGGACGCACCGCCGTCTGCGCCAGCAGGGGCTGGCGGCGAAGGTGGTCCAGGAGCTGGAGCGACGGGCGGTGCTGGCCGGGTACAGCCATATCTACCTGACCACCGGTTTCCGTCAGCCGGAGGCGGTAAAGCTCTATCTCAGCCAGGGGTATGAGGCGCAGTTTGACCTCACGCGAGACCCGGAAGAGTACAGTCAGCCGCCGTACGATGGCCGGCTGCGGTTCACTAAAGCGCTGGCGGTGAGCGCCTACAGCCACAGCGCCTGAGGAGGCATTATGCATTCATCTGAAACGATCAAAGTGGTGCCGGCGCGCTATCCGCTGCGGGTGGTCGGGGCTCTGGTCGCCCTGCTGGTGCTGGCGGTGGTGATCCAGTCGGTGGCCTTTAACCCGCGCTGGGAGTGGGGCGTCTTCGCCCGCTGGTTCTTCGACCCGGTGATCCTCGAGGGGCTGGGGCAAACCCTGCTCCTGACCCTGCTCGGCACGGTGCTAAGCGTGATCTTCGGCGGCCTGCTGGCGCTGGCCCGTTTGTCCTCATCGTGGCTGCTCAGCAGTCTCGCCTGGGGCTATATCTGGCTGTTTCGCTCGCTGCCGCTGATTGTGGTGCTGATCATTCTCTATAACTTTTCCTATCTCTACGACACCCTGTCGCTGGGGATCCCGTTTACCGGCGTGACCTGGGCCAGCTATCAGACCATTAACGTGCTGGGGCAATTCTCCACGGCGGTGGTGGGCCTGACCCTGGTGCAGAGCGCCTATACCGCGGAGATTATTCGCGGCGGCTTTCTCGGCGTCGACCACGGGCAGTATGAAGCCGCCGCCGCGCTGGGGCTACCCGCCTGGCGGCGCACGCTGCGCATTATTCTGCCGCAGGCGCTGCGCACCATCCTGCCATCCGGCTTCAACGAGATCATCAGTCTGGCCAAGGGAACGGCGATGGTGTATGTCCTGGCGATGCCGGAACTGTTCTACACCATCCAGATGATCTACAACCGTACCCAGGAGGTGATCCCGCTGTTGATGGTCGGCGCCGCCTGGTATCTGGCGATCACCAGCGTCCTCTCCGCCTTTCAGTATCTGGTGGAACGGGGCCTGGCGCGCAGCGAGCGCCGCTCGGCGGTAAACAGCGCCCGCAGCAGCCGTCTGAATCAACCCGCACGTCAACCACAGCCGCAGGAGGCCGCTCATGCCCAGCTCTCATAATGGCCATATCTCTATCACCGGAGTCAGCAAATACTATGGCCGCCACAAGGCGCTGGACGATGTGTCGCTGGAGATCCCCCCGGGCACGGTGACGGTGATCCTCGGCCCTTCCGGTTCGGGCAAGTCCACGCTGCTGCGCACCATAAATCACCTCGAACGGGTCGATGAGGGATTTATTCAGATTGACGGCGACTATATCGGCTATCGCCGCAAAGGCGACAAGCTGTATGAGATGAAAGAAAAGGAAATTCTTCGCCAGCGGATCAACGTCGGCTACGTGTTCCAGAACTTTAACCTGTTTCCGCACCTGACGGTGCTGGAGAACCTGATTGAGGCGCCGATCGCCCACCAGCAGGTCACGCGCAAAGAGGCCATTGCCCGCGCCTATGAGCTACTGGACGTCGTCGGACTGCGCAATAAAGCCGACGCCTGGTCGCGGCATCTCTCCGGCGGCCAGCAGCAGCGTATCGCCATTGCCCGGGCGCTGGCGCTGAACCCGCGGGTGATCCTGTTTGATGAACCCACCTCGGCGCTGGATCCCGAGCTGGTGGGCGAGGTGCTGGATGTCATCAAGAAGCTGGCGCGATCGGGCACCACCCTGGTGGTGGTCACCCATGAGATTGGCTTTGCCCGCGAGGTGGCCGACCAGGTGGTGTTTATGGTCGACGGCAGGATCGTCGAGCAGGGCAGCAGCGACGAGGTGCTCAACCATCCGCAGCATCCGCGTACCCGGCAGTTTTTATCCAGGGTGCTGCCGTCATGAACAGAGCGCTAATGACCCTTGTTCTCAGCGCTTTTGCCATGAGCGCTTACGCGGCGCTGGATCTGCGCGCCAATGAGCAGCCATTGCCGGTCACCCGCGACCCGCAGGCGATAGCGAAAATTCCGCCGGGCTATCGCTTCGTCGAGCCGGGGACGCTAACGGTGGCGATCTCGGCGCTCAATTCGCCGCCGCTGGCCCTGCTGGCCAGCGACAACCGCACGCGGATCGGTAGCGACCCGGATATAGCCCGCCTGCTGGCCGGAAGCCTTGGCCTGAAGCTCAGGCTGGTGCCCACCGCGTGGGAGGACTGGCCGCTGGGCATCGCCTCCGGCCGCTACGATGTGGCGCTGATCAATATCGCGGTAACCGAGAAGCGCAAAGAGAAGTTCGATTTTGCGACTTACCGGGTGGACTCCCTGGCCTTCTCGGTGAAATCCACCAGCGATATCGCCGCGGTAAACGGACCCGCCGACCTTGCCGGGCGCAAAGTGATCGTCGGGTCCGGCACCAATCAGGAGCGGATCCTGCTGGGCTGGAACGAGGACAACCGCGCCGCCGGACGGCCGCAGGCCCAGCCGGTCTACCTGACCGATGATGCCTCCGGCAACCTCTATATCCAGTCCGGGCGGGCGGATATCTTTTTCGGCCCGCAGTCGGTGGCAGCCTA
This sequence comes from Klebsiella sp. 10, assembly GCF_018223925.1. Classification (NCBI taxonomy): domain Bacteria; kingdom Pseudomonadati; phylum Pseudomonadota; class Gammaproteobacteria; order Enterobacterales; family Enterobacteriaceae; genus Klebsiella; species Klebsiella sp. 10. Next base: position 481,850 of record NZ_JAGRRB010000001.1, read on the forward strand.
TAAAGCGGCGCTTAACGGTCAGACCCGGGTGGTGGGCCTGGGGCCGAAAAAAGCGTGGGTGGCGACAACCACCAAAAAAGGCAACGGTCTGGTCTATGCCCTGCAGGCGGCTCTCGACGGGGCGATTGCCCGCGGTGAATATCAGCAGGTGCTGGCGCGTTGGGGGGAGCAGGGCGAAGCGGTGGCGCAGTCGGTGGTCAACCCGCCGGGGATAACCTACTAAAAAACCGCTGTTTCGCCGGAGTACGATGCGAAACAGCGGAGGCGAATGCTCGCCAGGGTCATCAATCAAACGGTGCGCGGAGTGAGCGTCAAGCGATCCAGCGGTCCAACGATAAACAGATAAGAGAACAGGCCCAGCACGCCCATGGAACCGACGTAGAGGATGGCGTAATCAAACGAGTGGGTGTCGGCGAGGATCACCCCGATGACCAGCGGGGTAATGATGCTCGCCAGGTTGCCGCACATATTGAACACGCCGCCGGCAATACCGAGCATCTCTTTCGGCGAGGTGTCGCTCAGCACGCACCAGCCGAGATTCCCGAAACCTTTGGCAAAGAACGCCAGGCTCATGGCGGCGATCACCACCACTTCCGAAGAGGTGTAGTTGGCGACGACAATGACGCAGGAGAGCAGCATGCCGCAGATCACCGGGAGCTTACGGGCGGTGGTCAGACTGTAACCGCGTTTCAGCAGCCAGTCCGAAAATACGCCGCCCAACAGGCCGCCGATAAATCCGGCAATCGCCGGGATACTGGCGACAAACCCGACCTTAAGGATTGACATGCCTTTGGCCTGGTAGAGATAAGTCGGAAACCAGGTGAGGAAGAACCAGGTAATCGATGTGACGCAGAACTGACCGATATATACCCCGATCATCATACGATTGACGCAGACACTTTTAATCTGCGCGAGAGTTAATTTTTGCGGCGTTTTTTGGCTACCTAATTCCGGTACGCCGCCGCCTTCACGAATATAATCGAGCTCCTGTGGGTTAATTTTAGGGTGATGTGAAGGATCCTTAACTTTTAATAGCCAGAATATTCCCAGTACCACCCCAATAGCGCCAATATAATAAAAGACATAGTGCCAGCTTAAATTATGCAGAATGATGGTCATCAGCGGCGTAATTATTCCCAGCGAAATATACTGCGCGGCCTGATAGACCGAGGTGACAAATCCACGCTCTTTATTGGGGAACCACTGGACGCTCAGGCGACTGTTGGCCGGAAAAGCGGGCGCTTCAATGGCGCCCATCATCAGACGCAGGATCACCAGCACTACCAGCGGACTGGCAAACAGATAAATAGTGCCCTGAAACATAGTGACGACCGACCAGCCAATCAGTGCGCAGCCGTAGACCAACCGCGAACCATATTTATCCAGCAGCCAGCCGCCGGGTATTTGCATAATAACATAGGAAATACCAAACACCGAAAAGGCCAGGCCCATTGCTTCAGGGTCAAAACCTAACTCTTTACTCATAATCGGCGCGACAACAGACAAGGTGGCCCGGTCTGCATAATTAAATACGGTCGCAAGAAATAAAAAAACTAATATACCGTAACGCACGTTGCTGCGTTTTATTTGCTGTTGCATGTTATTCAACTCCTTTGCAGGGTTGTGAAGACACGTCATCTTTCATGCTGCGTTGGTGCTTGCTGACGGATTTCGTGTATTGCGAGTACAACGGGGCAGAGGTTTATCCCCGGTGGCGCTGCGCTTATCGGGGCTACGGGTCCTCAGTGGTCTGCGGACCGGTAGCCCGGATAAGGCGTGGACGCCGTCATCCGGGAAAAGACATTACGGGCGTGTTCCAAACTCGCAGCTTTGCTGGGTCCAGCGGCGGGCCTGCTCGCTGAGGGTGAAGCCCAGACCATGGCGTTCGGAAACCCACATCCGGCCATCGCGCAGTTCTAACTGCTCGTTAAACAGCGGGTTCAGCCACTCGAAGTGCTCCAGCCACGGTTCCAGCGGGTAGGCGGCGGCGAGATGCAGGTGCACTTCCATGGCAAAGTGCGGGGCCAGTTTGCGGCCGTGCTTCGCGGCCAGATCCATTATTTTCAGGAACGGGGAGATCCCGCCGACGCGCGGGGCGTCCGGTTGCACGAAGTCGCTGGCGTTGCCGAGGATCAATTGCTCATGTTCGCGGAAGCTGGTCAGCATCTCGCCGGTGGCAATCGGCGTATCCAGCGCGGCGGCCAGCTGCGCGTGTCCTTCAACGTCATAGGCATCCAGCGGCTCCTCAATCCAGATCAGATTGAACGGCTCCATTTTGCGTCCCATGCGGATGGCGGTTTCGCGATCCCACTGCTGGTTGGCATCGACCATCAGCGGGAAGTCATCGCCCAGCACTTCGCGCACTGCCGTCAGACGACGGATATCCTCGGCAGTATTAGGCTGACCGACTTTCAGTTTAATCCCGCCGATGCCGTTTTCACGGGAGATAGCCACGTTTTTCAACACCTGATCCAGTGGGGTATGCAGGAAGCCGCCGGAAGTGTTGTAGCACTGCACAGAATCACGATGTGAACCCAGCAGTTTGGCCAGCGGTAGACCGGCGCGTTTGGCTTTCATATCCCACAGGGCAATATCGATAGGGGAGATAGCTTGTACCGCCATTCCGCTACGGCCGACGGAAGCTCCGGCCCACAACAGTTTGGTGTAGATCTTGTCGATGTCGTTTGGATCTTCGCCAAGCAGATTATCAGCTATCTCTTTGGCGTGAGCGTAAATGCCCTGGCCGCCCGCACGTTTCGAGTAGCTAAAGCCGACGCCGGTGAATCCATCCCGGGATTGAATTTCCGCGATGATAATCGCCACTTCGGTCAGCGGTTTTTGGCGACCAGTCAGCACTTTGGCATCGCTGACGGGAGTGGCCAACGGCAGAAAAGCCAGCGACAGCTTGACGTGTTCAATGCGGTCACCGGTTTCTGCGGCGGTTTTGACGCCGAAAGCTTTGGCGTAGGTTACGGACTCGGAATTGGCGCTTGAGGTCATAATGGTGTCCTTTTTGGTAATAAAATGATTGCGCTATCATTTGTAATGGTGAAATGATTTTGACGCTACATTAGTGGTTTTAATTTGTACAAACGATCACAATTGGCCGTTATAAAGGTGTAAATTATGTTGTCCAAGTCACGATCCAAAACAGTTTGTGAAAAGTGACAAGAAAAAATGATAGCGATAACATTTAGTATTGCAGGTCTTTGATTCTGTTAGGGGAGACGCGGCGGGCGCTGGCAATTGCGTGGGGCATCATCAATAATGCCCACAGGAAACGACTTAACACAGGGGCTTAGCCGTGAAAAGCAAAAAACCGACGCGGGCGCCGACGCTGGAGGATGTGGCCCGCAGCGCCGGGTTGTCGCCGATGACGGTCAGTCGGGCGCTGAATACGCCCCAACTGGTCAGGCCAAAAACGGTAGAGAAAGTGATGCAGGCGGTGCAGTCTACGGGCTATATCCCCAATGCGCTGGCCGGCGGCCTCGCCTCCAGGCGCAGCAAGCTGGTGGCGGTCGTGGTACCGCAAATCAATAACAATATGTTTGTCGATACCATCCAGGCGCTGAGCGATACCCTGGCGGCGCGCGGCTACCATATGCTGCTGTGCGTAGCGGGCTATGACCGGCAGACCGAAGCCGAGCTGGTCTCCACCTTGCTTTCGCGGCGCCCTGATGGCGTTGTGTTAACCGGCATCCAGCATGCACCGCTGTTAAAGAAAACGATTCTTAACGCCGCCACGCCGGTGGTGGAAATCTGGGATCTCACCCCGACGCCGCTGGATATGCTGGTCGGTTTTTCCCATGAAAAAGTTGGCGAAACCATTGGCGAGTACGTGCTGGAGAAAGGCTACCAGCGACCAGGCCTGCTGTGGGCGGGCGATGCGCGCGCGATGTTGCGTAAGCAGGGGCTCTGTGCCCGACTGGCTAAAAAAGGGCTGGACGATGCGCCTCAGGTTGAAGTGCCGCTCCCGGCGTCGCTGGCGCTGGGGCGACGCGGTCTGGCGGAGCTGCTGGCCGCCGGCGAGTTTGATGTGATCATCTGCAGCTCAGACACCCTCGCCCAGGGGGCGATTATGGAAGCCGAAAGCCGGGGGCTACGCGTACCGCAGGATCTGGCGGTGATCGGTTTTGGCGATCTGGATTTCGCCGCCAGCAATCGTCCAGCCATCACCACCGTCAGCGTCGATCGCCATGCCATCGGTGAACGGGCAGCCACGCTGCTGGCTGACCGCATCGAAGGGGGAGAAGAAAGCGGGGTGATTATAGATATCGGCTTTCAGCTGGTGGCACGAGAATCGGCGTAGGCCAGGCTTTTCAGGGCATGGTGTGCCGGGTGGGTGAGCGGCAAATTTCTGCCTACACTTAGGCTTTACCCTGGAGGCAGACCATGATAACCGTTTATGGTGTGCCGGGATGGGGCTCGACGATTAGCGAGCTGATGCTCTCCCTGGCCGATATTCCCTACGAGGTGGTTGACGTGGAGGGCTTTGACCAGCCCGGTCCGGCGCGCGAGCGTCTGCGGCAGATTAATCCGCTGTGCCAGGTGCCCACCCTGAGGCTGGCCGACGGGAGCATCATGACCGAAACCGCCGCCATCGCGCTGATGATCCTCGACCAGCGTCCCGATCTGGCCCCCGCGCCGGGGACGCCACAGCGTCCGCAGTTTCAGCGCCTGCTGGTCTGGCTGGTGGCCAATGTCTATCCTACCTTTACCTATGCCGATTACCCGGAACGCTGGGCGCCCGCCGCCGCGGAGCAGCTGGTGGAGAATTGTCGCCAGTACCGGAAAAATCTCTATCTCTGGTTCGAACAGCAGCTGGCCGCCGGGCCGTGGGCGCTGGGCGCGTCGGTAACGTTGCTGGATTGCTATATCGCGGCGATGTACCGCTGGGGACCCCGCCAGGCGTGGTTTGACGACCACGCGCCAAAATTCGCCGCCATCGCCCGGGCGTTCTGTCAGCGACCGGAGCTGGCCGCGGCGCTACGCCGTAACAAGCTGATTTAACGCACGCGATGCCAACCAGAACGGCCATTCTGTGGTAGCGTTATGGCTCTCATCACAAGGAGTCTTTGCTATGCCGCATGTTGATATTAAATGTTTTCCCCGTGAACTGACTGATGAACAAAAAACCGCGCTGGCCGCCGACATTACCGAGGTGCTGATCCGCCATCTGAACAGCAAAGAGAGCGCCGTCAGCGTCGCACTCACTCAGTTTGAACCGGACGCGTGGCAGGCGGTGTGGGACAGTGAGATCGCCCCGCAGATGGCGCAGTTGATTAAGCAGCCGGGTTATAGCATGTAACCCGGCACCCGGAGGCGATGCTGCGCATCTGTCCGGGCTACGCGTTCTCAGCGGTCTGCAGTTCCGTAGCCCGGGCAAGGCGCTTTGCGCCGCCCCCGGGGAGGGGCTTCTCCGGCGACGCACTGAGAGAAACAGCATGTTCATCTATCCTAAGCGCCAGAGAGCCAACCGAGGTGGGTATGAAAGACGAATTGTTTGCCGATCTGCTGGCGAGTGCAGAAGAAATGGTCAGGATCGAGAAAGGTGAACAAATGCTGATGGAGCAGCACGTTCATACCTTCAGCGAAATTGACGTGAAAGCGATACGTGAAGCCACAGGTTTAAAACAGCAGGACTTTGCAGCGGCCGTTGGCGTTAGCTACGAGTTGGTTAAAAGCTGGGAAACGAAACGACGTCACCCAACCGGTGCAGCCAGAAAACTGCTTTTATTGCTTCAGGGTAATCCATTGATTATCAACTTGTTGAAGGTTGTTTGAAAGATTATTCTTCGCAAGAAAAATGGCAGAGTTTGCCCTCTTTCGTAACCGGGGCCTTTAAAAAGGAGTGCATTACGTATGGAAACCAACGATTCTATTTTGAAACAAATCAAGAAATACAGCGCTCATATTGATAGGTTTAGAGCACGAGCAAACACTCATGGTATCTGGTTGTTTATTGCTACCCTTGGATGCTGGGGGGTAACTGAGCCCAGTATTCGGATATTAGCGTTCGTTATGCTTTTCTTTATTTTTTTTGTTTCTTCTACACGGTAGCTTTCCAGGTGAAAAGCGAACGTTTAAAAAGATTCACGATGATATAAAAAATAAAATAGTTGATAATTTAACACCAGAACAACAGCAAGAAAGGTTTCACGATCTTCTCATCGTTGAGAAAAAACGAAAGTCACCTGTTGGAATTATAAAAACAACCTTTATCTTTTTAGCCTGTTATGGTTTTTATTTTATAAGTTTATATTACTTCATACAGCACTGGCATAGTGACAAAGTAACAGCGTGTATTTAAATCAACCCGTCCTGGCATTTGAGCCGGACGGGCCGTTTGATTAAAACCAAATCTCCGTCTGCACGACGAAGTTCCATGTCCCGCCAGCGGTAAAGCCTTTGCTGCCGAAATCGTCATTTATCGCGTAGCGATCCAGCGCTTTATCCCAGTTCATCCAGGTGGCAAAGAAGCGGATTTCCGGCCGCGCCTTGATATCCAGCACATCACCCACTTTAAAGGTGGGGGCGAAGGTCAGCTTGTAGAAATCACCGCGCACCGCCTGATACTGATAAACGTTGTCATTATAGCGATAGCTGCGCCCGTTCGGATTGAGATCCATATACTGCCACGAGGCCTCATACAGCAGGGCGAAGTGAGCGGAGATCCCCTGTGATACCCGCAGGTTAAACGTCGCCCAGTCGTAGCGGTCGCCGTCGCGATAGCGGTCTTCGCTATGCTGGGCTATCACCGACGGCGCCAGCTGCCAGTTTTTCCCCAACGGCAGGATGCCATACGACGCAAAGCGCAGGGAGGCCGCGTTCTCGGTCAGATCGCCATCGCTCCCCGGCTGACGCGCTTCGGCGCCCAGCCCGACGCCGTATTGCAGGGCGCTTTCAGACACCCCCGGCGCCAGGCCGTAGAACTGTTGTTTGTCGTGCAGGGCCAGCATCGCGTAGTAGCCGTTTTTGGCGGTGTTATCGCTGCGCAGGGCATAGCTCCCGGTGGTCGAGGTATTATCTTTCAGATCATCGTTGCCCTGGGCGGTCATCACCGTGGTCATCAGTTGCCAGTTGCCGTAAAAATGGTTGGCGGTGAACAGCAGATTCTGGATGTCATTATCCGCGTAATTATCGCTGCCAAGGTCGCCGAAGTTACGTGCATACACCGAATAGTCGCCGCGCAGGCCGCTTCCCCAGTCGACATCATTGATCCCGCCGCCGGTACCGCCGAGGAACATGATGTCGCTATCGGTAAAGTGGATATCGAAGTTATCCCGATCAAAGCGCTTGCCGGCCCAAATTGAGGCGCGTTTTAACGGACCGGTGAATTCGGCAAAGTTACCCATCTCGACGTACAGCTGACGAATGTTCAGATGGTGGCTGTCGTTATCCTGAACCCACGGATCGGGGTTGGTGGCCCCGTCGGCGAGCATGGTCTTAAAGCGCGCCCATGAACCATCGTTGAAGGTGAGCTTTTTGCCAAAGCTCAGCTCAGCGTAATTATCTTTTTCGTTACCGAGACGACCGACATGGGCATCGCCGTTGAGCGAACTGGCCGGGGAGACGCCCGGCCCGCCGCGGGCGCCTTTACCATGGCTGTTGACTAACATCCCGGAACGGGCGTAGGCGTTAAAGGTAAACCCATCGTCCGGGGCGCGCTTCGCCAGCTGCTCGCTCAGTTGCTGATTAGTGGCCTGCTGTTTTTGTTCGCGAGCCGTGGTCTGCTGGCTGAGCGCCTGCACCTGCTGCTCCGCCGCCGCGGCGCGCTGCTCGGCGGCGGCAGTTTGCTGTTCTGCCCGCTGCGCGCGGCGGCTGGCCTCGCTGGCCTGCTGTTCAGCGAGATTGAGGCGCGCTTCCAGCTGCGCCAGCCGTTGCTCCACGCTCAAGCCGGCGGCGCTGACGCTGATGAGCGGAAAAAGGGCGCAGCAAACCGCTGCGCTAATCACAGAGATACGCATAAAAATCCTTAATTTATCCAGAGGTTAAATCAGCGGGGGCGCCTTACATGGCGGGGGATTCTCCGGCGGTCGGGGCCGGGGCTGGCGAGGCGCCGCGTCCGGCATCAAGGTCGGCACGAATCTGCTCATACTGATCGTCGAGGCGGTAGAAGCGGCCCATCCACAGCATCGAGGCGAGGATCAATAGCGCCGGAATGTATAGATAGCAGGCCTTGATGGCCAACAGGGCGCTGTCGCTCTGCGTGTGGTTGGCGATATAGCCGCTGGAGGAGAGCAGCACGCCGGTGATAGCCCCGGCACCAGCCATCGCCACCTTGCCGAGAAAACCGTTTATCGAGGTCAGGATCCCTGCGGTATTAATCCCGGTTTTCCACACGCCGTAATCCACCGGGTCGGCCTGCATCGAGAAATAGATAGCCGTGCGTTGGCCGGCGCCGAGGGAGAGGATCACGGCCCCGACGATCAGTCCCAGAACGTGGGCGCCAGACACCATCATAATCCCCATCCCGAGCAGATTGACCGCGCTGGCCACCAGATAGACATGACGTTTTTTCATGCGTCGGGCCAGCAGCGGGACGGTGAGGGTGCCGAGCAGGGGAACGAAGGTGGAGATCCCGGCGATAACCGCCGTCAGCTCGGTATTCCCGACGTAATAATGGAAGAAGTACACCAGGGCCCCGGTCTGAAAGAAAAAGGCACCCCACATCAGAAAGATATTGCTGGCGAAGACCCACCACGGACGATTGGCGCGCAGACTAATCCAGGCGCGTTTCAGGGTCATGCGCTCCCCGGTAAGGGTGATCTTTTCTTCGACGTTGCGAAAGCTCACCAGCAGGAAAAAGGCCGCCAGTACGCCAAAAATCACCGCGGTATAGAGGAATCCCTGCTGCTGGTTGCCTTTGCCTAGCATGCCGACCAGCGGCAGCGTAGCCACGGCGACGATGGTGGCGCCAAGGGAGCCCAGCAAAATGCGCACCGCCGACAGCGTGGTGCGTTCTGCGGAATCACTGGTTAAAAACGGCAGCATGGCGCAGAACGGAATATTCACCAGGGTGTAGAGGAACGACAGACACAGATAGGTGACAAAGGCGTACAGCAGTTTGCCGGTGGTGCCGAAATCCGGCACATAAAAGGCCAGAATACACAGCAGGCCAAAAGGCAGGGCGCCGATCAGCAGCCAGGGGCGGCAGCGCCCCCAGCGGGTGGTGGTATTGTCGATCACCAGCCCCATCAGCACGTCGGCCACGCCGTCTACCAGCCGGGTGACCAGGAACATCAGGCCGACATAATAGGCCGGGAGACCCATGACGTCGGTGTAAAAGAACATCAGATACAGAGAGATCATCTGCCATACAAGGTTGCAGGAGAGATCGGCAATGCCATAGCCAAGGCGCTGCCGCCACAGGGTAAACGTTGTTTCTGCCATAAATCACTCGCTTATCGTTGTTGTTAAAGTCCGTACTGGCGAATAAACCAGGCCGGGGTACAGCTCCACGCATGGCAGTAACTGTTGATAAGCTTACTGCCATACGGGGAAAAGTCAGGATGTTGGGGGTCGAAAATTTCCCAGAAGGTGTCGGCGCCGTAGGCGACCATCGCCCCCCAGTAGGCTTTGATCTCCGCCACCGCCTCCTCGCGCAGGCCGGACTGTAGCAGGGCAACAATGTGATGATGACGCAGGTACGGGGTGTTCATGGCAATGGCGGGCGGCTGCTGCTGCAAGCGGCGCATCAGCGCCTGACGCTGCCCGGCGGTGCCAACTTCCGCCAGCACCAGCCAGATCTGCGACGCCCATGAGACCTGACGCACGGCGCCGCTGATAAACACCTGCCGATCGTTGTCCCACAGGTGGTGGAGGGCGGCCTCCTTCAGCTGCCAGAGCGTGGCAGTGTAGTCGGGTACCCGCTGCGGTTCAAAACGCTGCGCCAGCCAGAGGGCGCGCTGCAGACAGTAGATGAGCACCCCCTGCGCCGACGCCTGTTTATTCAGCTCCGCCTGCCAGTCGATAAATACCCACCAGTCATCGCTGTCGCGCACCAGCCCCTGAGAATCGCAGCGGGTCAGCGCCAGCTCGATTTGCCGCCGCGCCGTAGGCCACAGCTCACCGACGGTTTCCGTGTCGCCGGTGCTTTGCAGGTAGTTATAAAGCACGTCGACAAAAAACAATGAGTAATCAAACAGAAAGGTGTCATCGGCGCGTACCTCTGGCTGAACAAAGACATTGGCGGAAACCATGCCATCTTCCCGGGTATGGGCGGCAAAGAGATACAGGCAGCGGCGGACCAGATCGTGGTGGCCGAAGGTCACGTCATTCACCTGCGCCTGCAGGCGTAGGTCGCCCAGCCACAGCCGACGGTCGCGTTTCGGCCCATCTTCAAACACCTCCTGCATGCAGTTTTTCAGGGTACGAACGGCAACGTCATCAATGGCTTTCAACTGCGGATCGGCGATGACCGCCGGGTGCGGGCTGCCGGCAGAGGTGACGGTTTCCAGAGCGATCTCATCGAACTGCAGACGAAACTTGCGCGACAGCGCTTTGACCTCCACCTTCAGGTAGCGCAGGCAATAGCGACGTGGCAGAGCGACCCGGGCGGGCAGGACGTCAAGCCACAGATCCTGCTGCTGCAACCAGCTGCTGCTCAGCCATCCCTGGTATTCGCTGAACGGCTCACAGACTTCGCTCAGCGTCTCGCCGAAGGTGAAGTGCAGATGGGCCGGGGCATCGGGCGGGCTGCCGACGCTGCGGCAGCTGAACTGCAGGTAGCCAACAAAATGGCTGCCAAAATCAATAATGATGCTGTCGCCGACGTTGAGCGGTTGCTGATAAAACTGCTCCGGCGTGCAGACGGTATTCCCCCGCCAGCCGTTCAGCGCTCCTGGTTCAGCGACGGCCTCGACGATGGCCTGCGGCGTCTGGCGCAGGCGTTGCAGCGCGGGCGTCAGGTCGGCCGCACGCTGTAAAAAGCGCGGGTGACGGATCATCGCTACGCTGGAATTGTATTGAATTGCTTGTGACATACTGCGTCCTCTCCGTTAGGTTAGGCGCAGCATAGGCCGTCGTCCGGCGCGGCTACCACTCTGGCAATGCCAAACCGTCAGTGAAAATGGCAGGAATAATGAGGTGGGGGCGCTGGCGATCACAAATCCGCACATCGGGCGCGTGCCGAGGGCCGGAATAGATTATCGTGCTCCTGCGCCATAGGTTGTTCAGGATTTGCTGTAATGATGACACTGACCGTTGAGTATTATTTCACCCATTCCCAGGATAAGCTCGGCATGTACGCCAGTGACCCGGAGGATAATAGCCAGGAGCACGGCCATGAATTTGCCGAACTGGTGATCGTCGAGGAGGGGCATGGGTTACACGTTATTAATGGTCGCCCGCTGTATATCCAACAGGGAGACGTATTTTACGTCCAGCCTGGCGATGTGCATTATTATGATGAGCTGGGGACGCTGAAGCTGATTAATGTCTTAATTAATCCGGCGGTGGCCTTTGGCTATTTACAGCAGATGGAGGGATTGCTGCAGCAATTATCCGCGCAGCGCGCCGCCTGCTATGGCTGGCTAGCGCCGGAGACTCGCAGCTATTGCCGGGAACTGGTGGAAAAGATATTTTCCCCGGCGCTGAGGGCGGCGGATAATACCCCGCTACGGGAGTCTCTCTTTTTCCAGCTGGTGACCACCATTCTCACAGCCGAGTCGGAAGCCGAATATAGCAGCACTCGCTATAAACTGCATAAATTACTCACCTGGCTTCAGGAGCACTGTTTCGAAGAACATAACTGGCAGCAGCTGGCGGAGCAATTTCATCTCACCACCCGCACCGCGTTTCGCCATATTAAAGAGGCCACCGGATTAACCCCGGATAATTATCTGAAACGTCTGCGGCTGGTCTCCGCGCGGGTCAAATTACGCGAAACGGAGATGACCATTACCGAAGTGGCTTATCTGTGCGGCTTTGCCAACAGCAACCACTTTACCACCCTGTATAAAAAAGTGTTTGGCCTGACCCCCAGCGCCGATCGCCGCCGCCCACCGGGTTAAAAGGGGGCCGCAGGCCGGGCAGGTGAAAAACCTGCCGCCCGCGGCAAGTCATGCTTATTCGTCGAGGGAGTTTGCCCGCACATGACGGCCGCTGGCGACAAAATTGCCGGTGCCAAGATGATGCAGGGTATTGAGCTTATCGTCGTCGAATTGCCAGCGTCCGGTGACAAACGCGCGCTCATCGGCGGCGGCAGAGACCACCTCCCCGAACAGGGTATCGTACTGGGTCTGGGCCCCCGTCGCCGGCAGCAACCGGCACTCCATCCATGCCAGACATTTCTCCTCGATCAGCGGCAGCCCCAGCTCCGGGCCGGTCACTACCGGGATCCCCCAGGCATTGAATTTGTCCTCATCGCGGCCGCTGACGCTGCCGACGGCGTAGGTCCAGCTGGCGGCTGCGACGCCGGGAACCACAATGCCGAAGGTGCCATTGCGCTCGATGATCTCCCGCGTCCAGGTGCTTTTATCCACCACGATAGCCACCCGCGGCGGGGCGAATTCCACCGGCATTGACCAGGCGGCGGCCATAACGTTGCGCCGGTCGGACGGGGCATCGTAGCTGGTGATCAAAATGGTTGGGCCGTGGTTGAGCAGGCGGCTGGCGTACTGCAGTTCAACGTGGCGAAAGCGGCTCATAGGCGTTCCTTGAATAATGGGTCGGTTGGCAGGTAACACGTTAAGCCGCAATGAAAATGTAATCAATACGTCATCTCGTCTGACTATAGTCGCCAGCACTAAGTCCCAAAGAGGATCACAATATGTTGGCTCCCCTGATGCTATCCCAGGTGAGCGTGCCCCGTCGGATGTCGACCGCCGGGCTGGTCTCGCTGTCCCGAAAGGGAGGGCGATGATGCGCACGCTGACCCCTATCACCCTGCAGGAGGTCTCTTTCGCCTTCGCAGAGACCCCTATTCTTGACCGCTTCACGTTGCATATCGAACCCGGCCGCATCGTGGCGCTACTGGGCCCTTCCGGCTGCGGCAAAAGCACGTTGCTGCGTCTGCTGGCCGGGCTGAGCGTGCCGGCCAGCGGCGAAATCCGCTTTGGCGACAGGCTGGTCGCCAGCGCAGGATGGGGATTGCCCCCGGAGCAGCGCGATATCGGCATGGTTTTTCAGGATTATGCCCTCTGGCCGCATATGAGCGTGGCGCAGAACGTCGCCTTTCCGCTGCGCATGCGCGGCGTCTCCCGCAGCGAACGCGAGCGCCGGGTCAACGAGGCGCTGGCGCGGGTAGGCCTCAATGGCTTTGCCGAACGTAAGCCTTCAGGCCTCTCCGGCGGTCAGCAGCAACGGGTGGCGCTGGCGCGGGCGATCGTCGCCGCGCCGCGGGTGCTGCTGTTTGATGAACCGCTCTCCAACCTGGACAGCGAACTGCGCGAATCGCTGTGTGGCGAAATGAGCCGCCTGCTGCGACAGCTCGGCATCACCGCCCTGTATGTCACCCATGACCGACATGAAGCCGAGCTGTTAGCCGACCAGATTGTCTATTTATCCGCGGGCCGCGTGGCCGCTGTCCGCGCCGTTACGCCAACCTCAGGGGAAGTTGCATGAACACCGTTATGACCGTTAAGAAAGGAGTGGTACTCGCGATGGCTCTCTCCGCCATGATGCTCTCCAGCGCCCATGCGCTGACCGTTTACACCGCCGGACCCGGCTCGCTGGCGAAAAGCCTGGCCAGCGGTTTTGAACAACAGACCGGGGTGAAGGTGACCGTTTTTCAGGCCACCACCGGCAAAGTGATGGCCCGACTGGAGGCCGAGCAGGCCAACCCGCAGGCGGATGTGCTGATCTCCGCCTCGTGGGATACCGCCGAAGATCTGCACCAGCGGGGCTGGTTGTTGCCTTTTGCGAGCGCCAACGCCGACCAGGTACCGGCGAACCTGAAATCGGCGGACTATATCGCCCAGGGCGTCTCCGCCCTGGGTATTGTCTGGAACAGTAAAAGCGGCACCCCGGAACCGAAAGAGTGGCGGGATCTCACCCAGCCAGCGTTTAAAGACAAGGTGACAACCCCCGACCCGGCGCTCTCCGGCGCGTCGCTGGATTTGCTGATCGGGCTGCAAAACAGCATGGGCGACCAGGCCTGGCAACTGTTTGACGATCTGAAAAAGAACGGCATGGTAGTCAGCGGACCCAACGCCCAGGCGGTGACGCCGGTGATGCAGGGAGCGAAAGCGGCGGTGTTTGGCGCGGTGGATTATGTCTCCTACGGCAATATTCAGCAGGGCGAGTCGCTGAAGGTGATCTTCCCGGCCAGCGGAACGGTGATTGCCCCGCGCCCGATGATGATCCTCAAAACCAGCCAGCATCCCGGCGAGGCCAAAGCCTTTATCGATTACGTGCTGTCGCCGGAAGGTCAGGCGAAGGTCGCCGACGCCTGGCTGATGCCCGCCCGCCGCGACGTGGCGGCTAAACGTCCGCTACTGGACGCGCTGAAGGTGCTGCCCACCACCAGCGAGGGCAGCAGCGAGCGGGGCGCCGTGCTCGCCCGCTTCAGTCAGCTGTACGCGCAGTAATTGATCCCGTTTCTCCGGCGCTGGCCGCCGGAGGACCCTCAGCTTCAGGAACCGGTTGTGAAACAAACATTCCTTTCCGGCGCGACCCTTGCCGCCCTGGTGATGCTGGTCGCGTTACCGTTAGTGTTTATTCTGCTGCAGGCGATTTTTCCCCATTTTAGCGCCGGTTCGCTCGGGGACGCCTTTGGCGGCATCCCGGCGCTGCTGGCCGACCCTCAGCTGCCGGCGATGCTCGGCGGTACGCTGTGGATCGCCGCCGGCGTGGCGCTGGTCAGCGTAATGATTGGCCTGCCGCTCGGCATCCTGCGCGGTATGTTTTCGCTGCCGCTGCCCCGGCTGTGGGATCTCCTGTTTTTGATCCCCTTTCTGACGCCGCCCTATATCTCGGCGCTCTCCTGGATGCTGGCCCTGCAAAGCCAGGGCTATCTGCAGCAGCTGACCGGCTGGCAGCTGAACGATCTGCTGTTCAGCCGCAGCGGGATCGTGCTGGTGATGACCTTTAGCATATTTCCGGTGGTCTACTTTGCCGTCTCCCGCAGCCTGCTGGCGAGCGGGACCCGGCTGGCGGTGGTCGCCCGCGTCCATGGTGCCAGCGCCTGGCGCGCCTTCTGGCACGTGACGCTACCGATGCTCTCTCCGGCGCTGGCGGCGGGGATGCTGCTGGCGTTTACCCTCGCCATCGAGGAGTTTGGCGTACCGGCGGCGCTGGGCAGCCGGGCGGGAGTGGTGATGCTGACGGTCGGTATTGAGAAAAAGCTGGCCGACTGGCCGGTGGATCTCCCTGGCGCCGCGCTATTGTCGCTGCTGCTGATGGCGGTGGCGTTGTTCGCCTGGTGGCTGCAAAGGCGGCTGGTGGGGGAGAAAGAGGTCACCAGCGTCACCGGTAAGCCGGGGGAGAACCACGGGGCATCGCTGGGCTGGATGATGCTGCCCGCCGTGCTGGCGATGGCGGCCGTAGGCGGCCTGGCGGTCGGCGTCCCCGCCGTCTCGATGATGCTCACCAGCGTGATGGGCACGCTCTCCGGTGGCGTGAGTGTTGAGAATGTCACACTGCGTCATTTCGCGGCGCTGTTTGACCAGCAGGGAGATGCCCTGTCGGCCCTCGGCACCAGCCTGTCGCTGGCCCTGGGTTCGGCGCTAATCGTCGGCGCGCTGGGCCTGCTGGCCGCCTGGCTGGTGATGGTGCAGAAGATTAAAGGGCGCGGGATGGTGGACGCGCTGTCGCTGATGCCGGCGGCGCTGCCGGGCGTGGTGGTGGGGGTCGGTTTGATCCTGCTGTGGAATCAGCCCTTCTGGCCGCGCTCGCCCTATAACACGCTGTGGATGCTGCTGCTCTCCTATTGCTGCCTGCTGTTGCCCTGGCCGGTGCGCTATGTCGGCAGCGCGCTGCGCCAGTTGGGCCCGAACCTTGAGCCCGCCGCCAGGGTGCACGGGGCGTCGCCACTGCAGGCGCTGCGGTTGATTGTCCTGCCGCTGGTCTTTCCGGCGCTGCTGGCGGCGATGCTGATGGTGTTCGCGGTGGCCTCCCGGGAGCTGGTGACCTCGCTGCTGCTCTCTCCGGCCGGTACGCAAACCGTGGCGGTGTTTATCTGGCGCCAGTTCGAACAGGGTTCCGTCGGTCAGGGCATGGCGATGGCCAGCCTGACGTTGTTGACCGGTCTGGTCCTGATGCTGACGGCGCTGGCGCTGATGCAGCGCCGCACGCGCGGTTAACGCTAAGCGCACAAAAAAGACGGTCGGCGCGGAAAAATAGGCTATAAATGTCGGACACCTACAGCTGGAGGCCCTGATGAGTCCCTTTTTACGCGCCTATTTTTCCCGTCTGAGCTGGACGGGTGAGCCTGATGTTTCCATTGATACCCTGCGGGAACTGCATCTGCAGCATAACAGCGCCATCCCCTTTGAAAACCTCGACGTCCTGCTGCCGCGTGAAATCCACCTTGACGATGGGGCGCTGGAAGAGAAGCTGATCGCCGCCCGCCGCGGGGGGTATTGTTTTGAACAGAATGGCCTGCTGGAGCGCGCGCTGCGCGAGATAGGCTTTAACGTCCGCAGCCTGCTGGGCCGCGTGGTGCTGGCCAACCCGCCGCAGATGCCGCCGCGTACTCACCGTCTGTTGCTGGTGGAGGTGGCGGGGGAGCGCTGGATCGCCGACGTCGGCTTCGGCGGCCAGACGCTGACCGCGCCGATCAAACTGCTGGCCGATATCCCACAGCAAACGCCGCACGGCAGCTATCGTCTGGTGCATGAAGGGGATGAGTGGACGCTGCAGTTCAACCATCACGAACACTGGCAGTCGATGTACCATTTCGATTTAGGCCGCCAGTATGCATCTGATTATGTGATGGGCAACTTCTGGTCGGCGCACTGGCCGCAGTCCCACTTCCGTCACCATCTGCTGATGTGTCGTCATCTGCCGGACGGCGGCAAAATGACCCTCACCAACTTCCACTTTACCCACTGGGAGAATAACCATGTGGTGGAGAAGATCGATTTTGCCGATGTCTCCGCGCTGTATGAAGGGCTGCAGACCCGCTTCGGCCTGGTGGTGGACGATCCTAAACATGGCTTCAGCGAAGCGGCGCTGGCGGCGGTGATGGCGGCGTTCGCTACCCATCCGGAAGCCGGGAAGTAAATCTCCCCATGCCCGGCGGCGCTGCGCCTGCGCGGGCCTGCGAGGTATAAGCCTGTGAGAGGACCCTGTAGGCCGGGCAAGGCGACAGCCGCCACCCGGCGAAATTACAGGTACCGTGCCTGATATCTTACCCGGCGGCGCTGCGCTTGCGCGGGCCTGCGAGGTATGAGCCTGTGAGCGGACCCTGTAGGCCGGGCAAGGCGTAGCCGCCACCCGGCGAAATTACAGGTACCGTGCCTGATATCTTGCCCGGCGGCGCTGCGCTTGCGCGGGCCTGCGAGGTATGAGCCTGTGAGAGGACCCTGTAGGCCGGGCCAGGCGACAGCCGCCACCCGGCGAAATTACAGGTACCGTGCCTGATATCTTGCCCGGCGGTGCTGCGCTTGCGCGGGCCTGCGAGGTATGAGCCTGTGAGAGGACCCTGTAGGCCGGGCCAGGCGACAGCCGCCACCCGGCGAAATTACAGGTACCGTGTCTGATATCTTGCCCGGCGGCGCTGCGCTTGCGCGGGCCTGCGAGGTTTGAGCCTGTGAGAGGACCCTGTAGGCCGGATAAGGCGTAGCCGCCATCCGGCATAAAGCCTGGAGTCAGGTACGATAAATACCCGGACTTGGCGCGAAGGCCTCGTCCGGGCTACCGGTAAGGATGAATGGTAAACGCCGCCAGCGCTCAGCGCCGGGAGCGTACCACCTGGTAACGCCGGGTGAAATACTCCACCGGCGCGCTCCAGACGTGAACCAGGCGGGTGAAGGGGAAGATCAGAAAGATGGTCATTCCGAGCACCAGGTGGACGCGGTAAATCCATGCGACACCGTCCAGATGCGCCGAGGCGCCGCCGTGGAAGGTGACCACCGCCTGCGCCCAGTCCACCAGCTTGAGCATTTCGCTGCCGTCCGGATGCTGGGCGGAGAAGGGGATGGTTGTCAGCCCCAGCGCGCACTGAATCAGCAGAATGCACAGGATCAAAATATCCGCGGTCGTGGAGGTGGCGCGAATTCGCGGGTTGGTCAGGCGGCGCATCAGCAGGCCGATACCGCCTACCAGGGTCAGCACGCCGCAGATGCCGCCAAGGATCATGGCCATCAGCTGCTTCTGGGACATCGGCAGGAACCACGAGTAGACCCAGTGTGGGGTCAGCATGCCAAAGAGATGGCCAAAGAAGATGCCGAGAATGCCGATATGAAATAAGTTCGACCATAGCACCATCCCGCGCTTATCCAGCATCTGGCTGGATGAGGCGCGCCAGGTATACTGCCCGTAATCGTAGCGCAGCCAGCTGCCCACCAGAAAGACGGTGCCGCACAGGTAAGGGTAGATATCGTAAAAGAAGACGTTCAGATACTGGATCATTTCGGGCCTCCGGCGCGGATGTCAACGTACTGCGGCGCCACATCCTGACTAAAGCGTCGTTGATAAGCTTGCATCGACGAGCTATCGCAAGCGGTCGCATTATCTTCGATAAACTTCACCTGCTCTTCTTCCCACACGGCGTCCAGCGCCTGACGGGTATCGTCGCGCTTTTCTCCCGCCACCTGTTTTGTGACACTGTCACTGGTGAGCGGGCTTTTAGCCAGCGCCAGCAGGGCGTCAAACAGCTGGTAGTACGGGCAGGCTCGCTGCTTAAGACGGCCGCCGATCAGCGCCAGAATCGGCGCGATATTCTGCAGCCCCTCCCGAGCCTCCGCGGGAGGTAGAATACTGAGATACTCCAGATACAGCGGCAGATGGTCGGGCAGCTCGCGACAATCGATCTGCAGACCCGCCTGCTGATACTGATTCATCAGGTCGACCATCGCCTGGCCGCGGTCGCGGGATTCGGCATGCACATGTTCAAACAGCAGCAGCGAGGTGGCGCGCCCGCGCTCGAACACCTCGCACCATTCGGCCTGGCGATCCAACAGCGGAGCCGTCAACAGTTCACCGACAAACGGCGTCAGGGAAGGGACATCGGCCCTGATCAGCGCCAGGGCGTCGTCGCGGTTCTCCCACAGTAACTCGTCGGGGTACTCCAGCAGCAGACCGATCACTTTCAGGATCCGCATCACTCGCCCTCCCCATGCTTACGCACGCCGCTGACGTCGATGGCGTCGATCCGCCGGCTGTTAAACAGGTTGAATTTCGTATCTGACCCGTGGCAGCCATCGCCGAAGGTAAAGCCGCAGCCGTTACGTTCCGGAAAGGCATCCTCCGCCAGTTCGCGATGGCTGGTGGGGATCACGAAGCGGTCTTCGTAGTTGGCGATCGCCAGATAGCGATACATCTCTTCGACCTGCTCAACGCTGAGGCCCACCTCTTCAATGGCGCGGGTATCGGTGACGCCCTCGACGGTTTGCGAGCGCTTGTAGTGGCGCATCGCCATCATCCGTTTCAGCGCGCGCAAGACCGGTCCGGTATCGCCGGCGCTCAGCAGATTCGCCAGGTATTGCACCGGGATGCGCAGACTCTCAACCGCCGGCAGGATGTTGCCGTTGCTCGGTAAGCCGCCGGCGTCGGCAACCGACTGGATCGGCGACAGGGGCGGCACGTACCAGACCATCGGCAGGGTGCGATACTCCGGATGCAGCGGCAGGGCCAGCTTCCAGTCCATCGCCAGCTTATAGACCGGCGACTTCTGCGCCGCCTCAATGACGTTGTGCGGGATCCCTTGCTTTAGCGCTTCCTCGATGACCGCCGGATCGTTTGGATTAAGGAACACCTCGCACTGGCGCTCATAGAGGTCGGTTTCATGTTCGGTACTGGCCGCCTCTTCAATGCGGTCGGCGTCATACAGCAGTACGCCAAGATAGCGGATGCGCCCGACGCAGGTTTCTGAGCAGACCGTTGGCTGCCCGGACTCAATGCGCGGATAGCAGAAGATGCATTTTTCCGACTTACCGCTCTTCCAGTTAAAGTAGATTTTTTTGTACGGACAGCCGCTGATGCACATCCGCCAGCCGCGGCATTTGTCCTGATCGATCAGTACGATGCCATCTTCCTCACGCTTGTAGATGGCGCCGCTCGGGCAGGTGGCCACGCAGCTCGGGTTGAGGCAGTGCTCGCACAGGCGCGGAAGATACATCATGAAGGTATTTTCGAACTGGCCGTACATCTCTTTTTGCATGGCTTCGAAGTTACGGTCGCGGGCGCGTTTCTCGAATTCGCCGCCGAGCAGCTCCTCCCAGTTCGGGCCCCAGCTAATCTTATCCATACGCTCGCCGCTGATCAGCGAGCGCGGGCGAGCGGTCGGCAGATATTTGCTCTCCGGCGCGTTGTGCAGGTGCTGGTAGTCGTAGGTAAAGGGTTCGTAGTAATCGTCGATCGCCGGCAGCACCGGGTTGGCGAAAATCTTCGATAACACGCTGACCCGATTGCCGAGGCGGGGCGTCAGCTTACCGCTAATGCCGCGGATCCAGCCGCCTTGCCACTGATCCTGGTCCTCCCAGTTTTTGGGGTAGCCAATGCCCGGTTTGGTCTCCACGTTATTGAACCACGCATACTCCATGCCTTCGCGGCTGCTCCAGACGTTTTTACAGGTGACCGAGCAGGTGTGACAGCCGATGCATTTGTCCAGATTCAGCACCATTCCAACCTGAGAACGGATTTTCATTTTTTCGCCTCCTGTACCTGATCGCGACCTTCGTCATCCAGCCAGGCAATATTCTTCATTTTGCGGATCATGATGAACTCGTCGCGGTTCGATCCGACGGTGCCGTAATAGTTAAAGCCATAGGCCAGCTGGGCGTAGCCGCCAATCATGTGCGTTGGCTTCGGACAGACGCGGGTTACCGAGTTATGAATGCCGCCGCGACGACCGGTCACTTCCGAACCCGGGATATTCATAATCCGTTCCTGAGCGTGGTACATCATGGTCATCCCCGGCGGCACCCGCTGGCTCACCACCGCCCGCGCGGTGAGAGCCCCGTTGGCGTTGAACGCTTCAATCCAGTCGTTATCTTCAATGCCCAGCTCTTTCGCGTCGGTTTCGCTAAGCCAGACGATCGGCCCGCCGCGCGACAGCGTCAGCATCAGCAGGTTTTCGCTATAGGTGGAGTGGATCCCCCACTTCTGGTGCGGCGTCAGGAAATTCAGCGCTTTTTCCGGAAAGCCGTTTGGCGGCACGGCCTTCATCTGGCTGACGCTGCGGGTATCAATGGGCGGGCGATAGGCTACCAGGCTTTCGCCAAAAGCGCGCATCCACGGATGGTCCTGATACAACTGCTGGCGGCCGGAGAGGGTGCGCCATGGGATCAGCTCATGCACGTTGGTATAACCGGCATTGTAGGAGACGTGCTCGCTTTCCAGTCCCGACCATGTCGGGCTGGAGATAATTTTGCGCGGCTGCGCCTGAATATCGCGAAAGCGGATCTTCTCATCCTCTTTATTGAGCGCCAGATGGGTATGATCGCGGCCGGTAAACTCTCCCAGCGCCTGCCAGGCTTTCACCGCCACCTGGCCGTTGGTTTCCGGGGCGAGACTAAGAATAACTTCGGAGGCGTCAATGGCGCTGTCGATCCGCGGCCGGCCTTTGGCCGGACCGTCGGGCTTGACGTAGTTAAGCTTGCCGAGGAAATCGACTTCGCTTTGCGTATTCCACGCAATGCCTTTCCCGCCGTTGCCGAGCTTATCGAGCAGCGGGCCGAGAGAGGTGAAGCGGTCCCAGGTGGCCGCGTAGTCGCGTTCCACCAGGGCAATGGACGGTGCGGTTTTCCCGGGGATCAGATCGCATTCGCCCTTGCGCCAGTCAAGCACCTCGAACGGCTGCGACAGTTCGCCGGGGGAATCATGCTGCAGCGGGACCAGCACCACATCGGTCTCTTTGCCAAGATGGCCGACGCAGACCTGCGAGAAGGATTTAGCGATATCCTTGTAGATCTCCCAGTCGCTTTTCGCCTCCCAGGCCGGGTCGACGGCGGCGGAGAGCGGGTGGATAAACGGGTGCATGTCCGAGGTGTTCATATCGTCTTTTTCATACCAGGTGGCGGTCGGCAGGACAATATCGGAGAAGAGACAGGTACTGGACATGCGGAAATCCAGCGTCACCAGCAGGTCGAGTTTGCCCTCAATCGCCGCGGTCTGCCACTCGACTTCCTCAGGTTTTACCTCATCGCTGGCGCCCAGTTCATCACCCTGAATACCGCTGTCGGTCCCGAGCAGGTATTTCAACATGTACTCATGCCCCTTACCGGACGATCCCAGCAGGTTTGAGCGCCAGATAAACAGGTTGCGCGGATGGTTTTTGCCGCTATCCGGCTGCTCGGCGGCAAAGCGAATATCGCCTGATTTTAACGACTGGACGGTGAACTCCGCGGGGGAGAGCCCGGCGGCCTCGGCCTGCTGCTTAATGGTCAGCGGGTTGACGTTGAGCTGGGGCGCAGAGGGTAACCAGCCCATCCGTTCCGCACGGACGTTGAAGTCGATAAGGCTGCCGCTAAATTTGCTGGCGTCGGCCAGCGGCGACAGCAGCTCCTGCGCGGTCAGTTTTTCGTAGCGCCACTGGCTGGCGTGGTTGTAGAAATAAGAGGTACTGTTCATCTGCCGCGGCGGACGACTCCAGTCCAGGGCGAACGCCAGCGGCAGCCAGCCGGTCTGCGGGCGCAGTTTCTCCTGACCGACATAGTGCGACCAGCCGCCGCCGCTCTGGCCGACGCAGCCGCAAAATACCAGCAGATTAATCATCCCGCGGTAGTTCATATCCATGTGGTACCAGTGGTTCACCCCGGCGCCGAGGATAATCATTGAGCGGCCGTGGGTCTTATGCGCCGTATCGGCAAACTCGCGGGCGATTTGTTCGATATGTTGACGCGGTACGCCGGTGATCTGCTCCGCCCATGCCGGGGTATAGGCTTTGACCTCGGCGAAATCCTTCGCCGCATTGACATCGTCAAGCCCGCGATCCAGACCGTAGTTGGCCAGAATCAGGTCATAGACGCTGACCACCAGGCCGTTTTCGCCACTGGCCAGCGTCAGCTGTTTAGCCGGTAGCGGGTGAAGGGTCACCGGTGACTGCGCTACGCTGCGAAAATGCGGGTTTTCGTTGCCGCCAAAGTAGGGGAAGCCCACCGACACCACGCTGTCGCGAATATCCAGCAGCGACAGCTTAAGCTCGACATCTTTGCCGTCTGCCCGTTGTTCGAGATTCCATTTGCCTTTTTCGCCCCAGCGAAAGCCGATGGAGCCGTTCGGCGCCACCAGTTCGCCGTCGCTGTTATAAGCCACGGTTTTCCATTCCGGGTTATTACTTTCTCCGAGACCGTCAAGCAGGTCGGAAGCACGCAGCATACGGCCCGGCGTATAGCTGCCGTCGTCGCGCGGCTCGAGTATCACCAGCATCGGCATGTCGGTGTAGGTCCGGCAGTAGTTGAGAAAGTAATCGCTCGGGTTATCGAGGTGGAAGGCTTTGAGGATCACATGGCCCATGGCCATCGCCAGCGCGCTGTCGGTGCCTTGCTTCGGCGCCAGCCACTGGTCGCAGAGCTTAGCGACTTCCGAATAGTCCGGCGTGATGGCGATAGTTTTGGTGCCCTTGTAGCGCACTTCGGTAAAGAAGTGGGCGTCCGGGGTTCGGGTCTGCGGCACGTTGGAGCCCCAGGCAATAATGTAGCTGGAGTTGTACCAGTCGGCGGATTCCGGCACGTCGGTCTGTTCGCCCCAGGTCATCGGCGAGGCGGGGGGCAGATCGCAGTACCAGTCATAAAAGCTCAGGCAGGTGCCGCCAATCAACGATAAATAGCGAGTGCCCGCGGCGTAGGAGACCATCGACATCGCCGGGATCGGCGAGAAGCCGGCGACGCGGTCCGGGCCATAGTGTTTGATGGTCCAGACGTTGGCGGCGGCGATGAGCTGGTTCAGCTCTTTCCAGCTGGAGCGGACAAAACCGCCTTTGCCGCGCGCCGCTTTATAGCTGCGGGTTTTTGCCGGATCCTGCATGATGCTATCCCATGCCAGCACCGGGTCGGGATGCTGCGCCAGGGCTTCGCGCCACAGCTCAATCAGTCGTTTACGCGCCAGCGGGTACTTCAGGCGGTTGGCGCTGTAGAGATACCAGGAGTAGCTGGCGCCGCGCGGGCAGCCGCGCGGTTCGTGATTTGGCAGATCCGGCCGGGTGCGCGGATAATCGGTCTGCTGGGTTTCCCAGGTAACGAGGCCGTTTTTGACGTAAATTTTCCAGCTGCAGGAGCCGGTGCAGTTCACACCGTGCGTGGAGCGGACAATTTTGTCGAACTGCCAGCGTTGACGGTAGCTATCTTCCCAGTCACGGTTGTTGTTGTAGACCTGGCCGTGGCCGTTGGCAAAGGTCTCGCCCTTCTGCTTAAAGTAGCGAAAGCGATCCAGAAGTTTACTCATGACATTTCTCCTGCTCCGATGATGTCCGGCATCGTGCCACCCGGCCGGATGAGCGAACGAACTCGTAAGGCCGGATAAGGCGTAAGCCGCTATCCGGCAGATAAATCGTTATGGTTAAGCGGGTTTACGGCGGCCGTAGACCAGCCAGGTCACCAGCACGCAAACCACATAGAAGACAAAAAAGACTTTCATTGCGCCAACCGGTGAGCCGGTCATCGCCAGCGAGGTGCCGAAGGCTTTCGGAATAAAGAAGCCGCCGATGGCGCCGATCGCCGAGATAAAGCCCAGCGCGGCAGCGGTATCGGTGACCGCCTCGTGCTGCGCTTCTTCATCGCTGCCGCCGCGCTGTTTTACGCTGTCGATGGTGAGCTGGCGGAAGATGACGGCGATCATCTGGAAGGTGGAGCCGCTTCCCAGACCGGCGGTTAAAAAGAGCCCCATAAACACCACGTAGAAAGCGAGAAAGCTGCCGGAGCCGCTGCCTGGCAGGGTCAGAAACAGCAGGCCGGTAAACAGCGCCATCAGGACGAAGTTAACCAGCGTCACCCGCACGCCGCCGAGACGGTCGGAGATGATCCCGCCGAACGAGCGCGCCAGCGCGCCGATGAACGGTCCAAAGAAGGCGAGCTTGAGGATATCGACCGCGGGAAACTGGGTTTTCGCCAGCATGGCAAAGCCGGCGGAAAAGCCGATGAACGAGCCAAACGTCGCCAGATAGAGCAGGCTTAACAGCCACATATGCGGTCGCTTGAGCACGGGAAGCTGATCGCGAATCGAGGCCTTTGAACCGGCGATATCGTTCATGCCGAACCATGCCGCGACGGTGGCGAGCAGCAGCAGCGGTACCCAGACGAGCGCCGCATTACTAAGGGTGATTGTCGAACCATCGGGCTGGGTGACGCCATGGACGCCGAGAAAGGTGAAGAGCGGCAGGAAGATGACCGCCGGGGCGACCATCTGCATCACGCTTACGCCCAGATTGCCAAGGCCGCCGTTGACTCCCAGCGCGCTGCCCTGTTTCGCTTTTGGGAAAAAGAAACTGATATTTCCCATGCTGGAAGCAAAATTCGCTCCGGCAAAACCGCACAGCAGCGCAATAATAATAAATACCCAGAACGGAGTAGTAATATTCTGGATTGCCACCCCTAACCAAATACAAGGCACGATCAGGATAACGGTACTTAATACGGTCCAGTAGCGCCCGCCAAAAAGGGGTACCATAAAGGAGTAGGGGACCCGTAATATCGCGCCGGAAAGTGAAGGCAGGGCGGTTAATAAAAAAAGCTGGTCGGTGGTGAAATGAAAACCGACCTTATTGAGATTGACCGCTACGGCGCTGAATAACATCCATACGCAGAAAGCAAGCAGCAGGCAGGTCACTGATATCCATAGATTTCTTCGCGCAATGGCTTGGCCTTTATTTTCCCAGAACGCCTTGTTTTCAGGCCGCCAGTTGTTCAAAAGGTAATGATTATCTTTATCATTCTGCACCGACATATTGCCCTCTACTTGCCCGGAAAGGAGTAAATAAATAAGGTCAACAGCTGAATACAAGGGGATAGTGAATAACGCTTAATTTGCGTTATCTATGAAGCGTAGATAAAAAAAACGTGCTGACAGAGAGCACGTGGTAAGCGTAGCGGAATTAATTGTTACTAAATGTAAATATGCCTAAAACAACTCCAGCGTAATCATCTTATTTACATAGCGGCTAAACGCCGCCTCATCCAGGGCCTGCGCGTCCAGCGCATAAATCCCGTCGAGGCCGCACACCAGGGCGATAAAGCGCCAGGCGATATCCGCCGCAGGCTCAGCCGACCGAAATTCGCCGCTGGCGAGGCCCTGCTCGATGATGGCGACGGTCTCGGCATGCCACATATTCATGGTCAGCAGGTAGGCCGCTTTGATGTCCGGATCGCTGTCGGCCAGCACCTGGCCTTCGCGCCACAGGCGGATATAGGGTTCCAGTCGGCCATCCTCGCTGCCGATCATCGAGAACAAGCGCTCGCGCCAGCTGGCGTCCTCAGCCACCAGCGGCATGTCGAGCATCTCGCGGATCAGGCGGATGAAAACCTGCGCTTTCAGCTCGCCGATGGAGGTGAAGTGGTGGTGCAGCTGCCCGGCGGCCACCTGGGCTTCGCGGGCGATCTGCCGCACGGTCATGGCGGCAAAGCCGCCGCGCAGCGCCAGGCGCATGGCGGCCTGCATAATCCCTTCCCGTCGCGCATCACGTTGTAAATAGTGCATAGAACCCCACTGTCATCTGGCTTTGGCCGAGTGTAACAAAAAGTTGGACATGTGTTCAACAATCCGGCAGGATCGCCATCCTGGACGTGTGTCCAATATTCAATATTGATTGAGGTACAAGCTATGTCACGGCAATGGATGACGCTGATGGCGATTTTGCTGGTTTATATTCCGGTGGCGATTGACGCTACGGTGTTGCATGTGGCCGCGCCGACCCTCAGCGTGGCGCTGGGTAGCAGCGGCAATGAGCTGTTGTGGATCATTGATATCTACTCATTAGTGATGGCCGGCATGGTGCTGCCGATGGGCGCCCTTGGCGATAAGATCGGCTTTAAGCGCCTGCTGCTGCTCGGCAGCGCCATTTTTGGCATCGCCTCGCTGTGCGCCGCGCTGTCGCCGACGGCCATGACGCTGATTGCCTCACGCGCTTTGCTGGCGGTGGGGGCGGCGATGATCGTCCCGGCGACGCTGGCCGGGATCCGCAGCACCTTTGCCGAGGCCAGCCAGCGCAATATGGCGCTGGGGCTGTGGGCAGCGGTCGGCTCCGGCGGCGCAGCCTTCGGCCCGCTGGTGGGCGGGATCCTGCTGGAGCATTTCTACTGGGGGTCGGTGTTCCTGATCAATGTGCCGATCGTGCTGGTGGTTATCGCGATTAATGCGAAAGTGGTGCCGCGCCAGCCCGCGCGCCGCGAACAGCCGCTCAATCTACTGCAGGCGCTCGTTTTGATTGCCGCGATCCTGATGCTGGTGTTTAGCGCGAAATCGGCGCTGAAGGGCCAGCTGGCGCTGTGGCTCACCGCGCTGGTGGCGCTCGGCGGGGCGGCGATGTTAACCTGGTTTATCCGCAAGCAGCTGTCGGCGGCCCGCCCGATGGTGGATATGCGCCTGTTCACCCATCGCATAATCTTAAGCGGGGTGATGATGGCGATGACGGCCCTGATTACCCTGGTCGGTTTTGAGCTGCTGATGGCCCAGGAGCTGCAGTTTGTGCACCAGAAAACGCCGTTCGAGGCGGGGATATTTATGCTGCCGGTAATGGTGGCCAGCGGCTTCAGCGGCCCGATTGCCGGCCTGCTGGTGTCGCGGCTTGGGCTGCGCGAGGTGGCGACCGGCGGGATGCTGCTCAGCGCCTTCAGCTTTCTCGGCCTGGCGTTGACCGATTTCAGTACCCAGCAGTGGCTGGCCTGGGGGCTGATGACGCTGCTGGGCTTTAGCGTGGCCAGCGCGCTGCTGGCCTCCAGTTCCGCGATTATGGCGGCAGCGCCGAAGGAGAAAGCGGCGGCCGCGGGGGCGATTGAAACCATGGCCTATGAGCTGGGCGCCGGTCTCGGCATAGCGCTGTTCGGCCTGATCCTGACCCGCAGCTACAGCGCCTCTATTGCGCTGCCGTCTGGCCTGAGTGGCGCCATGGCGCAGCAGGCGGCGTCATCGATTGGCGAGGCGGTGAGTCTGTCCCAGGCGCTGCCCGCCGGGGTGGCGCAGGCGCTGATGGCGGCGGCGAAGACGGCTTTTATTCAGGCTCATAGCCTGGTGCTGGCGACGGCGGGTGTATTGCTTCTGCTGCTGGCCGCCGGGATCTGGCGCAGCCTCGCCACCGTGGCGAAACCGCAGTCGGCGCTATAGCTGCAGCGACAGATCCATCGCCGCGCGCCGTAGCGGGGCGAGAGCCTTCTCTTTTAACGCCGCGGCGCTGACCGTCGCGGCAGGTACCCCGACATTCAGGGCGGCCACCACCTGACCGTGACGCGACAGCACGGGTACCGCCAGCGAGCACAAGCCTACCTCGATCTGCCGGTCGGCGAGGGCATAGCCCTGCATGCGCACCCGGGCGATCTCTGCACGTAAACCGGACAAATCGCACAGGGTATGCGGAGTGTAGCGAATAAGCGTAACTCGTGACAACGTCACTTCCAGCTGTTCCTCCGGCAGCGCGCTCAGCAACACCCGCCCCATCGACGTGGCCCACGCCGGCAGGCGGCTGCCGCGCCCCAGATCGATGCTCAGTAAATTATTGACCGCCGCGCGGGCAATATAGAGCACGTTATCCCCGTCGAGCGTGGCCGCCGAACAGGATTCGCCGAGCGCTTTGCCAAGATTATCCAGCGCCGTCTGCGCCACCTTGGCCAGCGGCGTGCCTGCCAGATAGGCGTGGCCGACGGCCAGCACCCGGGGGAGCAGTTCATAGCTACGGCCA
This sequence comes from Klebsiella sp. 10, assembly GCF_018223925.1. Lineage (NCBI taxonomy): Bacteria > Pseudomonadati > Pseudomonadota > Gammaproteobacteria > Enterobacterales > Enterobacteriaceae > Klebsiella > Klebsiella sp. 10. The sequence continues at coordinate 510,780 of NZ_JAGRRB010000001.1, forward strand.
TCCGGACTGTGCACCATGCCCAGCGCGGCGAGGGTATACAAACAGCGGCGTACCGCCGCGCGCGAGATTTGCGTTTTCTGGCTGAGCTGGGAAATGGTCAGCCGCTGGCGCTGGGGGGTGAAGGCGTTAAGGACCTCAAGCCCGCGGGCCAGAGACAGCATAAAGTTAGGGTCGTGCTCGGCCTGCCTGGCGCTCAGCGTATTGGGGATATTGTCGCTCATCGCATCCTTCTCCGTTGCAGCGTAAAGCTCACGGCAGATCACTATACCTTGCGCAAAATGGGGCGCGCTGAATTGTGCCGGTTTTACCACCATGATCACATTAATAACCGTCTTTTAACAAACGCGTCGATAATCGCACAACATTTCGATTATCGCCGTTGACCATCCGCCAGGCTGAACCCTATTGTCAATGGCACAGACCCCCGTTATGGATGTGGGTACAAAAAGTTATATATCTCATCAGGAACAGAAAATGACTGCCACCGTAGAGCAAATCGAGAGCTGGATTGTGGATGTCCCGACCATCCGGCCGCATAAATTGTCGATGACCACCATGGGCTGCCAGTCGCTGGTGATTGTGCGCCTTACCCGTTCCGACGGCATCTGCGGCATCGGCGAAGCCACCACCATCGGCGGCTTGAGCTATGGCGTTGAGAGCCCCGAGGCCATCTCGTCGGCGATCACCCATTATCTGACGCCGCTGTTGAAAGGGCAGTCGGCCGATAACCTGAATGCGCTGACCGCCCGTATGAACGGCGCCATTAAAGGCAACACCTTTGCGAAGTCCGCCATCGAAACCGCGCTGCTCGACGCCCAGGGCAAAGCCTTAGGTCTGCCGGTATCAGCCCTGCTCGGCGGCGCGCTGCAAACGGCGTTGCCGGTGCTGTGGACCTTAGCCAGCGGCGATACCGCGAAAGATATCGCTGAAGGAGAAAAACTGTTGGCCGAAGGCCGCCACCGGGCGTTCAAACTGAAGATCGGCGCGCGTGAACTCGCCACCGACCTGCGTCATACCCGCGCCATCGTTGAAGCGTTAGGCGACCGCGCCAGCATCCGTGTCGACGTCAATCAGGCCTGGGACGCCGCCACCGGCGCGAAAGGCTGCCGCGAACTGGCGGCGATGGGCGTCGATCTTATCGAACAGCCGGTCAGCGCCCACGATAATGCCGCCCTGGTGCGGCTAAGCCAGCAAATTGAAACCGCGATCCTTGCGGATGAAGCGGTCGCGACCGCTTACGATGGTTATCAGCTGGCGCAGCAGGGCTTTACCGGCGCTTACGCGCTGAAAATCGCCAAAGCCGGGGGGCCGAACAGCGTGCTGGCGCTGGCCCGCGTCGCGCAGGCGGCAGGGATTGGCCTGTACGGCGGCACCATGCTGGAAGGCACCGTAGGGACCGTGGCTTCTCTGCACGCCTGGTCGACGCTGCCGCTGCAGTGGGGTACCGAGATGTTCGGCCCGCTGTTGCTGAAAGACGATATTGTCAGCGTGCCGCTCACCTTTGCCGACGGTCAGGTGGCGCTGCCGCAAACGCCGGGACTTGGCGTCGAGCTGGATGAAGACAAACTGCATTTTTATACCCGCCAGCCGTAGCGGGGAACAGGAGAAAAAATGTTATTTAAAGTGGAGATGACCGTCAATATTCCGCCTGGCTTTCCCGCCAACGAGGCGGAGGAAATAAAACAACGCGAAAAATCCTATTCGCAACAATTACAGCGGGAAGGCAAATGGCGACATATCTGGCGCGTTGCCGGCCTTTATGCCAACGTCAGTATTTTCGATGTTCAAGATGCCGAAGAATTGCATCAAATATTAATGGGATTGCCGCTATATCCCTTTATGGCGATAAAAGTGGAAGCCCTCTGTCGTCATCCGTCATCAATTCGCGATGACGATCGCTAATAATAATATCTGACCTCACGCCGGTATTACCGGCGTATACCCTGCAAAATATAAGAGAGAACCAGTATGAGTAATGTATTCGTACAACAACCAGCTATTCAAAAATTATTACGCGACAGTGCCGGATTAGATGTTGCCGGCGGCGATGAACGTTTTAAGGCGATTATTCATCGTCTGCTGGAAAATATCTGCACGCTCATCGACGACTATAACGTTACGGAAGAAGAGTTCTGGCACGCGGTAAACTATTTGCACGAGCTGGGCGGGCGTCAGGAGGCGGCGCTGCTGGCGGCGGGACTGGGACTGGAGCATTTCCTCGATCTGCGCCAGGACGCCATCGACGCGGCAGCGCATCGGGAAACCGGCACCCCGCGCACCATCGAAGGGCCGCTGTACGTGGCTAATGCGCCGCTGGCCGAGGGTCACGCCCGCATGGATGACGGCGCCGACGCCGGAGAAGTGATGTGGCTGCACGGTGAAGTCAAAGACACCGAAGGCCGGCCAGTGGCCAACGCTATTGTTGATATCTGGCACGCCAACACCCTCGGAAATTATTCCTTCTTCGACCCAGGCCAGAGTGAGTACAACCTGCGCCGGCGGATCCGCACCGGCGCCGATGGCCGCTACAGCGTGCGCAGCATCATGCCCTCCGGCTACGGCTGCCCGCCGGATGGCCCAACCCAGAAACTGCTGGACAGACTGGGTCGCCACGGCAACCGTCCGGCGCACATTCACTTTTTCGTCTCCGCGCCGGGTCATAAACATCTGACCAGCCAGATTAACCTCAATGGCGATAAATACCTGTGGGACGATTTTGCCTTTGCCACCCGCGACGGCCTGATTGCCGATCCGGTAAAAGTGACCGACCGCGAGATCATCGCGCAGCGCAATCTTGAGGGAGAGCACACCGAGGTTTGTTTTGATTTCACCCTGTGTAAAGCGCTGAGCGCCGACGAAGAGCAGCGCGGGATCCGCGTGCGCGCCAAAGAGTAAGCGGCATTATCGGCCCCGGGCACGCTACTGCCCGGGCCAGATATTGCACTCGAAAACGAAGAATTCACCCTGTTTCTTTCATCCTGAATCCTGCAGGAGGGACCGACTCATGCAAAAAACGCTCTCGACGCTCAAAGACAAAATCAATAATGCCTTAGTTGTCGACCGTGAAAATTATATTTACCGCTGCCACCGCTCTATATTTACCGACCCGCAGCTGTTTGAATTTGAAATGAAGCATATTTTCGAAGGTAACTGGGTATTTCTCGCTCATGAAAGTCAAATTCCCCAGCCGGGTGATTATTATACCCTGACGCTGGGACGGCAGCCGGTTATTATTACCCGCGATAAAAAGAATGAGCTGCACGCGCTAATTAACAGCTGCGCCCACCGCGGCGCCATGTTATGTCGACGCAAAACCGGGAATAAAAATTCGTTTACCTGTCCGTTTCACGGCTGGACCTTCAGCAATAACGGCAAATTATTAAAAGCCAAAGATGAGAGCACTGGCGGCTATCCGCCGAGCTTTAAACAAGACGGCTCCCACGACCTGCAAAAGTTGCCGCGTTTTCAGTCCTATCGCGGTTTCTTATTCGGTAGCCTCAATGCCGACGTGCAGCCGCTGGAGGCCTATCTCGGGGAAACCTGCAAGATTATCGACCTGATCGTCGACCAGGCGCCGGAGGGGCTCGAGGTACTTAAGGGTTCGTCGAGCTATGTATATGAGGGCAACTGGAAACTGGGCGCGGAAAACGGCGCCGATGGCTATCACGTCAGCGTGGTCCACTGGAACTACGCCTCTACCATGTCACGCCGCAACTATGAAGCGGAAGGGACGCACGCGGTGGATGCCAACGGTTGGTCAAAAAGCCTCGGCGGCGGCTATGGATTTGATAACGGCCATATGCTGTTGTGGACCCGGGCGCTCAACCCGGAAGTGCGCCCGGTCTATGCCCACCGCGAACGGCTGCAGGCGGAATTTGGCGAACGCCGTGCCGACCAGATGGTCAACGAAACCCGCAACCTGTGCCTGTACCCCAATGTCTACCTGATGGATCAGTTCTCGACGCAAATCCGCGTAATCCGCCCCATTGCGGTGGATAAAACCGAAGTCACCATCTGGTGCTTTGCGCCGAAAGGGGAATCCGACCAGGCCAGAGCGCTGCGAATCCGCCAGTACGAGGATTTCTTTAACGTCAGTGGGATGGGGACGCCGGACGACCTCGAAGAGTTCAGCGCCTGTCAGCGCGGCTATCTCGGCGAAAATCTGCCATGGAGCGACCTCAGCCGCGGCGCGCTGCGCTGGGTCGATGGCGCGGATGAGCATGCGCAACATGCCGGCTTTTCGCCGCGGTTAAGCGGGGTGAAATCGGAGGACGAAGCGCTGTACATCGCCCATCACCACCACTGGCAGACGCTGATGCTGGCGGCCATTGAACAGGAACAACAGCGTTACGACCAGTCCATTACCCAGCGCGTGGAGGTGGCCTGATGCTTAACCTCGAACAGGTTCGCCAGTTTCTCTACTACGAAGCCCGTCTGCTGGACGATCGTCAGTGGGACGAATGGCTCAGCTGCTACAGCCCGCAGGTGGTCTACTGGATGCCGGCGTGGGGCGACGATGACCAGCTGACCCGAGACCCGCAAAAAGAGATTTCGCTTATCTACTACCCCAACCGCGAAGGACTGGAGGATCGCGTCTACCGCATTAAAACCGAGCGCTCCGGGGCCAGTACGCCAGAGCCGCGGACCACCCATATCATCAGCAACGTTGAGCTGATGGGCGAAAGCGACGAGGGTCTGGAGGTGCGTTACAGCTGGGTCACCTGGAGCCATCGCTATCAGCACACGGATGCCTATTTTGGCTCTACCTGCTGCACGCTAATCGAACAGGACGGCAGACCGCAAATCATCCGTAAAACTGTGCGCCTGAATAACGACTATATCCGTCAGGTGATTGATGTTTACCACATTTAAGAGGCGCTTATGACCTTCAATATTGCTCTTAATTTTGAGGACGGCGTAACCCGTTTTATTCAGTGCAATGCCGGAGAGAAAGTCCTGGATGCCGCCTATCGCCAGAAGGTGAATCTGCCGATGGACTGCTCGGACGGCGTTTGCGGTACCTGCAAATGCCACTGCGCCAGCGGTGAGTACGACCTGGGCGAAGATTATCTCGACGAGGCGTTAAGCGACGACGAAGCGCAGAATCGTCAGGTGCTGACCTGTCAGATGGTCCCGACCAGCGACTGCGTGATCGATGTGCCGGTGGCCGCTGCCCAGTGCAAAACGGCCCTGGCGACGCTCGGGGCGCAGGTACGACAGGTGAATTTACTGTCCGATACCGCCATCGAACTGGTGGTCGCCCTCGATGAGCCGCTGGCCTTCCTGCCGGGGCAGTACGTCAACATTCAGGTGCCGGGCACGCTTCATGTCCGCGCCTACTCATTTAGCTCGCTGCCGGGTTCTCTCGAAGGGCGTTTTCTGATCCGTAACGTGCCTGGCGGGATGATGAGCCAGTGGTTAACCCAGCGGGCGCGGCCCGGCGATCGTCTTACCCTCAGCGGCCCGATGGGCAGCTTCTATCTGCGCCACGGCGAACGTCCGCTGCTGATGCTGGCGGGCGGTACCGGCCTGGCGCCGCTGCTCTCCATGCTCCATACCCTGCAGACACAGGGCAGCCAGCGTCCGGTGATGCTGCTGTACGGTGTTACTCGTGACTGCGATCTGGTGAAAACCGACGCGCTGGATACCTTTATTCAACAGCTGACGGGGTATCGTTGGCTACCGGTGGTGGCCGATGAAAACAGCACTTGCCCGCAGCGCGGCTTTGTCACCGACCATCTCGACGACGCGATGCTGAACAACGGCGACGTGGACATCTATCTCTGCGGCCCGCCGCCGATGGTTAACGCGGTTGCTATGGCGTTGCGCGACCGCGGGATCACCCCGGCGGGGTTCTGGTATGAGAAATTTATCGCCAGCCAGAGCGCGGCGGCATAAGGAGACAAAATGCGTTTTACCGATAAAGTCGTCGTCATCACCGGCGCGGCGCAGGGCATTGGCCGCCAGACGGCGGAGCAGGCGGCTGCAGAAGGCGCGGCTCTGCTGCTCATCGATCGCTCGTCATACGTCCATGAGCTGGCGGCGACGCTGGCGCAATCCGGCTGTCTGGTGCTGGCGCTGGAGGCGGATCTGGAAGCGTGGGAAAGTACCGAGCAGGCGTTTGCCGCCGGGGTCGCTCATTTTGGCCGTATCGACGTGCTGATCAACAACGTTGGGGGCACCATCTGGGCGCGCCCCTTTGCCGAATATCAGCCGGAGCAGATTGAGAAAGAGATCCGCCGCTCGCTGTTCCCCACGCTGTGGGGCTGCCGCGCGGCGCTGCCATGGATGCTGAAGCAGGGCAAAGGCAGCATCGTCAACATTTCGTCGGTGGCGACGGCGGGAGTGAATCGGGTGCCGTACTCGGCGGCGAAAGGCGGCGTTAACGCGCTGACCCGCTCGATTGCCATGGAGTACAGCGGCAGCGGTATTCGGATTAACGCCGTGGCCCCGGGCGGGACCGAGGCGCCGCCGCGCCTGACGCCGCGTAACGAAGAGCAGCCGAGCGAGCAGGAAAAGGCGTGGTATCAGCAGGTCGTCGATCAGACGGTGGCGAGCAGTCTGCTGCACCGGTACGGCACGCTGGCGGAACAGGCGAATGCGATCCTGTTTCTCGCCAGCGATGAGGCCAGCTATATCACCGGCGTGACGCTGCCGGTAGCCGGAGGCGATCTCGGCTAACGGCGGGTGGCGTACCAGCAGAGCAGGGAGCCGAGACATACCATCCCGGCCCCCTGCCAGAAGGACCACGACAGGGTCGCACTCAGCAGGATCGCCGCCAGCGCAGAGGAGAGCACCGGCGTGAAGTAGGAGGCCGCCGCCAGCAGGCTGACGTTGCCGTGCAGGATGCCAACGTTCCACGCCGCGTAGGCCAGCCCCAGCGCCACGGAGACCGTCATCAGCTTAATGACCACCGGCCAGCTAAACAGCATCGGCGGCTGGTCGCTGGCGAGAAATTTCAGCCATAGCGTCAGGGCGGTTAACAGGACGAACAGCGTAATGGCGTTTTTACCGCGGGCATATTTGGCCGTCACCGTGCAGTAGGCGGCCCAGATAAACGCCCCGACAAAGGCCAGCAGATAGCTAAGCGGGCTGGAAATGACGTTACTGATAATCTCATCGGGCTGTAGCCCATGCTCACCGCCCAACACCCAACCAACGCCCAGCAGGGCGAAAATCAGGCCGGGGATCACCAGCCAGCTGCTTTTCTGGCCGTTAAAGAGAATGGCGAATAAAATCGTCAGGCTGGGCCACAGGTAATTGACCATCCCCACCTCAATGGCCTGCTGGCGGCTGGCGGCATAGCCCAGCGACAGCGCGAGGCAGATTTCATAGCTGACAAACAGCACGCTGCCGGCCAGCAGATAGCGACGCGGGATCTGGCGCAGGTTGGGAAAGCCGATGGTAAAGATCAGCAGCAGGCCGCTAAGGCTGTAAATCATCGCCGCGCCGCCGACCGCTCCCAGTCCTTCGCTGACGCCGCGAATCAATCCGACCATCGTGCTCCATAAGATAATGGCGGCGAAGCCGATGGTCGTGGCTCTCTTTTTCTCCATGCTTTTCCTGATGGTTACGCAAATGCAGCCGGCATATATATCATCTTTTTATCGGTGAGGGGCGAAATTTTCCGCCGTTGCTAACCCTTAGGGATTAGCGAAAATGGCCAGGGCTGGCGATTAAGGGGGCGAAGGTTTTCCTCCTTGATTTGACGCAAATTTTCCCGGGATTTTGCTGTTAGTTTCCTCCGCGCGATGAATCAACATCCTGCATGGAGGAATGCAATGGACGTCAGCCGCAGAAAGTTCTTTAAGATCTGCGCAGGCGGTATGGCCGGAACTACCGCCGCCGCCCTGGGCTTTGCCCCTAAAATGGCGCTGGCTCAGGCACGCAATTTCAAATTGCTGCGTGCGAAAGAGATCCGCAACACCTGCACTTACTGCTCCGTGGGCTGCGGGCTATTAATGTATAGCCTCGGCGACGGTGCGAAAAACGCCAAAGAAGCGATCTACCATATCGAAGGGGACCCGGACCATCCGGTGAGCCGCGGCGCGCTGTGCCCGAAAGGGGCAGGCCTGCTGGACTATGTCCACAGCGAAAACCGTCTGCGTTATCCGCAATACCGCGCCCCGGGCTCGGATAAATGGCAGCGCATCTCGTGGGATGAAGCCTTTAACCGCATCGCCCGACTGATGAAAGCCGACCGCGACGCCAACTTTATTGAAAAGAACGAACAGGGCGTGACGGTTAACCGCTGGCTTTCCACCGGCATGCTGTGCGCCTCGGCGGCAAGCAATGAGACCGGCATGCTAACGCAAAAATTTGTGCGATCGCTGGGTATGCTGGCGGTAGACAACCAGGCGCGCGTCTGACACGGACCAACGGTAGCAAGTCTTGCTCCAACATTTGGTCGCGGTGCGATGACCAACCACTGGGTGGATATCAAAAACGCCAACGTCGTGGTGGTGATGGGCGGTAACGCCGCCGAAGCCCATCCGGTGGGTTTCCGCTGGGCGATGGAGGCGAAAAACAATAACGACGCCACGCTGATCGTCGTCGACCCGCGCTTTACGCGCACCGCGTCGGTGGCCGATATCTATGCGCCGATTCGTTCCGGTACCGACATTACCTTCCTGTCGGGCGTGCTGCTATACCTGATCGAAAACAATAAGATCAATGCCGAGTACGTTAAGCATTACACCAATGCCAGCCTGCTGGTGCGGGATGATTTTGCCTTCGAAGAGGGGCTGTTCAGCGGCTACGATGCGGAAAAACGCCAGTACGATAAATCGTCCTGGAACTACCAGTTCGATGAAAACGGCTACGCCAAACGCGATGAAACGCTCACCCACCCGCGCTGCGTGTGGAATCTGCTGAAGCAGCACGTTTCCCGTTACACGCCCGAGGTGGTCGAAAACATCTGCGGTACGCCGAAAGCGGACTTCCTTAAAGTGTGCGACGTGCTGGCCTCAACCAGCGCCGCGGACCGCACCACCACCTTCCTGTATGCCCTGGGCTGGACGCAGCACACCGTCGGCGCGCAGAACATCCGCACCATGGCGATGATCCAGCTGCTGCTCGGCAATATGGGGATGGCCGGCGGCGGCGTCAACGCCCTGCGCGGCCACTCTAATATTCAGGGGCTGACCGATTTGGGCCTGCTGTCGACCAGTCTGCCGGGCTATTTGACGCTGCCATCGGACAAACAGACCGATCTGCAAAGCTACCTCAGCGCCAACACGCCGAAGGCGACCCTGCCCGAGCAGGTGAACTACTGGAGCAACTACCCGAAATTCTTCGTTAGCCTGATGAAATCCTTCTACGGCGAGGCGGCGCAAAAAGAGAACGACTGGGGCTTTGAGTGGTTACCGAAGTGGGACCAGGCTTACGACGTTATCAAATACTTCAACATGATGGATAACGGCAACGTCACCGGCTATATCTGCCAGGGCTTTAACCCGGTTGCCTCCTTCCCGGACAAAAACAAAGTGGTTCGCAGCCTCAGCAAGCTGAAATATATGGTGGTTATCGACCCGCTGGTGACCGAAACCTCGACCTTCTGGCAGAACCACGGCGAGTCTAATGATGTCGACCCGTCGGCGATTCAGACCGAAGTCTTCCGTCTGCCGTCGACCTGCTTTGCCGAAGAGGACGGTTCGATCGCCAACTCCGGCCGCTGGCTGCAGTGGCACTGGAAAGGTCAGGATGCCCCAGGTGAAGCGCGCAATGATGGCGAAATCCTTGCCGGGATTTACCATCGCCTGCGCGAACTGTACCGCACCGAAGGCGGGAAGGGCGCGGAACCCCTGCTGAAGATGAGCTGGCGCTACAAGCAGCCGGACCATCCGGAATCGGAAGAGGTGGCAAAAGAGAACAACGGCTACGCGCTGGCGGATCTCTACGATCAAAATGGCACTTTGCTGGCGAAAAAAGGCCAACTGCTCAATAGCTTCGCGCTGCTGCGCGATGACGGCAGCACCGCGTCGTCTTGCTGGATCTATACCGGCAGCTGGACCGAGCAGGGTAACCAGATGGCGAATCGTGATAACGCCGATCCTTCGGGCCTGGGCAATACGCTGGGATGGGCCTGGGCGTGGCCGCTCAATCGTCGGGTGCTGTACAACCGCGCTTCGGCCGATATCAACGGCAAGCCCTGGGATGCGAAGCGGATGCTGATCCAGTGGAACGGCAGCAAGTGGGTCGGGAATGATATTCCGGACTTCAATACCGCGCCGCCAGGGAGCAACACCGGGCCGTTTATCATGCAGCAGGAGGGGCTGGGTCGCCTGTTTGCGCTCGATAAACTGGCGGAAGGGCCGTTCCCGGAGCACTACGAGCCGATGGAAACCCCGCTTGGCACTAACCCGCTGCACCCGAAGGTGGTCTCCAGCCCGGTGGTGCGGTTGTATGAAGAGGACGCCATTCGCTTAGGTAAGAAGGATAAATTCCCGTATGTCGGGACCACCTATCGTCTGACCGAGCATTTCCACACCTGGACCAAGCATGCGTTGCTCAATTCCATCGCGCAGCCGGAACAGTTTGTCGAAATCAGCGAAGGGCTGGCGAAAAGCAAAGGTATCGCTAACGGCGATTGGGTGAAAGTCAGCAGCAAGCGCGGCTTCATTCGCGCGGTTGCCGTGGTGACTCGCCGACTGCGCACGCTGAACGTCAACGGCCAGCAGGTGGAGACCGTCGGGATCCCGCTGCACTGGGGTTTTGAAGGCGTGGCCCGTAAAGGCTACATCGCCAACACCCTGACGCCTAACGTTGGCGATTCCAACTCGCAAACGCCGGAATACAAGGCGTTTCTGGTCAACATCGAGAAAGCGTAAGGAGCGATTCAATGGCGATGGAAACCCAAGACATTATTAAACGCTCCGCGACCAACCCGATCACCCCCGCGCCGCGCGCGCGGGACTATAAAGCGGAAGTCGCCAAGCTTATCGATGTCTCCTCCTGCGTGGGCTGTAAAGCCTGCCAGGTGGCCTGTTCCGAGTGGAATGACATCCGCGATGACGTGGGGCACTGCGTCGGGGTGTACGACAACCCGGCGGATCTCAGCGCCAAATCCTGGACGGTAATGCGTTTTAGCGAGACCGAACAGAACGGCAAACTGGAGTGGCTTATCCGCAAGGATGGCTGTATGCACTGCGCAGAGCCGGGCTGCCTGAAGGCCTGCCCATCCGCCGGGGCGATTATTCAGTACGCCAACGGCATCGTCGATTTCCAGCAGGAAAACTGCATCGGCTGCGGCTACTGCATTGCGGGGTGTCCGTTTAACGTCCCGCGCCTCAATAAAGAGGATAACCGGGTCTATAAATGCACCCTGTGCGTGGATCGGGTCAGCGTCGGCCAGGAACCGGCCTGCGTGAAAACCTGTCCTACCGGCGCGATCCACTTCGGTACGAAGAAAGAGATGCTGGAGGTGGCCGAGGAGCGGGTGGCTAAGCTTAAAAAACGCGGTTATGCCAACGCCGGGATTTACAACCCGCCGGGCGTCGGCGGAACCCACGTGATGTACGTCCTGCATCATGCCGACCAGCCGGAGCTGTATCACAAGCTGCCGAAGGAACCGCAGATCGATACCAGTATCAGTCTGTGGAAGGGGGCGCTGAAACCGCTGGCGGCGGCGGGCTTTATCGCCACCTTCGCCGGGCTGATTTACCACTACATCGGTATCGGGCCGAACAAGGAAGTTGACGACGACGAGGAGAAGCATGATGAGTAAATCGAAGATGATTGTGCGCACAACGTTTATCGATCGCGCCTGTCACTGGACGGTGGTTATCTGTTTCTTCCTCGTGGCGCTGTCGGGAATATCGTTCTTCTTTCCGACGCTACAGTGGCTAACGGAAACCTTCGGCACGCCGCAGATGGGGCGTATTCTGCACCCGTTCTTTGGGGTGCTGATTTTTGTCGCGCTGATGTTCATGTTCGTGCGCTTTGTCCACCACAACATCCCTGATAAACAGGATATTCCGTGGCTGAAAGGCATCGTCGAGGTGCTGAAAGGCAACGAGCATAAGGTGGCGCGCGTCGGTAAGTATAACGCCGGGCAGAAGATGATGTTCTGGACCATCATGAGCATGATATTTGTGCTGCTGGTGACCGGGGTGATTATCTGGCGCCCATATTTTGCGGAATATTTCCCGATGCAGGTGATTCGCTATAGCCTGCTGATTCATGCGACGTCGGCCATCATTCTGATCCACGCCATCCTTATCCATATGTATATGGCGTTCTGGGTGAAGGGGTCGATTAAGGGAATGATTGAAGGCAAGGTGAGCCGCCGCTGGGCGAAGAAACACCACCCGCGCTGGTATCGCGATGTCGAACGCCTGGAAGCGATGAAAGAGAATCGTGAAGGGATGAAGTAAGCCTTCACGGCGCGAAACCCGCTCCGGAGATGTCGGAGCGGGTTCCCGGCAGTCAGCAGTTCGTGATAAGTGTATCGATTGAATCGATAACGCCCTGGCGCGCATGACTCAGATTGCAGACGAAATCCTGTGGCGGGATCCGTTTATTATTTAAGTTACTGCTCATTGGCGTACAAAGTAAAAAGCTGTCAAATTCTATATTTATCCTTGGTACGGCATGCTGATGCCAGCGTGGTAACTGTTGTGGTCGCATTAAAGGAATAATGACTCTCGTGGCCAGGTCTGCATAATAATCATTCTGCACGATCATATAATATGGCAGGGTTTTATTTGTCTGAGCAGAACAATTTCGATAAACATTGAATTATTCAAGCATCATAGCACCCTGAAAAATTCATCATCAGTAAGAGTGCCTCCTTTTGCAATAAATTCATTCATTGCAGCAATGAATTCCTTGTGCTGTCGCTGTTTATCTGCTTCTCGTAAATCCTTACCTGGCTGTTCTGACGCCTTCTGGACGGGTACGTCAGTGGGTCTTTTACGTAGCGTATTACTTTTCATCATAGGCTCCTTGCGGTTGGTTCTGTGATTATTTACTTTACCCACTAAAAAATAAATACCAGCAGTAAGTTTAATATTTATTTTGCGAGACAGCTTCCAGAGGGAAGTAACAGCCTGGAATATTCATGGTTATAGTAATAAACCTGGCGCTGGCATTAACCAGCGCGACGGGAAATAATCAAAACTTCTCTGGAATGAAGCGGAAAGGAAAATTGGTCTGTTTCATTTTGCCAATTTTGCGCTTCGGCAGCGTCACAGGCTCCACCGGTAAAGCTTCATAGGGGATCTGCGACAGCAGATGGGTGATGATATTCAGACGCACGCGCTTTTTATCCTCCGAGCGGGCGACGAACCACGGCGCCCAGGCGGTATCGGTGGCGGCGAACATGGCGTCGCGGGCAGCAGTATATTCATCCCAGCGGTTGAAAGACTTAATGTCCATCGGCGAGAGCTTCCAGATTTTACGCCCGTCGTCGATGCGATCCCGCAGACGGCGCTCCTGCTCCTGCGGAGAGACCTCCAGCCAGTACTTGAGCAGAATAATGCCCGATTCGACCATGCCGCGCTCCACCATCGGCGCGCCGTCGAGGAACTTCTGCACCTCCTCCGGCGTACAAAAGCCCATCACCCGTTCGACGCCGGCGCGGTTATACCAGCTGCGATCGAAAATCACGATTTCGCCGGCCGCCGGGAGATGCTTGATATAGCGCTGAAAGTAGAGCTGGCTTTTTTCGCGCTCGGTGGGCGAGGGTAAGGCGACGACCCGAAAGATACGCGGGCTGACGCGCTCGGTGATGGCCTTAATGGTGCCGCCTTTCCCGGCGCCGTCCCGGCCTTCAAAGACAATGCACACTTTCAGTCCTTTGTGCACTACCCAGCGCTGCAGTTTCACCAGCTCAACGTGGAGTTTGCGCAGCGCTTTCTCGTACGCTTTGTTGTCGAGCGGCGCGATTTTTGCCGCCGTGTCGACCGGATTACCGCTTTTCTTGTTGCCCATCGCCATGCTCCGTGTTGCCGAGGTATCCCTTTGAAGTGTAATCCTCCCCCGGCGAGGCGGTGGAAAATTATTCGCCGGGTTTTCCCGCCAGGATGACTTCCAGTCCCACCCGCTGCCCCCACGACAGCTCCAGGGTGTTACCGTCCGGGTCGGCAAAGAAAGCGAAATAGCCCACCGGATCGCCCAGCTGCTCCGGCTCCCGGCGTAAAACACCTTCCCGCCGTGCGAGGGCCACTTTCTCATCGATCTCGGCCTGGGTGGCGCAGGCGACGCCGAGATGGCCGAACGGTCCCAGCGGCGTATCGGCCGGATCGTCACTTTGCACCAGCACCAGGGCGAAAGGCCGGGTGCGGTCGCTGAGCCATGCCACTTTTCGCGCCGAGGGGAGGTCGGGCTCGCGCTGGTGAATGACGGTCATCGCGGTATAGCGGGTATAAAAATCGATGCTGCTGGCCAGACAGCGGACGGTAAAGGCGACATGAGTAAAACCGACATCAACACTTTGCATGGATAATTCTCCCAAGGTGAACGATGTTTTGACTTTACAACCTCAAGTTAACTTGAGATCAATGAGGTGTTTATCTCTTTGAGCTCACTGATTTTGATAGGGGATTGTTTCTACGAAACCACGCCGCCGGTATGCCACGCGGCTGGGGAACATGAACGAATCAGGCTGTTGTATGGAGGAAACTGCCGTCGGGCGTTTTTAGCTGGTGTGTCGGGGCGGGATGGTAAATAATGCCGGCCGGCTCTCAATACCCCTATAAGATGTATGAAAAAAACGATTTTTTCACTGGCGCTGGGCACCTTTGGACTTGGCATGGCGGAGTTTGGCATTATGGGCGTGCTGCCGGATATGGCGCACGATGTCGGAATATCCATACCCGCCGCCGGCAATATGATTGCCTGGTATGCCTTCGGCGTGGTGATCGGCGCGCCGATCATGGCGCTGCTCTCCAGCCGGTTTTCCCTGAAATCGGTGATGCTGTTCCTGGCTGGCCTGTGTATTCTCGGCAATACCCTGTTTACCTTCTCCAGTAGCTACGCCATGCTGGCGCTTGGCCGGCTGGTTTCCGGGTTTCCCCACGGGGCGTTCTTTGGCGTCGGCGCGATTATCCTGTCGAAAATCGCGCCGCCGGGGAAGGTGACCGCCGCGGTGGCGGGGATGATTGGCGGCATGACGATCGCTAACCTGGTGGGCGTCCCGGGCGGCACCTGGCTTGGGCATCACTTCAGCTGGCGCTATACCTTTGCGCTTATCGCGGTATTTAACGTGGCGGTATTTCTGGCGATCTTCTGCTGGGTGCCCACGCTTTATGACCGGGCCAGCACGCGGCTGCGCGAGCAGTTCCGTTTTCTTGCCTCCCCGGCGCCGTGGCTGATTTTCGCCGCCACCATGTTCGGTAACGCCGGCGTGTTTGCCTGGTTCAGCTATATCAAGCCCTTTATGCTCAATGTATCCGGCTTTGCTGAAAGCAAGATGATGCTGATTATGATGCTGGCGGGGCTGGGAATGGTGGTCGGCAATCTGTTCAGCGGCAAAATTTCCGGGCGCTACAGCCCGCTGCGCATTGCGGCCATGACCGACGGGGTCATTGCCGTGACGCTGCTGCTGATCTTTGCCTTCGGTGAACAGAAAGTCGCTTCGCTGGCGCTGGCGTTTCTCTGCTGCGCGGGACTATTCGCCCTGTCAGCGCCGCTGCAGATCCTGCTGCTGCAGAACGCCAAAGGCGGCGAGATGCTGGGGGCGGCCGGGGGACAGATCGCCTTTAACCTCGGCAGCGCCATCGGCGCCTTCTGCGGCGGAATGATGATCGCCCAGGGCTTTGGCTGGAACAGCGTGGCGCTCCCCGCCGCCGCGCTGTCGTTTCTGGCGATGAGCGCCTTGCTCATCTATGGCTGTCATCAGCGGCGACAAGCTTACTAACGACGCCTACTCACGCCAGGGTTCGCCCAGGGTCAGCATCAGGCGGTTGGCCCAGGCGAAAAAGGCCGCGGACTGCAGCAGATCCAGCTGGGCCAGAGTATCTAAGCCCTGCTCATCAAGCGCCGCCAGATGATCGGCGTTTAACGCGGGTGGCGTCACCGATAGCGCGGCGGCGGCGTCGATTTCCGCCTGCCAGCGCGGCGATTGCCCGTCGCGCAGATCCTCTCCCGGCGTCACCGCCAGCAGCGTGTCGACGGCGGTCTCGTCCTTCGCCAGCTGCGCCGCTTTGCGGGCATGCACCGAGGCGCAGTAAATACAGCCGTTGATTTTACTGGCGACCGTGGCGGCCAGCTCGCGTTCGGCGCGCGGCAATCCTCCCGCGGTATAGAAAATGCCCTTATCGGTCAGGGTCCGCTGCTCCAGCACCGGCTGGTTGCGCGCCAGCAGGCGAAAGTAGGGGGAGTCGCTATGGCCATATTTGGCCAGAATCGCCTGTTCTTCAGCGTTGAATTCCGCCAGCGGTTTATCGGCCAGCCAGGGTTCCCAGTGCAGCTCGTCGCGGGTGAAGCGAACCGGGGCCGCTTTGCCGCTCTGCGCGTACGGGGTGGTATGCCAGTATCCGGCGACCAGCGGCGTATCTGCGCTGACGATGGGCTTATGGTTGAGCGCCCGCAGGCCCAGCAGCAGTCGGCTCTGGAAGCTGACAAAGGCTACCAGCTGCGCCAGGGTGACGATGCCCCGCAGGCTCCAGCCCGCGCTGGTTAAGGTGTGCAGCGCGCCGGGAGTGGCTTCAACGGGGGTGAAGGTGAGCAGGCGGGCAAAGGCCAGCGCCGGGACCAGACGATCGGTGGTCGGATCGGCGAGGCCGAAACCGGCATAGTGCGCCGCCAGCGCGTCCGCCTGGTGCAGTTTCGCCACCTTCGCGGCCACCGCGAAGCGTTCATCAAGAGGAAAGTCAGCGTCCTGCTGGCGGAACAGCACTTCATAACTTCCCTGGGCGTGACGGGTGGCGGCATCGCGGACGGCGCGCGCCTGATAAAGCGGGGAACCGGGGGTAATCTCCGCCAGTTCGGCCAGAATATCCTGACTCAGCGTCATGGGGACTCCTTATCTGATGTGGGGGGCAATATGCTGGGCGATCAGCTCAATGGAACGCAGCGTATCCCGGTGCGAAGGCTCGACCGAGTGCACCTGAAACGAAATATCGGTGGCGCGGGCCAGCACGCTGTCCTGCGCCAGGGAGGCAATAACATGCTCAGGATCGCCAACGTGGGCATCCAGCTGTTGCAGATAGTCGGTGACACTGTCACCTTCTATCGTATGACCCGCCGCCCGGTGCTGAGTCGCCTGCTTGCGCAGACCGGGCTCGGCGACCTGCAGGGCGTGGGCGTGACTGTCGGCGACGAAGGCGGTGCGCGAGGCGAGGATCCGCGGCGCAACGCCGTCCGGCAGCGCCGCCAGGTAGGCGTCAATGATCGGGTTCTGAATGGCGTCCAGCGGCAGACGTGGCTCGCCGGGTGGCCGTGGCTGAGTGCGGGACAGCATCAACCCGTGTCCCGCCTGACCGGCGCGGATGGCGCCCTCCGCAGAGAAGGTGGCGATCCAGATACGCTCCGCCAACTGCGGCGCCGGCGGATAGAGACGGTTGTCCGGGTGGCTTAGCGTGTCGCCGCGCCAGGCGCTATGGATCAGGTGCAGATGGTCGGCAAACGCCGCCCCGCGCTGCTCGCTGGTCAGGCCGAAGGGCAGAAACGAGGTTGGCGTGCCGCCGGAGCCAAAACCCACCTCCAGACGTCCGTCGGTGAGTAAATCCAGTACCGCCGCGTCTTCGGCGACGCGCAGCGGATTTTCCATCGGCAGAGTGATAATCGCCGTGCCGAGACGGATCCGGTCGGTCTGTGCCGCGACGTGGGCGAGAAACACCAGCGGCGATGGCAGGCCGCCTTCCTGTTCATGAAAATGGTGCTGGGCAATCCATGCGCTGTCGAAGCCCAAACGCTCCGCGTGGCGGATCTGTTCGGCCGCCAGCCGGTAGCGCGTTTGCGCGGAGCCCTGATCGAGCAGACGGGTAAAAAAACCGAGGCGTTTTGGCATTATGCGTTCTCCGTGTGGGCCTGTGCTAAGCGGGAGGAAACCTGGGGAATGGCGGCGATCAGTTCGCGGGTGTAGGCCTGCTGCGGGGCGGCGAACAGGCGGTTTACGTCGCCATGCTCCACCACCTGGCCGGCGCGCAGAACCGTGACGCTGTCGGCGATCCGCCTGACCGTCGCCAGATCGTGGGTAATGAACAGGTAGCTCAGTCCCAGCTGCTGCTGTAGCTGCTGCAGCAGGGCGAGGATCTGCGCCTGAACGGTGACGTCGAGCGCCGAAGTCGCTTCGTCAAGGACCAGTATCGCCGGCTCGAGGATCAGCGCCCGGGCAATCGCCACCCGCTGGCGCTGGCCGCCGGAAAGCTCCCGCGGCGTACGCGACAGCAGCTCGGGGGCCAGGGCCACCCGGGCGGCAACGCTCTCCACACGCTGGCGACGCGTCGCCGCGCTGAGGCGCTCAAAGTTTTTTAACGGCTCTTCGATAATCGCAAACAGCGTCTGGCGCGGGTCGAGCGAAGCGAAGGGGTTCTGGTAGACAAACTGGATCTTGCGCCGCAGCTGACGCTGTGCCTCGCGGCTGAGATGCCCGGCGTCGATACCGTCGATGATGACCTGTCCGGCATCGGCGCGCTCAAAGCCCAGCAGGATCCGCGCCAGGGTGGTTTTCCCGGAGCCGGATTCGCCCACCAGCGCATGGGTGCTGCCGCGTCTGACTTCAAAGCTGACGCTGTCGAGCGCCTGCAGCGCCTGTTTGCCCAGCGAGAAGCGTTTGCTGATCCCCTCCACGCGAATGGCCGGCGTGGCCAGCGGCCGGTGACGAGCCGCCGCCAGCCCCAACGGCGCATCCAGCAGGTCGTGGAGCAGCTGGCGGGTGTAAGGATGCTGTGGACGCTGGACAATCGTCTCGGTGGCGCCTTGTTCCTGAATCTCTCCCTGGCGAAACACCATGATCCGGTCGGCGCGTTCGGCGGCCAGCGCCAGATCGTGGGTGACAAACAGCACGGCGGTACCCGACTCGCGACGCAGGATATCGAGCAGGTCGAGAATGCGCTTCTGCACCGTGACGTCGAGGGCGCTAGTGGGCTCGTCAGCAATAATCAGATCCGGCTGCAGGGCAATGGCGATGGCTATCAGCACCCGCTGTTTCATCCCGCCAGACAGCTGATGCGGATACTGGTCAAAACGCTGTTCCGGGTGGCTGAGACCGACTTTAGCGAGCAGGTTAAGAACCTGCTGTCGGCGCTCAGCGGCGGAGAGGGACTGATGCAGCCGCAGGATCTCTTCCACCTGCTGACCAATGGTTTTTACCGGGTTGAGCGAATTACCGGGATCCTGCGGGACCAGGCTGATGCTCACTCCGCGCAGGCGGTTCAGGCGTTTATCCGACCAGTCGCTAATCACTTCGCCATTGAGGACAATCCGCCCGGCATCCCGGCGGGCATTATCCGCCAGCAGGCCGATAATGGCCTGCGCGGTGGTGGTTTTCCCCGAGCCGGATTCTCCGACGAAGGCCAGCATTTCGCCGCGCTGGATGGAAAAGCTGATGTTGTGCACCACCTCGCGCCATTCGCCCCGCGAGCGGTAGCTGATGCGTAGATCTTCAACGGACAGAACGGTCATGGGCGTACTCCACTCCACTGGCGGCTAAGACGATTGGCGGCAAGGACCACGGCGACCACGGCGAGGCCGGGGAAGGTGGTCAGCCACCAGGCGGTTGACAGGTAATTGCGACCTTCGGCGATCAGTAGTCCCCACTCCGGGACCGGCGGCGGAGTGCCGTAGCCGAGGAAGCTGAGGGTGGCCAGGGCCAACATCGCCTGACCGAACTGCAGCGTCGCGAAAGCAAGCACCGCAGTGAGCGAGTTGGGCAGAATATGGCGCCAGAAGACGGCGAAAAAAGTGCCGCCGCTGCCCCGGGCCGCCTCGACGTAATCGCTGTGGCGCACGCGTACCACTTCTGCTCGCGCCAGGCGCGCGAAGCTGGCGATAGCCGCGACGCCAACCGCCACCGCCGCATTTACCGTGCCGAAACCCAGCAGAATAATCACCGTGAGCTGCAGCAGCAGGGAGGGGATAGCCAGCAGGACATCGACCAGGCGCATGATGGTGGATTCCACGCGTCCGGCCAGCGCCCCGGCGAGGGTGCCAAGGGCGGTACCCACCACCAGGCCGATGGCGACGGCGATCAGCGCCGCCGACAGGGAATGCACCGCGCCGTAAACCACCCGCGTCCACAGGTCGCGCCCCAGCTGGTCGGTACCCAGCCAGTAGTGCGCCTGCGGCGCCAGGCGCTGAGCGCCGGGGATCCCCTCCAGCGGGTTAGAGGAGGTAAACCACTGTGGGGCAATGGCCATTAACAGGGCGGCGATCATCACCGCCCACGCCAGCCACAGGCCAGGCTGCAGGCGCACTCTACGCCACTCCGGGCGGCGGCGAACCGCGATGGTATAGTCGACCAGGCTCATTTCGCACCTCCGGTCTGTAAATGGAGTCGGGGGTCCAGTCGCGGCATGACCAGGTCGACCAGCAGGTTGATCAGGACGAAACCGAGGGCGGAGATCATCACCACCGCCTGTAGTACGGCGATATCCTGGTTATTGACCGCCTGCTGGGTCAGCTGGCCGAGGCCGCTGCGGCCGAAGACGGTCTCGGTGATCAGCGCCCCGGCAATCAGTTCGCCGAGCAGCAGCCCGGCAATATTCAGCGCCGGCAGCAGGGCATTCCCCATCACATGGCGCCAGAGGACGCCCGTTTCGCTCATGCCCTTGGCGCGGGCGACCGCGACGAAGGGCTGAACCGCCACCTGATCCATGCTGCGCATCAGGATCTGCGCCAGTGGGGCGGAAATGGGCAGTGCGACGGCGATAACCGGTAAAATCAGTCCTTCCAGTGGGCCGGGGTTGATCACCGGGATCCAGCGCAACTGAAACGAGAAGAGCTGGATCAGGGCGATACCCAACCAAAAGGTAGGTAGAGAGATAAACAGCACCGGTAGCGACTGCAGAAAATTGCTCAGCCAGCGCAGCCCCGGCAGCCGCGAGGCGAAAGCGAGGGCGAACGCCAGCGCCACCGCCAGCAGGAAGGCCGGCAGCGCGAGGCTTAAGGTATCCGGCAGGTTGCTGGCAATCAGACTGCTGACCGCCAGACCCGCCTGCAGGGAATAGCCGAAGTCGCCGTGCAGCATCGCCAGCAGCGTGTGCAGGTACTGGCGCCACAGCGGGCTATCGGCGCCGTAGGCCAGCCGCATCTCCGCAATTTGCGCCGGGCTCAGGCCAAGGTCCGGGTTCTGAAACTTGATCAGCACCGCATCCCCCGGCAGGACCTGCAGCAGGAAAAAGGTGAGGGTAAAGGCCGCCCACAGGACCAGCAGCCCCTGGCCGAATCGTCGCAGAAGATAAGCGCTCATAACCGGCCTCTTAGTGCTTGTCCAGCCACGCGCCGTAGAACGACGGACGACCGACGGCCTCGAAGCTGACGCCTTTGACCCACGGCGCGCCGGCGAACACCTGCGGCTCTTCGAAAATAGGGATCACATAGGCGTTATCGATCAGATAGCGCTGGGCGTCACCGGTTAACTGCAAGCGCTGCTGCGGCTCTACCGCCGCGGAGATGCCGGTCAGCAGGTCATTGAGCTTATCATCGCGGAAGCGCTGCACTTTATCGCTGGAGCCGCCTTTCTGCAGCAGCGCATCGCGGTTGTTGGGGAAGAACATACTTTTCACCACATCCGGGTCGGCGCGGCCCACTTCTGAGACGGTGAGCGGGGTTTTCTGCGGGTCGAGGTTATCCAGCGTACGGCTACCGGCATCCCCGGCTTTGACCGTCAACGCCACACCCACCTGGCGCCACTGCTGGGCGATCAGCTGCAGCACTTCCTTATTTTGCGGCTGCGGCAGCGACTCATAGACGGTCAGCGCCAGCCGCTGACCGTCTTTGCTGCGAATACCGTCGGCGGCGGGCTTCCAGCCGGCGTCATCCAGCAACTGCCGGGCTTTGGCCTGGTCGAAGGTGAGTTTATCGCTGAGATTGACATAGCCGGCGGCAGAGCTGGCCAGCACGGAGGTGGCTTGCGGGTAGTTAGCGGAGAACAGCGTCTCCACCACCTGCCTGGCGTTGGTAGCATGGAGCAGGGCCTGACGCACCCGCAGGTCGGCGACCAGTGGGTTATCCGGGCGGAAACTCAGGCTGTCGTTGACCCCGCGGGTAGGGGCAGCGTAGATCTTAAATCCCTGATCGGTAGCCTGCTTTTCATCGTAGGCCTGCACCTGGCGAATAAAGCCCGCCTGACCTGCCAGCAGCGCGCCGATACGCACGCTGTCTTCCGGCGTCACAATATAGGTGATGCCGTCGAGGTTAGCGGGCCCCTGCTGGGCAATGTTTTTCGGCCCCCACTGGTAATCCTTGCGCGCCACCAGCGTCAGCTCGCGGCCTGGTTTTTCATCCTGCACGACGAAGGGGCCGGAGCCGATAATATGTCGGGCATCGCCCAGCTCTTCAAAATTACGCTGCAGGGTGCTGAGAGATACCAGACCGGAGCCGATGGTGGCGGTTCCCTGCAGGAAGCCCGGCGACGGCTTGTTGAAGTAGAATTTTACCGTCAGCGGGTCGATCACTTCGCTGCGCTGGTAGTTATTGATGACCTCCGAGACGGGCAGACGATGGGCTTTATCTCCCAGACCATAGGTATCGAAGTTTTTGGCGACGGCGGCGGCGTCCAGCGGTGTGCCATCTGAGAAAGTGACCCCTTTGCGCAGGTGGAAGGTGTACTCGGTTTTATCGGCATTGCTGGTCCAGCTCTCGGCGATCCACGGCTCAATCTCCAGCGTTTTCGGGTTCTGCCAGGTGAGCTTGTCGGTTATCTGATTGAGAATCCCGCCATTCGGGTAAAAGCCGCCGGCGGGCGGATAGAGATTGGTGTGCGGTTGCTGCTCCAGATAAATTAAGGTGCCGCCTTTAACCGGCGTGTCGGCGGCCCAGACGGAAAAGGCGCCGGTGAGAAACAGCGCGGCCAGCGCGGGCAGGCGAAAATGACGATGCATGGTGAATTCCTTTGTTATCTATTGTGTTGCCATCATCGGGCGCGGCTAAAAACAAAGGAACCAAGGAATTGCGCTAAGCATTTGCGGAAATTGCATTTACTTCCCGGGTTGGGAAGCGAGAGGACGTGCCAGGGGGATCGCCTCTCCCGCACGGGAGAGGCGCGGGTGATTAGCTACGCAGATCGATAACCATACGGCCGCGGATCTGACCTTGCTCCATCTCTTTGAAGATAGCGTTGATATCTTCCAGCGGACGCAGGGTGACTTTCGGCACCACTTTGCCTTCGGCGGCAAACTGGAAGGCTTCCACCAGATCCTGACGGGTGCCGACCAGCGAACCGACCACTTCGATGCCGTCCAGCACCAGACGCGGAATATCGAGGCTCATCGCCTCCGGCGGCAGGCCCACCGCAACCACGCGGCCACCGGCGCGAACGGCATCCACCGCCGAGTTAAAGGCCGCTTTAGCCACCGCGGTTACTACCGCAGCGTGGGCGCCGCCGGTTTTTTCCTGAATCACTTTCGCCGCATCTTCATTGCGGGAGTTGATGGTCAGGTCGGCGCCCATCGAGGCCGCCAGCTCCAACTGTCCGTCGTTGACGTCGATAGCGATCACTTTGGCGTTAAACACATTCTTCGCATACTGCAGCGCGAGGTTACCCAGCCCGCCGAGGCCGTAGATGGCGATCCACTGGCCCGGTTTGATGTGGGAGACCTTGACCGCTTTGTAGGTGGTGACGCCCGCGCAGGTGATGCTGCTGGCGGCGGCGGAGTCGAGGCCGTCCGGAACTTTTACCGCGTAGTTGGCGGTGACGATGCACTCTTCCGCCATGCCGCCATCGACGGTATAGCCGGCGTTTTTCACCGAGCGGCAGAGCGTCTCGTTGCCGCTGTTACAGTAATCGCAGTGGCCGCAGCCTTCGAAGAACCACGCCACGCTGGCGCGGTCGCCCGGCTTCAGGGAGGTGACGCCCGGGCCGACTTTTTGTACCACCCCGATCCCTTCATGGCCGAGAATGACGCCGGTTTTATCGCCAAAATCGCCGTTTTTCACGTGCAGGTCAGTATGACACACGCCGCAGCATTCCATTTTCAACAGCGCTTCGCCGTATTCCAGCGGGCGCAGCGTTTTTTCCGTGACGTTAACCTGATGGTCGTGGGTAACAACAGCTGCCTTCATGCCTGTCTCCTTGTGGGGGAATTGATTAACATAATTAATGCAATAGTACCCAATAAGGATTAGACGCTGAGTGGTAAAATACAAGGCGCTTAGTACAGAATGTGGCTTTTTGCTACAGAGATAGCACAAAATTCAGACAATATCGCTATATTTGGTAGGTAATAATATTGACGCTGAATGGTCATGTTTTTGTCATCACTCGAATCTATTGTTTTGCGCATCAATTTCTTATAACAACAGAGTGATACAACAATGCATCTGGTAAAAACCATCCTCACCGCCGGTCTGCTTTTGTCCGCCGCCGCCCAGGCCCACAATGTGCTGGAATTTCCCCAGCCGGAAAACAACCCGGAAGAATTTTACGCCGTCACTGAGATCCCGACGGGCGGGATCATTAAGTACGAAACCGATGCTAAAACGGGGTTTATCGTCGCCGACCGCTTTCAGTCGATGCCGGTGGCCTACCCGGCGAACTACGGCTCGCTGACCCAGTCGCTGGCCGGGGATGGCGACCCGCTGGACGTGGTGTTTTATACCCGCGCGCCGATGGCCCCGGGCACGCTGATTAAGCTGCGGGCAATTGGTGTGCTGAAGATGATAGACGGCGGTGAGAAAGACGACAAAATCATCGCCGTACCGGCCAGTAAAATTGACCCGACCTACGACGACATCAAGACCATCTCCGATCTGCCGAAAATAGAACAGCAGCGGCTGGAGGCCTTCTTCCGGGTCTATAAAGAACTGCCGGAGGGGCGTAAAAAGGTCGAGCTGGCCGGCTTTAATGACGCCGCGGCCGCGAAGCAGGAGATCAAATCGGCCTGGGAGGCCTGGAAGGCGAAGAACCCGCAATAATATTCATCGCGGGCGCTGTCCGGCGCCCGCGGCATTCGCTTTCACGATCCCTGTGGCGGCAAAATCACACGTCACACGTCACACGACAACGCTTATCCCACCATATTGCATCTTGACGCAGGATGAAGGCGATGGTTGTATTGTACAACCATTTCATTTTCTGGACCCGCCGCCATGCCTGATACCCCCTTAATCCAACAGATTCGTACCGCCTCGCGGTTAATGGTGCGCGAGCTGGGCTTTATGAGCACCACGCTGGCCGCCACCCATTATTCACCTTCGGCGGTGCACACCCTGCTTGAGGTATCAATGAGGGGGGAGATGACGGCCGCGCAGCTGGTCACGTTGCTGGGACTGGAAAAATCAAGCGTCAGCCGGATGGTCTCTCGTCTGCTGGCGGCTGGTGAGCTGGAGGAGCGTCCTTGCGCGGAGGATGCGCGCGCGAAATCACTCGCCCTGACGGCAAAGGGGCACGATACGGTGGCGAAAATTAACGCCTGGGGTACCCGTCAGGTGGTGGAGGCGTTAGACCATCTGGATGAGACGCAGCAGCAAACTGTCGCCACTGGACTGGCGGCCTATGCCCGGGCGCTGGCGCAGTGTCGGGATAGCGCGCTTGCGGATACGGCTCCGCAAATTTCGCTGATGACCGGCTACCAGCCGGGGATGATCGGCCGGATAGCCCAGATGCACGGGGAGTATTACGCCCGTCATCATGACTTTGGCGCTTTTTTTGAAGGCAAGGTCGCCAGCGGCGTAGCGGAATTTGCCACCCGGCTCTCCTCCCCGGCCAACCAGATCTGGCTGGCGATCCGCGAAGGGAAAATCGTCGGCTCGCTGGCTATCGATGGCGAGGACCTCGGCCAGCAGGAGGCGCATTTGCGCTGGTTCATTCTCGATGACAGCTGCCGGGGAACCGGCATTGGCAGGCGGCTCCTCAGCGAGGCGATGGCTTTCTGCGATAGTCGCCAGTTTAGCGCGGTGCAGCTGTGGACCTTTAAAGGGTTGGACGCGGCCCGCAAACTGTATGAATCCTTTGGCTTCACGTTAATCCGCGAATGGCAGGGGGAGCAGTGGGGAAAGGTAATGACCGAGCAGCAGTTTACCCGGTCCGGAAACATCGGCTAAGGGTGTTGCGCCTTAGCCGGTGGGGGGACATGGAGATTACGTCAGTTGGTTAAGCAGGCGGGCAATCTCCTCTTGCCACTGTGCCTGCAGCGACGGCTTTTGATGTTTTGGCTTGCGGGCCATGTCGTCAGCCAGCCACTGCTCCAGGTCAATCAGCCGCGCCAGCAGCGCCTCCTCATCATCGTCAGCCCCGGCGGGTGTACTCTGCAAAGCGAGCCGACTGTCCGGGGCGGGCGCCACGGCCTGCAGACGGGCATAGACCACCTCCAGGCTGTGCCACTCCGTTAGCCCGGCACTGTCAATCAGCCAGAAGCGGTTACAGCTTTCGCTAATCAGCTGGCGGTCATGACTGACCAGCAGCACGCCGCCGGGGTAATCGCGCAGCGTCTGCGCCAGCACCGCTTTACCCTCCATATCAAGATGGTTGGTGGGTTCATCCAGCAGCAGCAGACTGTAGCGCGCCAGCGACAGGCCAACGAACAGCAGCCGCGATCGCTCGCCGCCGCTGAGGGTGCTGATCTTCTGGCTATGTCTCGCCCAGCCAAACCCGGCGGCGATCAGCGCCCGTTTACGGGTGTCCGCCGACGGGGCAAACGGCGTCAGGGCCTCGAGCAGGCTGGCCTCGTCCGGCAACTGCGCCAGCGTCTGGTCATAGTAGCCGGGGTGCAACCGGGGATGCAGGCGCAGCCCCGGGAGAGGCGATGCCTTGTTCATCTGCTGCCACAGCAGGCGCAGCAGGGACGATTTGCCGCCGCCATTACGTCCCATGATGGCCACGCGATCGCCGCTGCGCAGGCGCGCCACGCCGGTGGTGAAGAGGGATGGCTGACCCGGCGCGGGCGAGACGGGAAGGGTGTCCATCTCCAAAAGGCGGTCGGCCGGCAGGGCGTCCCCCTGTAACACCAGGCGCCACGGCGGGCCGACGCTGAGCTCGGTCTGCTCGTCTTTCAGGCGGGCGACCTGCTTCTCCATCTGTTTGGCTTTGCGGGCGAGATCTTCATTGTCATAGACCCGACCCCAGGTGGCCAGCCGCCGGGCGCTGGCGCTGACCCGGTCGATCTCTTTTTGCTCCGCCTTATGACGTAACGCGGCGCTTTCATCCTGCTCCTGCAGTGCCTGACGGGCAGCGCTGCAGGGCAAGGCGAAGCAATGTAGCGTCTGGTCACGGAGGATCCAACTCGCATTAGTTACAGCATCCAGTAAGGTGTTGTCGTGTGACACCAGTACAAAGCTCCCCTGCCAGGTTTGCAGGAAGCTTTCCAGCCACAGCAGGGTGGGCAGATCGAGATGGTTGCCCGGCTCATCCAACAAGAGCAGATCAGGCTGGCGGATCAGCGCCCGGGCCAGCAGCAGACGCGTGTGCTGGCCGCCACTCAGGGTGGCGGTCTGCTGCTCCATCACCGCCGGGGTAAAGCCCATCTGCGCCAGCAGGCGCTCGGCCAGCCAGCGCTGTGCTTCCCGCGCGTCGGCGGGTAATGGGGCCAGCACCGCCTGCAGCAGCGACTGCGTATGCAGCGCCTCCGGCAGATGCTGTTCAACGCGGGCCATCAGACACTGACCGGCGAGCGAGACGCTGCCCGAGGTGGGCGCGAGGGTGCCGTCCAGCACTTGCAGCAGGGTGCTTTTGCCGCAACCGTTATGGCCGATGAGACCGATCCGGTCGCCTTTCTTCAGGGTGAAGGAGAGGGAGTTAAACAGCGGCCCAAAAGCCGTCTCCACGTGGAGCGCATGGGCAGTTAGTAATGTACTCATAGTCAACTTACTCAAGAGTTACAGGCATGCAAATGCCTCGTCAAAACTCGCTGACGATAACCCGGTAAGCCGGAGAGAAGGGATTGCGTGAAGGGTCTTCGCTCAAGCCATAGTTATCGCAGCACGATACCGATAACGCTTGAGCTGGCGCAATTGCCTAAGGCATGTGAAACAATAAACATTTCACAATACAGCATGGGGGGCCTCCTTTTTTATTCAGTAAGTGGATGGGTGATGGCAGTGTAGTGGGGAAAGGGAAAGCGCGCCAGTGACAAAACTGGCAGGGGGCCCCGCCAGCTGTCACCTGCGCCGCCTTTGTCTACGATGCCGGGTTGGCGCAGAGGGCTTATGTGTTTGCCAGAACATGGTTGCAGAACCATTTTTTTGCTGGCTCATTTACGGTGCCTCCACAGGGACGGTGGCGATCGGGCGGGCAATCATGATTGCCGTTTCACTGAGCGCATTCAGATCGCTTACCTGAGTACACTGGCGGGCCATGACCTGCGGATCGCCGTCCGGAAACCAGCCCTCATTGAATGACAGGGTGTAAAACTGGGTATGCCGCTTGACTTCACAGCGCCAGGCGCGGCCAAGATTGTTTCTGTCGATAAGCCAGCGGGGATCTTTCGCTTCAACAAAAATTTCATATTTAGAGGGTTGAGTGACATGTCGATCTGAATTCGTTTTGCTCCAGAAAATGGCAGTGTAAGAAATGTTGTGTTTACCGTACTGAATACTGGCATCCCGACCCGGGGTGACCTCCGGGTGGAGGAAAATAAATATCCCGGCGGCAATCAGTACCATCAGCGGTAATATAGGATGCTGTATCGGCCGCCAGGGGATTTTACGTACCGCCAGTAGCCAGACCAGGGTAATAATAAACACGTAGAGCAGGGCGAAGAAAAATTTACTCGGCTCATAGATGACGACATCCACCAGATCGCCGGTGGCGGGCTGATACTGTTCAGCCCGCGGGGTGAGCATCCACATATCGCCGCCAAACAGGCACAGGCCGGCGATGATGGCGGACCCGCCCGTAAGCAATAAAATAACACGGATCAGAATAGCGATTGTTTTATTTGTGCCTGGGATTAATTTTTGCATTTCACATTCCGTTGTGAGGGGAGAGGCAACTATTTTGCACAGCAAAGGGCGTGCGGCAAATGCTATCTGTTTTCTATTTTTACGATGAATGAATATGGGCGAAAAAGATGTTTCCGTGGCTGGAGATATTATTCTGACGTTATTAATAACCGGGCCGATATGTCGACCCGGTGACAGTGATTAAATCGAGGTGCGGCGATAATTGCGATATTCCGGTAACCAGAAATTATCGCTGATCGCTTGCAGCAGCGCTTCGGCGGAGGTTTTCACCGCCACGCCTTGCTCCTGGGCCACCTTGCCCACCGCGAAGGCAATCGCCCGTGAGACGGTCTGGATATCCTTCAGCTCCGGCAGCACCGGACCTTCGCCGTTGTTGACCAGCGGCGAGTGCTGCGCCAGGGTTTCGCTGGCAGCCATCAGCATCTCGTCGGTGACCCGCGACGCGCCGGAGGCGATCACCCCCAGTCCAATACCCGGGAAGATATAGGAGTTATTGCACTGGGCGATGGGATACTGCTTGCCTTTCACGGTAACCGGGGAGAATGGGCTGCCGGTGGCGACCAGCGCCTCGCCGTCGGTCCAGCTCAGGATATTCTGCGGCGTCGCTTCCACCCGTGAGGTTGGGTTGGAGAGCGGCATCACGATCGGCCGCGGGCAGTGCTTGTGCATCTCGCGGATAATCTCTTCCGTGAACAGTCCCGGCTGACCCGAGACGCCGATCAGGATGTTCGGCTTCACGTTGCGCACTACGTCCAGCAGGGACAGCGCCTCGCTGGTGGTATCCCAGCTCTGCAGCTGCTCACGCTTTTGCACCAGCTTGTTCTGGAACGGTAGCAGATTAGGCATGCCGTCGGTTAACAGGCCGAAGCGGTCAACCATAAACACGCGCTGGCGGGCCTCTTCTTCACTGAGTCCTTCGCGGACGATCTGGGCGATAATCTGTTCAGCGATACCGCAGCCGGCCGAACCCGCGCCGAGAAAGACGATTTTTTGCTCGCTCAGCTGGCTACCGGCGCCGCGGCTGGCGGCGATCAGCGTCCCGACGGTCACCGCCGCGGTGCCCTGAATATCGTCGTTAAACGAGCAGATTTCATTGCGGTAGCGGTTGAGCAGCGGCATGGCGTTCTTTTGCGCAAAATCTTCAAACTGCAGCAGCACGTCCGGCCAGCGGGCCTTAATCGCCTGGATCACGTCGTCAACGAACTGATAGTACTCGTCGTCGGTAATGCGTGGGTGGCGCCAGCCCATATACAGCGGATCGTCGAGCAGCTGCTGGTTGTTTGTTCCGACGTCCAGCACGATAGGCAGGGTGTAAGCCGGGCTGATGCCGCCGCAGGTGGTGTACAGCGACAGTTTACCGATCGGGATCCCCATTCCGCCGATCCCCTGGTCGCCAAGGCCGAGAATGCGCTCGCCATCGGTGACCACAATCACTTTCACGTTGTGGTTCGGGACGTTTTGCAGGATGTCGTCAAGGTTATGGCGATTCTGGTAGGAGATAAAGACGCCGCGGGCGCGACGATAGATCTCGGAGAAACGTTCGCAGGCCGCGCCTACCGTCGGGGTATAGATAACCGGCATCATCTCTTCAAGGTGGTTGCCGATCAGGCGATAAAACAGGGTTTCGTTGGTGTCCTGGATGTTACGCAGATAAATATGTTTGTCGATTTCAGTTTTGAATCCCTGATACTGGATCCAGGCGCGTTCCGCTTGCTCTTCGATAGTTTCAACCACTTCCGGCAGCAGGCCGAGCAGGTTGAAATTGCTGCGCTCTTCCATACTGAAGGCGCTTCCCTTGTTGAGCAGGGGGAATTCAAGCAGAACGGGACCCGCGTAGGGGATGTACAGGGAACGGTTTTTCTTATGGGTAAATTGCATCGCACTAACTCCTTGATCATGACCACAGTCCCGGCGCGGCGATAAGCGAAGGGCGGGTGGAAAGCAGCGGGCAGAGTATAGAGCAGAAGGTCTTCAAGCGGGTAAACAAGCAGTCAATTGCCATAAAAAAACACCATCCTGGCAACAGGACGGTGTTGTTTATCATCACTCAGGCTGAAAATTAACCACCGCGGCGTTTGCGGCCGGTAGCATGGATGTGGTTGATGGTGGTTTCTTCATCGCCTTCCAGCACCACTTTTTTCTGCCGGGAAAGCTTATAGTTCAGACCGAGAAGATGACGTGCCTGATGGTTCGATTTCATTCTGACTCCTTTATCCTGTTCTGGTTTCAAGGGCAAACCCGGTAATGACCGGATGAAATGTAACCCAAAGTCGGCCGCGCGTTTTTTGTGCGGCCACAGGTAGGGTGGTCCATTTTCTCGGTAATAGCAACCCTGGGGAGCCAGATTAAGAACAGTCCTCCTTGCGCGCCGCAGGGGTCACCACTTCATCTCACCGGTATTAACTTTGGCGCTTAACTCCAGCGAGCTGGTCTCCGCCAGGCCCGGCCACTGTGCCTCCATCGCCTTGATCACCCCGGCCGAATCCGAATGCGTCTTCAGCGCCTGCTCGAACTGCTGGAGATAAGTTTTTGTAAAGCGCACCGCGCTGTCTCCCTCCGGCGGGGTGCCGAGATAATGACCCGGGATCACCCGCTGCGGGTGCAGGGCGATCATCTGGTCCAGCGTATTACGCCATTGCTGACGACTGGCCGGCGTCTGGGTGTCGGCGGTCCAGAGATGCATACCCCACGCCACGCCGGTGCCGCCGAGGATCGTTTTGTTCGCCCGGATCCAGACGAACGCCGCGTAGTCATGCGGCTGCATGATGGTCACTTTCTCGCCATCGATGGTAAAGCTGTTGGCCTCCAGCGCCTGCGGGACATACACCTGCGTCGGCGCGCCGTCTTTCATTTGCGGGCCCCAGTACGCCAGTTTGGCCGCTTTGGTGGCTGCAATATGTTTGACGACCTCCGGCGTGGCGACCACCTCCGCCTGCGGGAAGGCTTTTACCAGCGGCTCAAGACCAAAATAGAAATCCGGATCGCCAGAGGTGATCACAATCCGCGATAGCGGTTTGCCGTTTTTCCTGATCATCTCCACCAGCTTTTCCCCATCTTTGACGCTGAACTGCGCGTCGAAAAGTACCGCTTCATGCGGACCGGAAACGAGGGTCGAGTTGACGGCAAAAAGTCCTTTTTCCTGCGGGTTGTAAGTTTGCAGCGTCAGAGGCGCCGCGAAGACCGCGCCGCTGAACAGGGCGGTAGCAACAGCAAGGGCAGATAATTTCATGATTTATTCTCAGTAACAGGTGAATGCGTTCCATTGTACGGATTTCGCTATTTGATAAAATTCCTGAAACAAGAGATGCTGAGTTTCATAAAACGTGCAGATCAGGGGGAGTGATGGACAGGGTGATTGCTGCGCAGGTGTATCTGCGCATCTGCGAGCTGGGAAGTCTTAGCGCCGCGGCGCGGGCGCTGGGGATGTCGCGCCCGATGGTGAGCCGCTATCTGGAACAAATGGAGAGCTGGGCCGGCGCCCGGCTGATCCATCGCTCAACCCGGCGGCTGACGCTGACCCCGGCCGGGGAGAAGGTATTGCTCAAGACCCGCGGTTTGACGCGGATCGCCGATGAAATCGCCGGCGAGCGTCAGCGGGCCGATCCCAGCGGCACACTGCGCGTCGCCTGCGCGCACTTTACCGCCATGCAGCTGATCTCCCCGCTGCTACCGGACTTTCTCGCCCGCTATCCACTGCTGCGCCTGGAGTTGGATATCAATAACCATCCGGTCAGCCTGATCGGCGAGCGTATCGACGTGGCTATTCGCATTACCGACAACCCGGAAGCGGGGGCCATCGCTCGTCGCCTCGGAGTGTGCCGTTCGCTGCTCTGCGCCGCGCCGTGCTGGATGCGCCAGCATGGCCCGTTGACGACGCCCGACGATCTGCAACGACATAACTGCCTGCTATACAGCCATTTCGCCAGCCAGCACTGGCAGTTCAGCGATGCGCAGGGGCGGGAAGCGTCGGTGGCGGTGAACGGTAATCTGAGCGCAGGGATATCTTCATTGCTGCTGGAGGCGGCGGTTGCCGGGTGCGGCATTGCGATGCTTCCCGAACTGGAGGCCCGGGGCGCGATTGCCAGCGGCACGCTGGAGGTGGTGCTTCCGGAGTGGACGCCGAAGGCGTTGAGCGTTTACGGCATCTATCTTTCCCGCGACTATCAACCTGACGGATTACCGCTATTTCTTGATGCGCTGCAGAGGCGTCTGGGAGAGGAGACTGGCCACGGCTGAGTCTTGGCGCTTCGCGCCCTGACAGCACCGGCGGAAGGCAATTCCGCCGGTAGGCTGACGTTGAGCTTTATTCGTTGCCCCACTGATTAAGGAAATTAGCGATATCGTCAATGCGGTCTTCGTTAATGGCCGCCTCGCGGGCCATTTCTCGCTGCGCCTCTTCGTCAATCTCTTCGTTATTAGTTAACCGCGCAATCAGCAGTTGGAAATAGCGCGCCAGCGCATCGCGTTCTTCATCCTTTACCGGCGCAGCCGCTTCGGTCTCGTATTCGTCCACGATGTCATAAAATTTCAGGGGGATGTCATTACTCATCTGTCGTCCTCAGGGGTGGCGTCGGGGCCAGGGTTAGCGCACAGCGGCGGGCGGACATCATAGCATGCGGCCAGAGTAGCGGAGTGGAGGAAAGAAAAAATTGCCGCAACCGGGAGGCGAGGGGCCAGTATATAGCCGCAAGGGTTGGCCGGGAAAATACCGGCGCGCGCTGGCGCGCGTCGGTATGCCGGGAGGCTTAGACCACACCATCCCCGCCGTCAGAACACCACACCTGTCCGGAGGTATATGAGCAGGCATCGGATGCCAGGGTGACATACAGCGGGGCGATCTCTACCGGTTGTCCCGGGCGCCCCATCGGCGTGTCTTTGCCAAATTGTTTCACCTTCTCGTCCGGCTGGCCGCCGCTGGATTGCAGCACCGTCCAGTAAGGGCCAGGCGCTACGGCGTTCACGCGAATGCCTCGTTTCGCCACCTGTTTAGCCAGCGATTTAGTGAAGATCGCGAGACAGGCTTTGGTCTGCGCATAATCGAGCAGGATCGGGCTGGGTTTATACGCCTGCACCGAGGTGGTATTGATAATCGCGCTTCCGGCCTGGAGGTGAGGCAGTGCGGCGCGGGTGATCCAGAACGGCGCGTAGACGTTGGTTTTAAAGGTAGCGTCGAAATCTTCGGTAGTGAGTTCCTCAAGGGTTTCACAGTATTGCTGACGCCCGGCGTTATTAACCAGGATGCTCAGACCTCCCAGCTGTTCCACCGCGTCGGCCACCAGCGACTGGCAGAAGGATTCGGAGCGAATATCACCCGGGAGGGCCACCGCGGTGCGCCCTTCGGCTTTGATCAGGGCGATAACTTCATCCGCATCCTTTTGCTCTTCGGGCAGATAGTTTATCGCGACGTCGGCGCCTTCGCGGGCAAAGGCGATCGCCACCGCACGGCCAATACCGGAGTCGCCGCCGGTAATTAACGCTTTCTTACCGGCCAGTCGCCCGGAGCCGGTGTAGCTGGTTTCACCGTGGTCCGGGGATGGCTCCATTTCCGCATCCAGACCCGGCGGGGTTTGTTCTTGCTCCGGGAACTCCGGACGTGGAGCCGTCTCTTCTGGCAACATGGAGGTGGGTAACTTCTTCATTGGCGGTTTTTCATCTTGCATAGTCATCTCCTTCAGACAGAACGGGCCAGCTCTAAGAATAGGTCAGCTTCTCCTGGCGACAGACCCTGGATGACTCGCAACATCGCAGTCAATGGCCAACCGTAGGCGTAACGGTATGCCTTAACCGACTGATCCTTGGCGTATTTCGGGGGATAGCGTTGCGTTATTATTGCTGACGTTAAATTAGGATTATTCCATCCTTAATCAAGGACCAAGGGCTATTTTCGTAACGCGCATGATCTTTTTCTCAAGTTACGATGAAGGTGCTGCCTGAATAAACGATGAAGATGTTCATTCGCAAACCATGGCCTATAAGTTGATACCTCTTTAGGGGTAATATTCCTGGGGTTGTGTTCCGCGGGATAAAGAAATATTTATTCATTAAATCGTTTGCATTTTTTTACAAACGGCCGTTGGACGTTTCTGTTTTACCCGCCGGTGAACATAACCTACGTCAAATAAAGGAGTTGTGTGAGGTATATTTTATCTTACCGCTTCGTTAGTAAAGCTTTATTTTGTCAGTGCGCGGATGGGTATCTGAAATTAATTTGACTCCTGCAGGCATTCCTCTAGTGTTAGATATCGAGGGCGATGATTTGTAACAGGGTCATTTTCCATTTACCAACCGATATTGATCAAACCAAAGGTGAAAATTATGGCAGAGCATAGAGGCGGTTCAGGTAATTTTGCAGAAGATCGTGAGAAAGCATCCGAAGCCGGGCGTAAAGGCGGACAGCACAGCGGCGGGAACTTTAAAAATGATCCTGAACGTGCATCCG
Organism: Klebsiella sp. 10; assembly: GCF_018223925.1. Classification (NCBI taxonomy): domain Bacteria; kingdom Pseudomonadati; phylum Pseudomonadota; class Gammaproteobacteria; order Enterobacterales; family Enterobacteriaceae; genus Klebsiella; species Klebsiella sp. 10. Next base: position 546,223 of record NZ_JAGRRB010000001.1, read on the forward strand.
AAGCCGGTAAGAAGGGTGGTAAGAACAGTCATGGCGGCGGTCGTAAATCCGGTGACAGCTAGCGACTGATGAGCTGTGACGCCGACAAATCGGCGTTGAGACAAAACCTGTGGGCCAGATGGTCCGCAGGTTTCTGCATATTCAGGGTTTATTTATCTATAACGACATTCATTATCCGCGATGTGGGGAAACTAAAAGGTGAGGAGGAAATCGCCGCATCACTAGCAATAAAAGACGGCCGCAGCGGCAATAAATTAGCCGGACGGTAAAGACAGAAAATAACGGAACGGGACAATACGCAACGCTACTTTCTTTTTTATGCTTAGGCAAAAGAAAGTCATTTTCAGCGTAAGGTTTAGCGCCTGACGCTGCGGTCAGAGCGTCGATAAAATGGTCGCTCAATATTGTTCGGTCCTAAGGTAATAAAATGAAGTTGACGCCAGTGTTTATTAAGCGCTGTCATCTTGTCGCCGCCGTTATGTGGGTGGGTCTGGCGATACCCTCGTTGATCTGGTGGAAAGACAGCGTACTGTGGGTCATTCTCATCAGTATTTATGCCAATATTGTTGGCCATTTATCCGGATATAGCGCAGCGCGAGCTGACCAGGCGGCGGAAGAGAGTGAAGATTCCACGTCAAAATAAAAGGTTAATGATCAGAGGTGTATATGACGGATATTGAAAATTATCACAACTGGCTTCGCGATGCGCATGCCATGGAAAAACAGGCTGAGTCGCTGCTGGTGGCCACCATCAGACGCCTCGATAATGAACCGCAGTTACGCACCCGCCTTGAACAACATCTCTATGAAACCCGACGGCAATTGTCCGCCCTGCAGGATATCATCGCCCGCAACCATATTTCCCGCTCTGCGCTGAAGGATGCGATGAGCCGGGTGGCGGCGTTAGGACAGACCATTGGCATCATGCTGCCCGGTGATGAGGTTATTAAAGTGATTATCACTGCCTACGTTTTTGCCCATTTTGAGGTCGCCTGCTATACCGCTTTATTAACGGCGGCGAAAAGAGTAGGCGACCACAGCGCGATGCATACACTGGAGGGTATCCTGGCTGAAGAGAGAGGAATGGCTGATTGGCTGCTCCATTATCTGCCAGCGCTGACCGGGCAATATCTTATGGATACCGATATGCCTGGCGTTGAGGCCGGGCATTAAGCCGCCGGAGAACGCTATGGTCAAACGGCAAACCATCGCGCTCCTCGCCGCCGAGGAAGAGGTTCCGCTGGTATTAACCGCCAGGCAGCAGGCGCTGGTGGACGCGGTAGCGAACAGGATGCTACCAGCGGAACGCAATCCCGTATCGCCTGTCGGCAAACCGCGCGCGAAGGCCAGGGCGGGGTCCGGATCGCGCTGAGGCGGCTGACAGGGACGGGCAGAACGCGAGGTGAGAGTGATGCAACGGGAAGAGTGGTTTCACAGAGCGGTCATCTATCAGGTTGACAGTTCGCTCTTTTATGATGCCAATGGCGATGGTTTTGGCGATCTCGCGGGCATTCGCCAAAAGCTACACTACATTCGCAGCCTCGGAGCGACGGTGCTCTGGCTGACTCCGTTCTATCTCACTCCTCTGCAGGATGATGGCTATGATATCAGCGATCATCTGCAGCCCGATCCGCGGTTCGGCACTATCGCTGACGTGATTGAGCTGATTGCCCGCGCCCGCGAGCTGGGACTGCGGGTGATCGTTGAGCTGGTGATCCAGCACACCTCCGCGCAGCACCCGTGGTTCCAGGCGGCGCGACGCGATCCCCGGTCGCCGTGGCGGCCGTATTATCTGTGGGCCGATCGGCCGCCGGAAAACGACGATCCTCCCATGTTTCCCGGCGTTGAGGAGAGCGTCTGGCGCTGGGACGAACAGGCTGGGCAATATTATCGCCACATGTTTTATCACCACGAGCCCGACCTGAATCTCGCCCATCCGCCGGTGATCGCTGAAATCGAAAACATTATCACCTTCTGGCTGCAGGCTGGGGTGTCTGGCTTTCGTCTCGATGCCGCGTCACATCTGGTCAAGCAGGCCGGAAAGGGCGACGAGACGCGCGGCTACCCGCTGCTGACCCATCTCCGGCAGGTTGTACAGCGCCTCAATCCCGATGCGATACTCCTGGGTGAAGTGGACGTCGCGGTAGAAGATTACCGTCATTATTTCGGCCAGGGCGATCGGCTGCAGATGGTGCTTAATTTTTGGCTTAACAAATACCTCTACCTCAGCCTGGCGCAGCAGCGCGCCGCGCCGGTGGTGAAGGCCCTGCAGGCGATGGTGACCCCGCCGGACGGGTGCTGCTTCGTCAACTGGCTGCGCAACCATGATGAACTGGATCTTGAGGGGATTGGCGAGCGCAACAAGCGCCAGGTTATCCGCACCTTTGCCCCTGATAAATCGATGTCCGTTTACCAGCGCGGCGTACGCCGAAGACTGGCGCCGATGCTGGACGGCGATACCCGACGCATAGCCTTAGCCCATGCTATCCTGCTGGCGCTGCCCGGCGTGCCGGTGATGCGCTATGGCGACGAGATTGGCATGGGTGACGATCTCTCCTTACCGGAGCGCTACGCGGTCAGAACGCCGATGCAGTGGTCAGCCGCGGCCAACGCCGGCTTTTCCCGGGCGGCGCGGGATGATTTGCCGGTAAAACCCGTGGCCAGCGGGCGGTTCCGCTACCAACGGATCAATGTCGAAACGGCGCTGCGCCATCCCAGGTCGCTGCTGCATCGGGTACGCAATATGGTATTGGCGCGCACGGAATATACTGAACCGGGATCCCTCCCTTTTACTCTCCTTACTCTAAAGCCCGACGCGGTGCTGGGCTTGCTCTATCGCAGCGAATCGCGGGAAGTACTGATGCTGGCCAACTGCAGCCAGCAGGCGGTAGAGGTCCTGCTCCCGCCGCTGGCCGAGGGCTACTGGAGCCCAATTCTGGAAGATAAGTTCTATCAGGATGGGCTGCACGGCGGGAAAGATGCGCGGCTGGCACTCTCCGGGTATGGTTACCGTTGGTTCAGCCGCAGCCTGAGTTAGCGCCGTTTTCCGGAACGACGGAACAACGCCCGCAGCGCCATCGTCGCCACCGCTACCCCGACGCCGGCGGCGACTTTACCCGGGAGATCGGCGCTGATGGTGACTGCTTTACGCCGTGCGCCATCGTTAAAGGGGCCGTGGCCCGGATGATTGCCGCGCACCGGCGTGAACAGGTCGTCCTGTTGGTCTGACGACTTTGGCTGACCGGTAAACTGTCCCTCCCACGCTTTTTTCACCATCAGCCGATCGAGCAGGCGAGGGAAGAAGACCTGGCCGAGGATCGACTGGATGGTGCTTTTTCCGACCCACAGCTCGTTGACCGGGCGCTGGATGACGCTGTAAATAGCCTCGGCGGCGACTTCCGGCTGATAGACCGGGGGCACCGGCTGCATGGCCTGATCCATTTTGTTTCGCGCCCAGCCAAACTGGGCGGTGTTCATCCCCGGCAGTTGCACCATGGTCAACTGGATGTGGCTTTTCTCATGCATCAGTTCGGTTCGCACGGCATCGGTAAAGCCGCGGATCGCCGCTTTCGCTCCGCAGTAAGCCGACTGCAGTGGGATTGAACGCCAGGCCAGCGCCGAGCCGGCCTGAATAATCACCCCCCGATCCCGGGGGATCATGACCTCCAGCGCCGCGCGGGTGCCGTTCACGTACCCGAGATAGGTCACCTCCGTCACCCGGCGAAACTCCTCCTCGCTCATCTGACGAAAGGGCGCCAGCACGGTGGTCATGGCGTTGTTGATCCAGACGTCGATTGCCCCGAGGGTGGTTTCCACCTCGGCGGCGGCGCGCTGCAGCGCCCCGGCATCGACGACATCGGCGCTAATAGCCAGCGTTTTAATGCCAAACCGTTCACAGGCCTGTCGCGTCTCCTGTAAACCCGTTTCGTCTCGGGCGATCAGCGCCACGTGATATCCAGCGCGGGCGAAACGCAGCGCGGTAGCTTTGCCCGCTCCCGCGGTTCCACCGGTAATAACCATCACAGACATAGTGACCTCATTATGTTTTGGCTTTCACAATATTGACTGTACGGATCGGTTAATTATTTCTCACCAACGGCAATGACGAGGTGGGAAATATCCTGGAATAAGCGCAGTGTGAATCAGGCGGCATCTCCTGGTTAGTTTCGGCAGATCCTACATACTTCGGCGAAGGCGTTCTATAATTTGTAGGATCCCTGACAACCAGCGAGGAGGAAAAATGTTAATGTTGAACGTTGTTAACGGTGAAAAAGAAGAGGATGACGCCACTCGCGCTCCGGAATCAGGTGATAAACAACCGGAGCGTGATAAATAGCGAAGCCGATACTATTCCTGCTCAGGAATAATGGATATCTGGCCGTTACGCTCGAGAATAGCGAATTTGATCGCTTTCAATTCATAAATGCCATGGTGCTGCCTGGCCGCCAGCAGGATATCATCGACAGAGATATTGACGAGCTTAATCTTCTCGTCGATGACAGCACCATTTTCCACCACGATAACCGGCGTACCATCGAGAAAATTTTCTGCCTGAGCAAATTTTTTCTTAATATAGCCGAACAAAATATCAATACTAACCAGGGTGACGATAGTCAGCATCGACCCGGTAACCGAATAGTCTGTGCTGAGCATTGCCTGCTGGGTGGCTTCGCTGATAATCAGCAACAGTATCAGGTCAAAGTTGGTTAATTGCATCAGGGTTCTTCTGCCGGCAATCTTAAAAATAATCAACAGGATCAGATAGATTGCTGCGGCTCTAAGGACCATTTCCATAGCGACTCCTACGGATAGACAAACTGCTGCCAGGTTACAGAATAGCGATCGTTAACTACCGCCTGCAGAGAGATATTACCGGCCGTTTTTGGGGTAACGGCTAACCACACAGATATCGGTGAAGGGGGGTTCGACCGCTGATAGACGAGATGTAATTTCCCGTCGGCGCTATACATTTTATCCGGCTGCGGACGGATATCACCGATCTGGTAGCGGGTTAATAACGGGGCGGCGAAGCTGATAATGGTGTCGCTGGCCGTATCCGGTTTAATCTGAATATTAAGCTCGGTTTCACTCATCAGCCTGGCATAGCGCTGATAATCGACGCTTAATTCGCCTCCACTGGTTTCCCGGTGTGTTTCACTGAAATAACCGGAGGACCACAGGCCGCTTAACGCGGTAAGAATGATGAGACTCAAAACAATTATCCCATAGCGGCGGAAGCGATATTCAAAGCGTAAGGAGCGTTCATTCTCATCGACGATAGGACAAGGCTGTTGATTCTTAATCATTAATATTTTCCCCGCGTTTCGTTTCGCCAGGAGCGTAACGATAAGGACATTCTTATATTAGACGATATCAGAACAATTGACTTTGTAAAAATGGCCAGCCTCAGCCAGGCTTTATTCTCATCGTCAGCAAAAAACGGAGGCATGATGAAAAAACTAGCATTGGCCATGGCATGTCTGTTTGCCGTAGGTGTCGCGCAGGCGGACGATAAGGGAGGGTTTAGCCAGGATGCAGCGCCGCCGCCGCCGCACAAACTCGATGACGGCTATCGCGGCGTCGAGGATGGCCGGATCATGACCGTTGAGCAGGCGAAAACCATGCACGATGGCGCGACCGTTTCGCTGCGCGGCAATCTGCTCAAGCGGCAGGGAGATGACCGTTATCAGTTTCGTGATAAAAGCGGCACCATCACCGTTATTATCCCGGTCGCCGCGTTTAACGAACAACACGTAGAGCCAGACGATCTGGTCAATATCAACGGCAGTCTGGATCGCAAAATGACGCCGCCGGTCGTGCGAATCGATCGTCTGCTCAAGCAGTCGCCTAAGTAAGCGGAGCACGTCGATATGAGCACCTTTTCTCACTCGCAAGACGAAGAGCGCGGTAAGCAACCTGCCCGTGAGGCGCCCGGGGAGCAGGGCGAAGTTCCGCGTAAACGGGACGACAGCAAGGATGACAAATCCGATCCCTGGCATCCGCAGGATGGCCGATAGCGTCACCAACGACACGAAAACCAGGGGAACGTGGGGGCCAGAGGCTGCGAAAAGACGCAGCTTCGGCATCACGCACTATACTTTTTGTTCGACATCACTACAGGAGGAATCAAATGGCGATTCATAAGAAAGGGCTAGCGCACTGGGAAGGCGACCTGAAGCATGGCAAAGGCACCGTGTCGACAGAAAGCGGGGCGCTGAGCCAGCAGCCCTACGGATTTAACACCCGTTTTGAGGGGGTGAAGGGCACCAACCCTGAGGAGCTGATCGGCGCTGCACATGCCGCCTGCTTTTCGATGGCCCTGTCGCTGATGCTCAGCGAAGAGGGATATACCGCAACGTCCATTGACACTACCGCAGTGGTCACCCTCAATAAAACCGACGGCGGCTTTGCGATTACCGATATCGCGCTGCAAAGCCAGATCGTCCTGCCGGACGTGTCTCCGGCGGCGTTCGATGAGATCATCCAGAAAGCGAAAGCAGGCTGCCCGGTATCGCAGGTGCTGAAGGCCAACATTACCCTCGATTACCAGCTGAATCCGTAAGCCGTCGTGCCCGCGTGCTGCGGGCACTCTTTCCGCAATATCTCTCCCAATGCTGTCCAACAGTGGTATCTTTTGTCCTTTAGTTGCACGTAAGGGATACCATCATGATCGGCATTCGCCGGATGATCGAGGCGCAGGTGCTCGGCCTGACCGGCATGGCGCTAAAAGAGATCGACTTTGAACGACCCAAAGGAGAGCCGGGGCTGTTTGGTCCCCAGTCGGCCATCTGGCAGGTGCACGGCGATTTTACCTCGATGCTCTGCGGCGGCATTAGCGCGCTGTTGCTGCAGATGCTGCATCCTCTGGCGCTGGCCGGCGTCTGGGATCACTCTCGTTTTCGCGAGGATATTTTGGGCCGCCTGCGCCGCACCAGCCAGTTTATTTCTGCCACCACTTTTGCCACTACCCCCGACGCCGAACGGCTAATCGCCAAAGTACAGGGGATCCATCAGCGGATCGCCGGGGTGGATAAGGACGGAACCCCGTATCAGGCGAGCGACCCGGCGCTGTTAACCTGGGTGCACGTCGCCGAGTGCAGTTGCTTTATGGCCTCCCACCTGCGCTACAAGCGGACGGTGGTCAGTCCCGAGCGCCAGGAGGACTATTTTCGTGAGTCGGCGGAAATCGCCCGGCGGCTGGGGGCTCGGGATATCCCTCAGACACCGCAGGAGGTGGCGGACTATCTCGAGGCGATGCGCCCGCGACTGCGCTGCGACGAACGTACCCGGGAGGTAGCCGAGGTGCTGCTCTCCACCCGTCTGCCGGGGCGGATGAGCCAGCCGGTCGGCCGGGTGATGATGAACGCAGGAATTGACCTCCTGCCGGAATGGGCGCAGGAGATGCTGGGATTGTCGCTCACGCCGCTGCAGCGGCGCACGACGCGCCTGATGGTGCATGGCGTGGCCCGCGTACTGCGCGCCTCGGTACGCAACGGCGCCTGGCATTGCGCCATGCGCCGGATGACGGAGGCGTGATTCAGTTCGCTTGGCCCAGGTGACCGGCAATCAGCGCCTGCAGACTGCCATCCGCCCGCCACTCGCTAAGCGCGTCGTTTACCGCGTGAAAACGGTCCACGTCCGCCCGGGCGACGCAGATGGCCTGCTGGATCTCGGTAAAATTATCCGCCAGTACCCGCACCCCGGCGTGCTGACGGGCTGTCGCCTCCAGCGGCTGGCGGATGCCGGCGACCATATCCCCTTCACCGGCGAGGAAGGCGTCGATTGCCTCCTGCGAAGAGGGAAGGCGATGCAGGCTGGCGTGCTGCAGATGGCGGGTTAGCCATAGATCGTATGCGGCGTTTTGTCCGACGTTAATGGTGGTTGCCGGGCGATCCATGTCGGCCACGCTCTGGCAGGGCGAATCAACGCTGACCAGCGCGGTACCCTGGATGGTGATATAGGGCGAGGTAAAGCGCAGGGTGGCTTCCCGCGCCGGATCGATGGCCAGAAAGGCAATATCCCAGTGCTCGCCACCGGCGTCAGCCACCACTTTACCCGCGGCAGGATAGGGAACGAATTCGGCGCTGACGCCCCAGCGCGTCGCCAGCCGATGGCTGAGCTCGACGGTGATGCCCGCGGGCTTTCCTGTCTCCCCGAGATGGGCCAGGACCGCATTGCCCAGATTAATGGCGAAACGCAGCCGGGATGGTTTGTTATGTGACATCGCTGACTCCTGTGGTGGCTAAGCTAAAGTGGCCCGACCTGTGGCCACCCTTCAAAAGATAGTTCATAGGCGCAAGGTTGCAGCGTTCCAACGGCACATACAGTAAATAGTCATTACCGACCGCCGCGATATCGTTAAACGGCAAGGCAATGGCTTTTATATTGTTAAGCATAAACTCAGTTTGTCAGTTTATTCTTCCCGCTAACAAAGGGAGAGAAATAATGACACAACATAATTTTGAAAATGATAATAAATATCATGAGCGTTCGGTGCAGGCGCGAAAGAGTACCCTTGTTAGCGTGGTGGTTAATATTTTCCTTTCTGCCTTACAGGTAGTCGTGGGAATATTTTCCGGCTCTCAGGGATTAATTGCCGACGGAATGCACTCTTTTTCCGATCTGGTCGCCGATGGCGTGGTATTGATGGCGAATAAAAAGAGCCGTCGACCGTCTGACCACGATCACCACTATGGCCACTGGCGCTATGAGAACGGCGCCTCCCTAATCATCGGCGCGATGCTGCTGCTCGTCGGGGGTGGCATGCTATGGTCCGCGGCGGGCCATCTCGCGCAACCGCAAACTATTCCGCCGGTGCACAGCGCGGCGCTGTGGATGGCGCTGGTGGCGCTGGCCGTCAAGGAGGGGCTGTTTCGCTATATGCTGGCGGCCGCCAGTCGGCTGAATTCGTCGCTGCTTATCGCCAATGCCTGGCATGCCCGCTCTGACGCCGCATCCTCCCTGGTGGTGGCCCTGGGGATTATCGGTAATCTGGCCGGGTTCGCCTGGTTCGACCCGCTCGCCGCGCTGGCGGTGGGGCTGCTGATTGCGCGCATGGGCTATCGTTTCGCCGTCAGCGCGCTGCATGATTTAATGGACCGTGCGGTTGATGAAGAGATGCAGCAGGCGATCGCCGATACGCTGCGAACCACGCCGGGCGTGGCGGGCCTCCACGATCTGAAAACCCGTAAGGCGGGGGATCTGGTGCTGGTGGATGTCCATCTCGAGGTGGCTGGCGAGATGTCGGTAGCCGAAGGGCATCAGATTGCCCGTCACGCGCGGGAGCGGGTGCTGGCGCAGCATCCGGTGCTTAATGTGATGGTGCATCTCGATCCCTGCGAAGCGCAGGGGTTGACGAAAGCGGTCTGATACACCCGGTAGCATAAGCGGAAAAATGAATTGGCTCAGCGGTTATTTTTTCTTCTGAGCCATTATTGCTGGCGCATTGATTGCCTGAAATATAAAAAAGGCCCATACTAAAAACGCCATTACCATCGCTAAATAATGGCGCAGATCTGCCCATCGCAGTTAACGATAAAATAAACCAATCGGCTCATAGATAATCTCTATTCTGTATTCAGAGATAATGACCAGAGCGGTAATTCAGGAAGTCAGACAATGATCATTCGGCCAGAACAACACTGGTTTCTTCGCCTATTTGACTGGCACGGCTCCGTGCTGTCGAAAATCATCTTTCGCCTGCTGCTAAATGTGCTGATGTCGATCATCGCCATTATCAGCTATCAATGGTACGAACAGCTGGGGATCCACTTAACCGTGGCGCCGTTCAGCCTGCTGGGGATTGCGATTGCGATTTTCCTCGGCTTTCGCAACAGCGCCAGCTACAGCCGCTTCGTCGAGGCGCGCAATCTGTGGGGGACGGTGCTTATCGCCGAACGCACGCTGGTGCGTCAGCTGCGCAATATCCTGCCGGCGGAACACGATGCACATCGCCGCATCGTCAGCTATCTGGTGGCCTTTAGCTGGAGCCTGAAGCACCAGCTGCGCAAAACCGATCCGACGGCTGACCTGCGGCGGTTGCTACCGGAGGAGAGGGTGACGGAGATCCTCGCCAGCTCAATGCCCACCAACCGGATCCTGCTGCTGGCCGGCAACGAAATTGGCCAGCTGCGGGAGGCGGGCAAGCTCAGCGACATCACTTACGGGCTGATGGACAACAAACTCGACGAGCTGGCGCACGTGCTGGGCGGTTGTGAAAGGCTGGCCACCACCCCGGTGCCTTTCGCCTATACCCTGATCCTGCAGCGTACCGTCTACCTGTTCTGTACGCTGCTGCCGTTCGCCCTGGTCGGCGATCTGCACTACATGACGCCGTTTGTCTCGGTCTTTATCTCTTACACCTTTTTATCGTGGGATTCGCTGGCGGAAGAGCTGGAAGATCCGTTCGGCACCGCAGCCAATGACCTGCCGTTGAACGCGATGTGCAATACCATCGAGCGCAATCTGCTCGACATGACCGGTCAGCATCCGCTGCCGGAGACGCTGCGTCCGGACCGTTACTTCAATCTGACCTGAGCCTGGCCCACCGGGCGGTTTCGCTGCCCGGTCATCACTTTCCGTAGCAATTTATCCGTCACAGCACCGCGGTGAAAACCGCAAAATTTGCAAATAAGTTAAATTTAACACCTGATAGATAACATCAATTATACAGAATTGAGGTGTATGTTATTATTCAGTTAACAAACGCAGTACCTACGCTTTCCCATCGTACTATCCTTGAGAAACAGCATTCTTTTCAGGTGACGCCATGCGATTCACGCTTCGTCGCCGGGGTTGTCGTACGCCTTTTTCGGCTAGCGACAGCCAGAACAGAGCAGCAGGAGTAAAGAGATGACCAATAAAAGACGCGCGGTTCCCGGTGTTCACCCCTATGACGGTCCGGCAGGCGGGTGGGGCGCGTTGAAGGCCACGGCCATCGCCGTGCGCACCCAGATGGATGCCTTTGAGGCGCCCGCCACGCTGCTGCGTACCAACCAGCCGGACGGTTTTGACTGCCCGGGCTGCGCCTGGCCGGATAAAGAACATAAATCGACCTTCCAGTTTTGCGAAAACGGCGCCAAAGCCGTGACCTGGGAGGCGACCACCAAACGGGTGACGCCCGCATTCCTCGCGGCAAATACCGTATCTTCCCTGCTGGCAAAAAGCGATTTTGAACTGGAGGGCTACGGCCGCTTAACCCATCCTTTGGTTTACGACCGGGACAGCGATACCCTGCGCCCGGTGGCGTGGGAGCAAGCCTTCGCCCGTATCGGCAAGATCCTCCGCGGCCTGCAGCCGGATGAGGTTGAATTCTACACCTCTGGCCGAGCCTCCAACGAAGCGGCGTGGCTGTTCCAGCTGTTTGCCCGCGAGTATGGCACTAACAACTTCCCCGATTGCTCCAACATGTGTCATGAATCCACCAGCGTGGGCCTGCCACAGTCGATCGGCATTGGTAAAGGCACAGTCTCTCTCGACGATTTTGACCAGACCGAGCTGGTGATCTCCATCGGCCATAATCCGGGCACCAACCACCCGCGGATGATGGGCACCCTGCATGAGCTATCCCGCCGCGGCGTGCCGATTATCGTTTTCAATCCGCTGCGTGAACGGGCGCTGGAGCGTTTTGCCGATCCGCAGAACGTGATGGAGATGGCGACCCGGCGCTCGACGCCGATCGCCTCGACCTACTACCAGGTACGGGCCGGCGGCGACGCGGCGGCGCTGAAAGGGATCGCCAAAGCGCTGCTGCAGCTGGAGGAGGAGCAGGGCAATGTGCTCGACCACGCGTTTATTGCCCAACATACCCAGGGATTCACCGCCTTCGCCGATGACCTCCACGCCACCCGCTGGCAGGACATCGAACAGGAGTCTGGCCTGACGCGCGAATCCCTGACCCAGGTTGCGGCGGCTTACGCCAAATCCAGGGCCACCATCGTCACCTACGGTATGGGCATCACCCAGCATAACAAAGGCACCTCCAACGTGCGTCTGATTGCCGACCTGCTGCTGATGCGCGGCAATATCGGCAAGCCGGGGGCCGGGATCTGTCCTTTGCGCGGTCACTCGAACGTCCAGGGTAACCGCACTGTCGGGATCAGCGAAAAACCCTCCGCGGCTTTCCTCGACAGCCTGCAGCGGGTGATGGGGATTACGCCGCCGCGGCATCATGGCCACGATGCGGTAAAAGCCCTGGAGGCCATGATCGCCGGCGAAGCCAAAGCGCTGATCTGCCTTGGGGGCAACTTCGCCGTGGCGATGCCGGACCACGAACGCGCCTTCCCGGCGATGCGCGGCCTTGAGCTCAGCGTTCACGTCGGCACCAAGCTCAACCGCTCACATCTCCTGACGGCGAAAGAGACCTTTATTCTGCCGTGTCTGGGCCGCACCGAGCTTGACCTGCAGGCCAGCGGCCGGCAGTCGATCACCGTCGAGGATTCGATGTCGATGGTGCATGCTTCGTCGGGCAAGCTTAAGCCCGCCTCGCCGATGCTGCGCTCGGAGCCGGCGATTGTCGCCGGTCTGGCGAAGGCCACCTTGCCCGCCAGCAAAGTGGACTGGCAGTACCTCGTGGAAGACTACGATCGCATTCGCGATCTGATCGAACAGACCATTCCTGGGTTCGAGGATTATAACCAGCGCATTCGCCATCCTGGAGGCTTCCGCATGCCGCTGCCGCCGACCGAGCGCATCTGGCCTACCGCCACCGGTAAAGCCATGTTCTCGGTATTTAAAGGGGTGCATGAGAACGTGGTGGTGGAGGGTGAGGACGTGATGCGCCTGGTGACGCTGCGCAGTCATGACCAGTACAACACCACCATCTACGCGATGGATGACCGCTACCGTGGCGTCTTTGGCCGCCGCGACGTGCTGTTTATGAACGAGCAGGATATGGCCGCCCAGGGTCTGGAGCATGGCGATCGGGTGGATATCCATACCGCGCTGCCGGGAAGCGCGCTGACGCTGGAAGATATCACGGTGGTGGCCTACGGCATTGCGCCGGGCACCGTCGGCGCCTATTATCCGGAAGCCAACGTGCTGGTGCCGCTGAACTATCTGGATGAAGAGAGCGGCACCCCTTCGTATAAGTCGGTTCCCGTTCGCCTGACGCTGCGCTCGAAAGAGATCCGTCCGCTGGCCGGCGGGCGCTAAAAAGGTATAGCGCAGAGCGGCGTCGCGCCGTCCTGCGCCCCGCAGCACCTCGTGGTGTCCTCGCTTGAATTTATCGCTAGCGAAACTAACATTCTGGTAACCTGTGCGCGGCCCCGGGGGTGAACGGCGGGGTTCAAACGGGAAAGAGAATGGATATTAAGCAACTCAAGTATTTGATCGCGCTCGATCAGACGCGCCATTTTGGCCAGGCGGCGGCGGCCTGTCATATTACCCAGCCGACGCTCTCCATGCGCATTCGTAACCTGGAAGAGGAGCTGAACCTGACGCTGATCCAGCGCGGCCAACGCTTTGAAGGTTTTACCCCTGAGGGAGAGCGGATCCTGGCCTGGGCGCGGGCGGTGCTGGCCGCTCATGACGGCCTGGCGGCAGAGGCGGCCATCTGTCGCGGGCAGATGGTCGGCCAGCTGCGGGTCGGTATGGTGCCGCTGGCGAGCCTCAATCCGATGCAGTTGATTAAACCCCTGGCGGAGAAATATCCGGCGCTGCAGTTCAGCCTGTTGTCGATGACCTCGGAGCAGATTATCGATGGCGTCAGCCGTAATCAGCTGGATCTGGGGATCTGTTATCTGCAGCATCTGGATGAAGGTCAGTTCAAGATTGCTCGCTTGCCGCAAACCCGGATGGGGCTCCTGCACGATAAACGCCATTTCGACTTCAGCGCCGGGACGCCGGGATGGGAGACGCTGGCGACGCTGCCCCTCGGCTTTCTGACCAAGGGGATGTATTACCGGGAATCGATTGAAATCAGCTTTAAGGCCAAAGGGCTAACGCCAAGGTATGTCTTTGAAAGTGATTCGACGTTTCAGATTATCCAGGCGGTGCAGGCGGGGATCTGCTGCGCCATTATGCCGCTTAACAACGGCCTCGAAGCGCTAAGCGATAATCTTGAAATTCTGCCGATCGCCGAAACCCATGTTGATTCACAGCTGGCGCTGATTATGCGCCAGCAGGAACCAGTCTCGACCCTGGCGGAAAAATGCTTCGCCGAGGCGCAGGGGATATTTGGCTGAGGCCGGGCCGCCGACCTGGCGGCTTGTCACTAAAATGCCTAAACGACCCTCTGATGGGAGAGTGTCAATATAGCCCCGGTGATGCTGGACCGTTGGTAAAAGTGGTATTGCGGCGCCGCTTAATGCTGTCCAGAAGTTACAAGCCTTAATGACAATTTTTTATCCCTCCTGCAGTACACATCACAAATATTAACTATGGCAACAGCCGTCATTCACTCAACAAGTAGGGAAACCGTATGGATATGGAAGCAACCGTCATGGAACTCATCATTAACGCCGGTGAGTCCCGCAGTCTGGCGATGCAGGCGCTGCAAGCCGCCAGAAAAGGAGTGTGGCAGGACGTTGATAGGCTGATGCAGGACGCCGCAGATGCCGCAAAACGCGCGCATGATGTACAAACCATGCTTATTGGTATGGATGAGGGCTGTGGCAAAGTACCGGTTAATCTTATTCTGGTACATGCCCAGGATCATATAATGACCTCTATGCTCGCGCGGGAGTTGATCGCGGAGTTTATTGAGGTTCAGCGCCAGCTGCAACATCACAACTGATAAAATATGTCGCCGCCGGCACCCTCGGCGGCGACCGCCATCAGATATTCTCCAGACGAATGCCCCGCGTTCTCGGGCCGAAGATCCCCACCGACAGCATCACCATCAGCATACTGACGACGATAAAGCTAATTACTCCCGGCGTGCCGGCGTATTGCAGAATAATGCCGATCAGAATGCTGGTCACCGCGGTCGAGAGCCGGCTGAACGAGTAGCAGAAGCCGACGGCGCGGGCGCGAATATGGGTCGGGAAGACCTCGGCCTGGTAGGCGTGGTAGCTGATGGTCAGCCAGGCGTTGGACCAGGTGATCATAAACCCGCAGATCACCAACAGGATCGGACTGTTTTGCAGAGCGAACAGGGTGCCGAAGATAACGGTCATCAGCGCGGAGAGGACAATCTGCCACTTGTTTTCAAAGCGATGCACGAAGCGGGTGCAGAACAGACAGCCCAGCGGATAGGCGAGGGTGATAAAGAAGGCGTACAGCAGGCTATGGGTGATGCTGGCGCCCTGACCGGAGAGCAGCGCCGGCAGCCAGTTGCCAAAGCCGAAGAAACCGATCGCCTGGAAGAAGTTCATCACCATCAGCATCAGGGTGCGCTGCCGATACTGCGGCGCCCAGATTTCGCGGAAGGTGCCGCGTTTGACGACGCTCTGTGCCGCATGCGCATGCTTTGGCGACGGCGTCAGGCCGCAGCGGGCTTCCATCTCACACATCACCGTATGCGCGTCATCATGCCGCCCTTTGCTTTCCAGCCAGCGGGCTGACTCCGGTAGCTTTTTACGGATAAACCAGATCGCCAGCGAGAACAGTGCGCCAAAGATGATCACCCAGCGCCAGCCGCTGAGGCCGAACAGGGTGGTCGGCACCAGCATCCAGGACATCAGCGCCACCGCCGGAACCGAGAGGAACTGGATGAAGAAGGCAAAGGCAAAGGCTTTATTGCGCAGATGGGTTGGCACCCATTCGCTGAGATAGGTATCAATGGTCACCAGCTCAATGCCGAGGCCGATCCCCACCAGAAAGCGGAAGAAGATCACCCCTTCCGCGCTACTCTGCGTCGCCATCAGCAGCGAAAAAAGACCGTACCAGGCGAGCGCCACCATAAAGGTCAGGCGGCGGCCCAGTTTGTCCGCCAGCGGCGCCAGCAGACTGGCGCCGATAAACAGCCCCATAAAGGTGGCGGAGGCGAAGGCCGCCTGGTCGGCGATGCCGAAGATGCCCGCCTGTCCGGTGTGGAAAATGCCCTCCGCCAGCAGGCCCGCGCTGATATACCCGGTCTGGAAGAGATCGTAGAGCTCAAAGAAGCCGCCAAGTGAGAGCAGGGTAATAAACGACCATAACCCAAATGAGGCGGGCAGCGCATCAATGCGTCCGGTTAAGCTGGCGTGCGGTTGTCCTGGCGAAGCATAGGGCGTTTCGCCGAGAACCTGGGTGGTAGACATGGTGTTGTGTTCCTCAGGAAGAATGGTTTGCCTGCTAATGTTAATTGATTGTTAATAGTTTTAAATTTTTAATCCTTAGCCTTAGCGACATTCTTTAGCGTAAGATCGCGCTGGGGAGACATAAAGTTGATATTCATGCTGGTTTTCGCCGCATCCCAGCGACGGAATTGAAGTAAATCACCGCTGACGGCATTTTAGTCGCCTGGCGATGTCACGCTACGCAGGACCCGCGAAAGACAAACTAAACGAATCGTCACCGGCGGCGTTTTCGTGCTTTACCCATCATTACCCCGGGCTATAATGTGCCCACTTTTATTCAGGAGTCATACGTTGGACAGTCACCCTTATTGCGATTTTCCGGCAAGCTAACGCGATCATTTCGCTGCTTGCCGTCCCGGCGGGCAGCAATCTCTCAGTTCCGGATTGCCTCCCTCAATAATTTATGCGCCATTGAGCGCGAGAGGCAGCGTTATGTTTATGTTTTCCAGACCCTTATTTCCTCCACCATCATCCACCCGCTAATCGCCCGGCGCGGCTGAGCGCTACATCTGTATTTTTTGGCTTTCTGTTTTCTGGAGGAAGGCGCGATGGTATTTCCTTATATGACACATTTACTCGCGGCAATGTTGTTGGGGGCGCTGATCGGCGCGGAACGACAGTGGCGGCAACGTATGGCCGGTTTACGCACCAATGCCCTGGTGGCCACCGGCGCGGCGGTGTTTATTCTCAGCGCGATGTCGGCCTCGCCGGACAGCCCGGGGCGTATTGCGGCGCAGATCGTCTCCGGTATCGGCTTCCTTGGGGCAGGGGTGATTATGCGCGATGGCATGAACGTCCGCGGCCTCAATACCGCCGCCACGCTGTGGTGTTCGGCCGGGATCGGCGTACTCTGCGGCCTGGGACAGTTCTGGAACGCGACGGCGGCTACGCTGATTATTCTGTGCGCCAATATCCTGCTGCGCGAGGCGGCGCAGCGCATTCATGCCTTGCCGGGGGCCGGTGACGAAGAGAAACGCTATGTCTTACGCGTCACCTGTCTGCGCGAACATGAAAATGCCGTACGTCAGCTGTTGCTGAATATTGCGCAGCAGCAGCGGTTTACCCTGCAGGGATTGCAGTCGGCGGCGGCGGACACCGCGGACCATCTGGAGATTTGCGCGCAGCTGATTAGCCATAAGCAGCACCAAAAAACGCTGGCGCAAATTATGGCGCAGATGGGCGTTCAGCAGAACGTCACATCGGTGCACTGGCGTGTCGGAGAGGCGTAGGGCTGGCGGCGGAGCAGCGGAAACGGCCGCTCGTCGCGCGATTCGCCATCCCGCGGGAAAGCGGCTAGAATGGCCTCCTCGCAGGAGGTTATAAGAATGTTAAATAATGGATGTGTACCCTCGGAATCTGGTCCCACAGAGGTGACGGCTGATTTTCGTTTTACCCGCGTGATGGCCGAGCAGGCGGCGCGGGCGCGTCTGACGCTGGACGACGATCAGCTGTCACTCATCGCCCGCCTTGACGCCCTCGGTCAGCAGTTGGTGTCCACGACAGGCAGGCCGCAGGGGGTATACGTCTGGGGACGTACCGGGCGAGGGAAAAGCTTTATCCTCGACCACTTTTTCGCCAGCCTGCCGCTCGCCGCCAGGCGGCGGGTCCATTTTCATCACTTCTTCCGCGAACTGCACCAGCGGCTGAATGCCCCCGGAGCGCCCGACCTGCAGACGGTGATGAGGCAGATGACATCCGGTTGCCGCCTGCTATGCTTCGACGAATTTCATCTGCATGACCCCGGCGACGCCATGCTGATTAAAGCCTTGCTGGAACATCTCTTTCAACACGGTATCGTGCTGCTGGCCACCTCAAACTACCCACCGGAGATGCTGCTGCCCAATCCGCTGTATCACGATCGCTTTTTACCGTCGATCGCGCTGATCCGCGCCCATCTAACGGTGGTGGCGCTGAACGGCGAGGAGGATTATCGCGAACGGCATCTGAGCCAGGATAACGCCTTCTGCAGCGGGCGGATGTGGGTTAATCCGAATGCACAACAGCGTCAGCTGTATGACCTGCCGTCGCTGCCTGGCGAACCGGTTTCGCTGACGGTAGGCTATCGCACGCTGCTGGCGGCCGCGGCGTCGCCCGCGTTGCTGCACTTCACCTTTACCCAGCTTTGTCAGGCCGCCACGGCGGTGATGGACTATCTGACGCTCTGCGAAAGCTATGCCGTCTGGCTACTGGACGAGGTGCCGCCATTGGCTACGGTGGGGCCGGCGGCCCAGCAGCGCTTTATCAATGTGATTGATGTGCTGTATGAAAAGCAGATCCGCCTGCTGTTGGTGACCCGCTGCGACCTGGAGACGCTGGTGGCAGGGGTGGAACTGGAGGATATTCAACGAACGCGGAGTCGCCTGCAACAGCTGCCGCGGGCGGTATAAGAAAAACGCCCCGGCGGGAGCCGGGGCGAGAGGATTACAGATCGAAGCGGTCGAGGTTCATCACCTTGGTCCAGGCGGCAACGAAGTCATGCACCAGCTTCTGCTGCCCGTCGGCGCAGGCGTACACTTCCGCCAGGGCGCGCAGTACCGAGTTGGAGCCAAACACCAGATCCACGCGGGTGGCGCTGTACTTCGCTTCGCCGGTTTTACGGTCGCTGCCGGTAAACAGCTCCGCGTTATCATCGGCCGCTTTCCAGACGGTAGCCATATCCAGCAGATTGACGAAGAAGTCATTGCTGAGCACGCCGACGCGGTCGGTAAACACCCCGTGTTTGCTGCCGTCGTAGTTCGCGCCCAGTACGCGCAAGCCACCGACCAGCACGGTCATTTCCGGGGCGGTTAGCGTCAGCTGCTGCGCTTTATCGATCAGCAGGGTTTCCGTCGAGACACCGCCTTCGATACGGCGATAGTTGCGGAAGCCATCCGCCAGCGGCTGCAGCAGATCAAACGACTCGACGTCGGTCTGCTCAGGCAGAGCGTCGACGCGGCCTGGGGTAAACGGCACATTGACGCTGACGCCGGCGGCAGCGGCCGCCTGCTCAACGCCGACCACGCCGGCCAGCACGATAATATCGGCCAGCGACGCTTTGCCGGAGGCGCGCTGGATCGCCTGCAGGGTCGGCAGCACCCGGCTGGCGATGGCGTTAACCGGCCAGTCTTTCTGCGGGGCCAGCGCCAGACGCGCGCCGTTAGCGCCGCCGCGTTTATCGCCGCCGCGGAAGGTGGAGGCGGACGCCCAGGCGACCGAGACCAGCTCACTGACCGACAGGCCGGCGCCGGCGATGGCGCTTTTCAGGCTGGCGATATCTTCCGCGCTCGGCTGATGGGTCGCTGCCGGCAGCGGATCCTGCCAAATCAGATCTTCTTTCGGCACTTCCGGCCCGAGGTAACGGGATTTTGGCCCCATATCACGGTGGGTCAGCTTGAACCACGCCCGGGCGAACGCCTCGTTAAAGGCCTGCGGATCGTTGAGGAAGCGACGGGAGATTTTTTCAAACTCCGGGTCGAAGCGCAGGGTCAGGTCGGTGACCAGCATGGTCGGTTTGCGCTTTTTCTCCGGGTTAAACGGATCCGGGATAATCTCCGGCGCGTCTTTGGCTTCGAACTGGATCGCGCCAGCCGGGCTGCGGGTCTGCACCCATTCGTATTTGAACAGGTTTTCGAAAAAGTAGTTGCTCCACTGGGTGGGCGTCTGCGTCCAGACCACTTCCAGACCGGAGGTGATGGCGTCCGCGCCTGCGCCGCTGCCGTAGCTGGAGTGCCAGCCCAGACCCTGCGCTTCCAGCGGCGCGGCTTCCGGCTCGGCGCCGACGTGGCTGGTTTCTGCGGCGCCGTGGGTTTTGCCCAGCGTATGGCCGCCGGCGATCAGCGCGACGATCTCTTCATCGTCCATCGCCATATTGCCGAAGGTGGCGCGAATGGCCGCCGCGGCGGACAGCGGCTCGCCGCTGGCGTTCGGACCTTCCGGGTTGACATAAATCAGACCCATTTCGGTGGCGCCGATGGCCTGTTTCGCCAGGCTTTCCGGATGACGGTGGGCCAGCCACTCTTTCTCATCGCCCCAGTCGACGTCGAGATCCGGTTCCCAGACGTCTTCGCGACCGGCGCCAAAGCCAAAGGTGCGGAAGCCGGCGTTTTCCAGAGCGACGTTACCCGCCAGCATGTAAAGGTCGGCCCAGGAGATTTTCTGGCCATATTTCTGTTTCACCGGCCACAGCAGACGGCGGGCCTTATCGAGGCTGACGTTGTCAGGCCAGGAGTTCAGGGGGGCAAAGCGCTGCTGTCCACGACCTGCGCCGCCGCGACCGTCAACGGTGCGGTAGGTGCCGGCGCCGTGCCAGGCCATACGAATAAACAAGCCAATATAGCTACCCCAGTCTGCCGGCCACCACTCTTGCGAATCGGTCAGCAGCGCTCTGAGATCAGCCTTCAGCGCGGAGTAATCGAGCTTTTTAAACTCTTCCCTGTAGTTAAAATTCTCACCCAACGGGTTGGAGCGATTGGAGTGCTGGTTTAACAGATCGACACGCAGCTGGTTCGGCCACCAGTCGCGGTTGGCGGTGCCGCTGCCGGCGCTCTGTTTTGGCGTCTCGGCGTGGAAAGGGCACTTCCCGGCGGATGCATTGTTGGATGGGTCGTTAGACGTGCTCATATCAGGCTCCGTTTGCTTTTGTGAATGCCGTTACGATATACACTGCTACCAATAAGCGATATTTGAATGAATCTACGGATTTAATAGCTATTTCCGTTCAATGAAGGGTTAGGCAACCCCCTGGTGGGACCGTGTCGGCCTGGAGATTGAGATTAACCTCATTAGTAACCATAGCCGTAACGAGGCGGCAAAGGAAACGATTCGCGTCAAGCTGGGCGAAGGAATGCTAATTGTTTGAGATATGACAAGTTTTACTACGAATCTCGCATTAGCGCTGCCAGTAGGGCGGCGATCCAAACACGTCGGCAAAATAGTCAATCACTGTCCGCACGTTGAGAGAGGGATGGCGGGTATAAGGATAAATCGCCGCGATATACGATGGCGTGTGGCTGATGGCCGCCGAATAGCGATCCATCAGCGTGACTAATGTCCCGTTGTGCAGCGCCCCGCTGACCATCCAGTCGGGAAATAACACGATCCCCATCCCGCCGATGGCTGAAGTGAGCAGGGCATCGGCATTGTTCGAGGTCATGAGCGGGGTCAACGGATAGTGCACCCATGCCTCTTCGCGCTGGCGAAACAGCCAGCGGTTGGCTCCCTGCGAACCGCCATACACCAGCGTGCGATGTTGATGCAATGCCTCCGGCGAAGTCGGGCTGCCGTACCGTGAAACATACTCCGGGGAGGCGGTCAGGTAATAGCGCTGGCTGCCAAACACTCTGGCGTGATAGCCCGCGTCCGGCAGGCTGCTGATGCGAAAAAGGATATCCGTCGCATCGCGATGGGGATCGATAAAATCGTCGGTCAGCATCAGGTCAAACTGCAGTTTGGGATGCCGGGCCGCCAGTTCCGGAAGCCAGGGGGCGATATGACGCTGACCAAAATAGACCGGCGCATTGATCCGCACCAGTCCGCCGGGGACCTGTGCCCGATCCTGTAACGCCCGTTGCGCGTCGGCGTACTGTCCCAGCAGTTCGCGGGCGGACGCTGCGAAAAAGCGTCCTGCTTCGGTCGGTACCACGGCACGGGTGTTGCGGTAGAACAGCTGCTGCCCGAGGGCATCTTCCAGCTGCTGGATGGTTCGCGAGATCAGCGAGGGAGAGACCCCTTCGCGGCGGGCCACTACGGAAAAACTCTGGTTATCGTAAACCGCGATGAAAAGCTGAAGGGCGCGAAAATCGACGCTGCTGGCATCGGCCATCTGTGCAATTCCTGCAATAGTGTTTTCTGCATTATACCGTTTATCGCATCAGCACGCTGTTTTATCCTCAGCCGCCTGTTGTACAGAGGAGGCGCAGTAATGGCGTTATTATTCATTTTATTAGTGATTGCCGGCGGCATGGGATTATCGGTCGAGGCCGGCCTGCTGGGGCCGCTGGCGAGCCAGGTGGGGGATCTGTGGGCAACCATGAGCATCTTTGGGATTGGCGCAGTGTTAACCTTTTTTCTGATGCTCTTTTTCAGCCCGCGTAGCAGCCCGTCGTTCTTTTCTCTGCCCGGCTGGCAACTCACCGGTGGTCTGTTGGGGGCGGGGTACGTGGTGATCTTGACCGTGGCGACGCCGGTGATTGGTATTGCCATGACCATGATCGGCATCCTGGCGGGTCAGGTGGCGAAAAGCCTGGCGATCGACCATTACGGGTTATTCGGCAGCCCACGGCGCAAAATCGATCCGCGGCGCGCCATGGCGCTGATGTTGATTATGGCGGCGTTACTGCTGGTGGCTCTGGGTTAAGGAGGGGAAATGGATACGATAGTGATCATTCTGGCACTGTGCGGCGGCGCATTGCTTAGCGTCCAGGCGGCGATAAATGGCCGTCTTGGCAGCCAGGTGGGGGTGCTGCGCAGCGCCTTTTTAACCTTCGCCACCGGCGCGCTGGTGACGGGATTGCTGATCCTGTTTTTTGCTCCAGCGACGTCGGTAAACCTGCTACAGGTGCCTAAGTGGCAGCTGCTGGGCGCTTTTTGCGGCGTGCCCTACATCGTCATTATGGTGCTGGCGGTGCAGCGGATAGGCACCGCTACGGCTACCGTGGCGGTGATCTTTGGCCAGCTGACGATGAGCCTGCTGATCGACAACTTTGGCTGGCTGGGCAATAGCACGATGGCGTTCTCGCCGGCGCGACTGGCGGCGGTGATATGTCTGGCCCTCGCGCTGTACTTAATCTACACCTCAGGGAAGTCGGCTACCTCCCACGAGGCGGCCCGCGCAGAACAGTGAGCTGCGCCGACGCGTCGGGCATCGTGAATATAGCCTGACGCGTCACGGGCAAGGTTAAGAATAACGATCCCTCTAACATGCTGAAACATTTCTGCCAGATCATTAGCAACCTTTCAGTAGGGCTGGCGCTGCGATAAGGCTATGCTTCCCGGCCGTTACGCCGTTGGCTTTTCCAGTGATTCAGGTGATGTACCGCTAATGCCCCTTTTGAGAGATGAAATTCGCGACCACTCCGCGGAAGAGATGCTGTTTATCCGCCGGGCCGCAATTGCTTTTCTGCTGGTGGTGGTCTGCTTTGGCGTGCTGATCGTTAACCTCTACCATCTGCAGGTGGAGCAGCACGATTTTTACCAGACCCGGTCAAACCAGAACGACATCAAAATGCTGCCCATCGCCCCCAGCCGCGGGCTGATATTCGATCGCAACGGCATTCCGCTGGTGCAGAATATCACCCTGTATCGCCTGCAGGTGATCCCGAGCAAAATTCCCGATATGGCCGCGCTGTTGCAGCAGCTGACGCCTATCGTCGACCTGACGCCGGACGACATCGCCAGCTTTCGCGACGATATGCACCACACCAGCCGCTACAAAGCGGTCACCCTCAAGTCAGACCTCAGCGATGTGGAGGTGGCCCGCTTCGCGGTCAACGAATTCCGTTTCCCCGGCGTGACGGTGGAGAGCTACCAACAACGGGAATACCCCTACGGCGCAGAGCTGGCGCACGTGGTGGGCTATGTGTCGAAAATCAACGACAGCGATCTGCAGCGGCTGGCGAAAAACGGCGAAGAGGAGAACTACGCCGCCGACCGCAATATCGGTAAGCAGGGCATCGAGGGCTATTATGAAAAAGCGCTCCACGGCACCACCGGCTATCAGGAAGTGGAGGTGGATAACCACGGCCGGGTGGTGCGTCTACTGAAAGAGGTGCCGCCGGTGGCCGGAAAAAACCTCTATCTGACTCTCGACCTTCATCTCCAGCAGTATATTGAGTCGGTGCTGAAGGGACAGCGGGCGGCGGTGGTGGTGGTCGACCCGCGGGATGGCGGCGTGCTGGCGATGGTCTCCAGTCCCAGCTACGATCCTAATCCGTTCGTCAAAGGTATCGGCTATCAGGCCTATAAATCGCTGCTGGAGAATCCGGACCGGCCGCTGATCAACCGCGTCACCCAGGGGCTATATCCTCCGGCTTCGACGGTCAAACCCTATATGGCGCTGTCGGCGCTCTCCGCTGGGGTCATCACCCCGAACACCACCTTCTTCGGGGCGCCGACGTGGACGCTGCCGGGCACGCAACGCCGCTACCGCGACTGGCTGAAAACCGGCCACGGCATGCTCAACGTGACTAAAGCCATCGAAGAGTCAGCGGACACCTTTTTCTATCAGGTCGCCTTCGAGATGGGCATTGACCGGATCCATGAATGGCTGAGCAAGTTCGGCTACGGCCAGTCCACCGGCATCGACCTTAATGAGGAGTACGCCGGGGTGCTGCCCAGCCGGGAGTGGAAACAGCGGGTGCATAAAAAGCCCTGGTATCAGGGGGACACCATCTCGGTCGGCATCGGCCAGGGGTACTGGATCGCCACGCCAATTCAGATGGTGAAGGCGCTCACCACCCTGCTGAACAATGGTAAAGTACAGGATCCGCATCTGCTCTATTCGATGAAGCAGGGCAACCATGTGGAACGTTATCAGCAGCCGGCGAACCTGCCGCAGGTAGGCGATCCGAAATCGCCGTACTGGGGCATTGTGCGCAACGGCATGTATGGGATGGCGAATCAGCCCAACGGCACCGGCTATAAGCTGTTTCATACTGCGCCGTATCAGATCGCGGCGAAGTCCGGGACCTCGCAGGTCTTTAGCCTGAAGCAAAACCAGACCTATAACGCCAAAATGATCCCGGTGCGTCTGCGCGACCATATCTTCTACACCCTGTTTGCCCCTTATCAGCATCCGAAGGTGGCGATGGCGCTGATTCTGGAGAACGGCGGCGGGGATGGGG